>JAXMEZ010000014.1:0-80002 GCA_046348035.1 Rubrivivax sp. | reverse complement strand
CGCTCGGAGCGGGCGCTCGGAGCGGGCGCTCGGAGCGGGCGCGGCGCGCGCGATACTGGCCGCCCACGCCGGCCCCCCGGCGTGGGCGACCCTGCACCGCCTTCATGCCCCGCCGCGAGATCGCCCCGCAAACCTTCCTGGCAGCGCTGCCGCTGTTCACGGCGCTCGGCGAAGCCACGCTGGCGCGGCTGGCAGCCGCCACCACGCCGCACCGGCTCAAGCGCGGCGAGCGCCTGTTCAACAAGGGCGACGCGGCCGAAGCGATGTACGTGGTGGTGCACGGCGAGATCCGCCTCGTGGCGCGCAGTGCGGTGCGCGGCGAACGGCTCACCGGGGTGGTGGGCGCGGGGCACAGCTTCGGCGAACCGATGATGTTCCTCGAGCGGCCGGCCGTGGTGGACGCCGAAGCGGCCACCGACGCCCTGGTGCTGCGGCTGCCCCGGGAAGCGGTGTTCGAGGAGATCGAGCGCAGCCCGCGCTTCGCGCGCCGCATCATCGCCGGCCTCAGCCAGCGCGTCGAATCGCTCGTGCGCGAACTCGATCGCCTGGCGCTGGGCAGCGGCCGGGCGCGCCTGGTCGATTACCTCGTGCGCCGCGCGCAGCGGCCGGCCGGGGCGAGCGAGTTCACGTTGCCTTCGACGAAAGCGGCCATCGCTTCGCAGCTGCACCTGACGCCGGAGCACTTCTCGCGCCTGCTGCACGAACTGGCCGCGGCGAGGCTGCTGCAGGTGCGCGGCCGCCACGTCGTCGTGCCCGACGTTCAGCGCCTCGCGGCCAGCGAACGCCTGCCCTCGCCTCCAGCGTGACCCTCGCGCAGGAGCGCGCAGCGGCGCAGTCGAAGCCAGGCCATGCCGGCTCGCGGCTATCCGCCACTGCGTTCTAATCACGCCGTGAACCAGCTCGACCAGCTCAAGCGCCACACCACGGTCGTGGCCGACACCGGCAACTTCAAGCAGCTGGCGCAGTACGCGCCGCGCGACGCCACCACCAACCCGAGCCTCATCCTCAAGGCCGTGCAGCAGCCGGAGTACGCGCCGCTCTTGGCCGAGACGGTGGCGGCGCACCGCGGCGAGGCGATGGACGCCGTCGTCGACCAGGTACTGGTTCGCTTCGGCCGCGAGATCCTGAAGGTGGTGCCCGGGCGCGTGAGCACCGAGGTCGACGCGCGGCTGAGCTTCGACACCGCCGGCACGGTGGCGCGCGCGCAGCGCATCGTCGCGCTGTACGAAGCGGCGGGCATCGGCCGCGAGCGCGTGCTGGTGAAGATCGCTTCCACGTGGGAAGGCATCCGCGCCGCCGAGCAACTGCAACGCGAAGGTATCCGCTGCAACCTGACGCTGCTGTTCGCGTTCTGCCAGGCGGTGGCCTGCGGCGATGCCAAGGTGCAACTCATCAGCCCGTTCGTCGGCCGAATCTACGACTGGTACAAGAAGGCCGCCGGCGCGGCCTGGGACGAAGCGGCCAACGCCGGCGCCAACGACCCGGGCGTGAAGAGCGTGCGCGCGATCTACAACCACTACAAGCGGCACGGCATAACGACCGAGGTGATGGGCGCGAGCTTTCGCAACACCGGACAGATCGTCGCGCTCGCGGGCTGCGACCTGCTGACGATCAGCCCCGAGCTGCTGGCTTCGCTGCAGGCGAGCGACGCGCCCCTCTCGGCCAATGGCGCGCCGGCGCTCGACGCCGCGGCGGCGAAGAAGATGGATCTGCCCGCCGTGCACTACGACGAGAAGGCGTTCCGCTGGGCGCTGAACGAAGACGCGATGGCCAGCGACAAGCTCGCCGAAGGCATCCGCGCCTTCGCCGCCGACGCGGTGAAGCTGGAGCGGCTGATCGAGGGCCTTCGCAAGTGAGGTTCGGCGAATGAGTGGAGCGCCCCGCTGCGACCACACGCGCGCCTGGGTGGCGCTGCAAGGCCACTACGAAGCGCACGGCCGCGAGCTCGACCTTCGTGAGGCGTTCACGCGCGACCCGCGCCGCTTCGAGACGCTGTCGTTCGCGGCGCCCGAGGTCTTCGTCGACCTGTCCAAGCAGCGCTTCGACCTCGCCGGGCTGCGCTTCGCACTCGACCTGGCGCGCGAGTGCGGCCTGGAAGCGCGGCGCGATGCGATGCTCGCCGGCGCCATCGCCAACCCCACCGAAGGCCGCGCGGTGCTGCACACCGCGTTGCGCGCCCCGCGCGGCGCAGCGCCGTTCAGCGAAGAAGTCCACGGCGTGCTCGATGCCATGCTCGCTTTCGCCGAGGAAGTGCGCACGCGCGCCGCGGCCGGTGAACTCACCGACATCGTCAACATCGGCATCGGCGGCAGCGACCTCGGCCCGGCGATGGCGGTGCGCGCGCTGGAAGGGCATCGCCATCCGAAGCTGCGCCTGCACTTCGTCAGCAACGTCGACGGGCACGACATCGCGCCGCTGCTCGGGGGTTCCGGCACGCCTGATGCGAAGAAGACGCTCTTCGTCATCGCCAGCAAGACCTTCACGACGCAGGAGACGATGGCCAACGCGGCCGTCGCGCGCGCCTGGTTCAAGACGCAGGCGCCGGCGGCCGGTTCCCGCGGTGCACTTCGTCGGCGTGACGAACCTCGAGGCGGGCGGCCGCGTTCGGCATCACGCGCACGTTCGGCTTCTGGGACTGGGTGGGCGGGCTTCATTCGCTGTGGGGTGCGGTCGGGTTGCCGATCGCCATCGCCATCGGCCGGCGGGCTTCCGCGCCTTCCTCGCCGGCGCGCGTGCGCTCGACGAGCACTTCGCGCACGAGCCGCTCGAACGCAACGCCGGTGCTGCTGGGCCTGGCCGACGTGTGGAACCGCAACTTCCACCGCCCCACGAGCCGCTGCGTGGCGCTCTATCACCAGGGGACGGCGCGGCTGCCGGCGTACCTGCAGCAGCTGGAGATGGAAAGCAACGGCAAGGGCGTCGATCTCGCTGGCGAGCCGGTGCCCTTCGCCACCAGCCCGGTCGTCTGGGGCGAGCTTCTGCACCAACGGCCAGCACGCGTTCTTCCAGATGCTGCACCAGGGCACCGACGTCGTGCCGGTGGAGTTCATCGCCGTGCGCGAGAGCGCGCACGGCTACGCCGACTCGCACGCCAAGCTGCTGGCCAACTGCCTGGCGCACCGCAGGCGCTGATGCAGGCAAGAGCGAAGCCGAGGCCGCCGCCGAGTCCGTGCCGACGGCGGCGACCGCGACCGCGCCCGGCTGGCGCGTCCTCGCCGCTTCCCGGCAACCGGCCGAGCACGACGCTTCAGCCACGCGCTGACGCCGCGCTTCTCGCCGGGCGCGCTGATCGCGCGTTGTACGGTGAGCACCGCGTGTGGATCGCCGCTTTGTGGAACATCAACAGCTTCGACCAGTGGGGCGCGGAATGGGCAAGGCGCTCGCCAACCGGCTGCTGCCGCGGCTGGATGCGAGCGCGCAGGGCGTCAGCCTCGGTGACACGAGCAGTCTCGACAGCTCCATGGCCGGCCTGCTGAAGCGCCTCACGTGTCCGCAGCGCCGAAGCCCTGACGACGACGATGACGACGACGAACGGCAACGCCGGCGCCAGGCCCGGCGCGAAGAAGATCGTGTTCGACTGGGCCGGCGTGCTTTTCCGCTGGCACCCGGAGAACATGCTCAAGCGCGAGATCCCGCACATCGCCAACACCGACGCAGCGGCAGCGCACTGGCGGCACGAAATCTTCCAGGCCTACGGCGGCGACTGGGGCGAGTTCGACCGCGGCACGGTGGCAGCCCCCGACCTCGTGCAGCGCATCGCCCGCCGCACCGGCCTGCCGGCCGCCGACATCCAGCGCGTGGTGGACCGCGTGCCGCTCGAACTGCAGCCGATCGCCGACACGGTGCGCTGGCTGGCCGAACTGCGCGGGCAGGGCCGCACGCTCTTCTTCCTCTCCAACATGCCCGAGCCATACGCCGCGCACTTGGAGCGCGAGCACGCCTTCATCGGCTGGTTCGCGGCCGGCATCTCGGCGCGCGTGCACCACATCAAGCCCGAGCCCGGCATCTTCACGCTCGCCGCCAGTCGCTTCGGCGTCGCCGACCCGGGCGAACTGGTGTTCCTCGACGACCACCTGCCGAACGTCGAGACGGCGCGCTCGCTGGGGTGGAATGCGCTGCAGTTCTTCGACGCGGCGCAGGCGCGTGCCGACCTGGCGATGAAGGGATGGGGCTGACGAAGCGGCGGCCGCTGAACGGGACGCGCACACCGCCTGCATCAGCGTTGATCCGTCGGCCGTGGCCGGCGCTGCTGGCCGCAGCCTGGATGGCCCTGCTCGCTGCTTGCGGCGGCAACAGCGGCTCCGACACCACGGCGCCTTCCACGCCGAGCGCCTGCGACACGCCGGGCACGACGTTCGCTCGCCGCCAAGGAGCCGGCCGCCGCGGCCAGCCCCGCGGCGCGGCGGTTGCATCGTGCTCGGGCGAGATCGCCTCGCCCCTGTGGACGCAGACCTGCCGGGCCGGCGGTGGAACTGCTCGCGGCGAAGTCGCAAGCGATCGCCTTCGAAACGCCCGCCGCCGGCCGCTACGCCTTCCATGGGTCGACTTCCGCGACGGCAACGGCAACGGCGCGCAGCGAGGACTTCGCGTTCGATGGGCGTCGGCGCAGCCGGCAGCAGCGAAGCCACTGCTCGCGCTGCGCCTGAGTCACTCGGTGCGCATGGGTGGCGCCGCTTCGGTGCGCGCCTGGCCCACGCCGCCGGCGGGACGGTGTCTACGATCACTCCGACGCAGACCGAGTGCCCGGCGGTGACGCTGGACACGTGCGACACGCATGTCGCGCACTTCATCGCCCCGACGTGGCGCGCGACACGCCGATCCGCCTGCGCGCCACGCTCACCACCGGCAGCGGCCGCACCGCCAGCGACAAAGTGCTCGTGCTCGTCGATGGCACGCGCAAGCATCGCCGAGCGCGACAGCGCAGCGTGCTCGGTGCAACGATCACGTCTCGCGCGTGCATGTGTTCGCTCGCCGTCTGCGGGCGCGCTGGTGAACTGCGTCTACGACCCGGCGCTCACCGTCGCCACGCTGTGCCCGCTGGCGACGCTGCCGTTCATGGCCCAGACGACAGGCGGCGCGCTGCCGAGCGTCGAGCAGGTGATGGACCGCGTCGTCGTCTCGCACGACTGGATGGGGCGCAACTTCGAGACGTTCCTGCGCACGCACGACACGGCGGGCGACTTCCGCCGCATGCTGATGAGCACGACCGCGGTGGTCATCGGCGCGCAGGTGCGGCCTTCGTTCTACTACGCCGTCACCGGCGCCATCTACTTCGACGCCGACAACTTCGGCTCACGCCCTCGGCGAGCGCGACACGGTCAACGAGGCGCCGATCGGCCGCAGCAGCTTCGGCACGACGCTGCAGTACACGACGCTGTGGCGCTATGTGCGCGGGAACGCCACCCTGTTCCCGTTCTACGACCCGCGCCAGCGCGTCACGCGCGGCGCCGGCGCGCTGCTCGACAGCGGGCTGGCCGTTTTCCGACGAGCCTGGCGCACGCGCTCGATTTCCCCGCCGGCTTCAAGCTATGCGTCGCTGAGCCCGGCGCTCTCGCCGTGGGGCAACATCGCCCCGCGCGTGCAGCCGCCGCAGCCGACTTCCGACGCGGTGGCGGCGAGCTATCCGCTCACTTCCACCGTCATGGCGGGCCTCGGCCAGGTGCGCTCTTCGGCGCCACCGCCACCGCAGTGCAGGAGGGCTACAGCGCGGCGCAGGTGGCCGGCTTCTTCGCCGCCGACGTGGCCACCGACGACTACGCCTACGCCAGCCGGCGCGAGGACACGGCGATGGTGCTGGAGGAGTTCCTGATGCAAAGGTGCCTCGGCATCAAACGCGACTTCGCCATCGCGCCGAAGCCGGCCGGCGGCTCTTCGCTCGTCGTGCAATGGGGTTAGCGCGGCCGCATCGGCGAGCCGGCGCTGCGGCCGCGGCTGCGCTTCATCGTCACGCAGCTCGCGCCGTGGATCGACCCGGCCGAGGTCGACCGGCTGGATGCACCGATCGCGATGCGTTCGGGCGAAACGTGGTCCGCGAACCTCGTGCTGCCCAGGCCGCCGGCGCCGGCCGCGAACTCGCCGCTGCGCGCGAAGACCGAGCCGGACGCTCGAAGATCTGTGGCAGGCCGAGCAGGCGCAGCGGCGGCGGTACCGGCTGCAGCCGGAGAGCCGGCCGCTGCCGCGCGGATTGTTCCGGCGCGGTAGTCCGCGCGCGTTCCCCCGATCGCCCTCAGTCGCGCAGTCCTGCTCGGGTTGCTGCGCCGGCGCCGCCGTCGATGTCGCCTATCCACGCTTCCAGCAGCGTAGCCCACGGCCATGTTCACCTCCCCTTCCGGCCCGACGAAGATGCCGACGAGGCCGAAGGCGAACAGGCCGCCAATAACGCCGGCGAAGATCAGCAGCAGCGGCAGGTCGGCGCCCATGCGGATGAGCAGGGGCCTGAGCACGTTGTCGAGCATCGTCACCACCACCGCGATGACGACGAGGAACGTGCCCCAGCCCGGGTGCCCGTCGTAGAAGGCCCACACGAGCGCGGGCACCAGCACCGGCAGCGGCCCCACCTGCGCGATGCACAGCATGAACATCAGCGCCGTCAGCAACCCCGCGAAGGGGATGCCGGCCAGCGCCAGCGCGACGCCGGCCACCACCGACTGCACGACCGCCGTCACGCCGACGCCGAGTGCGACGCCGCGGATCGCGTCGCCGGCCAGCTGCACTGCGCCGGCACCGCGTTCGCCGGCCAGGCGCAGCGCGAAGCGCCGCACGTGGCTCGCGCCCTTCTCGCCGAGCGAGTACATCACGCCGGCGATGGCCACCGTCAGCAGGAACTGCACGACGACCAGGCCGATGCTGCCCACCTCGGCGACGAACCAGCGCGTGGCGTTGCCGGCGTAGGGCGTGAGGCGCGGCATCAGCTCCTCGAAGCCGAGCGCGCGCAGGTAGCCGACGATGTGCCCCCAGAGCGTTTCGGCCACGCCGCCCAGCCACGGCAGCTCGCGCAGCCACTCGGGCGGCTGTTCGCCCGGCCGCCACGTGGTGACCACGCGCGCCCAGGCCACCATCTCGTCAGCGTTGTCGACGATGGTGACGATGGCCAGCACCAGCGGCACCACGAACAGCAGCAGCAGCAGCAGCACCATCGCCGTCACCGCCAGCGCCCGCTTGCCCCACAGCAGCGCCTGCACGCGCCGCATCACCGGCCACGTGGCCACCACCACCATCGTGGCCCAGATCGCCGGCCCGAGGAACGGGCGCAGGATCCACAGCGACGCGCCGAGCAGGAGCCCGATGAACAGCACCGCGAAGGTGGTGCGCGCGAGGTCGCGCGTGCCGCCGTGGTGAGTGGCGCCGCTCAGCGCCCACCCTCCTTGTACGGCGCCACCTCGGTGGCTTCGATGCGGTAGCTGGCCGCGCCCATGAACGAGTCGGTGCGCACGGTCGCCATGCGGCCGGTGATCCACACCGCGTCCATCGAGCGCACGCCCTTGGCCGGCGAGCGCGGCAGCACGTGGATGATCTGGTTCGCGGGCGGCGGCGGGCTGTGGATGCAGGCGCCGAAGTAAGGCACGAGCAGGAACTCCTTGATCCCTTCCTTGCCCTCTTCGAGCGGCACCACGAAGCCGGGGATGCGCACGTCCTGCCCGGCGAGCTGCGGGTTCGCCGGCGCGCTGTCCCACACCTCGCGCATGCGCTTGAGGAACTGCATCGCGCGCGGGTCGGCGTCGTCGAAGGTCTGGAAGTCCATGCCCTTGAAGTCCTTGAACGGATCCCAGTTCGCAGGCACCAGCGCTTCCCAGCTGATCGTGCGCGGCGCGCCGGGCCTCGCAGCGGGTGCGGCTGATGCGGCGGGCGCCGCGCCCTTCAGCGGCTCCTTCATCAGCGGCACGCCGGCCGGGGCCCGCGCCGGCGCGGGGTTCGATGCAGCCAGCGCCAGCGCAGCGAAGGCGCTGCAGCGCGCTGCGCGAGCAAGGAAGCGCGAACGACGACGCAGCAACGCAGGCAGCATGAAGCTCACAACCTCGGCGAAAGCCCGTCGGCCAGCGACAGGCGGTAGGCGCGCCACCCGGGCACGAGGCTGGCAAGGATACCCGCGGCGAGCACGGCGCCGAAGAGGCCCCACTGCGCCGCGGTCGGCTCGGCCCACTGCAACGCGATGCCGAACTGCGCCTGCAGCCAAGGCGCTGCGGCCCACACCGCCAGCGCCGCCGCTGCCGCGCCGACGAGCGCGCCGGCCACCGTCACCCACGCGCCCTCGGCCAGCAGCAGCGCCAGCACATGCCGCGGGCCTGCACCCACGGCGCGCAGCACGGCCAGTTCGCGCCGGCGCTCGTTGAGACCCGCGAGCACTACTGCCACCAGCGACGCCAGGCTCACCAGCGCCACCAGCGCCGAGATCGCCAGCAGCGCCCGTTCGCCCAGCCCCACCGCGGCCCACAGCTCGTCGAGCGCCACGTCGGGCAGCACCGCCTGCAGCGGCTCGCCTTCGTACTGCGCGACGAAGCGCTGCACGTTGAAGACCGCGGCGCGGTTCTTCAGCCCGACGAGCGCCGCGGTCACCTGCTTCGGTTCGAGGTCGAACTTGCGCGCCGCCTCGGCCGGAATGCGCACGCCGGCGCGGCGCGCCGCCGGCCCATTCGAGGTGGATGGCCTCGATCGCCTGCAGGCTCACGTGCACCGTGCGGTCCACCGGCGTGCCGGTGCGCGAGCACGCCGACCACCGTGAAGGGCTTGTCGTCGTGCTCGTGGTGGAGCTCGCCGCCCTCACGTTCAGCGCCCGCGTGCTGCAGGCCATGCGCGAGCACGATGCGGTCACCGAGCCGGTAGCCGAGCGCGCGCGCCACCTCGGCGCCGAGCACGGCTTCGTACAAGCCGTCGAGCGTGCCGGCGAAGGCGCGCCCTTGCGCGAGGGCCAGCGGCTGCGCATCGCCGTAGCGGAAGCGCTCGAAGTACTCGGTGCTCGTGCCCAGCACCGGGAAGCCGTGGTGCGAATCGCCCACCGCCAGCGGCACCAGCCACGCCACGGCGCGGTGCTGCGCGATCTCCTTCAGGCTCGACGTCTTCACCGCGTTCGTCGCACCGCCGACGCGGAACACCGCGTGCAGCATCAACTGCACCGCGCCGCTGCGCGCGCCCACGACGAGGTCGGTGCCGCTCACCGCCTGCGAGAAGCTGGCGCGGATATCGGTGCGCAGCCGCTCCAGCGTCAGCAGAAGCGCCGTGGCCAGCGCCATCGACAGCATCACGAGCGCCAGCGTGCCGCGCCGGTTCCACGCGCTTTGCGCGGCGATGCTCAGGAGCGGCTTCATGCTGGTGCCGTGCCTTGCCTCGCCGCGTCCGCCGCCGCGTTCGCGACGGCGTTCGCCGTCTCGCCCGCCGCTGCGTTCGCCGCGCCGCTCGCCAAGGCCTTGTTCGCCGCCGCCAGGTCCAGCCGCTCACTGAACGCCGCGGCCAGCCGCTCGTCATGGCTGACGAACACGAGCGCCGCGCCGCTCGCCTCGCATTGGCCGAGCAGCAGCGCCATGAACTCGTCGCGCCGGTTGGCGTCGAGCGCCGAGGTCGGCTCGTCGGCGATGACGAGTTCGGGCGCGCCGATCAGCGAGCGCGCCGCGGCCACGCGCTGCTGCTGGCCGACGCTGAGCGTGCGCGCCGGCCGCGACCACAGCGCCTCGGGCAGCGCCACGCGTGCGAGCAGCTCGCGCGCCGCGGCGGCCGGGCCTTGTTCGCCGCAGCGCGCCGCGCGGCGCTTCCGGAGAAGCGGCACGGCAGCAGCACGTTGTCCAGCACGCTTCAGGTACGGCAGCAGGTTGAACTGCTGGAAGATCACGCCCACGTGGTCGGCGCGGCGCGCGTCGCGCCTCGCCGCCGGCAGTTGCGCCCAATCGCTGCCGAGCAAGGCGACGCGGCCGCTGCGCGCGACCAGCACGCCGGCCAGCAGCGCCAGCAGCGTGCTCTTGCCGCAACCGCTGTCGCCGTGGACGAAGAGGCGCGCGCCCGCTTCGAGCACGAAGCCGTCGAGCGAGAGCGTGTCGGCCGAAGCGCCCGGCCACGTGAAGCGCAGGTCGCGGGCTTCGAGCAGCGGCGCCACCACGGCTTGCAGCGGGCGCCTCAGGGCGCCCGAGGCAAAGATAGCGCAGCCGGCGCGGTCAGCGCCGTGAGCGCAGTCAGCGCAGGCTGCGCAACCCGTGCCGCGCCGTGTTCAGGCGCCTTGCCAATGCAGCAGGCGGGTCCAGGCGAGAAGGCTGGCGCCGGCGCCATCGCCGCGCTGGCGGTCTTCGTCGCCGAAGCAGGCGCCATCGCGCAGCAAGCCATCGAGCCCTCCCAGCTTGCGCCGCGAGGCGGCGCCTTGCTGCCATTGTGGCAGCGCGCTCACGTGCTCCATCAGGTCTTCGGCGAACGCTTCGCTGCGGTAAAGCCACGGCGGCGGCGCATCGCCTGCTGCCGTGGCTGCTTCGGAGACGGCGCTGTTGCTGCTGTGCGCGCGTGCGAACTGGGTCATGCGGCTCTCTCCTCGGCACGGTTGTGGCTGCGCGGGCTGCGGCGGTTCCTTCAGCGCCATACGCCGGGCAGCCGGCAGTGGATGTCTGCGCACCGCTTCGGCAAGGTTCATTCCCGTACCATCGCCTTCCACCCCACGCATCCCACCATGGCCCAGAGCCTCGAAGGCCGGCTCGTCGTCGCGATCAGCTCGCGGGCGCTGTTCGATTTCGAAGAGGAGAACCGCCTCTTCGAGCGCAGCGACGACCGCGCCTACATGGCGCTGCAGATGCAGCGGCTGGACGAGCCGGCGCGCCCGGGCGTCGCGTTCTCGCTCGTCAACAAGCTGCTCGCCTTCAACCGGCCGGGGCTGCCGCGCGTGGAGGTGGTGATCCTGTCGCGCAACGACCCGGTGTCGGGCATGCGCGTGTTCCGCTCGGTGCAGCACTACGGGCTCACGCTCGAGCGCGGCGTGTTCACGCGCGGGCAGCCGCCGTGGCGCTACCTGAAGCCGCTGGCCGCCAACCTCTTCCTCAGCACCAACGAGGCCGACGTGAAGAGCGCGCTCGCCGCCGGCGTGCCCGCCGCACGCGTCTACCCCGACAGCGCGCGCGCCTCGGCGGCGCACCCCGACGAAGTGCGCATCGCCTTCGACGGCGACGCCGTGCTCTTCAGCGACGAAGCCGAGCGCGTCTACCAGCTCGAAGGGCTCACCGCGTTCCAGCACCACGAGCGCGAACGCGCCGGCACGCCGCTGGCGCCGGGCCCGTTCAAGCCGCTGCTCGAAGCGCTGCACCGCCTGCAGCAGGAGCCGCCCGGCGGCATGCGCCTGCGCACCGCGCTCGTCACCGCGCGCAGCGCCCCGGCGCACGAGCGCGCCATCCGCACGCTGATGGCCTGGCACATCGATGTCGACGAGGCGATGTTCCTCGGCGGCCTGCCCAAGGGCACGTTCCTGCGCGAGTTCGAGCCCGACTTCTTCTTCGACGACCAGACCGGCCACGTCGAGAACGCCGTGCCGCACGTGCCGGCCGGGCATGTGGCCGCCGGCGTGGCCAATGACGAGCGCTGCTGACGAAGGCGCCGGCGCGGCGGCCGCTGCTGCGGCCACTGCGCCCGGTGTCGAGCGCCTGCCGATGCCGGCAGCGAATGGGCACGCGGCGCCGCTCGCGTTCTGGCCCGCGCATGCCGATAACCCCACGAGCCCGGCCGCGCTCGTGCTGCCCGCGCTCGGCGGCCCGCCGGCGCCACTACCGCCGCTCGCCGAAGCGCTGGCCGCGGCCGGCACGCCCACCGGCGTGGCCGAATGGCGCGGCGGCGGCGCGAGCCCGGTGCGCCGCGCGCGGCGTCGACTGGGGCTACGTCGATCTCTTCCAGCACGAAGTGCAAGGCGGCATCGCCGCGTTGCGGCAGCGATTGCGCGAGCGGCCGGTGGCGCTCATCGGCCACTCGCTCGGCGGCCACCTCGGCCTGATGGCGCGCGCGCAAGGCGTGAGCGGCCTCGCCGGCGTGCTGGCCGTCGCTTCGGGCACACCGACGCTGCGCTTCTTCAGCGCACGGCTGCGCTGGCAGATCCGCGTCGTGCTCGCCGCGCATGGCGTCAGTGGCCCGCTGCTCGGCTACTTCCCCGGCGACCGCCTCGGCTTCGGCGGCCGCCAGTCGCGCCGGCTGATGGACGAATGGGCGCTGCTGGCGCGTCTGGGCCGCTTCGAGATCGGCGGCCGCAACCTGCTCGAGCTGCGCAGCGAAGCGGCGCGGCGCATCCCCGTGCATTCCCTCAGCCTGCCGCGCGACACCTACGCACCGCGCGCGGCCGCCGCACATCTGCTGCAGCTGGCCGGGCTCGATGCCGAAGGCCACATCGAGCGCTTCGACGTACCCGGCCCGCACGGGCTGCCGTTCGGCCACTTCGACTGGCTCAAATCCCCGCAGACGCTGGCCACGCGCATGCACGCCATCGTGGCCGGCTGGGCCGCGGACCCTTCGCCCCGCTTGCGGGGAGAGGGCAGGGTGAGGGGCTCTCCCGCCCGGTCGGCAGAGGGAGTCCAAGTCAGCGAAGTGCGCTCGAAGAACTCCATCACCTGCCCCCAGGCCTGACGCGCGCCGCTTCGTCGTAGCGCGGCGTCGTGTCGTTGTTGAAGCCGTGCTGCGTGCCCGGGACCCTGAGCGCGCGGTGTTTCACGCCCGCTCTTCAGCGCCGCTTCGTAGGGCGGCCACGTGGCATTGATGCGCTCGTCATCCGCGGCAAAGACGAGCAACAACTCCGCCTTGATGCGCCCCACCGCGTTCAGCGGCGCGGCAACGCCGTAGAACGGCACCGCCGCGGCGAGTCGGGCAGTTGCGTCGCCAGCCAGTTGACCATGCCGCCGTAGCAGAAGCCCACCGCACCCATGCGGCCGTTGCTGCCGCTTGCCCGCGCAGGAAGGCCGCGGCAGCCACGAAGTCGGCGCGCGTCTTCGCCTGGTCGAGCGTGGCGAACGCGGCGCGCGCCTTGTCTTCGTCGCCTGGGTAGCCGCCCACGGGTGCCAGCGCATCGGGCGCGAAGGCGATGAAGCGATCGAGCGCCAGGCGGCGCGTGATGTCCTCGATGTGCGGGTTCAGGCCGCGGTTCTCGTGCACGACGAGCACGAGCGGCAGCGCACTCGTTGCCGCACCGGCCGGGCGCACCAGGTAGCCGCGGCCTTGCCGTTACCTTGCGGCGAAGGGAATTCGACCATCGCCGCGTCCAGGCGCTTGTCGTCGGGCTTGACCTTCTGCGCCGCGGCGGAAGTTCGGGTCATGCCGCGAGCATCGCTGCCGCCCTGCGGCGCCGCCGGCCGCATGCCGCGCCGCCGCGTCGAGGAAGCCCCGGCGGCCGATGTCGCCGTGCACGTACTGGTCGAACAGGCGCATCACCGCCGGCGGGAAATCGGCTGCGGTGAGGCGGCGGTTCGCGGCACGCGGTTCGCGGAGTCCTCGCTGTGGTGCTGCATCGATTCTGAGATCTGCTTCTCGGCCATCGTCTGTCTCCTCCGTGGGGTGGTCTGGCTGTTCGATGGTCTGCGCGAGCCGAGGAACCGGGTAGCCCTGTGCTCACCGGACTACCCCGTCCTTGCGCGTGCAAGCGCTGCTGAGGCAGGGTTGTCCCATACCGCGCGCGGCGCAGCGCGGCGGGCGCTTGCGGGGACATACAGCGGAGCAGCGCCCCTGGCGGCGCGATCTCGCGCAGACCGTCGAAGGACTCGTCACTGCGCCGCCACCAACTTCGACTCACCGAGTCGGTCCGGTCAGTTCAGCATCGTTCAGCGCTTGCGGCGCAACGCCGCTACTTCGTCCCGAACAGCCGGTCCCCCGCATTCCCCAGCCCCGGCACGATGTAGCCGTGGTCGTTGAGCCGCTCGTCAATGGCGGCGGTGACGATCGGCACGTCCGGGTGGTGGCGGCGCATGTTGGCGATGCCCTCGGGCGCGGCCAGCAGGCACACGAAACGGATCGACTTCGGCCGCGCTTCCTTCAGGCGGTCCACCGCGGCCACGGCCGAGTTGCCGGTGGCGAGCATCGGGTCGAGCACGATCGCGTCGCGCTCTTCCATGCCGTGCGGCATCTTGAAGTAGTACTCCACCGCGCCCAGCGTCTTCGGGTCGCGGTACAGGCCGATGTGGCCGACGCGCGCGCCGGGCACCACTTCGAGCATGCCGTCGAGGAAGCCGCTGCCGGCGCGCATCACGACGACGAAGCAGGTCTTCTTGCCGTCGATCACCGGCGACTGCATCTTCGCCAGCGGCGTCTCGATCTCGATCAGGTGCGTGGGCATGTCGCGCGTGGCCTCGTAGGCCATCAACACGCTGATCTCGTGCAGCAGGCGGCGGAAGCTGTTGGTGCTGCGGTCCTTCTCGCGCAGGAGCGTCAGCTTGTGCTGCACCAGCGGGTGCGTGATGACCTGGACGTTCGGGTCGGCGGCAGTGTCCATCGGCGGCGTGTTCCTCAGGCGGCGGCGGGAGAGCCGTTGTGCGCGGCATCGTGCCACAGCCGGCGGCGGGCGCGCTGCGCCAGCAGCGGCGCCGCTGCCGCGCCCTCAAGGCGCAACCGCCACGCGCACGATTGCCTCGCGCGTCAGCACGTACAGCGCGCCGTCGCTGCCGGCCAGCATGTCCACCGGCATGCCGGTGAGGCGCCCGAACGTGTAGGCGGCGTTGCCGTTGGCGAGGTCGAGCACGCCGATGAAGCGGTCGACGTAGTCGGCGAAGAAGTAGTCGCCGCGCAGCGCCGCGGGGAACGCGCCGGTGGCGGGGTAGAACGTGCCGCCGGCGACGGCCCGCCCGGTCATGAAGCCGCCCGGCCCGCTGCCCGGCGGTGACGTCTCGTCGTGGCGGTAGGCGAAGAGCGGCGCGGTCTCGCCCGGGCCGATGTTCTCCGGCCCTCCGAGGCGGGCCAGCCGTAGTTCGCGCCGGCGGCGCCGAGGTTGATCTCCTCCCACGTCGCCTGGCCGACATCGTTGATGTGCATGCGCCCGGTACCCGGCTGCACGGCGAAGGTGAACGCGTTGCGCAGCCCGGAGGCCCACACCGCGCGGCCCCAGTCGGGCTGCGTGGCATGGAACGGGTTGTCGATCGGGAACGTGCCGTCGTCGTTCAGGCGCAGCATCTTGCCGAACGGGTCGCCGACATCGGGCGCGCGCGTGGGCTGCACGTTGTCGCCCACGGCCACATAGAGCTTGCCGTCGGCACCGAACTTCATCGCGCCGCCGTTGTGGTTGGTGGCGTCCGAGAGGTTCGGCAGGTCGATGACGAGCGTCTCGACGCCGGTGGAGACATCGCCCGCGGCAACGAGCCGCGTGACGCGGTTGTTGTACGGGCCGCCGTTGAAGCGCGTGTGGTAGGCGTAGACGTAGCCGTTGCTGGCGAAGTTCGGGTGCAAGGCGATGCCGATCAAGCCGCGCTCGCCGTTCGAATCGACATCGAAGGTGTGGAAGGGCACGGGCAGCAGCACGCCGCCCTTGACGACGCGCAGCGTGCCGCCTTGCTCGGCGACGAAGAAGCGGCCGTCGCCCGCCTGCGCGAAGGCGGTCGCCGCGCTCAGACCCGGCACCCACGCCTCGTCCTCGGTGAAGCCGGCCGGCAACGCGCGATTCCCCGCGAAGCGGACCATCGCGCTCGCCCACGGCGAGCGGCTGCCGGCCGCGTCGCGGGCGCGGGCGCGCACCACGTGCTGGCCGCTCGCCCAGCGCGTGCTGTCGACGGTGGTCGCGCACGGCGCGGCCGTCACTTCGCTGCCCACCGCGGCGCTGTCGACCTGGAACTCGACGGCGACGACGCCGGTGTCGTCGCTCGCCTCGGCACTCAGGGCCAGCACGCCGTCGATGCCATCGGCCAGAGGCAACGGTGCGGCGAGCGCGATCGCCGGCGGCACCGCGTCGCCCGGCGTCGGCGCAACGACGATCACTGCGACGACGGCGCTGTCGGCGCTGAGGCCGCTGTCGTCGCTGGCGCGGGCGCGCAGCGAAGCGGTCGTGCCGGCAGCGGCGGCGGCCGGCGTCCACGCGAAGGTGAATGGCGCGCGCGTGGCGTGCCGAGCAGCGTCTCGCCGGCGAGGAAGTCGACACGCACGACGAGGCCGTCGCTGTCGGTGGCGGAGGCCGTCAACGTCGCCGGCACGCCGGCAGTGGCGCTGCCCGGCGCGCTCAGCGACACGGTCGGCGGCATCGGCAAGGCGGTGCCGATGTCAGTGAAGTTCGCGGTGTAGGCCGTGGCTTCCGCCGGCGTGACGATGACCCGGCTGCCGGCGCCGCCGTGGCTCCAGCCGTCGAAGCGCCATGGCGGCCGCCGGCGGCGTGGTCGACGGCGGCGATGTCGCGTTCGAGACCGACGACCCCGGTGAAGGTGTGCGGCGCCAGCACCGGCTGGCCTCGAGCGCGAGGCGCAGGCCTGAAGGCACCGTCGCCAGCGTCACCTGCGCCTTGCGCGGCAGCACGTCGCGCGTCACTTCCACCGCGCGGCCGGCGCTGTTGGTGGCGCGCAGGTGGAAGCGGTAGAAGACGTTGTCCGATGTCTCGCCGCGCGTGGGGATCGTCACCGTGCCAGCGGCACCACTGGCCGGCAGCCGGAACGGATGCGTGTGCGTGTCGTGGTGCAGGTCCACCCACCACGTGAAGGCGTTCGAGCTGAGCGTGCCGTCGATTGCGTCGCTGCCGCTGCCGGCGAAGGTGAGCGTTTCGCCGGCGCTGAAGAGCGTGCCCGCGGGCGGCGAGTCGATGCTCGCAACCGGGTCGGCCGGGGCCTGGCCACCGCCGCCACCGCCGCCGGAGCCTCCACCGCCGCCGCCACTGTCTCCTGAACCCGCACCGGAGCCTGCGCCTGCATCGGCGCCGCCATCGGGCGCGCTGCCAGCACCGCCGCCGCCGCACGATGCGGCGAGCGCGGCCACGGCCAGCAGCGCCGCGGCCAGCGCCGCGGCGATGAGGGGCCGGCGTCCGCTCGTGCTCCCGTTCATCCCCGCTCCCCGGTTCGAACCGAAAGAGCCGTTGCAGCAATCGGCGCTCCCGGCCTCGAACGAGGCCGGATGCCGGCACCTCAGGGCGTGGTGGAGATGCGGGCGATCGCGCCGCGCGTCAGCACGTACAGCGCCGCGTCGGTGCCGACGAGCATGTCCACCGGCAGGCCTGAAAGCGTGCAGAAGGTGTAGGCGGCGTTGTCGTTGCCGATGTCGAGCAGGCCGACGAAGCGGCCGAGGAAGTCGGCAAAGAAGTAGTTGCCGCGCCACGGCGCCGGGAAGAGGCCGGGGCCGGCGCCGCTGGCGGGGTAGAACACGCCGCCGGCGATGGCCTCGCCGCTGAAGAAGCCACCCGGCGGGCTGCCCGTGGCCGGTGCGTGGCCGTAGGCGAAGATCGGCGCGGTGAAGCCGCTGCCGACGCGGTCGAAGCCCTCGGACGCGGGCCAGCCGTAGTTCGCACCGGCAGCGCCGAGGTCGATCTCCTCCCAGGTCTCCTCGCCGACATCGTTGATGTGCATGCGGCCGGTACCGGGCTGGAAGGCGAAGGTGAACGGGTTGCGCAGGCCGTAGGCCCAGACGAGGCGGCCTTGGCCGGTCTGCGTCGTCGCGAACGGGTTGTCGCCGGGGGTCGAGCCGTCGTCGTTCAGGCGCAGGATCTTGCCGAACGGATGGCTGCGGTCCTGCGCCAGCGCGGGCCTGCCGTTCTCGCCGACGCCGACATAGAGCTTGCCGTCGGGGCCGAAGCGCATGCCGCCGCCGTTGTGGTTGGTGGCGCCGCTCAAGTCGGGCAGTTCGAGGATCGGCGTGCCCGGGTCGGTGGCCACGTCGGCGGTGGCGGTGTAGCGAACGATGCGGTTGCGGCGCGCGGCGCCGTTGATGCTCGTGTAGTAGACGTAGACGAAGTGGTTGCTCGCGAAGTTCGGATGCACGGCCACGCCGACGAGGCCGCGCTCGCCGGTCGAATCGACGTTCAGGCTCACGAAGGGCAGGCCGAGCAGGGCGCCGTTCTTCACCACGCGCAGGTTGCCGCCTTGCTCGGCGACGAAGATGCGGCCGTCGGGCGCGAGCGCGAACGCTGCTGCATTCGCGAGACCCCCGACCCAGTTCTCGTTGCGCGTGAAGCCGGCCGGCACGGCGCGGCCCGTGGCCAGGCGCACGACGGCGCTCGACCACGCCGTGCGGCTGCCGGCGGCGTCGCGGCCGCGGGCGCGAATGACGTGCTGGCCTTCGCTGAACGGCGTCGTGTCCAGGCTCGCGGCGTAGGGCGCGGTGGTGTCTTCGGTGATGGCGACGCCGTCGATCTGGAACTCCACCGCGACGATGCCGGCGCCGGCCGCGGCCGCCGCGCCGAGCGTGACGATGCCCGAGAGGCCGTCGGTGCCGTTGGCCGGAAAGGTGAGCGTCACCGTTTGCGGCAACGGGCCCGAGCCGCCGGCGTCGCCGCCACCACCGCCGCACGACAGCAGCAACACCGCGGCGAGCGCGGCGGCTGCCGACTTGGCGAACGGGGCCAGCGTCGCTAGCGAGGTGAACGGGCGCGGCTGGCGCCTGCTGTGGGGGCTCATGCCGCTCGCGTCGTCACTGCTGTCAGGCCGCATGCGCATGGTCCCTCCGAAGAGTCGTGGTGGCCCGGGTGGAGCGGTCCGTCGGCAACGGCAGTGCCCGGTGCATGAGATGAGGTGACGCGCCGAGCGCTCAAAACACCGTGCCGTCGCTCTCGATGGCCAGCGGCGGCGTGCCGCCGGCGCGCTTTTCGAGTGCGATCTCGCGCCCGGCCGCCCAGGTGCCGCCTTCGAGGATCGCCGCCAGCGGCAGCTCGCTCTCGCTGCGGCCGAGCTGCTCGCGCACGCGCGGCGCCAGTTCGTCGAGCAGCGCCACCGTCAGCGCGCGCCATTCGACGACGGCTTCGTCGCCGGGCTTGAAGCGGCGCTCGGCGAGCGAGGCCTGTCGCGGCACGATGACGCCGGCGTCGAGCAGCAGGCCGCCGTTGCGGTATTCGGGCAGGCCGGTGAGGCCCGCCGCGGCGTCCTCGTCGGCGACTTCGATGCCGGCCCACGCCAGCGGCTCGAGCAGCGAATAGCACAGCCACTGGCTGAGCTTGTGGAACGGCACGACGCCGGCGGTCACAGGATCCGTTCCGCCACCGGCCACCTTGGTGCCGGCGAAGCGGTGCGCCCACACGTCGCCGACACCGCGGCCCATCACCGGCGTACCTTGCATGAAGATGCCGTCGGTCAGCGCCAGCACCTGCTGCAGGAGCGTCGCCGCGCTCACGCGCATCGCGGGCACCTCGCCCGCTTCGCCGCTGGCCGGCAGGCCGCCGGCTTCGCCGCCGGGTGTCGGGCCGGGCACGCCGAGCCGTTCGAGCAACTGCCCCGGCCGCTGCGGCCCTTGCGGCCCTTGCGGCCCGCCCCCCAGCGCCATGCGCGCGCCGAGCAGCACCGTGCCGAGCCGCGCCAGCAGCGCGGCGCGACCTTCGAGGCCGACCATCGGGTTGTCGGGGCCGACCTGGAAGATGTCGCCGAGCGCGGTGGCGTCGATGCGCGCCAGCGCGCTCGCGTCGGCGCGCAGCGGGTCGTCGGCTCGCGCCGAGAAGCGGCCGCCGACGAACGCGCGGAAGCTCGCCACACCCAGCCCCTCGCTGCGGCTGTAGCGCTGGCCGTCGTTGTCGGCGTAGCGCCACGCGGGGCCGGCACCGGCGTCGAGCAGCACGCTCACGAAGGCGAGGTCGATGCGCGCACGCGCCGCTTCGAGCGCGCTGCGCCCGGCGAGGCGCGCTTCCAGCTCGGCGCGGCGGTTCACGCCGCCGGCTTCGAAGTGGCGCCAGCGGCTGTGCGGCGGCACGTTGAGGTCGGGAAAGCGCTTGCGCGTCAGCGCCGCCACGCGCGCTGCCACGTCGGCCAGGCGTGCGCGGTCGACGCGGAACCAGGCGCTGCGCTCGTCGCTCACGGCATCGAGCACGGCGCGGCAGCGGGCGCGGATCGTTCCCGGGTGCCGCAGCAGCGCCAGGCTGTCGGACGCCGGTGCCAGCCGGTCCGGCGCCGCGGCGCTGTTCATTCGAGGCCCCGCCCCTTCACCAGCGCCAGGTCGGCGGCGCTCGGAACGCTGCCGTCGGTGAAGTAGCCGGCGGCGATCTTCGCTTCGATCTCCACCTTGGCATCCGCGGGCACCAGCGCCTCGGGGATCTTCACGCGCGTGCCCACCTCGATGCCGCTGCCGGTGATGGCGTCGTACTTGTCGTTGCTCATGCTGACGAGGCGGTGGATCTTCGTGATGCCGAGCCAGTGCAGCACGTCGGGCATCAGCTCCTGGAAGCGCATGTCCTGGACGCCCGCCACGCACTCGGTGCGCAGGAAGTACTTGTCGGCGCGGTCGCCGCCTTCCTGGCGCTTGCGCGCGTTGTAGACGAGGAACTTGGTCACTTCGCCCAAGGCGCGGCCTTCCTTGCGGCTGTAGGCGATGAGGCCGACGCCGCCCTGTTGGGCGCCGAGCACGCACTCCTCGATGGCGTGCGTGAGGTACGGGCGGCAGGTGCAGATGTCGCTGCCGAAGACATCGCTGCCGTTGCACTCGTCGTGCACGCGCGCCGTCAGCGTCACCGCCGGGTTCGCGAGGTCGCGCACGTCGCCGAAGACGTACAGCGTCTGGCCGCCGATGGGCGGCAGGAACACTTCGAGGTCGCTGCGCGTGACGAGCTCGGGGTACATGCCGCCGGTCTCCTCGAAGAGAGCGCGGCGCAGCTCGGTCTCGCTGACCTTGAAGCGCGCCGCCACGCCGGGCAGCCACCACACGGGCTCGACGGCGATCTTCGTCACCGCGGCCGATGCGTCGTCGAGCAGGATGCGGCCGTCGGGGTACAGGCGCTGGAAGGCGATGGCCTGCTTGATCTCGGGCAGGTGCACGTGCGCCTTCGTCACCGCGATGGTGGGGCGGATGTCGTAGCCGCGCGCGATGTAGTCGGCGAAGACTTCCTGCACCGAGGCGCCCCAGGGGTCGAGCGAGACGATCTTCGTCGCATCGCTCCAGCTCGGATAGGGGCCGATGGCGTCGGTGGGCGCGGTGTTGGTGAGGTCGGCGCGGTGCCCGCGCACGAGGTTGCCCGCTGCCACCGCCAGCGCGCGGTAGACGCCGTAGCTGCCGCTGTGCGTGCCCACGACGTTGCGCTGCGCACGCTGGCTGGTGGTGCCGACGACGGGGCCGCGCGTGGCGGCATCGGGCGCGCCCCAGACGATGGGCGGCGCACCGCCGGGGCCCTGGCCCGGGTGCGACGTGAGGCGGATGTGGCGCGGCGGTTGCGTCGCGGCGGCGGGCGCGGCGGTGGTCGCGTTGGCCGGCGCGGTTGCGGGCGCGCTCGCGGCCGCGGCCGCAGACGCCGCGGCGGGCGCGATGGGTGTGGGCTTCGTTTCCTGCGGCATGGCGTTCGTGCAAGGCGGCCGAGAGAAGCGGCGGGAACAGCGCGGCGCGGCGGCCGCCAAGGCGCGGAAGATACGCCACAAATCGGGGCTTGCCGCAGGGGCTTGGCGAGCGGCCTTCGAAACCCGCGCATCCGATCGGCGCGCCGCTGCGTAAGGGGAGTTCGGCTCGACTCGACGAGCCCTTCCCCTCCTTTCATACCGATGGCCAGATCCGCCGCAGTGGCCGCCGCCGGCGCGAGCGCAAGCGCCGAACGGGCTGTGCCGTCGCAATCGACGCGGCTACCGCCGCACACCTCCGCGGCCGATGCCGACGCGCCGCCGCGCGGCGCCGCGGCGTTCGCGGCCGTGCCGCCGGCGGCGTGGAGCGAGCGCAGCCACGGGCTGGCACAGCTGCTGGCTCGCACGGGCCTGGGCGACCGGCGCGCCTTCGCCGAGCTGTACGACAAGACGAGCGGCTACCTCTTCGGCGTGGTGCTGCGAATCCAGCGCGACCGGGCGCTCGCCGAGGAGTTGCTGCAGGAGATCTACGTTGCGCTGTGGCGCTCGGCGGCCGGCTTCGACGCCGCACGCAGCCAGCCGCTGACCTGGCTCACGCACATCGCGCGCAACCGCGCCATCGACAGCCTGCGCCGCGCCGAGGCGCAGCCGCGCGTCGTGTCGCTGGCCGGCACCAGCAGTGGCGATAACGATGGCGACGCCGAAGACGCCGAGCGGCGCGCGCTCGAAGCGCTGCCCGACGAAGCGGCCGGCCCTTTCGAGCTGCTCGAGCGCGCCAGCGAGGCGCGCCAGCTCGGCCGCTGCATGGAGCACCTGAGCGCCGCGCAGCGGCAAAGCGTGGCGCTGGCGTTCTTCGACGGCCTCTCGCACGCCGAGGTGGCCGAGCGCTTGCGCCAGCCGCTGGGCACCGTGAAGAGCTGGGTGCGGCGCGCCTTGATGACGCTGAAGACCTGCCTCGACCACGGCGTGCAGCGCGACCGCCAGCGTACGAGCTCGGCGCCCGCGGCCGGGCGCTGAAAGGCTGCGAAGCAAGGCCGCCGCGATGGACTACGCCCGCAACGACATCGCCGACGCGCTGGCCGCGCAGTACGTCGCCGGCACGCTGCGCCACGGCGCGCGGCGGCGGCTGGAGAACCTGCTGCCCGGCCACCCGCTGCTGCGCAAGGCCGTGCACGAATGGCAAGACCGCCTGCTGCCGCTGGCCGCGAGCATCGCCCCGGTGGCGCCGCCGGCGCGCGTGTGGCGGGCCATCGAACAACGGCTGTGGGCCGAATCAACGGCGGCGTTGTCTTCACGCACATCGACCACCTCGCGCTCGTCGCACACGCCGTGGTGGCAGCGCCTCGCGCTGTGGCGCGGCGTGTCCGGCCTGGCCACCGCCGCGGTGCTCGTGCTCACCGTGGCCCTCGTGCGCACGCCGCCGGCGCTGCCGCCGATCGTCGTCGTGCTCGAAGGCCAGGCCGGCACGCCGGCGGCCGGTGCCGCGTTTGTCGCCAGCGTCAGCGGCGACGGCCAGGCGATGGTGATGCAGCCCGTCTCGGCAACGCTGCCGCTGGGATCAGGCCGCGTGCTCGAACTCTGGTCGGTGCCGCCCGAAGGAGCACCGAAATCGCTCGGCCTCATCTCCGCCAGCGGCGCCACGGTGCTGCCGCGCTCGCGCCTGCCGCAGGGGCTGCTCGAGGGCGGCACCGCGGCACTGGCCGTCAGCGTCGAGCCGCCCGGCGGCTCGCCCACCGGTGCGCCGACCGGGCCGGTGGTCTTCGCCGGGAAGATGCGGCTCTGAGCTTGTTTTCGCGTTGGAGTCGCGCCGCCGGCTTGCCGCCCTAGCCGATGTGGCAACTGCCTTTCTAGGGAAGGATCGCGTCAGGTCGCTGGCTAGACTCGGGCGCATGGCGATCGCGCTCGAAGCCCCGGGGACCAGCCCGAGCCCGGCCCCCTTGCTGCGCAAGGTGATGCTGGGCCGCCGCCCCTATGCCGAGACCGAATCGGCGATGCGGGCGTTCACGCGCGCGCGCCAGGCCGGAACCGCCGACGAGCTGTGGATCGTCGAGCACGACCCGGTGTTCACGCAGGGCGTGGCCGGGCGCGACGAACACGTGCTCGCGGCCGGCGCGATCCCGGTCGTGCGCACCGAGCGCGGCGGCCAGGTCACCTACCACGGGCCGGGGCAGGTGGTGGCGTATCCGCTGCTGGACCTGAAGCGCCGCGGCTACTTCGTCAAGGAGTACGTCTACCGGCTCGAGCAGGCGGTGATCGACGTGCTGGCCGACTTCGGCTTGACCGGCCACCGCGTGCGCTCGGCGCCGGGGGTGTACGTGCGGCTGGCCGACCCGGCCGGGCACGCGGTGCTGCAGCCCGACGCGGCCGACCCGTTGCGGGGGCTGGGCAAGGTGGCCGCGCTCGGCATCAAGGTCAGCAACCACTGCACCTACCACGGCGTGGCGCTGAACGTGGCGATGGACCTGGCGCCGTTCAGCCGCATCGACCCCTGCGGCTACAAGGGCCTGGCGACGGTGGACCTGGCGAGCCTGGGCGTGCACTGCACTTGGAGCGACGCCGCCGCGCGGCTGGCGGCCAGCCTGGCGCGGCGGTTGTAGCGGCCTTCGCTGCTCTGCGCCTGCCGTTGCGAAGGCGCAGAGCGGACAAGTCGTCACTGCGGCAACGGCGTCGGCTCGTCGGTCTCGCTGATGGGTGCCGTGCCTGCTTGCGCCAGCGACAGCGGCTCCGCGCTTCGCTCGACGCGAGCGCCTTGGCGAAGGCGAAGAACGCGGCGATGGAACTCGCTCAGCTCGACGGCACGACGGTGGGGTCGGATCGGGCGCCTGCGCGCCTTCGTCGCCGTTCCCGTCATCGCCGCCGCCGCAGCCGGTGAGCGCAGCGTTGCCGACTCACGACGGCTGCCGCAGCCGCCGCGGCCCGCCAGGGCTTCTTCATTCGTTTCATGGTCGAACTCCTTGCTCGGTGACTGGGAGACTGCGAAATCGGACGAGGGCCTAACGCCCATGTTTCATGGCGCCACGGCACCGGCCCCGGCAGCGGCGTGGACAGGTACGGGAACCCAGCCAACAGCTGCACCACCGCCTGGTCGACCGCGTCGTGCAGGTTGAACGCCGTCGCCCCCAGCGGCACGGCGGCCGGGTTGCACGCGCTGCCCAAGCCGAGCGCGTTGCCGTTGCCGTTGGCCATGCACAGGCCGCCCATCACCGCCACGAGCGCGATGTCGACCACGTCGTCCTTCGGCCGGCGGCCGTTCGGGAAGCCGGCGCCATCGGGCTGCCCGGCGAGGATGGCGCCGACGATGCCGAGCCGGTTCTGCTCGGCGAACGGCACCGGCGCGATGTCGGTGTTCAGCCGCAGCATCTCCGAAGGCGTGCCGTTGCCCGCCGGCTTGTTGACGCCGGGGATGCCGGTGAGAAACGTCGTCACGAGGTCGGTGCGCGGGAAGTTCGTGGGGCTCGTGCCGGGAATGGCGAGCGCGATCTCCAGCAGCTTGGGCAGCGTCGGGTTGGTCACGTAGTCGGCGAACTGGGCGTCGTTCACCGGCTTGGAGCCGTTGAACTTGTCCTTGTCCTTGAGGCCGATGACCACCTCGTTGACGAGCGGCATGCCCAGGCGCGACACCTGCACCCAGGCGCCGGCGTTGAAGTCCGTGCTCTGGTGGCCGCTTCTCGGCGTCGGGTCGAGCAGGCGGCCCTGGCGCAGGCTGGCCGTGGTCCAGGCGCCGATCACGGGGTCGCTGCCCGCCGTGAGGCAGCTCTTGTGCACTTCCAGCGCCAGCGTCGTCACGTTGGCGTCGCCGATGGTGTTCTCGGCGGCGCCGATCTTCGTCGGGTCGGTGATCACCGCCAGAGGCGCGTTCACGAGGTCGAAGATCGTACCCAGGTTCACCGCGAAGGCGTCCTTGCGCTGGCCGACGAAGACACGGCCCGGCTGTGCGCAGCCCGGGATGTTCACCGTGTAGATGTGCTGCGCGGCGTAGGCGGCGTAGTCGGGGATCGTCTTGGTGCCGATGTTGTCCACGGGCTTGGCGAACGAGGTGCCGCCGCCGCTGGCGTTGGTGACGGCGGCGCGCTGGCCGCTGCGACGGTCGCCGCGCACGACGGTGACGGTGTAGCTCTCGGCGACGTTGCTCGCGGCGGCGTTGGGTGCCGTGATCTGGCCGCCTTGCGTGAGCGGGATCGCCACGTCCTTGCCGCCGATCGCCAGCGTGATGCCGTTGCCGTTGTTGGCGAGCTTGTTGTCGAAGCGGAACTGGAAGGTGATGTCTTCCTTCGCGTCGCCGTTGTTGTCGATGTGGATCTCGTACAGCGCGTTCGGGTCCATCTTGAAGTAGTTCGGGCCGCCGTACGCCGCCTGCAGCGGCTGGTAGTTGGCGATCAGCGTCACGTAGCCGTCGCGGCCGGCTTCGTAGCTGCGGAACATGTAGAAGTCGGTGCCGTCCACCTTCGGCGCGGTGCTGATGAACGGCGCTTCGCGGTGGCTGGAAGCGAACGCGGCGGGCACGGTGGCGATGCCGGCCGTGGCGGCCAGCGCGGCCGCGACGATGGGCGCGAGGCGGCGCCGCGGCGTGATGCGGGCGGTTTGCATGTGCGGGTCTCCTGGAAAAGGACGTTGGAAAGCCTTGCCGCGGCAGCGCTCTTTACGCCCATGTGCCCGCAACGGATGCAGCCGGATTCACCCTGCCTAGAATCTCGGCAAGCGCCGCGGCGCACCGGACGACTGCTTCCTCATGACCACCCCGCCCTACGACCCCAGCGCCAAGCAGAAGTCGCAAGCGAAGACTTCGCGCATCCCGATCAAGGTGGTCGCCGCCACCGAAGTGCTGAAGAAGCCCGAGTGGATCCGCGTCAAGGCCGGCAGCCCGAGCACGCGCTTCTACGAGATCAAGGAGATCCTGCGCGCCAACAAGCTCGTCACCGTGTGCGAGGAGGCGAGCTGCCCCAACATCGGCGAGTGCTTCGGCCACGGCACCGCCACGTTCATGATCATGGGCGACAAGTGCACGCGGCGCTGCCCGTTCTGCGACGTCGGCCACGGCCGCCCCGACCCGCTCGATGCCGACGAGCCGGCGAACCTGGCCAGGACGATCGCGGCGCTGAAGCTGAAGTACGTGGTCATCACCAGCGTCGACCGCGACGACCTGCGCGACGGCGGCGCCGGCCATTTCGTCGAGTGCATCCGCAGCGTGCGCGAGGTTTCACCGGCCACGCGCATCGAGATCCTCACGCCCGACTTCCGCGGCCGCGACGAGCGCGCGCTCGGCATCCTCAAGGCGGCGCCGCCGGACGTGATGAACCACAACCTCGAGACGGTGCCGCGCCTGTACAAGGAAGCACGGCCGGGCTCGGACTACGCGTTCAGCCTCAACCTCCTGAAGAAGTTCAAGCACGAAGTGCCGGGCGTGCCCACCAAGAGCGGCCTGATGGTGGGCCTGGGCGAAACCGACGACGAGATACTCGAAGTCATGCGCGACATGCGCACGCACGGCATCGACATGCTCACCATCGGCCAGTACCTCGCGCCCAGCGGCCACCATCTGCCGGTGCGGCGCTACGTGCACCCCGACACGTTCAGGATGTTCGAGCGCGAGGCGCAGGCGATGGGCTTCTCGCACGCCGCCGTCGGCGCGCTCGTGCGCAGCAGCTACCACGCCGACCGGCAGGCGCAGGCGGCCGGCGTCGTGGATGCGGCGGAGGCGGCGGGGGCGGCGACGGCCGGCTGAGAGTCCACGCCCATCGGCGTGGCGTAGCGCCGCGGCAGACGCACGGCTCCGGCGTGCGCCGGTTCCCCGGCCGCCCGCTGTTTCGCAGCGAAGCGCGCGTCCGGGCCCGCCCGCGGGCAGGCACCCCACTTGCCTGAACCCGCCGGACCTGCTTGCCCGAGCGGTCCGTCTTCGCATGTCCGAGCGCCTCGACCTCCCGCCCGAGACGACGAAAGGCCCTGTGCGCGTGTTGACGGTCAACATCCACAAGGGCTGGACGGCCTTCAACCGCCGCTTCGTGCTGCACGAACTGCGCGAGGCGGTGCGCATGGTCGCCAGCGACCTCGTGTTCCTGCAGGAAGTGGGCGGCGAGGAAGCTTCGCTGGAGGCCACGCACTGCGAGTTCCTCGCCGACCAGATCTGGCTCGACCATGCCTACGGCCGCAACGCCGTGGCCGACGGCCTCGACCACGGCAACGCGGTGCTCTCGCGTTGGCCGATCGCGCGCTGGACCAACCACGACGTTTCGCTGCCCGGGCACGAGCCGCGCGGCGTGCTGCATTGCGTGGTGGCGCTGACGGCGCACGAGCAGCCGCTGCACGCGGTGTGCGTGCACCTGGGTTTGCGCGAGCGCCAGCGCGAGCACCAGCTCGACCGCCTGATGGCGCTGCTCGATGCCGAGGTGCCGCCCGACGCGCCGCTCGTCGTGGCCGGCGACTTCAACGACTGGCGCTCGCGCGCTGACCGGCGGCTGCGCAAGAGCGGCCTCGTCGAGGTCTTCGCGCGCGGCGGCGGCCGGCACGCGCGCAGCTTTCCGGCGGCGTGGCCGCTGCTGCGGCTGGACCGCATCTACGTGCGGCGCGTGCAATCGGCACTGCCGCTGCCGCTGCCGCGCCGGCCGTGGTCGGCGCTGTCGGACCACGCGCCGCTGGCCGCGGAGATCGTGCTGTAGCGCGGTGGGGTGCGCCGCGAACAAACGGCTGGCCGCGATGAAGCTGCACTGGACCGAGGGTAACCGCGTCAAGCTGCTCGAGAACGGCGAGGAGTACTACCCCGACGTGTTCGCCGCCATCGCCGCCGCGCGCGAGGAAGTGCTGCTGGAGACCTTCATCTGGTTCGACGACAAGGTCGGCCGCGAACTGCACGGCGCGCTCTTGCAGGCGGCGGCCAACGGCGCCGAAGTGCACGTGCTCTTCGACGGCTGGGGCTCGCCCGACCTCTCCGAGGAGTTCACCGATGAACTCGTTGCCGCCGGCGTCAAGCTGCGCACCTTCGAGCCGGTGCGGCGCTTCCTCGGCGCCCGCTGGAACCTCTTGCGCCGCATGCACAGGAAGCTCGTCGTCGTCGACCGCCGCCGCGCCTGGGTGGGCGGCATCAACTACTCGCTGGACCACCTGGCCGAGTTCGGCCCCGAGGCGAAGCAGGACTACGCCGTGCGCGTGGAAGGGCCGCTGGTGGCGCAGATCCACGCCTTCTGCCGCGCCAGCCTGGAAACCCCGCAGCCCGGCCGCGCCGCATGGCTGCGCCGCCTGCACAGGCCGCGCAGCGGCGCCCGGCGCGGCGCGGCGGCGGCGGCTGCGGCCGCGCCGGACAGCACGCAGCACCTGGGCAGCGCGCTGGCCGCGTTCGTCACGCGCGACAACGCGCAGCACCGCGCCGACATCGAAGTCGAATACCGCAAGGCGATCCGCATGGCGCGCGAGCGCATCCTCATCGCCAACGCCTACTTCTTCCCCGGCTACCGTTTGTTGAAGGACCTGCGCCGGGCATCGCGCCGCGGCGTGCGCGTCGAGCTCGTGCTGCAGGGCAAGCCCGACATGCCGATCGTGCGCATGGCCGCATCGCTCCTGCACGCGCACCTGCTGCGCGCCGGCGTGCGCATCCACGAATACTGCGACCGGCCGATGCACGCCAAGATCGCCTGCATCGACGACCGCTGGGCGACGGTGGGCTCGAGCAACCTCGACCCGGCGAGCCTCGGCCTCAACCTCGAAGCCAACGTGCTGATCGCCGACACGGCGTTCGCCGGCGGCATGCGGCAGCACCTCGACGCGCTGATCGAGAACAGCTGCGAGCCGGTGACGCTTAAGCCGGCCTCGGCACTCGGCTCGGCGTGGCAGCAGTTGCGCAGCTTCGTGCTGTTCCACCTGCTGCGCCGCCTGCCGCGCTGGATGACCGAGCTGCCGGCGCAGGCACCGACCGTGACGCCGCTGACGGCGGGCTCCGAAGCGCCGCGGCCGGCCAGGTGAAGCGCATGCACAGCGGCGATCGAACGAGCGAGCGGGCCACCGAACGGACGCGCGAGCGGGCCGGCGAGCGAACCCGCGAGCGGCGCACGCGCCTGTGGCGCGCCACGAAGCTCATCGCGCCGTGGCTGCTGGCCGCCGTCGTGCTGGTGCTCATCGTGCAGCAGGCGCGGCACGTCGACTGGCCCGCCGTGTGGCTGGCGTTGAAGCAGCAGCCCGCAGGCCGCCTGCTCGCCGCGGCGGCGCTGGCGCTAGCGAGCTTCACGCTCTTCGCCGGCTACGACCTCATCGGCCGGCGCGAGACGCACCACGGCCTGAGCCCGCCGCGCACGCTGCGCATCGCCGCCATCTGCTACGCCTTCAACATCAACTTCGGCTCGCTGCTGGGGGGCGTGGCGATGAAGCTCAGGCTCTACGAAAGGGCCGGCGTCGGCGCGGCGACGGTGGCGCGCGTGATCGCGCTGTCGCTGGCGACCAACTGGCTCGGCTACCTCGTCGTGGCCGGCGCGGTGCTGATGCTGGCGCCGCCGGCGCTGCCCGAGCGCTTCCTGCTGCCCGACACCTCGGGCGCGCTGCGCGCGCTGGGCGCGGCGCTCTTCGCCGGCGGCCCGGCCTACCTGCTGCTCGCCTGGCGCCACGGCGGCAAGGTGATGAGCCTGCGCGGCCACCGCTTCGCGCTGCCGCGGCTGCCGGTGGCCTGGGCGCAGCCGGCGCTGGCGGCCGCCAACTGGATGCTGATGGGCGTCATCGTGTGGCTGCTGCTGGCGCGCGCGCGGCGCCGCACGCCACGGTGCTGGCGGTGCTGTTGCTCGCTGCGGTGGCCGGTGTGGCCACGCATGTTCCCGCGGGGCTGGGCGTGATCGAGGCCGTGTTCGTCGCCAGCCTCGCCGGCACCATCGCGCCGGCGCCGTTGCTGGCGGCGGTGCTGGCCTACCGCGCCACGTACTACCTCTTCCCGCTGGTGCTGGCGATCGGCGGCTACGTGCTCGTGGAAGCGAAGCGGACGAAGGGCAACGCGCAGGGCAACGCGAAGGGCGGGCCGGCCGCGACGTAGGCGGCGCGAGTGCCTCGGGCAAGCACGCGTGGATGAACGGGCGCGCGGCGCCGAGAATCGCCATCGTCCCTGGCCGACGCAGGGCCCGCCGTGCGCATCGCCGCTGCCGCTTCCCTTGTCACCGCGCTAACGCTCGGTGTGAAGCCATGAGCGGCGACAGGGCTGCGAGCCGCATCAGCGCGGCGCACTTCATCCTCTACGTCGCCGACCAGGAACGCGCGCGTCGCTTCTATGCCGCGGCGCTGGGCATCGAGCCGCGCCTGCACGTTGCCGGCATGACCGAGTTCGCGCTCGCCGGTGGAGCGGTGCTCGGATTGATGCCGGCCGCAGGTATCGCGGCACTGCTGGGCCCAACGTTGCCTGACCCGCACGCGGCCGCCGGCCTGCCGCGTGCCGAGCTGTATTTGCTCGTCGAGCGCCCCGCAGAGTGCCACGCCCGCGCACTCGCCGCCGGCGCGCGCGAACTCTCGCCGCTTGCGCTGCGCAACTGGGGTCACGAGGCGGCGTATTCGCTCGACCCCGACGGGCATGTGCTCGCGTTCGCCGCGGTGGCAAGCTGAAGGCGCCCGCCGTTACTCCAGCTTCTTGTCCTCCACCTTCGCCTGCTGCATCGCTTCGGGCTCGAGTTCCTCGGCGTAGCGGTTGAGGCGGATGAACAGGCCCCAGCCGGCGAGCAGCGCGCCGACGGCGACCACCAGCGCTGCCGCGTGCAGCAGTTGCGTGGGGTCGTCCTGCGAAGCGCGGAAGGTGGCGACGAGGCCTTCGACGGCGAGCGCGACGCCGACCACGACCATGAAGCGCGAGAGGAAGCGGCGCACGCGCGTCGGGCCGCTGACGTGCGCGTTGCGAACCACTTCTTCCTCGGTGATCGTCTGCGCGATCTGCAGTGCCACCACCGCCGCGGCGAGCACGCCCATCGCCTCGACGATCTGCTGCGCCGTGTTGCGGTCGAAGTCGCCGGCGAGCGCCGACCAGCCGATTTGCGCGGCCACTGCCATCAGCACCAGCGCGGCGAGCGCGAACAGCAGCGCCATCAGGGCATGCGCCAGCGACAGGACGTGCAGCACGGACTTCATCGTGCGAGCCGGTGAGGAACGGTGAGGAGGGTTGAGGAACGGCGAGGAAGGACGAGGCAGGGCGCTGGAGCCCCAGGGCCGAAGCGCCCGAGGTGGCGAGCAGGCCGGCAAGGTGCGTGCCGTGGTTCAATGGCCGCCGTGAACGAGCGTTCCATCCCGATTCCCGTGGCCGTGGCCGCGGCCCCGAGCACGACGCCGCCTGATGTCGATCGCCCATCGCAGCAAGCGCAGTTGTTGCCGTCTCAGCCTGCGCTTTCTCCCGAGACGCGCCGCACGTTGCGCGCCGCCGCAGCGCTCGTGGTGCCGGCGAGTACTGAGTTCGGTGTGCCCGGTGCCGACGACGAAGCGATCGCCGAAGACATCGAGCGCACCGCCGGCCGCGACCGCGCGGAGCTCTTGTTGGCGCTCGTCAAGCTCGAAGCCGCTGCCGGCGGCCCGCTCGCCGACCAGCCGCTTGCGAAGCGCGAGGCCGCGGGCCGCTGGCTGCGCGAGAACGAGCCGGCGCTGGCCAACACCTTCGCCGCGCTCGTCTACGCCTGCTACTACCGCGACGACCGCGTGATGCGCTCGCTCGGCCTCGAAGCGCGCGCGCCTTATCCGCGGGGCTACGAGGTGCACGAAGGCGACTGGTCGCTGCTCGAACCGGTGCGTGCGCGCGGGCAGCTGTGGCGGCCGGCGTCGTGATGATGGACGCGCCGGCTTCGCAGCCCGCACCGGAAGCCGACGACGCCGACACCGTCGACGTCCTCATCATCGGTGCCGGCGCGGCCGGGGCCGCGGTGGCGTGGAGCCTGGCCGAGACGCGCATGCGCATCGTCTGCCTGGAGCAAGGCGGCTGGATGCGGCCGGAGGCTTACCCGAGCACGCGGCGCGACTGGGAGCAGCTTGCGGTGCGCGAGTTCGCCACCAGCCCGAACGTTCGCCGCCTGCCCGAGGACTACCCCGTCAACGACGCCGATTCGCCGATCGCCGTGCTCAACTTCAACGGCGTCGGCGGCTCGACGGTGCTGTACGCGGCGCACTTCCCGCGCCTGCACCCTTCGGACTTCCGCACCCGCACGCTCGACGGCGTCGGCGACGACTGGCCGCTCGACTACGCGACGCTCGAACCGTGGTTCGCGCTCAACGACCGCATGATGGGCGTCGCGGGCCTGGCGGGCGACCCGGCGTATCCGCCGCACGAGCTGCCGCTGCCGCCGGTGCCGATGGGCAGCGCCGGCGAGACGATGGCGCGCGCGTTCAATCGCCTCGGCTGGCACTGGTGGCCTTCGGAGATCGCCATCGCCACGCGCGACTACGAAGGCCGCGCCGCCTGCGCCAACCTCGGCCCCTGCCTCACCGGCTGTGCCAAGGGCGCCAAGGCGAGCACCGACGTCACCTACTGGCCCGCGGCGCTGCGCGCCGGCGTTGAGCTGCGCACGCATTGCCGGGTGCGCGAGATCGAGGTCGGCGACGACGACCGCGCCACCGGCGTCGTCTACTTCGACGAGCAAGGCCGCGAGCGGCGGCAGCGCGCGCACGTCGTCATCCTCGCCTGCAATGGCGTCGGCACCGCGCGCCTGCTGCTGAACTCGACTTCGGCGCGCTTCCCCGAGGGGCTGGCCAACCGCTCGGGGCTCGTCGGCAAGAACCTGATGCTGCACCCGTGGGGCATGGTGCGCGGCGTGTTCGACGGGGGCGATGGCGGCGAAGACAGTGGCAAGAGCGGCCGCCTCCAATCGCACCTCGGCCCCAACAGCGTCTCGATCTGGAGCCAGCAGTTCTACGAGACCGACACGAGCCGCGGCTTCGTGCGCGGCTACAACCTGCAGATCACGCGCAGCCAGGGCGTGGTGACGACTGCGCGCTACCTGCACGGGCACGCGGCGCTGCCGTGGGGCAGCGAGCACCACCGCGAACTGCGGCGCCACTTCGGCAACATGATCGGCGTGGGCGTGTGCTGCGAAGACCTGCCCGAGGAATGCAACCGCGTCACGCTCGACCCGGTGCTGAAGGACTCGCACGGCATCCCGGCGCCGAAGGTCACCTATCGCCTCGGCGAGAACACGCAGCGGATGCTCGCGCACGGCGTCGAGCGCGCGAAGGAGGCGCTCGCCGAGGCCGGCGCCACGCACACGCGCGCCGAGGCGCCGCTGCGCATGACCGGCTGGCACCTGCTCGGCACCGCGCGCATGGGGCGGGACCCGCAGCGTTCGGTGGTCAACGAATGGGGCCGCAGCCACGACGTGAAGAACTTGTTCATCGTCGACGGCAGCGTCTTCGTCACCGGCGGCGGCGTGAACCCGACGGCGACAATCCAGGCCGTGGCGCTGCACGTGGCCGACACGATGAAGCAACGCCTGGCCAATCTCTTCGACGATTGAACTTTCCCGCCGCGCGGCAAGAGGAGGAACGACGGTGTTGAAGCTGACGATCGTGGGCTCGCGTTTCTTCGGCGCGCAGGTGTTCGAGGCGCTGCGCAAGGAGGCGGCGGTGCTCGTCGCCGCCGTCGTGGCGCCCGCCGCCGACGACCGGCTGGCGCTGGCGGCGAAGGCGGCCGGCGTGCCGGTGCACGTGTTGGCGAACCCGAAGGTCGTGCCCGGCGAGGCCATTGCCGAGGGCACCGATCTCATCGTCGCGGCGCACACGCATGCGCGCGTCAGCGACGAAGCCCTGGCGCGCTCGCGCCTGCGTGGTGTCGGCTACCACCCTTCGCTGCTGCCGCGCCACCGCGGCATCGCGGCAGTGGAGTGGACTGTGCTCGAGGGCGACCCGATCGCCGGCGGTTCGGTCTATCACCTCGCCGAAGGCTGGGACGCCGGCGCGGTGGCGATGCAGGACTGGTGCTTCGTCGGCAAGGGCGAAGGCGCGCGCGAACTGTGGGAGCGCGCTTTGGCGCCGATGGGCCTGCGCCTGCTGACCGAGGTGGTGCGGCATGCGCGCGACCACGGCAGCCTGCCGGCGCACACGCAGGATCCGAAGTACGCCACGCGCGCGCCGATGCTGCGCAAGGCCGCGGTGCTGGCCGAAGGCGAGGCGCCGGCCGTCACGTCGCTCGTGGTGCTCGTCATCGGCCCCGACCGCCCGGGCATCGTGCGCCAGATCGCCGAGCGCGCGCAGCGCCACGGCGCAAATTGGGCTACCAGCCGCATGGCCAGCATCGCCGGCGAGTTCGCGGGCGTCGTGCACTTCGAGGTGCCGCGCGAGAGCGCTGCTGCTTTGACGGAAGCCTTGCGTGCGCTCGAATCGGCGGGGCTGCGCGTCGTCGTCTCGGCCAGCGAAGGGGCGAGCGCGCTGCCGCCGGGCTGGCGCGGCTATCACCTGCAGCTCGTGGGCGAAGACCGCGTGGGCATCGTCAGCCAGTTCACGAACCTGCTCGCCGAGCGCGGCGTCAACATCGATTCGCTGGACACCGAGATCCACAACGGCGGCAGCGGCGAGGGCCGCGGCGCCCGTGCCCGGTTCAAGGTGGCCGCGCACGTGCGCGTGCCCAAGAGCGTGGACATCGACTCGCTCAAGCGCGACCTCGACGCGCTGGCGCAGAAGATGATGATCGACATCGCCTTGGACGACCGCGCGAGCTGATCCTCGCGCTTTCAGCGAACGGGACGGCCGCATGAACCTCGCCGAGCTGCTGGCCCGCCAGGCGCGCGTGGCCGGCGACAAGCCCGCGATCTTCGAAGGCACGCGCGTCGTCGCGACGCATGGGCAGTGGGCCCGGCGCAGCGCGGCGCTTGCCGCGCGGCTGCGCGCCGCGGGGCTCCTGCCCGGCGACCGCGTCGTCGTCTTCATGCGCAACCACCCGCGCTACCTCGAGATCCTCTTCGGCGCCTGGTGGGGCGGTTTCGCGGTGGTGCCGGTGAACGCGAAGCTGCACCCGGCCGAGGTGGAGTGGATCATCGGCAACGCCGAGGCGCGCATCGGCTTCGTCACGAGCGACGTGGCCGCGGCGCCGCTGCGTGGCTTGCAGCAGCAAGTGGATGCGCTCGCGAGCGAGGCCGATGAGTGGTTCGCTCCTGATCCAAGCGCCGCATCACTCCCGCCACCCGCCGAGCGCGCGCCGGACGACCTGGCGTGGCTCTTCTACACGAGCGGCACCACCGGCCGGCCCAAGGGCGTGATGCTCACGCACCGCAACCTGATGACGATGGGCCTCACGTACTTCGCCGACGTCGATGCGGTGAGCGCCGACGACGCGATCGTCTACGCCGCGCCGATGTCGCACGGCTGCGGCCTCTACGCGATTCCTCACCTGATGGCCGGCGCGCGGCATGTCGTGCCGGATTCGGGCGGCGTCGATCCGGCGGAGCTCTTCGCACTCGGCCATGCGCTCGCGCCGCTGTCGACTTTCGCCGCACCCACCATCGTCAAGCGCCTCGTCGACCACGCCGAAGCCGGCGGCATCACGCCGGAACAAGCGGCCGCCGCGTTCAAGACCGTCGTCTACGGCGGCGCGCCGATGTACCTGGCCGACATCGAGCGCGCGTTGCGCGTGATGGGCCCGCGCTTCGTGCAGATCTACGGCCAGGGCGAAACGCCGATGGTCGCCACCGCGCTTTCGCGGCGGCACATCGCCGACGCCGCGCACCCGCGCCACCGCGAGCGCCTCGCCTCGGTGGGCGTGGCGCAGACGCCGGTGCGCTTGCGCGTGGCCGACGCCCAAGGCCGCGACGTGCCCGCCGGCGAGGCGGGCGAAGTGCTGGTGCGCGGCGACACGGTGATGGCCGGCTACTGGCGCAACCCCGAGGCCACCGCCGCGGCGCTGCGCGACGGGTGGCTGTGGACCGGCGACATCGGCGCCCTCGACACCGACGGCTTCCTGACGCTGAAGGACCGCAGCAAGGACCTCGTCATCAGCGGCGGCTCGAACATCTACCCGCGCGAAGTGGAGGAAGTGCTGCTCACCGCGCCCGGCGTCGCCGAAGTGGCCGTGGTCGGCGCGCCCGATGCCGAGTGGGGCGAGGTGGTTGTCGCGTTCGTTGTCGTTCGGTCCGACGCCGCGGCGGCTGTCACCGAAGCAGCGCTCGATGCCCATTGCCTCGCGCACATCGCGCGCTTCAAGCGGCCGAAGCGCTATGTCTTCGTCGCCGAGCTGCCGAAGAACAACTACGGCAAGGTGCTGAAGACCGAGCTGCGCGCGCGGCTCGCCGGCAAGGCCTGATACGGATTCGCCATCGATCGCATAAGAATCCGTTCGGGCTGAGGTATCGAAGCCCAGCCCTTCGCGCCGCCGCTACTGCTCCACCGTAAACCCCGAAGCCTTGATCGGCGCCTCCCAGCGCTTCAGGTGCGCCGCCTGCGTGGCCGCGAGTTCCTCGCTGTTGCCGTAGGCCGGCACCAGCCCGAGCGCGACGATCTTGTCGGCCACGTCGGGCTGGCGCAGCGCTTCGGCCACGGCGCGGCTCAGGCGCGCCGTCACGTCGGCCGGCAGGCCCGGCGGACCATAGACGCCGAAGTACGCATCGGCGGCCATGTCGATGCCTTGTTCGCGCAGCGTCGGCACCTCGGGCAGCACCTTGCTGCGCGCTTCGCCGGTGATGGCCACGATGCGCAGCTTGCCGGCGCGGTGGTGCTCGATGGTCTCCAGCGGCGTGTCCACCATGATCGGCACCTGGCCGCCGAGCAAATCGTTCACCGCCGGCGCGCCGCCCTTGTAGGCCACCTGCGTCATCGGAATGCCGCTGCCTTGCGACAGCATCACGCCGGTGAAGTGCGGCACCGTGCCTGCCCCCGGCGTCGCATAGTTGGCCTTGTTCGGGTTGGCCTTCATCCACGCGAGGATGGCCTTCAAGTCCCCGGGCGGCGCGCCCGGCCCCGCGGTGATGGCGAAGTCGAACGTGCACGCGCGCGCCACCGGGGTGAAGTCCTTCACCGGGTCGTAGCCGAGGCTCTTGTACAGCCACGGCAGGATGACGAGCGCGCCGCTCGGCGCCAGCACCAGCGTCTGACCATCGGGCGCCGCGCGCTTCAGGTCACCCAGCACCACGCGGCCGGCAGCACCGGGCTTGTTGTCGACGATGACGTTCTGCCCGAGCGGCCCGCGCATCTTCTCGGCCAGCAGCCGCGCCACGATGTCGGCCGAGCCGCCGGGCGGGAAGCCGACGAGGATGCGCAGCGGCGGCCTCTCCTGCGCGGTCGCCAGGTGCGTGGCTGCCAATGCGAGGGGTGCGAGGACGAGAGAACGGCGCTTCGTCATGGTGGTGTCTCCTTGTCGTTGTGCTGTCGTTGCTGTCGTTGTTTGCCGCTGTCGTTGTCGCGTTGGTGCGGCGTGGTGAGGGTTGGATGCCGCTACTTCATCGGCCGCTGCGGATCGTGCCGCCGGGGGGCGCTGCTCCGCTCCATGTCCCCCGGACCAGGCCTGAACGGCCGGTCCTCCTCCTTTACTTCCGCTCCGCAGCGCCCCCTGTCGGCACGATCGGCGCCACCGCTGCATGCAAAGGCGTTGCGCGCCACGGTCGTGCTGCCGAGGGAGTCGGGTTGGGCCCTGGGGGGGGGAGGGCCGGCCCAGAGCCAGGCCCGGGGGACATGGAGCAGAAGGGCCCACCCGGCTTCCTCGGCCCGCTCCACCCATCGAACGCGTGCATTGCGATTTCCCCGGCTGGCCCATCGCGCTCAGAACCGAAAGATCCGCTGCGCATTCCCGCCCCGCACGCGCTCGCGCTGCGCACCGAACAGCGAATTCACTTTCGCCAGGCAACCCACCGGGTCGCCGATCGTGTGCGGGTAGTCGCTGCCGAAGAGCACCTGCTCTTCGCCGAACACGTGCAGGCAGAGGTCCAGCGCCTGCTGCGTGAAGACGACAGAGTCGGCGAAGAGCCGCCCCATGTAGCTCGAGGGCGCGTGGTCGGTCTTCGTGCGGCAGGCGGGGATGTTGCGGTAGCACTGGTCGAGCCGCCCCATCAGGTAGGGCAGCGCGCCGCCGCCGTGCGAAGCGATGATCTTCAGGTTCGGGTAGCGGTCGAAGAAGCCGTCGTAGAGCATGCGCGCCACGGCGAGCGACGTGTCGAACGTGAAGCCCACCGATGCCGTGAGCTGGAACTCGTGCATCTGCATCGCCTGCACGCCCGGCGGCGCCGTGGGGTGGATGAGCACCGGCAACCCGCGGCGGTCGATGGCCTGCCACACCGGCGCGAACTCGGGCGCGGTGAGCGGTGCGCCGCCGATGTTGGCCAGCACCATCACGCCGCAGGCGCCGCGCACGGCGGCGCGTTCGAGTTCGGCCACCGCTTGCTGCGCGTGCTGCCACGGCAGCGAACAGAGGAACTCCACGCGGCCGCGGTAGCGTTCGCGCGCGGCGGCCATGTCGTCGTTCATCAGCCGTGCCGCCTGCGTGCTCACCTCGGCGCCGCCCCAGTAGACGTTGGGGCATGACAGCGAGACCACCGAGACATCGATGCCCACGCGGTCCATCATCAAGAGGCGCGCCGGGTAGTCGAACATCTCCGGCACCGGCGTCATGAACGGCGCGTCGTGCAGGTGGATGGCGCGCAGGCCGCCGGCAACCGCCTTCAGCGTGTACGTGGGGCCGCCGTGCTGCTCGAGCAGCGAGACGACCTCGTGCGTGAGCATGTGCGTGTGGACGTCGATCACCGGGGCCATGCGCGTGCTCCCTTCCGTCTCGTCTCTTGCGGCGGGGCCATTCTCGGCACCGCCGGCGCGGCGGCCACCCGGCGAATCACCTACGCCGTGCGCTGGCCGCGGCCCGCCTTCAACCCTCGAGGTCTTCGCGCTTGACGCCGGGGAATCGCAGGATGAAGTCGGCGCCATAGGCGAGGCTCGGCGTCTGGTAGCCGGCCTTGAAGTCGCCGGCCAGCACGCGCTGCACGATTCCGAGCGAGGTCATCGCCGTCAGCGTGTAGCCCTCGGGCGTGCGCAGGCGCGAGCGCACCGTGTCGCCTTTGCCGTTGCGCGCTTCGGCCACCACCACCGCGTGGCTGCGCGCGCGCTCGGCGTCGGTGGGGCCCTCGGGCTGGCGGTCGACCGACGCCTTGGCCAGCCGCTGGCCGACGCCGCTGCCGAGGAACAAGCGCATCGGCGCAGGCAGCTTCGTCACCTTCTCGATCAACGGCGACGACTGGAAGTGCACGTCGATGTCGGGGATGCGCGTCGAGTGCCAGGCGGTGGCCACGTCGCCCCAGCTCATCGCGACGGTGGGCACGGGTCCTTTGCCGAAATCGGCGCTGCCGCGCGGCGTGCCGCGCAGGCGCACGATGTGGCCGCCACGCCGCGCCCGCGTGCCCAGCGCCACCGCCTCGATGCTCGTCTTGGCCGTGCCGCGGGACAGCTTGGCGAAGCCACCGATGGCGAGGAACAGGTGCGTCGCGTCCGGCAGCCGCCGCTTCACGTGCGCGGCCAGGCAGTCGCTGGGCACGACATCGAAGCCCACACCGGGCAGCAGCATCACGCCCTTCGCTTTCGCCTCGGCGTCGCGCGCGGCGAGCGCCTCGAACACGTCGATCTCGCCGGTGATGTCGAGGTAGTGCCGCTTGGTGCGCAGGCACGCGTCGGCCATGGGCTTCGACGTGGCCGAGAAAGGGCCGGCCATGTGCAGCACGACATCCACTTCGCCGAGCGCCGCATCGAGCTTCGCGGTGTCGGCGAGGTCGAACGCGCGCCACTCGAAGCCGTGCAGCGCGGCGACGGCGCGCACCTTCGCTTCGTCGCGGCCGGCGAGGACGGGCCGCAGACCCTGCGCCTTCGCCGCTTGCGCCGTGAGCTTGCCGGTGTAGCCGGTGGCGCCGTAGAGCAGGAAGCGGCCGGTGGCGGCGGTCTTCGTCATCGTCGAACCCTCCTCCGAGAAGGCGCGACCATACGCTCGCGCTGCGCGGCCCTACGCGGCCCTGCGCAGCGGCTGGCTCGGCGAAGCGATGTGCGGGCGCGCATCCCCCGCCTTGCGCGGGCTTCATACCGAGTCGCGTTCGATCCTGAAGAACCGTTCGCGCTGAGCCCTTCGACGAGCTCAGGACAGGCTTGTCGAAGCGCCGCCCTTCGACGGGGCTGCAAGGGGCTTCGACAAGCTCAGCCCGAACGGATTCTCCTGATTAGCGAGGAACCTCAGCACCGTTCGCCCTGAGCAGGCGACCGAGCTTGTCGAGGGCGCCGTGTCGAAGGGCCGTGTCGCACGGTCCTTCGGCAGGCTCAGGAAGGGGCTTCGACAAGCTCAGCCCGAACGGAGTCGATGCGCGCATGCTGAGGTTCCTCGCCAATCAGGCGGATTCTTATGCGATTGATGGCGAATCCGTATCAGGCGGGCCTCACGCCGGCGGCGCCCAGCTCGTGCGCAGCGCCACTTGCCTGAAGCCGCAGCCCAGCATGTTGCTGTAGGAAGGGTGCGGCTTGCCGGGCTGCGGCCGCCGGTCTCGGTGGTGGCGAGCCGGCAGCCGAGCCGCGTGGCCAGCGCCAGGCGGGCCAGCATCAGCGAACGCTGCGCGCCGAGGCCGCGGCTTTCGGGCAGCGTGGCGGCGATGCCGAGCCAGCCGCTGCCGGACTCGATGCCCGCGCGCACGAAGAGCGTTGCCGCGGCGACCGGCGTGCCTGCGCGCAAGGCCACGAAGCAATGCCAGCCGGCGCGCCCCGGCAGGCGCTGCAACCACGGCACGAACCACGGCGGCATGCCGAAGCCGGTGGCGGCCGTGGTGGCGAACGCGAGGCTCTCGGCGGCACCGGCCTCGATGAGGGCGAGGCCCGGCGCCGGTGGCACCGCCGGCTGCGGAGCAACGACCAGGTCGCGCGCCATCTGCACCAGGCTTTGCAGCCGCGGCTCGTAGCCGAGCGTGCGCAGCCGCGCGCGCCACGCGTCGCCGAGCGGACCCGGCGCCGGCTGGATGCCGAAGCGCGGGCTGCGGCCGGGGCCGAGCCGCGCGGCAAGGTCCGCGAGCAGCGCATCGTCGTCATCCGGCCCCGCTTCCAGCCCGAGGCCGAAGACGCGGTTGAAGAGCGTCATCGGCAACGACGGCGCGCTGACGGCGAGGCCATCGCGCCCCTGCCGCCACCAGCGGATGAGCTTCGCCGCCTCGGTGCCATCGGCAGCGGCCAGCAGGTCGGCAAAGGCTTCGCGCTCGCTGCGCTCCACGTCGAGTGCGGCTGCCGCATCGTCGTCGTCCATCGCAACTCTCCTTCCGCCCTCTCGAAGGCTGCTGCCCGGCCGCGAGTGTCGCCGTTCGAGAATGGCGACGAAAGGAAGGGACAGCACCCATGCCAGCAGCACCCATCTTCTACATGATCGCCGGCGCCCCCGACCCGGTGGCGCCGTTCAGCCACGCCGTCGAGGTCGACGGCTGGGTGTTCGTCACCGGGCAGATGCCGTTTGCGGGCACGTCGCTCGACTCGGGCTACCCCGAGGGCATCGAGGCGCAGACGCACCAGGTGATGCGCAACCTCGCGCAGGTGCTGCAAGGCGCCGGCCTCGGCCTGGAACACGTGGTGGCGGCGCGCGTGTTCCTCACGCACTTCGAAGCCGACTACGAGGCGATGAACGCGGTGTACGCGAGCTACTTCGCGCCGGGGCGGCGGCCGGCGCGCACATGCGTGGGGGTGACGGCGCTGGCGAAGGGGGCGCGGGTGGAGATTGACTTTGTGGCGAGGCGGGTGGGGGTGGGCGAAGTGGCGTGAGTGCGTGGTGGCCGCGTGTGGCGCGGAGCGTGGGCGCCATCGTGGGCGGTCGGGCAAAGGCGGCCAACGCTGACGAATGCCAATGACCGATTCAGACTGGTCTCAGACATTCAAGGTCGGCACCCTGAATGTCAGCGAGGCTGATCACCGGACACATGACCGCGGGCGCCCCGTACGCCAACCTCTGTCACCGGTCCCTCGACCGTTGCCGAGATCGCTATGCGTAAACCAACCGTGTCGGCAGGTTACACCTGCTAGATTGTCAACATGCACACGGTGCACGGCTCCGCGTCAACGCCCACGAACCCTGCTCAAGGCGGTTCACGACCTTACGAAGTGGAGATCTTCCCCTGGGGCCGGGACTTCGAACTCGGGATCGATTTCATCGATCGCCAGCACCACGAGCTGGTGGACCTGCTCAACACGCTCGCCGGCCACCTGGCCTACCAGTCCGAGGCTCCGACGATCGACAAAGTGCTGGCCGACCTGCGTCGCTACACGCAGGTCCATTTCACCGATGAAGACGACCTGTGGCGGCGGCACTTGGGTGCTGATGCCTGGGTCTTGGAGCACGAGGCCGAACACGAGGAATTCGTGGCCCGGCTGGCCGACTTCAGGGTCCAGGAAGGAGCGCGCAGCCTCGACGAGATCATCGAAGACATCGTTCGCTTCCTTTCGCGCTGGCTGGCGCTGCACATCATCGAGGCGGACAAGCGCCTGGCGCTGATGATCGATGCCGTGAAGGCGGGCTTGTCCCTGCCGGCCGCTCGACAGCGTGTCGAGGAGGTGATGACGGGAACGCACCGGGTCGTCGTCGAAACGGTGATGGGCATGGTCGACAAGCTCGCGGCGCGGGCGGTGCAGCTGTCGCGCGAGATCGCGCGCCGACGCCAAGCCGAATCGAAGCTGCAGGCCATCAATGCCGAGCTTGTTCTGCTGCGCGATGCGGCCGAGCGAGCCAATGCGGCCAAGTCCGGATTTCTTGCCAGCATGAGCCACGAGATCCGCACGCCCCTGAACGGCATCCTCGGAATGGCCCGCCTGATTCGTCGCGCGGGCCTGACGGCCGGGCAGGCGAGGCACATGGACACCCTCGAGGCATCGAGCGACCATCTGCTCAACATCATCAACACCATCCTCGATCTCTCCAAGATCGAGGCCGGCAAGTTCGTGCTGGAGGAAACTGCCGTCAGGATCGAAAGCGTCCTGAGCAATGTCGCCTCGATGCTGCACGACCGGCTGCAGGCCAAGCATTTGCTGCTGCGCACCGAAGTCGGCGCCGTTCCGGCCAACTTGCTGGGCGACGCCACGCGACTCCAGCAGGCTTTGCTCAACTACGCCAGCAACGCCGCCAAGTTCACCGAGGCCGGCAGCGTCACGCTGCGCGCCCGCCTCGTCGAGGAAGAACAAAACAGCGTCCTGATCCGCTTCGAAGTGCAGGATACCGGGATCGGCATCGCCCCGGAGGTCATGCCCAAGCTCTTTTCGACCTTCGAACAGGCGGATGCCTCGCTGACACGCAAGTACGGCGGGACCGGCCTCGGCCTTGCCATTACGAAGAAGATCGCCCAACTCATGGGCGGCGAAGCCGGAGTGCACAGTGCCTTGGGCGCCGGCAGCACGTTCTGGTTCACGGCCCGGCTGAAGAAGGGCGAGGCCGGTCAGGCCACGGGTGGAGCCCGACCACAACCCCTGGCCGAGGAGATCCTGAGGCGTGAGTACCGCGGGGCGCGCATCCTGCTGACAGAGGACGAGCCCATCAACCGCGAGGTCGCCCAGATGGTGCTGGACGATGTCGGCTTGGTGGTCGAGGTGGCCGAAGACGGCGCTGCCGCGCTCAGGCTGGCCGATGAGAACGACTATGCCGTGATCCTGATGGACATGCAGATGCCGAACATGGATGGGCTGGAGGCGACCCGACAGATCCGCCTGCTGCCCCGGCACCGCCAGACCCCGATCGTGGCGATGACGGCCAATGCCTTTGCCGAGGACAAGATGAGGTGCCTCGACGCTGGCATGGATGACTTCGTTGCCAAGCCCCTCGTGCCTGAGTCGCTTTATGCAACGCTGCTGGGTTGGCTGTCGCGTGGCCAGTCAAGCCGAAACAACGAACCGCCGCGCGTGAATCGGAATGCCGGCGAAACCCTTTCATAGGTCGTAGGTCGGCTTCGGGTCGGCACCGCGAGTTCACGCGGCATGGGGGCTCACATCGACCCTGCGAGGCCGTCCCAGTCGCAGCTCAGCGACTCCCACACTACCTATCGCCGACTCTCGGGTCGGCCCCAGTGGCCAAACCGAATGACAGCTTGATGGCAGTGAGTCTGAGTACGTCGCTGAGAGCAAAGCTGCGCCTCACGCTGCAAAGCGGTCGAAGGGTCTACCAGGCGAGTGACCCCTATGCGTCGACAGCGCATCTGCCCGTCACCCTCCCGCCACCCTCACCCCATCCCCCACCCGAATCCCCCCACCCACCAGCACCCTCGCCGTCAGCCCGCCATGCCCGCGCATCGCCGCGTAGCCGCCCGGGCCGATGGCTTCTTCCATGCGTGAGCAGGGCTGGCACGGGCCGACGAGTTCGAGCAGCGCCTCGCCCACCCGCAGCCGCGCGGTCTTGTAGACGGCGAGCAGGTTGACGCCGGAGATGACGAGGTTGCGGCGCAGCGCCGCAGGGTCGATGGCGCCGGCGCGCGCGAGTTGGGCGATCACGTCCAGGTGCTCGTGCTGGATCAGCGTCACCTGGCGCGTCGTCAGCTCGGGCTCGCCGCGGCGGCCGAGCCGGTCGTCGGCCAGGCCGATGCCGGCCAGCGCCACCGTGGCCTCGAGGCGCCGCGCCGGCTCGCGCGAGCCGGCGCGCACGATGATGGCTTCGACGCGGCCCTCGACATGCGGGGGCGCATTGAGGTCGCGGATCGTCTTCATCACCTCGGGTCAAGCCCAGGACAGGGTAGGTCTGCCGGCGTATCGAACGGCTGCGGCCCGCGGGGCTTCGATACCTCAGCCCGAACGGTTCTCTTCATCTCATTCGATCGAACGCTGCCCCATATCAGGCCGCCGCCAGCTCGGTGCGTATCTCCGTCTTCACCTGCGTCATCAGCTTGTGCAGCGGGCATTTCTCGGCGACTGCCAGCAGTTGCTGCCGCTGCGCTTCGGTGAGCCCCGGCCCGGCCAGTTCGAGCACCACGCGCAGGCGGTAGGTGCCCTGACGCTCTTCGCTGTCGTCGCGCTCGACGGTGACGCGGATGTCTGTGAGCGGCATCTGCTTGCGCCGCGCGAACCACAGCACGGTCAGCGCCTTGCAGCTGCCGAGCGCCGCGTCGTGGATCTCGTGCGGCGTGGGGCCCAGGTCCTCGCCGCCGTTGCTCTCGGGCTCGTCGGCGGCGAAGGCGTGCTGCCGGATGTGGACCGTGTGCTTCATCTTGTGCGCGCGCTCGCGCTCAACGACAACGACAGGGTTCATCGTCTTCGTCTCCTGTTAAGCCCTCGCCTGTGGCGAGCCACGAGCCTATATCCTGCGCCACATGCGAATTGCCATCGTCGGCGGCGGCATCGGCGGCCTGGCCGCGGCCTTGTTCCTGCGCCAGGCCGGGCTCGACGCCACGGTGTACGAGCAGGCACCGGTGTTGCGCGAGGTGGGCGCCGGCCTCGTGGTGCCGCCGAACGTCGTGCGGCCGCTGGCGCGCCTCGGCCTGGCGAAGCGGCTGCCGGAGTTCGCGGTGCGGCTGGAGGCGGCGTGGGAATTCCGCCGCTGGCAGGACGGCCGCGTGCTCTTCGTGCAGCCGATGGGCGACGAGTGCGAGCGGCTCTACGGCGCGCCGTGCTACGTGGCGCACCGCGCCGACCTGCTGGCGCTGCTGCAAGGCGCGCTGCCGTCTTCGAGCAGTTGCGCTTGGACCACCGTTGCAGCGCCGTCGAGCAGCGCGACGGCCACTACCGCGACGGCGAGGTGCAGGTCGCCTTCGCGCACCGCGACGGCGGCAGCGACTGGATCAGCGCCGACGCGGCGGTGGGCGCCGACGGCATCCATTCGGTGGTGGCGCCCGCGGTGTTCGCCGCCGCAGCCGAAGCCGACCCCGGCGCGGCGATGCCGACCGCGCCGCGCTTCTCGGGCTTGTGCGCGTTCCGCTTCCTCGTGCTCGCGGCCGAGGCGCCGGCGATGGCGCTGCGCCCGGTGCAGACGCTGCGGCTCGGCCCCGGCCGCCACCTGGTGCACTACCCCATCTCGAGCGGGCGGCTCGTCAACGTGGTGGCCATCGTGCCGGCCGGCCACTGGCGCACCGAGTCGGGACGGCCGAGGGCCGCGCCGAGGACGTGGCCGCCGGAGTTTCCGCGGCTGCACGACGACGCAAAGGCCTGCTGCCGCGGCGCGCGAGGTCAAGCGCTGGCGATGTACGACCGCGACCCGCTGCCGCGCTGGACGAGCGGGTCACGCTGCTGGGCGACGCGGCGCACGCGATGCTGCCGTTCTTCGCCCAGGGCGCGGCGCAGGCGATCGAAGACGCCGAGGTGCTGGCGCAATGCCTGCGCGGCGCCGACGTCGCTTCGATGCCGGCGGCGCTGGCCCGCTACGAGGCGCTGCGCCGGCCGCGCGCCAGCGAAGTGCAGCTTCCATGAGCCGCGGCCGCGAGTACCGCAACCACCTGCCCGACGGCCCCGAGCAGAACGGCGCGACGCCGAGCCGGGCCAGCGGCGACCCGCTCAAGCAAAGCGCCTGGCTGTACGGGCACGAGCCGCCGCAGGAGCCTGAGAGCGTGCTTCCGTTCGCCCTGAGGTATCGAAGGGCGGGCTTCGACACCTCAGGCCGAACGGCTCTTGCTCGATCGAACGCAGAACCGCATCTGACCTCCGGCGGCTCGGCTCGGCGAAAGCGCGGTTCGTCGCATGCCGCGCACTCGGTTGCGCCGCCTCGTCTAGCATCGCCGCCCTCGATGCAGCCCGGGGCCGCCTGGCGCGGCTGAGCACGAGTTCGACTTCAAGACCTTGTTCCGCGCGGCCGCGCGGTCGGTGACGGCGACCGCATCTCTCGTCGTCGCTGCCGCCGTGGCCTTCATGAGCCTGACCGCGGCCACCGCGTGGGCGCAGCAGCCGGCCAAGCCGCGCATCGAGAAGGCGGCCGATCTGCCGCGCTTCACCTACAAGGTGCAAGGCCCGGCTCGAAGACATCGTGCGCTCGGCCGACAAGCTCGCGCCGCTGGCCGCGGCCGTGCGCCGCGACACCCAGGGCGTGCTCGACAAATACGAGATCCCCGACCGCGCCACCAAGCGAGGCCTCGTCACGCTGGTGGCGATCCTCGACTACCTCGACGGCCGCTACGACGAAGCGCTGGCGCGCGCCGAGGAAGTGCGCGGCCTGCAGGACAAGCCCGCCGACAAGCTGCTCTCGGGCCTGCGCCTGCGCATGATGGCCGGCGCCGCCAAGGCGAACGGCCCGGCCGGCGAAGCTTTCCAGCGCGCCGTGGCCGAGGGCATCGCGCGTGAGCTGGCGCCGCTCGACTACGCGGTGATCGCCAACGACATCCGCGAGCTGAAGGAAGGCGCCGAGCTGATCGGCGAAGCGCTGATCCTCGGCCGCGTGCGCGAGGTGATGCAGCCCATCGCCACGCGCACCGGCGAGCTGAGCTCCGACTTCGCGCCCGGCCTCGTCGGCGCGCGCTTCAACCTGCTGGCCACGCTGCCGCTGAAGGCCACGTTCGTTTCCGCCTTCGGCAGCTACCTCGAAGCGCACAAGGTGGTGAAGCCCGACATCTGGGCGGCGCGCGAGGCGGCGCTCGATGCTGCAAGCCTGAAGGGCCGCAAGCTGACGCCGGTGCGCGTTTCGGTGTGGGACAGCGGCGTCGACGTGGCGCTCTTCGGCACGCAGGTGGTGCGCGACGCGAAGGGCCAGCCGGTGTTCATCGCCTACGACAAGTACAGCCGGCCTTCGAAGAGCCTGCTCGTGCCTTTGCCCGAGCCCGTGCGCGCGCGCCTGCCCGAGCTGCAGGCGCTGACGAAGGGCTTCTCGGACTTGCAGTCGAACATCGACAGCCCGGAAGCGGCGAAGGTGAAGAAGCTGCTCTCCGAGATGGCGCCGGCGGACTACAAGAAGACCGTCGAGGAGCTGAGCCTCATCGGCAACTACGAGCACGGCACGCACGTCGCGGGCATCGCGCTGGCGGGCAACCCTTCGGCGCTCCTCGTGCCGGCGCGGCTGGAGTTCGACGCCGGCCTGCACCCCGACCCGTGCCCGACCGAGAAGCAGACGCTGCGCGACGCCGCGGCGGCCAAGGCGACGGTGAACTTCTTCAAGGCGCAGAAGGTGCGCATCGTCAACATGAGCTGGGGCGGCGACGTGCGCAGCATCGAGAACGCGCTCGAGCAATGCGGCACCGGCAAGACACCCGAAGAGCGCAAGAAGATCGCGCGCGGCTACTTCGAGATCCAGAAGAAGGCGCTCACCGAGGCCTTCGCCGGCGCGCCCGGCATCCTCTTCATCACCGCCGCGGGCAACAGCAACAACGACCCGGCCTTCGTCGAAGACGTGCCCGCCGCGATCCTGCTGCCTAACCTGCTGACGGTGGGTGCGGTGGACCAGGCCGGCGACGAGGCGAGCTTCACGAGCTACGGCGCGATGGTGAAGGTGCACGCCAACGGCTACCAGGTGGAGAGTTATCTCCCCGGCGGCACGCGCGTCGCGCTCTCGGGCACCTCGATGGCATCGCCGCAGGTGGCGAACCTGGCGGCCAAGCTGCTGGCGATCAACCCGAAGCTGACGCCGCCGCAGGTGATCAAGATCATCGTCGAGACGGCCGAGCGCACGAGCGACGGGCGGCGCAACCTGATCAACCCGAAGAAGGCGGTGGCGGTGGTGAGCGCGGGGTGAGTGGCGGCGTCGCGCTGCGCGGCGGCATGAGGGAAAGGCCGTCGCTCAAGCCGCCGGCAGGAACAGCGCCGGGTCCACCGCCTGCGCGTTCAGGTACACGCTCAAGTGCAGGTGCGGCCCGGTCACGCGGCCGCTGGCGCCTACCTTGCCGAGCGGCGCGCCCGCTTCGAGCCGCTGCCCGGTTTCGGTGTCGATGCTCGACAAGTGGCAGTACAGCGTCAGGAACCCTGGCCGTGGTCGACGATGACGGTGTTGCCGTTGAAGAAATAATCGCCGCAGTCGATGACGGTGCCCTCGGCGGCGCTGACCACCGGCGCCGCTGGCCGCGGCGATGTCCATGCCGCTGTGCGGGTGCGCGCGGCTGGTTGTTGAAGACACGTCGCAAGCCGAATGACGACGAGCGCGGCCCGGCCGTCGGCGTCAGCAGTCGAGCAGGCCGCCTGCGCTCGGCGTCGAAGCGCTGCAGCACTTCGGCGAGGTGCTTGCGCTCGCGCTCGAAGCGCGCCAGGTCCTCGGGCGACAGCTCCACGTGGCGCGGCGCGACGGTGAGGCGCTGCTCGGCGTACTGCTTGCGCTCGAGCCTGAAGGTGGCGCGGCGCTCGCGGGTGGCGGTCGCGGTGCCCCCGGTGCCCCCGGCAGCTTCGCGGACGACGAGCGACTGCGGCTGCCTCGCGTCCAGCAGCCAGCGCGATGCCTACCCACCGCTGTCCATTTGCCCTCGATTGCCCGCACCAGCACCGGCCGGCCGTTGTAGGTTGCCGAAGGGCGCGCCGCTGTCGCCGGCGCCAGCGGCACGAAAGCCACGCCGCCAGGACGGCGGCGGCTGCGGTGTCTGCGGCTGGCTCTGCGGCTGGTCTTCGCGTGCAGCGCCGGCAGCAGCGCCGCAGCGACGAAAGCGCCGGGTCGTCGGCATCTTTGCCTGCCACCTTCACGTCGAGTCTTGCGCGGCCCAAGAAACCGTTCGCGCTGAGCTTGTCGAAGCGCTCTTCCGTCGAGGGCGAGCCGGAAGTGGCTTCGACAGGCTCAGCCCGAACGGGCATCACGCCCCTTCGCGCGCCGCCGCACGGTGCGCTGGCCGCCGGCAGCGCTCGGGCAATGCCAGCCGCATCTCGTTCTTCATTTCCTTCAGCACGATCGCCGAGCGAACGTGCGTCACGCCGGGCAGCTTGAATCATCGTGTCGTGCAGGAAGTGTTCGTAGTGCTTGATGTCGGGCACGAGCACGTTGAGCACGTAGTCGCTCTCGCCGGTGGTGCTGTAGCACTGCACGATCGGCTCGGCCGCGGCCACGGCGCGCTCGAACTGGCGCACGGCCACCTCGTTGTGCTGCGCCATGTCTGCTTCGACGACGACGCGCAGGCCGAGGCCGATCTTCTCGGTGTCGACGATGGCGGTGTAGCCGCGATCACGCCGGCCGCTTCCATGTCCTTGATGCGCTTCCAGCAGGGGCTGGCCGACAGGCCCACCTTGTCGGCGATCTGCTGGATCGTCTGCCGCGCGTCGCGCAGCAGCTCGGCGAGGATGGCGAGGCTGTAGCTGTCGAGCGAGGGGTCGAGCGTGGCGTCGAGCAGGTTCTTCTCGGGCATGGTGTTCAGGGCGAAGGATTTCGCTGCGTCCGGTGCGGGGTCGGGACGAATGCGGCAACCTATTCTGCCGCCGCGGAACTAACCTCCGGCACCTTTCGCGCGCCGCTGCTGCGCCTGGCAGGAGAGAGCGACATGCTCGACGATGCCACTGCCGTCATTGCGGCCGATGCGCCGGCCGCGCGGACCACGCCACCGCTCGCGCGCCCCGAAGCACAGCTCGGCGACGCACTCTGGGCCGAGCGCGGCACCGTGTACTTGACCGGCACGCAGGCGCTGTTGCGCATCCTCTTGATGCAGCGCGCGCGCGATGCCGCGGCGGGCCTGAACACGCGCGGGTTCTTGAGCGGCTACCGCGGCTCGCCGCTCGGCGCGGTGGACCAGGCGGTGTGGAAGGCCGGCGCGCGCTTCACCGAACGCGGCATCCGCTTCCTGCCGGCCATCAACGAGGAACTCGGCGCCACCGCGGTGCTCGGCACGCAGCGCGTGCAAAGCGACCCCGAGCGCGAAGCCGACGCCGTGTTCGCGATGTGGTACGGCAAGGGCCCGGGCGTCGACCGCGCCGGCGACGCCATCAAGCACGGCAACGCCTACGGCACTTCGCCCGCGGGCGGCGTGCTCGTCGTGGCCGGCGACGACCACGGCTGCGTCAGCAGCTCGATGCCGCACCAGAGCGACAACGCGTTCCAGGCCTGGCACATGCCGGTGCTCTCGCCGGCCAACGTGGCCGACATGATCGAGTTCGGCTTGTACGGCTACGCGCTCTCGCGCTATTCGGGCGCGTGGGTCGGCTTCACGGCGCTCTCCGAAGTGGTGGAAAGCGCGGCCACCGTGGACCTCGACGAGATCGCGCACCGCGCTTCGCAGTGGCAAGGCGCCGACGCGGTGCGCGCCGCCACCGGCCACGCGGCGCCCGCCGACGGCTTGCACTACCGCTGGCCCGACTTGCCATCGCTCGGCATCGAGACGCGCGCGCACGCCAAGCTCGCCGCGGTGGCCGCCTTCGCGCAGGTGAATTCGATCGACCGCGAGATCGTCGCCGCGCCGCGCGCGACGGTCGGCATCGTCACCGCGGGCAAGGCGCACCTGGACTTCATGGAAGTGCTGCGGCGCCTCGCGATCACCACCGCGCAGCTCGCCGAGCACGGCGTGCGCGTCGTCAAGCTCGGGCTCACGTTTCCGATCGAGGCCACGCGCATGCGCGCCTTCGCCGAGGGCCTGACGCAGATCCTCGTCGTCGAGGAGAAGGGCCCGGTGGTCGAGCAGCAGATCAAGAACCTGCTCTACAACGCGCCGCCGTCGATGCGGCCGCGCGTGCTGGGCAAGACCGACGAGCAAGGGCGGCCGCTCGTCTCGGCCGCCGGCGAGCTGCGCCCTTCGCGGCTGATCGAGATCGTCGCCGACTGGCTGGCGCGGCACGATGCGGCGCTCGACCGCCGCGATCACGTGCGCGACTTCACGCCGCCCGAACTGCTGGCGAATGCGGGTGATGTGGTGAAGCGCCAGCCGTATTTCTGCGCCGGCTGCCCGCACAACACGAGCACGAAGGTGCCCGAAGGCTCGCGCGCCGCGGCGGGCATCGGCTGCCACTTCATGGCCGCGTGGATGGACCGCAGCACGGCCGGCATCATCCAGATGGGCGGCGAGGGCGTGGACTGGGTCAGCCACTCGATGTTCACGCGCGTGCCGCACCTGTTCCAGAACCTCGGCGACGGCACCTACTTCCACAGCGGCTACCTCGCCATCCGCCAGGCCGTGGCCGCGAAGGCGACCATCACCTACAAGATCCTCTTCAACGACGCGGTGGCGATGACCGGCGGCCAGCCGGTGGACGGCGCCACCAGCGTCGACGCCATCGCGCGCCAGGTGGAAAGCGAAGGCGTGAAGCGTGTCGCCGTGCTCTCCGACGACATCGGCAAGTACGACGCGCTGCGTGGCCGCTTCCCCGCCGGCACCACCTTCCACGGCCGCGACGAACTCGACGCCGTGCAGCGCGAACTGCGCGCCACGCCCGGCGTGACGGTGCTCATCTACGAGCAGACCTGCGCCGCCGAGAAGCGCCGCCGGCGCAAGAAGGGCGAACTCGCCGATCCGCCGCGGCGGCTCTTCATCAACGAGGCCGTGTGCGAAGGCTGCGGCGACTGCGGCGTGCAGAGCAACTGCGTGGCCGTGCTGCCGCACGAGACGGCGTTCGGGCGCAAGCGGCGCATCGACCAGACCGCGTGCAACAAGGACTACTCGTGCGCCAAGGGCTTCTGCCCGAGCTTCGTCGGCGTCAGCGGCGGCAAGCCGCGCCGGCACTCGGGCATCCTCGGCCGCGACGCCGCGGCGTTCGAGCGCGCGGTGGCGGCGCTGCCGCTGCCGGCGCAGTGGCAATGGACAGGGCCCTATGACCTGCTCGTCACCGGCGTCGGCGGCACCGGCGTCGTGACGGTGGGCGCGCTCACGGCGATGGCGGCGCACCTGGACGGCCACAGCGCCAGCGTGCTCGACTTCATGGGCTTCGCGCAGAAGGGCGGCGCGGTGCTGTCGTTCGTTCGCCTGGCCGACGTGCCCGAGCGGCTGAACCAGGTGCGCATCGACGCGCAGCAGGCCGACGCGATGCTCGCCTGCGACCTCGTCGTGGGCGCCAGCGCCGAGGCGCTGAACACGGTGCGGCGCGGCCGCACGCGCATCCTCGCCAATGAGCACCCGATTCCCGTGGCCGAGAGCGTGCGCAACCCCGACGCCGACCTGCACGTGAGCGCGCTGCTGGAGAAGCTGCGCTTCGCCGCGGGGTCCGAGCGCGTGCAGACGTTCGATCGCGCAGGCGCCGCGCTCGACTTCCTCGGCGACACGGTGACGGCCAACGTGCTGGCGCTCGGCTTCGCGTGGCAGCGGGCTGGTGCCGGTGAGCTCGGCGATGCTGCGCAGCGTGCGATCGAGCTCAACGGCGTGGCGGTGGAGGCGAACCGCCTGCGTTTGCGCTCGGCCGTTTGGCCGCGGCCGATCCGGTGGCGTGCGAGCGTCTGCGCGAAGGGCATGCTGACGAGCCGGTGCCGGCGGAGACGGTGGATGCTTTGATCGAGCGCCAGGCGGCGTTTCTCGCGGCGTACCAGGACGAGGCATGGGCCGAGCGTTATCGCAAGACGGTGGCCGCGGCGCGTGCGCGCGAGGTAGCGCTGGCCGCCGGTGATGGCGGTCGTGACGGCAGTCGTGATGGCAGTCGTGATGGCGGGCGTGATGGCGGGCGTGATGGCGAGCGTGATGGCGAGCTGCCGTTCACGCGCGCCGTCGCGATGAGCCTCGCCAAGCTGATGTCGTACAAGGACGAGTACGAGGTGGCGCGCCTCTTCACCGACGGCAGCTTCGCGCGCCAGCTGGCCGAGCAGTTCGAAGGCGACCTCAAGCTCGAGTTCCACATGGCGCCGCCCTTTATCGCGCGGCCGGGGCCGAACGGCGAGCCGCCGAAGAAGGTGCGCCTCGCGGCCTGGTGGCTGCTGCCGGCGATGAAGGTGCTGGCGCGCGTGCGCTCTTTGCGCGGCACGGCCTTCGACATCTTCGGCCGCACGGAAGAGCGGCGGCTCGAGCGCGAGCTGATCTCCCGCTTCGAGGCGCGTGTGGCCGAGCTGCTGCCGCAGCTCGACGCGCGCCGCCTGCCGCTGGCGGTGCAGGTGGCGCAGGTTCCGTTGGCGATGCGTGGCTACGGGCACGTGAAGCTCGCCAACGTGGCGCTGGCCCGCACGCGCGAGGCCGAGCTGCTGCACCGGCTGGAGCCTTTGCGCTACCCGGCGCCGCCGAGGGCGGCGCAGGCGGGGCAGTTCAAGGGGGTGGCGGTGACGGCGGGGCGGTGAAGGCCGAGGCAAGGGGGCGTCAGACGGCGATCGCTGCGTTTGGATTGGATTCGCGTTCGCTAGGTCTGCGCGGGCAAGGCCGCGCCCTGCCCGCACAGACCTTTGCCGCGCACGCCGTCGAACGCCGTCAGTCCGTGGCCCGCGCCGCAAACATCCGTGGCTTGGCTGGCGCGTCGTCGCCACCCGCGGAAGTCAGTTCGCACTGCCACCAGCCCACGTCGTGCCACGCACCGAGCTTGTAGCCAATGCGCCGGTACACGCCTACCGGCCTGAAGCCCACCGACTCGTGCAGCGCCACGCTGGCCGCGTTGGGCTGCGTGATGCCGGCGCAAGCTTGGTGGTAGCCGAGCGCCGCGAGCTCTGCGAGCAGCCGCTCGTACAGCCGCTGCGCCACCTTCTGCTTGCGGCAGTCTTCGCGCACGTAGGCCGTCACGTCCACGGCCCAGCGGTAGGCGGCGCGTTCGCGGTGCTGGCTGGCGTAGACGTAGCCGGCGACGCGCCCTTGTTCGTCCTCGCCGACGAACCACGGGAAGCGTTCGAGCGTCTTGCCGATGCGCCGCTCGATCTCGGCCACGCCAGGCGGCTCGGTCTCGAACGAGATCGGCGTGTGGGCGACGATCGGCGCGTAGATGGCCTGGATCGCGGCGGCGTCGCGTGCACTGCTGGCGACACGGATGGTGAGCGGCGGCATGCGTCGATTCTGTTCGGCTGCGACGCCCTCGCGCCGCAAGTGCCAGCGCCGCGGCTGGTCAATGCTGGCACCCGGCTTGCTCCATGCCGGTGCAGGCGGCCCTGCGATGGTGCCGGCCGGATAGGATCGCCCGCTTTCCAGACAAGGTTCAGGAGGATGGCATGAGTGTGTTCACGCGCCGCGCGGCTGCGGCGAGGATCTTCGCGATGGCGGGTGCCGCGGCCGCAGCGGCCATCGCGGCCGGCTGCGCCACGCAAGGCAGCGTGCCCGACATCTTCGCCAGCCGCGAGCCGGTGGCCGCCAGCCGCGACGAGATCTGGTTCGTCTACCTCGAGACGGGCAAGACCGGCTTCGCCGAGCGCGGCGCGCAGGAGGCGATGCAGCGCGGGCATATCGCGAACTTCCAGCGCCTGTTCGGCGAGAAGAAGCTCTTCGCGGCCGGGCCGCTGAAGGACCCCACCGATCTGAAGCGCGGCATCGTCGTCGTCAAGGCGGCTTCGCTGCAGGCGCTGGCCGAGTACTTCCAGCCCGACCAGTACGTGCGCGAGGGCTACCTGAAGCTCAACGCGCTGCCGGCGGTGGTGAACAAGCCGCTCGCCACCGAGGGTATCGACAGCAGCGCCATCGAGGAAGGACGCATCGTGCAGCTGCTGCGGCCCGAGAAGGCGCCGGCGCCGGGCGAAGCGGCGGCGCAGCGCGCGGCGCTGCAGCGGCTGGTCGACCAGGGCACTTTTTCGGCCTGGTACACGCTCGAGGCAGGGCCGGTCGCCGAGGTGCTGTTCACGCGCAGCAAGGACGACAAGGCGCTGTGGGCGGCGGTGGGGAACCTGCCGCCGGCCGGAGGCAATGCGCGCGCGATGGTGTGGCCGCAGTGGTTCGCCAAGGGCGTGCTGCGGTAGGCGCCTTCACCGCGTGAGAAGTGCGCGCGCTCGGGGAGCGGGCAGCGTGACGCGCGCGCCGCTGCTCGCGGCACGGACTCCGTTGCCCCCTCCGCCGGAGCGCGTGGTGATCAGCGCCAGCAGTGCGCCGACGACGCGGTTCACCGTGCCGCGGTGCGCCTTCGTGAAAGCCAGCGCGTTGCGCACCCAGGCGTCGCGCATCGGGTCGGCGGCCAGGTGCACGGCGCGCTTCACCGCTTCGGGCATGCTGGTGGCGCGCTCGGCGGCGCCGGCGCCGATGGCGAGGTCGGCCAGGTTCTCGTGCCGGCCGGCGTGCGGGCCCATCAGCACCGGCAGCCGCAGGCCGAGGCTTCGACGAGGTTCTGGCCGCCGTGCTCGGCGTCGAAGCTGCCGCCCAGCAGCGCCACGTCGGCCAGGCCGTAGTACAGCGCCATCTCGCTCGTCGTGTCGCCGAGCCACACGTCGGCCTGGTGCGCCTCGGCCGGCGGCAGGCCGCGGCCCCAGGCGGAGCGGCGCTTCAACACCCAGTCGCGCCGGCGCACTTCGAAGCCGATGCGCGCCAGGCGCTTGCCCCCGCGCGGCACGATTACCAGCAGCGGCCGCGGTGCCGGCAGCGCGGCCCACGCTTGCAGCAGGTCGGCCTCCTCGCCTTCGCGCGTGCCGGCGGCCAGCACCACCGGCCGCGCCACGGCCTGGCGCCATTCGAGGCCGCGCGCCAGCAGCTTCAGCGGCGGCTCGACATCGAACTTCAGGTTGCCGAACGTGCGCACGTGCTGCGCGCCGGCCTTGGCCAGGCGCTGCGCGTCGGCGTCGCTTTGCGCCAGCACCAGCGCCAGGCCGCGGAAGCCCGGCAGCGTGAGCGCGCTCCTGCGCTGCGCGCGCTTCAGCTCGGCTTCGGGCAGGCGCGCGTTGGCCATCATCACCGGCACGCCGGCGCGCCGCGCGCAATGCAGCAGGTTCGGCCGCGCGAGTTCTTCCATCAGCACGCCCACGCGCGGCTTGTGGCGGCGGAAGAAGCGGCGCGCGGCGCCGGGGGTGTCGAACGGCAGCCAGACCTGCACGTCGCCCGGCTTCAGCAAGGCGCGCGCCTCGGCCCGGCCCTCGGCGTCGCCGTGCGTGAGCAGGTAGCGCCAGCTCGGGTTGAGCTTGCGCAGCTCGGACATCAGCACGCCGGCCACCGGCACTTCGCCGGCCGTGCGCGCGTGCAGCCACAGCGCGCCGGGCTGCGCGCGGGCGCCGCCCCACGCCAGCCGCTCGTGCCAGCGCAGCCGCCACAGGCGGTGCTCGCGCCCGCGCCACCACAGCTGCGCGAACTGCACCGGCAGCGCCAGCAGCATCTGCAGCGAGTGGAGCCAGCGGGCGAGGGTGAAGGTCAAGGGAGGTGAAGGAGAGATCGCGGCCGGCGAAGTCGCAGGGTTAGCCACAGGGCTGCGCAGCCGAGCCTGCACGGCCGATGGAGCGTGGCGCCAGCCGCGCCGGCCGCGAAGGCTAAGGCGCGCGGGCGGGCCGGCGCGCATTGACAGCGAAGCGCCGCCGCCAAGAATCACCGCGCCCGCCGTCCGGCGGGGGGAACTCGAACGCGGGGGGCCGATGCCCGTCCGAGTAGTGCAAGAGGAACGCGATGGTGAACGCGAAGGGGAAGGCAGTGCTGACGATCCGTGCCGCCGAACGAGCCGACCGCGCGCAGTGGCTGCCGCTGTGGCAGGGCTACCAGGCCTTCTACAAGGTCGACCTCGGCGAAGCCGTCACCGCGCTCACCTGGGAGCGCTTCCACGACCCGGCCGAGCCGATGCACTGCGCGGTGGCCGAAGCCGAAGGCGGGCGGCTCGTCGGCCTGGTGCACTACATCTTCCACCGCAGCTGCTGGATGGAGAAACCGTCGTGCTACCTGCAGGACCTGTTCGCAGCGCCGGACCTGCGCGGCCGCGGCGTCGGCCGCGCGCTGATCGAGCATGTCTACGCCAAGGCCGCCGAGGCGGGCAGCACGCGCGTGTGGTGGCTGACGCACGAGACCAACGCGCAGGCGATGCTGCTGTACGACCGCATTGCCGAGAAGAGCGGCTTCGTGCAGTACCGCAAGGGCATCGTTCCGAAGGCTTGAAAAGACGTGGTCGGCCGGGCCATTCGGCTTGAATGGAGGGAACCGCCAGGCGGCCCGTCGCCGCGCCGCCACGGCGCAGCCCGGCCGGAATCCTGCTTTGGGTCAAGCCCCGGGGCCTTGAAGCCCACGGTGCGCCCGTGGGCGTGAATTGCGACCCGCCGGGGCCGCCCGGGGCGTCTAAGCTGGGCATTGGCATGAAATACGGCCGGCAGCCACCGGCCCACAGAACCCCGTGATCGAAGCCCCCGCCGCCCCCGAAGCCGCCATCGAAGTGCTGGTGGGCGGCGCCTGCGAGTTGCACGTCGACGACGGCCGCGTGCTGCGCGGCGAGCTGCAGCCCGTGCCCGACGACCGCGACACGCTGCTCGTGCAGACCGCCGAGGGCACCGAACGCGTGCCGCGTTCGGCGCTGATGCTGCTGCGCCTGAGCATGCCGCACGGCAGCCGCCCGGTGGCAGGCGAGGGCGGCGCCGGCGGTGGCGGCATCAACAACGGCAGCGGCAACAGCGGCCATGGCGCTGCCGCGCCCGGCCGCGCGCTGGCGATGCGCCTGCCCGGCCTCGAAACCCTCACCGTGCAGTGCACGGCCACGCACACCGCGCCGCACGGCGGCCTGTGGCTCGACGTCAAGGTGCCCGGCGGCGCCAGCGAGTGCTGGCACGTGCCGCTGCGCGCGCTGCCGCTGCTGCACTGGACGAGCCCGGCGGCGCTGGCCCGCCGCGCGCCGCCGCGCAACGCCACCGAACTGTGGGCGGCGCTCGACAAGGTGCCGGTGCGGCACGCACGCCACCTGGGCATGGCGCTGGTCGAAGCCGGGCAGATCACGCCGGCCGCGCTGGCCAAGGCGCTCACCGCGCAGACCGATCGGCGCGAGCGCGGCGAGCCGCACCTGCTGATCGGCCAGATCCTCGTGCAGTCGGGCGCGCTCGGCGCCGAGCAGCTCGCCGCGGCGTTGGCCGACTGGATGGGCGTGCCGGTGGTGGACCTGCGCGACTTCACGCCCGAGCGCGAGGCGCTGGCGCTCATCCCGCGCGCCTTGGCCGAGCGCAGCCAGGCGCTGCCGCTGGCGTTGCGCGACGACGTGCCTCGCCGTGGCGATGGCCGACCCGTGGAACCGCAGCCTCGCCGACGAACTGCGCTTCGCCAGCGGCGGCACGCGCGTGCAGCCGGTGGCCGCGCCGCCGCAGGCCCTGGCCGCGGCGTTGCTGCGCGCCTACGGCGTGGTGGTGCCGCCGGCCGGTGAAGCGCCGCCGATGGCGAACATGGCCGCGCACGCCGCACACGACGGCGTTGCGCTCGACCAGGTGCCGCTGCCGCACGTGGCGCTGCGCACCGGCCTGCACGAACTGGCTGCCGAGCTGGCCAGCACCGGCGCCACCGCCGACGACCAGGAAGCCGCTGCGAGCGAATCGGACAACACGCTCGTGCGCATGATCAACGCGCTCATCACCGAGGCGGTGCGGCTGCGCGCTTCCGACATCCACGTCGAGACGGCGCCGCCGCCGAAACCCGTGCGCGTGCGCCTGCGCGTCGACGGCGAACTGGTGCCGTGCCTGGAGCTGCCTTCGCGGCTGCGCTTCGCGATGGTGGCGCGGCTGAAGATCATGGCCGAGCTCGACATCTCCGAGCACCGCAAGCCGCAGGACGGCAAGATCGCCTTCGCGCGCTTCGGCGGCCCGAAGGTGGAGCTGCGCGTCGTCACCGTGCCCACGCACGGCGGCATGGAAGACGTGGTGCTGCGCCTGCTGTCGGGGCTGAAGCCGATGCCGATCGGCGAGATCGGCCTGGCCGACGCCAACCTCGCCGCTTTGCGCGAGGTGATCGCCAAGCCCTACGGCCTCGTGCTCATCTGCGGCCCCACCGGCTGCGGCAAGACGACGACGCTGCACTCGGTGATGCGCGAGCTCAACACCGACCAGCGCAAGATCTGGACCGCCGAGGACCCGGTGGAGATCGAGCAGGAGGGCCTGCGCCAGGTGCAGGTGAACCCGCGCATCGGCTGGACCTTCGCCGCGGCGATGCGCACCTTCCTGCGCGCCGACCCCGACGTGGTGATGATCGGCGAGATGCGCGACGAGGAGACGGCGCGCATCGCGGTGGAGGCGTCGCTCACCGGGCACCTCGTGCTGTCGACGCTGCACACCAATTCGGCGCCGGAGAGCATCACGCGCCTGCTGGAGATCGGCCTCGATCCGTTCATGTTCTCCGACTCGCTGCTGGCCATCCTCGCGCAGCGCCTGGTGCGCAGGTTGTGCCCGCATTGCCGCGTTGCCGAGCCGCTTTCCGACGAAGCGCTGCATGCGCTGGCCGGCGAGTACCGCGCCAGCGCCAACGGCCACGGGCCGAGCGCCGAGGAGACGGTGGCGCGCTGGCGTGCCGCCTACGCCGACGAGCAGGGCCGCGTGCGCCAATGGCGCCACGAAGGCTGCGTGCACTGCGAGCACCACGGCTACCGCGGGCGCCTCGGCCTGCACGAGCTGATGCGCGCCGACGAGGCGGTGCGCGAAGGCATCCGCCACCACGCACCGGCCGCTGAACTGCAAGCCGCGGCGCTGGCCGGGGGCATGCGCACGTTGCGCCAGGACGGCATCGAGAAGATGCTGCAAGGCCTGACCGACATGCCCGAGGTCATCGCGGCCACGAACCAATGAACGCTGCTGCTCTGGCCGTGCGGGCCATCTACCGCACCGATCCTTCCGAGGCGCGCACCGGCACCGTGGCGGCGTTGCCATCGGCTCACGGCGCGACCGTGCTCTCGGCGATGCCCTCGGCGGCTGAGCCACCCGGGTCACCACTGGCCGCGGCCGCGGCGACGCCAGCCCCCTTCGCGGCGCGGCCGGTGGCAACGGCAATGGCAACGGCAAGCGCCGCTGGCGCGCTGCCGCTGCCGGTGCTGGCCGCCGTGGGCGAGCGCCTGGCCGCAGTGGCCTCGCGTGCGCTCGCTGCGCCCGACGCGGCCGCCGCCGATCTGGCGCGGCTCGAAGCGTTCGTGCACGTTGCAGGAACTCGCGCACGTGGTGGCGCGCGCGCAGCAGCTCAGGCAGGAAAGCGTCGACCTCGGCCTGGCGCTCTTGCAGACCGTGGCCGAATGGAGCGCCGAAGCGGCGCGCCAGGGCGTCGAGCTGCACGGCCCGGCGTGCAGCGAGCCGGTCATGGCCAACCCGGCGGCGCTGAAGCACCTGCTGGACCTGATGGTCGAGCATGCGCTGCAGCAAGGCCGCGCTGTGCGCATGCAGATCGAGCTGCCGGCCGACGGCGGCGGCGTGCCTCGTCGCCGCGGTGAGCAGCGAGCCGGCCTCGCAGAGCCCGGCGCGCGACACGCTGGCCTGGCAGGTGCTGCAGTGGTTCACGCGCGCGCTCGGCCTGCACGCCGAACGCGAAAGCGCCGCGCGGCAGCGCGTCGTCGTCGCGTTGCCGCGCGGCTGAGCGGTCCGGCGCGGCAGGCCGGCGGGCCCGTTCGCCGCAGAGGACCGTGACGTGTCGCGGCGGCGCAAGGCCATCGCGTCTGCTGCGGCATGTCGTGACGGCAAGGTTGCCCTCGGTGTCGCCGGCTGCGCGCGGCTGAGTAGCACATGATCGGCACGCTGGGCCTGAAGACGTATTCCTGAGGACAAGCCGTGTTGCAGCCTCCGCGAGCGGCGACACGACTGATCAACTTCGGTGTCCCCTGGGATCGCTGGGATCAAGCCCGGCGGAGCCGCCGGCGGACTTCGGCGAGCTAAGCCGATCTCGGGCGGACTCGTAGAAGTCGCGCGCGGCCCATGCCCCGCTCCAGTCGCATTCCAACACGGACGCTCTGGCCGCGGCCCGCGCAACCGCCGTGCGTTTGAAGTACATCAGCGTCGGCTTCGGCACGCTGCGATGGTTCACCGGGAGTCCGCAGGCCCCGGCGCACCCGGGGTGCCGGTGGGTTCGCCCTGACCCTCGCCCATCACCGAGGTGCTGCTCAACGCCGCCGCAGGCCCAGCCAGACGACGCAGCCCACCACGATGAGCCCGCCGGCCACCTGCATCGCCGCGATGCGCTGGCCGAGGATGGCCCAGGCGAGCCCGAGGGCGAAGATCGGCTCGACGTTCATGATCGCCGAGTTGCCCACGACGCCGAGCTTGGGCAGCACGGTGAACATGATCGTGAAGCCGCTGCCGTAGAGGAACGTCAGCACCGCCAGCCCCCACCAGCCGGCGGCGGCCGTGGGCAGGTGGAAGCCGCCTTGCGCGACGCCGGCGGCGAAGGCGAGCGTGCCGACGAGCGCCATCGTGCTGGCGGTGCGCACGCGGCCGTCGAGCCGGCCCGCCTCGTGCTGCGTGAGCACGAGCGCGAGGCCGAAGATCAATGCCGCCGCCACCGCGAACGCGACGCCGATGCCGATGCGCCCCCAGTGCGCGCCGGCACCCAACCCCGAAGCGGCGCCGAACACATCGAGCGCCAGCGCCAGGCCGGCCAGGATCACCGGCATCGCAACGAGCACGCGCCGCTCGGCGCGGTGGCCGTACAGCACGCGCGCCCACAACGCCGTGCACAGCGGGTACAGGTTGAACGCCAGCAGCGCCAGCGCCACCGGCAGCCGCGCCACCGCCGAGTACAGGCAGTAGCTTTGCAGCGCGACGAGCCCGCCGATGGCCGGCAGCGCCCAGCGGTGGTGCGTTTCCAGCGCCAGCGGCACGCGCTGGCGCCAGACGATCAGCGCCACGACTGCTGCCGTGACGGCGCTGCGCACGCACACCGCGGTGACGACATCGACGCCGTTGTCGAACGCCAGCCGCGCGGCGACGTGGTTGCCGCCCATCATCAAGGCGATGAGCAGCAGCGTCGCGAACGCGGTGGTCGTGAGCGCGGTGGTTGTGGCGTGGCCCGGACTCGTCATGCGGCCATTGTGCGCATCGGCTCGCGCTGCTCCGGCGCCGGCGCGCCGCACGGGCGGCTCAGCCGGCGCGAAGGGTCCTTCACGCCATCTCAGTCACGCCTTCTCAGTTCAACTCCAGCGCCACCTTCACCGTCCCCGGCTCCATCGCGTTCGCCTGCGACTTCATGCCCAGCTGCTTGGCCAGGCCCAGCATCTTCGTGTTCTCGCGCAGCACGGTGGCGGTGATGCGCTGCGTGCCGCGCGCCTTCTGGTAGGCGATGATCTTCGTCAGCAGCCTTTGCCCGAGGTGCGCGCCTTGCAGGTCGCTGCGCACGAGGATGCCGAACTCGGCTTCCTGGTTGTCGGGGTCGGTGACCGTGCGCACGACGCCCAGCGTCTCGCTGTCGCCGCCGCCGGCCGGTGCCGGCGGGCACCGCAGCGACGGCGACGAAGGCCATCTCGCGCTCGTAGTCGATCTGCGTCAGCCGCGCCAGCTCGCTGCGCTCGATGCCGCGGCGCGAATAGAAGATGCGCAGGCGGATGTCTTCGGCGCTCGTGCGCTCAAGCAGGTCGAGGTGGCGCGCTTCGTCTTCGGGGCGGATCGGCCGGATCGTGATCTCGCGCGGCGGGCCTTCGACCGGCGTCCACACGTACGACTCCGTCAGGTCGGCCGGGTAGGCGCGGATGGCGAAGCGCGCCGCGCCGCCCGGCGCCTTGGCGCTGACGCGCACGCGCGCGTCGAGCGCGATCACGCCTTCGGCGTCGGCCAAGAGCGGGTTGATGTCGAGCTCGGCGATACGCGGCTCGGCGGCGATGAGATGCGACAGCGCGATCAGCGCGCCGTGCAGCGCGCCGGCGTCGGCCGGCGGCACGTCGCGCCAGCCGGCGAGCAGCTTCGCCACCTGCGTGCGCGCTACCAGCGCGCGCGCCAGCGGCTCGTTCAGCGGCGGCAGCGCCACGGCGCGGTCGGCCACCACTTCCACGCGCGTGCCGCCGGCGCCGAAGAGGATGACCGGGCCGAAGAGCGGATCGACGTGCGTGCCGGCGATCAGCTCCAGCGCGCGCGGCCTGCGCACCATCGGCTGCAGCGTGAAGCCTTCGATGTGCGCGTCGGGGCGGCGCGCCGCCACGCGCTCGAGCATGCGCGTGGCCGCATCCACCACCTCGGCCGGCGAGCCGAGGTCGAGCACGACGCCGCCGACGTCGCTCTTGTGCGTGATCTCGGGCGCCAGGATCTTCAGCACCACCGGGAAACCGAGCGCGGTGGCGGCCGACGCGGCGGCGATCGGCGAGGCGATCACCGTGCGCGTGCGCACCACCGGGATGCCGGCGGCCGCGAGCAGCGTCTTCGCTTCGGGCTCGGTCAGCATCTCGCGGCCGGCGGCGAGCGCCGCGTCGACGAGTTCGCGCACCGAGCGGCCCTCTTCGCCGCTGCCGCTGCCGGGCTGCGACGGTGCCGCTGCCGGCGACAGCGGTGGTGCGGGCGGCGCATCGGTCGGCGCTTCGAGCAGCTGCTCCTGGTTGCGCCGGTACTGCACCAGCATCGCCAGCGCCTGCACGGCCTGCTCGGGCGTGTCGTACACCGGCACGCCGGCTTCGATGAAGAGCGCGCGCGCCTCGGCCACCGCGGCGGCGCCGAGCCACACGCTGGCCACGCGCCCGGGGTATTGCTTCAGCAACGGCACCAGCGCCGCAGCGATCTCGCGCGCCGGCACGATGGCCGTGGGTGCGTGCATGAACAGCACCGTGCCGGTTTCGCTCGCGGCCAGCAGCGTCGACAGGGTGAAGACATAACGATCGACCGGTGCATCACCGATGATGTCCACCGGGTTGGCGCGCGACCAGTTCGCGGGCAGTCCGAGGTCGAGCGCGGCGGCCGTGGCCGGCGGCAGCGGCGCCAGTTCCAGCCCTTCGGCCGCGGCGGCGTCGGCGGCCAGCACGCCGGCACCGCCGCCGTTGGTGACGAGCGTCAGCCGCGCCAGCGCCTCGGCGTCGGGGCCGCGCATCAGCGAGGCGGCGAGCTTGAAGCGCGTCAGCGTCTCGGCGGCGATGAAGAGGTCCTGCAGCGTGCCCACGCGCAGCATGCCGGCACGGCGCACGGCGGCGTCGATGACAAGGTCGCTGCCGGCCAGCGCCCCGGTGTGCGAGGCGGCGGCGCGCTCGCCCGAGGGGCTGCGGCCGGCCTTCACCAGCAGCACCGGCTTGTTGCGCGCTGCGCCGCGCGCCGCGCTCATGAACTTGCGCGCGGCCGACAGCGACTCGGCGTACATCAGCACGGCGCGCGTGCGCGCGTCGCTGGCCAGCCAGTCGAGCATGTCGCCGAAGTCGACGTCGCAGCCTTCGCCGAGCGACACCACGCGCGAGAAGCCGATGCCGCGCGCGCGCGCCCAGTCGAGCACCGCGGTGGCAAGCGCGCCGCTTTGCGAGACGAAGGCCAGCGACCCGGCGCCCACGTGGTCGGGCGCGAAGCTCGCGTTCAGCCCCACCGGCGGCGAGAGCAGCCCCAGGCAGTTGGGCCCGAGGATGCGCAGCACGTGCTTGCGCGCCGCGTCGAGCATCGCCTGCTTGTGCTCAGGCGTGAGGCCGGCGGTGAGCACCACCGCGGCGCGCGTGCCCAGCGCCGCCAGCTCGGCGATGAGCCCCGGCACGCTCGCCGGTGGCGTGCAGATGACGGCCAGCGCCGGCACGCCGGGCAGCTGCGCCACGCTGGTGTAGGCCTTGTCGCCTTGCACTTCGTCATGCTGCGAGTTCACCGCCCACAGCGGCCCGGCGAACTTGCCCGAGCGCAGGTTGCGCCAGACCGTGAAGCCCACGCTGCCCGGCTGCGTGGAGGCGCCGATGACGGCCACGGAGGCGGGTTCGAACAGGTCGTCGAGGTGGCGGATGCTCATGAGGAAGAAGGGAGAGGAGGAAGGCGCACGGAGCCAGCCAGTCTATGCAGTTGCCGCGACCGCGGCATGACCGGGCTCAAGGCGTGCGGGCGTTCCGGTGCGCGCCGTTGTCGCAGCGCTCGAAGTGCGCCACGACGAACTCGATGAAGGCGCGCACGGCCGGCGCCTGCAGGCGGCCGCTGGCGTAGGCGAGGTGCGCCTTGCCGGCCGGCTGCCGCCATTGCGGCAGCACGCGCACGAGCGTGCCGCGCTCGATCTCGGGCTCGACGATGTAGTCGGGCAGCACGGCGATGCCGACACCTTCGATGGCCGCCTGCATCGTGATCGCGAAGTCGTCGGCGCGCAGCCGCGGTGAGACTTCGACGCGGCGCTCCTCGCCGGCCGGACCGATCAAGAGCCAGCTCACCGGCCCCGGCGCGGTGCTGAACTCGACGGCCGGCACGCGCGCCAGGTCCGCGGGGTCGGCGAGCGGCCCGACCTTGGCCAGCAGCGCCGGCGCCGCGACGACGATCGGCGCCGAGTCGCGCAGGTGGCGCATGGCGAGGTTCGTGTCTACCTGGCCGGCGGTGCGCACGCGCAAGGCGACATCGACGCCTTCCTCGATGAGGTCGATGCGGCGGTTGGTCACCAGCAGCTCGATGCGCACCTCGGGGTACTCGAGCAGGAAGCGGGCCATCACGCGGTGCAGGTCGTATTGCGCCAGGCCCGTGGGGCAGCTCACGCGCAAGAGGCCGCGCGGCACGCCCGAACGGTCGGCGGCGGCGCGCTCGGCCGCCTCGGCCGCGGCGAGCATCGCGCGCACGTGCACGTGCACGTCGCGGCCGGCGTCGGTCAGAGCCAGCTTGCGCGTCGTGCGGTGGAGCAGCCGCACGCCGAGCCGCGCTTCGAGCGCGGCGATGCGGCGCGACAAACGCGACTTGGGCACACCGAGCGAGCGCGCCGCGGCGACGAAGCTGCCGCGGTCGACGACATGGGCGAAGAAGCGGAGGTCGTTCAGGTCGGACATGGCGGCGATGGTGGGGCGGTGAATCGCGATGGGAGGCGATGGCGCCGCATTGTTCCTTTCGGTGGAACGATGAATCCCACGCCGCCCTTCTAGTCGCCGATTGAGTCTACCCATAGATTCAATGCCACGACGCCGCCACCGCGGCGCGACAACGAAGGACCCCACCCGTGAACCTGCTCCATCTCGACTCCAGCATCCTCGGCGACGCGTCCGTCTCGCGCCGGCTGACGCGTGCGCTCGTCGACCAGCTGCGCGCCGAGAACCCCGGCGTCGCAGTGACCTACCGCGACCTCGCCGCCGATGCGCTGCCGCACCTGAGCGCCGCGGCGCTGGCGCAGCCGAACGACGTGCTGATCGACGAGCTGAAGGCGGCCGACGTGCTGGTGATCGGCGCGCCGATGTACAACTTCGCCATCCCCACGGTGCTGAAGGCGTGGATCGACCGCGTCGCCGTGGCCGGCAAGACGTTCAAGTACACCGAAGCCGGGCCGCAGGGCCTGGTGGGCGCGCGCAAGGCCTACGTCGTCGCCACCAGCGGCGGCGAGTACGGCGGCACGCCGGTGGCGACGATGCACGCGGGCTACCTGAAGCAGACGCTGCGCTTCATCGGCGTGGCCGACGTCGAGGTCATCACTGCCGAAGGGCTGGCGCTGCCGCAGCGGCGCGATGCGGCGCTGGCGCGCGCGCAGGCGCAGATCGCTTCGCTGCAGCTCGAAGCGGCATAGGGCATCCGGGCACGAGGCGGCGGCGTGCCGGGCTGCGACGCATAATTTCCGGTGCCCATCCAGCGTCGCGGTCTTCGGCCTTGTCCTCGCCGGTGCGGCGGCGTTGCTGCTGGCCGCCTGCGCCGGCGGCCCGCGCGGCGGAAACCCGCCGCGCGTGGCGCTGGTCATCGGCAACACGGCGTACGAGAACGCGCCGGTGCTCATCAACCCGGCCAACGACGCCACCGACATGTGCGCGGCGTTGCGGCGGCTCGGGTTTCGCACGCTGTGCCACCAGAACGTGCGCGACCGCGCCGAGTTCGAAGCGCGCGTGGCCGAGTACCTGGCGCTGCTCGGCCCGGGCACGGTGGGCGTCGTGCATTACTCGGGCCACGGCGTGCAGGCGGGCAACGCCAACTACCTGATCCCCACCAAGGCGCAGCCCGACGAGGCCGTGGCCGAGCCGCTGCGCGTGCTCTACGGCATCGACGAACTGTTCGACCGCCTGCGCGGGCGGCCATCGCGCTTCCAGTTGATCATCCTCGACGCGTGCCGCAACGACCTCTTCGACGACGCCTCGCGGCCGGCCGGCGCGCGCGTGTCGGCACCTGCCGCGACGGCGGCTGCTGCTGCCACGACGGCCGCCGCGCCTGCGCCTTCGCGCGGCACTGCCGGTGGGGCGAGCCGCACGCGCCTCTTGCGCGCGCTCGAATCGCAATCGCGCGCCGCCACCGGGCTGGCGCCGATCAAGGACGCGCCGCCGGCCACGATCGTGCTCTACGCCACCGGCGCCAAGGAAGCCGCCTTCGACGGGGAAGGCCGCAACGGCCCGCTGACGCGGCACGTGCTCGAGCACATCGGCACGCGCGGCCTGCCGGTGGAGGAGTTCATCAAGCGCGTCACCGCCGGCGTCGAGGCCGAGACGCTGCGCGACTACCGCAAGCGCCAGACGCCGTACATCTACGGCTCGTTCACCGGCCGCTTCTGCTTCGCCGGCTGCCCCGGTGATGCCGAGGTGCCACCGGCGTTCTGAAGCAGCGCCGGGCGGCGCCGGTGCCGCTGCGGCCGTCAGAACGTCGCCAGTACGCCGAGCGTGAACCCCTGCGCCGTGTCGATGCCGTCCTGGCTCTCGCCGGTGGCTGTCGTGAACGCGTCCTTCGAGTGCATCACCTGGATGCGGTGGCCGGCGGTGATCGTCCAGCGCTGCACGAAGGCGCTGCCGGGGATCGCGTAGGCCAGGCCCACTTCGGTGAGTCGATAGGTCGCCTTGAACTCGACGACCTTGGGGTTGCCGTTGCTCGACGGCGTCTTCAATCGCCCCACGCCGACCGAGCCGTACAGCGAGAAGGCGCCGCTCATCGGCGCGTTGGCGCTGACGCCGACGACCGGGCCCTTCGGCTCGTAGCTGAAGTCGCCGCGCTGTGAGATCTTCTTGTAGCCGAGCGTCAGGTTGAGCCCGGGCCTCACCGCGTAGCCGGCGTTGACGTCGAGTTCCGAGCGCTTGGTGCTGCTGCCGTCGGTGTAGTCAACGCTCTTGCTCGGGAAGACACTCGCCGAGCCGAACCAGTTGCCCCAGCGCACGCTCGCCGTCGGCAGAAAGACCCATGCCGTCGGGCCCGAGGTCTGAGTCAGCGCCACGTTGGTGGCCCCGCCGCCGTCGTAGTAGCTGAACGTGGTCCAGTGGGCGTACCACGCGCGCACGCCGGCCGAGACGACAAGCCCGCTGTCCTGAGCGAGCGCCGGGCCGGCGCTGCAAAGCGCCACCAGGCCGCCGAGCAGCACCGCGGCGCGCGGCCTGCGCTGCCCGCGCACGGGCGCCTCCTTCGTCACGGTCTTCGTCGCGGTCAATATCACGGCCAGCCCTCCGGGGTGGTGGTTGCCCGCGTGTTCAGCGCGCCAGCGGGTTGCGCGTCGGCTCGCCGATCTTGGCGAGCAGGTTGCGGTCGGTGTGGTGGAACGGTTCGCTCTGACCCTTGATCATGAGCACCGTGTCTTCCTCGTAGCCCCAGGTGCCGTCGTCGTTGATCGTCACCTTGATGCGGAACTCGGTGGTGCGAAACGCGTAGACGAGGAACGGCGCCGAGCAGATGCCCCAGGTCTGCAGGCCCTCGGTCGCCTTCAGCTCGAACGTCCTCGCGTTGGCGGCGGCGGTGCCGGCGGCCATCGCCGTCTGGCCGCGCGGGATGGTCAGCGTGTGGATCACGGTGCCGGTGGCCGGCTCCCACAGCCAGTAGCCCACCTGCTCGTGGTAGGTCTTCACCTGGCCCGGCTTGGTGATGTGCGTGTGATAGCGCAGTCCGTACAGCAGTTGCGGGCCGTTGGTCTGCGGGTCGATCGGCTGCAGCTCGATGCGCTCGACGTACGCCTGCTTCTTCGGCCCCTCGGCCTTGGGCTTCACGTCCAGGCCGCGCTCGCCCTGCCAGATGCCGGCCATCGGCTTCAGCGGGCCGAGATTGGCCAGCGTGTCGACGTCGATGTTCGCGGGCTCGGTGTAGATGTCGCTCGGGAAGTGCTCGGGCATGTTCGTGCGTTGATTCGTGTGGGGGATCGCCTGGCTTGCGCGCGCAGTCGTGAGGCGGGTTCGCGCGTGCGGCCGCTGCGCGGATGCTAGCGACTGCGCTTGTTGCTCGACGGTCGGCGCGGGATCGTGCCGCCAGGGCGAAAGCTGTCGCTCCATGTCCTCGCAAGCGGCGGCCGCTAACGCGGCCGCCGCTTGCTCCTCCTTTACTTCCGCGACATCAGCGCCCCTGTCGGCGCGATCGGCACGACCGCTGCATGCCACGGCGTTGTGCGCCACGGTCGTGCAGCCGAGGGAATCGGGTGGGCCCTTGCGCGGAAGTAAAGGAGGAGCAATCGCCCGCCGCGTCAGCGGCGGGCGCTTGTGGGGGACATGGAGCGCAAGGGCCCACCCGGTTCCCTCGGCCCGCGCCAACCGTCGAACGCGCGTGCCAGCAACCTCCCTCGGCTCGCCCCAATCGTCGAATGCCCGCGGCCTCTGCTTGACGCACGCCCGAACTAAACCGCTTTCCCCCCGCTGATGCGCCTTCAGCCCGCCGCCGTGCTTCCTAGCATGCCGCGTGATGGCGTCCGCCTCTCGCGGACGCTGCCGGACTGTCCGACCTCAACACCCATGGCCGCCGCCGAAGCCGTTCTTGCTCCCGAGAAGAACAAGCTCGATACACCCGAGAAGCCGGGCAAAGCGCTCACGCTCGGTGAACTGATCGAGCGCGCGCAGGCGTTGGCCGCGCGCGGGGAGGGCCTGCAAGCTGCGGCGCTGTACGAATCGTGGGTGGCAAGCCACGCGAACGAACCGCACTGGCCCGTGGCCTGCTTCAACTGGGGCACGACGCTCTCCGCCGCGGGCGACGACGCCGGCGCCGAGCAGGCGTACCGGCGCGTGCTCGCGCGCTTGCCCGGCTTCGCGCCGGCTCTCCTGAACCTCGGCCACCTGCACGAACGGCGCGGCGCGCACGAAGAGGCGCTCGCTGCGTGGCAGCAGGTGCGCGACGCGCAACCAGCGCCGGCGCTCGAACATCGATTGCACGCGCTCAACAACCGCGCGCGCCTGCTCGAGCAACTCAAGCGCCTGCCCGAGGCCGAGGCCGAGATGCGCGCGAGCCTGCTGCTGAAGGCCGCGCAGCCCGACGTCATCCAGCACTTCGTGCACGTGCGCCAGAAGCAGTGCGCCTGGCCGGCGCAGCAGCCGGTGGGCGAGGTGACCCCGTATCAGCTCCTCACCGGCACGTCGCTGCTGGCGATGATGGGCCTCGCCGACGACCCGGCGCTGCAGTTGATGGCCGCGCAGCGCTTCGTCAACGAGAAGGTAGCCAAGCCGAGCGCCACGCCGCTGTGGCAGACCTTCGCCAAGCCGGCCGATGCGCTGTTGCCGGCGGCGTTGCCGAAGGACGAAGCCGCAGCGGGGGCGTCGAAGCCCGAGCGCCGCATCCGCATCGGCTACCTCTCGGGCGACCTGCACATGCACGCGGTGGGGCTGCTGACGGCGGAACTGTTCGAGCTGCACGACCGCGAGCGCTTCGAGGTGTGGGCTTTCGACTGGACGCCGCCTTCGGCGCAGCCGCTGCGCCAGCGCATCCTGCGCGCCATCGACCGCCATGTGGCGCTGGTGGGCGTGGACGACGCGCATGCGGCGCGCCGCATCGCCGAGGCCGGCATCGACGTGCTCGTCGACCTGCAAGGGCTCACCAACGGCGCGCGGCCCGGCATCCTGGTGCAGCGGCCGGCGCCGGTGCAGGTGAGCTACCTCGGCCTGCCCGGCACCTCGGCGCTGCCCGGCGTCGACTGGATGCTCGCCGACCGCTTCGTCATGCCGCCCGAGCTGCTGCCCTATTGCAGCGAGCGGCCGCTGTACCTGCCGCATTGCTACCAGGTGAGCGACCGCCAGCGCGAGGCGGCGCCGCGCGAAACGCAGACGCGCGCGCGCTACGGCCTGCCCGACGATGCCTTCGTCTTCTGCTCGTTCAACAACAACCACAAGTTCACGCCCGAGATGTTCGCGGCGTGGATGCGCATCGTGGCCGCGGTGCCCGGCAGCGTGCTGTGGCTGCTGGCCGACAACGACACGGCACGCGCCAACATGCTCGCCGCGGCCGCCGAGGCCGGCGTGGCGCCGGAGCGCCTCGTGTTCGCGCCGCGCGTATCGCCGGCGGATTACCTCGCGCGCTTCACGCTCGCCGACCTCGTGCTCGACACGTTCCCGTTCAACGCCGGCACCACCGCCAGCGACGCACTGTGGATGGGCACGCCGATCGTCACGCTCGCGGGGCGCACCTACATCTCGCGCATGGCCGGCTCGCTGCTGAACGCGGTGGGGCTGCCTGACCTCGTGACGACGAGCCTGGCGGAGTACGAGAAGCTCGCCATCACGCTCGGCCGCACGCCGGCGCGCGTGGCAACGCTCAAGCGCTACCTCGCCGAGCATGGCCGCGCTTCGCCGCTCTTCGACGTGCCGCGGCTCGTGCGCGACATCGAAGGCGAGTTCGAGCGGCTGGCCCGCGCGGCCAGGGCCGCGCCCGAAAGTCTCGCGGCGAGGGCCGCCTCTGACGCATCTGCGGCGAGGGCCGTCCCTGACTCATCTTCGGCACGAGCCGCGCCTCGAGGACGCACGGCGCGAGTCGCGCCCTGACGACCGATGTCGCTGCAGGCCGCCCCCGCGCTGCCGGCTTCTCCTGGCTGGGACCTCGAGAACGATGCGCTCGCGCACGCGCTCGCCTGGCTGACGCGCCACCACGGGCGCGAGCGGTCGCCGCAGTCGCTGCTGGCGGGGCAGCCGATCGAAGGCCGCATCGGCCCCGACCAGGCGCTGCGCGTGCTGCGCGAAGCGGGCTACAGCGCCGGCCTCGTGCAGCGGCCCATCGCCGAGCTGCATCACCTGTTGCTGCCGGCGGTGCTGCTGCTCAACGAGGGCGACGCCTGCATCGTCGTGGCGCGCGACGCCGCTGACCCCACGCGCTACGACATCGTCATGCCCGGCGCCGAGCACCATGCCTGCTCGGCGAGCCTGGCGGAGCTGGATGCCGAATACAGCGGCTTCGCACCGTGGCCACGCCGCAGCCGCTGCCCGAGCAGGCGCACCGCAACGACACGCCCGAGGAGGGCCGCCGCGCTGCGCGACCCGGCACGGCACTGGCTGTGGGGGACGCCCGCCGCTTCGTGCCCTACTACCGCTCGGCATTGTTTGCGGCGCTGTTGTCGAACGTGCTGATGCTGGTGACCGGCCTGGCCACCTCGGTCATCTACGACAAGGTGATCCCGCACCAGGCCTACGTGACGCTCGGCGCCGTGGCCACCGCGTGCGCGCTGGCGGTCGTCTTCGACCTCGTCGCACGGCAGCTGCGCGCCTACCTCATCGACATGGCCGGGCGCAAGGTGGACCTCATCGTCGGCACGACGCTCTTTCGCCAGACGCTGGCGCTGCGCATGGAGCACCGGCCCGACAGCGCGGGGGCTTATGCGCACCACCTGGCGCAGGTGGAACTGGTGCGCGAGTTCTTCGCCTCGGCCACGCTGTCGGCGCTGTCGGACCTGCCGTTCATCGTGCTCTTCGTGGCGATGACGTTCGTCATCGGCGGGCCGCTCGGCGTCGTGCCGGCGCTGGCCGTGCCGACGCTGCTGGCGATCGCGGTGCTGATCCAGGGCGCGCTGCGCCGCGCGATGAGCCGGCACATGCGCGAGACGGCCGACCTGCACGGCGTGCTCGTCGAAGCGGTCGATGGCCTCGAAGACCTGAAAGCCGCCGGCGCGCAAGGCCGCTTCCTGCGCCGCTATGAGGAAGCCACCGTCGCCGCGGCCGAGGCGATGCTGCGTTCGCGCAGCATCTCGAGCTGGACGACGAACCTGTCTTCGGTGTCGCAGCAGATCGTAACGATGCTGATGCTGGTGTGGGGCGTGTTCCTCATCGACGACAAGGTGATCACGTCCGGCGCGCTGATCGGCGCGGTGATGTTCGCCACCCGCGCCGTGGCGCCGCTGATGAGCGTGGTGCAGCTGGCCACACGCTACCAGGGCGCGCGCGCCGCGATGCGGGCGCTCGACCGCGTGATGAACCAGCCGGTAGAACGCGAGGAAGGCCGCGTCTATGTTCCCCGCCGCGAGCTGACCGGCCGCATCGGCCTGCGCGACGTGGGCTTCGCTTATCCGACGCCGGGCTTCGCGGACCGCGAGCCCGGGCCGCGCGTGCTGAAGGGCGTGACGCTCGCGTTCCAGCCCGGCGAGCGCGTGGCGGTGCTCGGCCGCATCGGCTCGGGCAAGAGCACGGTGCTGCGCCTGCTCGCCGGCCTCTATCAACCGACCGAGGGCCACGTCGAAGTCGACGGCATGGACCTGCGGCAGATCGACCCGGCCGACTACCGCGCCCGCGTCGGCTTCGTCGCGCAGGACCCGCGCTTGTTCAACGGCACGTTGCGCGACAACGTGCTGCTCGACCGGCCCACCGCGGACCCCGGGCGGCTGGCCGACGTGGCACGGCTCACCGGTCTCGAACGGCTGGTGGGCACGCATCCGCAAGGGTGGGAGCTGCCGGTGGGCGAAGCGGGTTCGCTGCTCATGGCCAGCGGCAGCTCGTGGCGCTGGCCCGTTGCCTCGTCACGCGGCCGCAGATTCTCTTGATGGACGAGCCGACAAGCTCGATGGACGCGCAAAGCGAAGTCGCCTTCCTGCGCCAGTTGAAGGAAGCGGTGGGCGGCCAGGACTCGACCTGCACGCTGATCATGGTGACGCACCGCCGGCGGTGCTGGAACTCGTCGAACGCATCGTCGTGGTCGACGGCGGGCGCGTGGTGATGGACGGGCCGAAGGCGCAGGTGCCGGCGGCGCTGTCCGGCGCGCGGCCGGCCGCGCCGCCGGCGAATGCGCAAGCTCCGAGCAACCTGCACATGCACCCTAGTGCGCAACCTGTGCAGCGGGAGGCATCGGTGTGAGGCCGGGTCTTCCTTTGGAGGTGCGCGTCGGGTCCCGGCCCGACAGCCGGGTAACTTTCATTTGCTGGCCCAAATGAAAGTCACCAAAGCAAAGGGCCTCACTACTGCTGTGACGGGCCGGAAGCGCAGTCGGGCAACGAACTTCGTCGCGCTGTTCTGTTTTCTCGTGGCGGCTCGGTGTGTCGAGTCAGCAGCATGCATATGGTCCTCGGCTGTCTGCCTCTTCCGTGCAACCGTGCGTGCCGCGGGGCTGTGGCATGCCACTGCCGCCGTCATACACAAGCTTCCACCGACAAGACAGAACAACGGGACGAAGTTCCTCGTTATGCGTGGTGTCCCACAGAGGGTGGAAGGCCCTTTGCTTTGGTGACTTTCATTTGGGCCAGCAAATGAAAGTTACCCGGCTGTCGGGCCGGGACCCGACGCATCTCGAAAGGACGATGGACCCGCCGTCAAAGCACCACCACACGAGCGCCGAGCGGCAGCTCGCACCCTGAGACGGAGCCCATGCCCCTGCTCGACATCCAGGGCCTGAAAACCCACTTCAAGACCGACGACGGCTGGCTGCACGCGGTCGATGGCGTCGACATCGCCATCGACGCCGGCCAGACGGTGAGCGTGGTCGGCGAATCGGGCTGCGGCAAGAGCGTCACCGCCAAGACGGTGATGAAGCTCATCGACATGCCGCCGGGCAAGATCGTCGCCGGCCGCGTGCTGTGGCAGGGGCGCGACCTGGTGCCGCTCGGCCCCGAGGAGATGCGCAAGATCAGGGCCAAGGAAATCGCCATCATCTTCCAGGAGCCGATGACGAGCCTGAACCCCGTGTACACCATCGGCGAGCAGATCGCCGAGAGCGTGCGCCTGCACGAAGGCCTCGCGAAGAAGGCGGCGCTCGACCGCGCGGTGGAGATGCTCAAGCTCGTGCACATCCCCACGCCCGAGAAGCGCATCAAGGACTACCCGCACCAGTTCAGCGGCGGCATGCGCCAGCGCGTGATGATCGCCATCGCGCTCGCGTGCAACCCGAAGCTCTTGATCGCCGACGAGCCGACGACGGCGCTGGACGTCACCATCCAGGCGCAGATCCTCGACCTGATGCAGGAGCTGAAGGAGCGCCTCGGCATGGCGGTGATGCTCATCACGCACGCGATGGGCGTGGTGGCCGAGGTGGCGCAGAAGGTGGTGGTGATGTACGCGGGCAAGGTGGTCGAGGAAGCGCCGGTGGCCGAACTCTTCGCGCGCCCGAAGCACCCCTACACGCAGGGCCTCATCCGCTCGATCCCGCGCATCGACCTCGCCGCCTCCGCCAAGGGACACAAGGTGCGGCTGGAAGCGATCCCGGGCACCGTGCCCAAGCTCATCGAGCCGGCCGAAGGCTGCCGCTTCATGGCCCGCTGCAAGTACGCGGTGCCTTCGTGCCGCGACGCGACGCCGCCGTTGCGCGAGATATCGCCGCAGCACAAGGTGGCGTGCTTCCTGGCCGAGCGCACCTGAACCCGCATTTCGAATCGACATGAACGCCGTCGCCGAACCGCTGGCGCAAGCGAGCACCCCCTTGCAGCAGCCTCTGCTCAGCGTGCGCGACCTCGTCAAGCACTTCCCGGTGCACGGCGGCATCCTCAGGCGCGAGGTGGCGCGCGTGCACGCCGTGGACGGCGTCAGCTTCGACATCGCCGCCGGCGAGACGCTGGGCGTGGTGGGCGAATCGGGCTGCGGCAAGAGCACCACCGGCCGCTGCATCCTGCGCCTGATCGAGCCCACCGCCGGCGAGGTGTGGTTCGAGGGCAAGAACGTCACGGCAGCCGGCAAGGAAGAACTGCGGGCGCTGGCGCGCGACATGCAGATCATCTTCCAGGACCCGTATGCGAGCCTGAACCCGCGCATGACGGTGGGCGCCATCATCGGCGAGGCGCTGATCATCCACAAGCTGGCGCCGGACAAGGCGGCGTTCGAGCAGCGCATCGTCGAGCTGCTGGAGACGGTGGGCCTCTCGGCCGACCACATGCGGCGTTATCCGCACGAGTTCTCCGGCGGCCAGCGCCAGCGCATCGGCATCGCGCGCGCGCTCGCGGTGGACCCCAAGCTCGTCGTCTGCGACGAAGCGGTGAGCGCGCTCGACGTGTCGATCCAGGCGCAGGTGATCAACCTGCTCGAAGACCTGCAAAGCCGCTTCAACCTCACGTACATCTTCATCGCCCACGACCTCTCGGTGGTCGAGCACATCAGCGACCGCGTCGCCGTGATGTACCTCGGCCGCGTCGTCGAGATCGCGCCGGCGAAGGACCTCTACTCGAACCCGCGTCACCCGTACACCGAGGCGCTGCTGTCGGCGGTGCCGATCCCCGACCCTCAGGTCAAGCGCCAGCGCGTCAGGTTGCAAGGCGACGTGCCGAGCCCGCTGCGGCCACCGAGCGGCTGCCACTTCCATACGCGCTGCCCGATCGCGCAGAAGGGGCTGTGCGATGTGCAGCGGCCGGTGTTGAAGGACGTCGGGGTGGGGCACCGGATCGCTTGCCACTTGCGGGCATAAGGCCCGTTCCAGGCCGTAGGTTCCGCCCCCTGCGCAGCGGGTCGCGGCCCCGCGTGCGCTATCCGCGCCCGGTTCGTGCAGCGCTCAGTGCGTCCCGGTCCGAACAGATCCAGACGATCCTGGCCTCTTCGGCGCCGGCCGAGACCAGCGCGTGGCCGGCCCGACTGTCGAAGTAGACGCTGTCGCCGGGCCCCAGGCTCAGCGGCTCGTAGTGTTCGCTGTGCAACGTGACGTTGCCCGAGATGACGTAGACGAACTCCTCGCCTTCGTGCGATGGAAGCGGACCGAACTGCTGCACGCTTCGCGCCTTGATCGTTGCGAGGAGCGGCAGGAACTGCTTCTTCGACACGTCGGCGGCAAGTGCTTCGTACTCGTACTGCCTCGAGCGGTGCTTCACACCCTGGCCCTTGCGCGTGACGCCACGGCGCCCGGTCGATACGGGCTCGACCCTCGGATGAAATAGCTCGGCGACGTCGACGTCGAGACCGACGGCCAGTCGCTGGATGGTTTCGTAGCCGGGTGAAAGTTGCCCCGATTCGATCTTCGAGATCGTCGAAACCGCCAGCTCGGCGCGCTCGGCGAGGCCGGACAGCGTGAGCCCGGCGCGCGTGCGCAGCGCTTTCACGATGGCATGCAGGCCGCTCGGGCTGCCCTCGGTCGCCAACGGCTTCCGGGCACCTTGCCGCGGCGTGCGCCGGGCTTGCGGCATGGGAGATACCCGCGCTTTCATCAAGATTCTTTCCTATCGGAAAAACGTTCGCCTATCATACAGACAGGCCAACAGCTGTCGCATGGAACGTGCGATCGAGAAGGAGAGATCGAATGAAGACACTGCACTCGCGCCGCCAGCGGTTGCCGCGCCTGCTGACCGCGGCGTGCCTAGCCTTTGCCGCCATGGCGGCGACGGCCCAGCAGGGCAAGGGCGCGCTCGAAACGATCAAGGCACGCGGCACGCTGCGCTGCAGCGCCCACAACGGCAGCTTCCCCGGCTTCTTCGAGGTGGATGACAAGGGCAACTGGAAGGGTTTCGACATCCAGTTCTGCAAGGCGCTCGCCACGGCGATCCTCGGTTCCCCGGAGAAGGTGACCTACGTGCCGCTGAGCTGGGCGCAGCGCTTCCCTTCGCTGATATCGGGCGACGTGGACATCGTCTTCAAGGCCACGGGCTGGACCCTCTCGCGCGACACGAAGCAGAAGATCGATTTCAGCATCCCGTACTTCGTCGGCGGCTTCCAGCTGATGGTTCCGGCAGCCTCGAAGGTGAAGGCGGCCAAGGACCTGAACGGCGCCACGGCGTGCACGGCGGCTGGAACGAGCATCGAGCCCGTGCTCGCCGACTACATGGCCACCGAGAAGATCAAGTTCCAGGTCGTGACCTACGAGAAGAGCGAGGAACTCCAGGCAGCGTACTTCGCCGGCCGCTGCGACGTGCTCGCGGGCTGGGGCCCCAGCCTCGCCGTGACGCGCGCCACCAAGGTCAAGGATCCGGCGAGCCAGACGATCCTGCCGATCACGCTGACGCTGGAACCCATCGCCGCCGCCATCCGCGAAGACGACAAGAAGTTCCGCACCGTCGTGAACTGGGTGGTCGCGGCGATGATCCGCGCCGAGGAACTCGGCATCAACAGCACGAACATCGACGCGGTGCGCGCGCAGGCCACCGCCAACCCGGCCAGCAACCCGGCGCTGGCGAAGCTCCTGGGGGTCCAGAAAGGGGTGGGCGCCGAACTCGGCCTGTCGGACAGCTGGGTGTACGACGTGGTCAAAAAGGTCGGCAACTACGGGCAGGTCTATGACCACGAACTGGGCGCGAACTCACCCTACAAGCTGGACCGCGGGCTGAACAAGCTCTGGAAGAACGGAGGGCTCATCTTCGGGCCCGTGTTCGACTAGATCCTCGCGGCGCATCCCGCCTTTCCATGCGCAAGCCGAACGTGGGCACCGGCGGGGTGCTCACGCTGATCGTCATCGCGGCCCTTGCACTGGCGTTCGCCGGCGGACACCTTTCGTTCCTGCGCGACGCCACGGCATGGCAACTCGGCTTCTCGGTCCTGCCGCAGACGCCCGCCGACCCCTACTGGACCACCCTCGGCATCGCGGTGCTGAACACCGTCGCCCTGTCCGCAGCGGCGATCGCTGTCGCCACGCTCATCGGCAGCGTGATTGCATTGGTATCGATTGCGGGCAACCCGACATGGGCGACGCTGGCGCGCGGCTACGTGCAGTTCTTCAGGAACATGCCGCTGATCCTGCAGGCCCTGTTCTGGTTCGCGGTGTTCGCGCACATGCCTGGCCCGAAGCAGGCCATGCGCTTCATGGGCACGGCGGTCAGCAATCGCGGCGTCAGCATCCCCTTCTTCTCGCCAGCCGGCCTCGCCGTCGCAGCAGCCGCCGTGCTCGCCGCGGCGAGCTTGGCCTGGGCCTTGAGCCGGGCGCGGCGATGGAGCAGGCGCGCCGGCGTGCTGCCGGTGTGCGCTGCCGCGCTGGCCGGCTGGGTGACGGGGCGATGGGGCTTCCCCGGCGAACCCCTGTGGTCAGCACCTGAACTCGTGGGCTTCAACTTCAGCGGCGGCGTGCACCTCAGCACCGAGCTGATTGCCATGCTCATTGCGCT
>JAXMEZ010000139.1:0-1618 GCA_046348035.1 Rubrivivax sp. | reverse complement strand
GTACCCCATCTACGAGAAGATGGTCGAGTACGACATCCCGGCGATGATCCACGTCAGCACCTCGTGCAACGCCTGCTTCCACACCACGGGCGCGCACTACATCAACGCCGACACCACGGCGGTGATGCAGCTGATCCAGGGCGACCTGTTCAAGGACTTCCCGAAGCTGCGCTTCATCGTGCCGCACGGCGGCGGCGCGGCGCCCTACCACTGGGGGCGCTACCGCGGCCTGGCGCAGGAACTGAAGAAGCCTTTGCTCAAGGACCACCTGCTGAAGAACATCTTCTTCGACACCTGCGTCTATCACCAGCCGGGCATCGACCTGCTGACGAAGGTGATCCCGGTCGAGAACATCCTCTTCGCCAGCGAGATGATCGGCGCCGTGCGCGGCGTCGACCCCGAGACGGGCTTCAACTACGACGACACGAAGCGCTACATCGACGCCAGCACGCTGCTCACGCCGGCGCAGAAGCAGCAGGTGTTCGAAGGCAACGCGCGCCGTGTCTATCCGCGGCTCGACGCGGCATTGAAGAAGAAGGGGCAGTGAGATGTACGAACTCGGCGTCGTCTACCGCAACATCCAGCGCACCGAGGCGCACGTGGCCGAGCGCCTCGGCGCCTTCGGCAGCGCCACCGTGCACGAAGCGATGGGCCGCGTCGGCCTGATGAAGCCGTACATGCGGCCGATCTACGCCGGCGCGCAGGTGTCGGGCACGGCGGTCACCGTGCTGCTGCACCCGGGCGACAACTGGATGATGCACGTCGTGGCCGAGCAGATCCGCCCCGGCGACGTCGTCGTCGCCGCCATCACCGCCGAGTGCACCGACGGGTACTTCGGCGACCTGCTGGCGACGTCCTTCCAGGCGCGCGGCGCCAAGGCGCTCGTCATCGACGGCGGCGTGCGCGACGTGAAGACGCTTACCGAGATGCAGTTCCCGGTGTGGAGCCGCGCCATCAGCAGCAAGGGCACCATCAAGTCCACGCTCGGCAGCGTCAACATCCCGGTCGTCTGCGCCGGCGCGCTGGTGCACCCCGGCGACGTGATCGTCGCCGACGACGACGGCGTCGTCTGCGTGCCGCGCGCTTCTGCCCCGGCCACGCTCGAAGCGGCCACCCAGCGCGAAGCCAACGAAGGCGCCAAGCGCGCCAAGCTTGCCGCCGGCGTGCTGGGGCTGGACATGTACAACATGCGCGAGCCGCTGGCCAAGGCCGGGCTCAAGTACATCGACTGAAGGGCGGCAAGGCCCCATGCAAGTCGCCCTCATCGGCTACGGCGAAGTCGGCAGCATCCTCGCCGAGGATCTGCGCGCGCGCGGCGTGCCCGTCAGCGCCTACGACCTCAAGCTCGACACCGACCACGCGCAGCCGCTGCGCGAACATGCCGCCGCGCACGACGTGGTGCTCGCCACCACGCATGCGCTGGCGGTGCACGGCGTCGATCTCGTCGTCTCCGCCGTCACCGCGAGCCAGGCGGTGGCGGTGGCCCAAGCCGCGGCGCCGGCGCTGAAGCGCGGTGCGTTCTTCCTCGACTTCAACTCCGCCTCGCCCGGCGCGAAGCAGCGCGCCGCGGCCATCGTCGATGCCGCCGGCGGCCGCTATGTCGAAGGCGCGGTGATGA
>JAXMEZ010000138.1:0-1620 GCA_046348035.1 Rubrivivax sp. | reverse complement strand
ACCGTGGCGCACAAAGCCTGTGCATGCGGCGGTGGTGCCGGATCGTGCCGACGGGGGGCGCTGCGGAGCGGACGTAAAGGAGGAGCAAGCGGCCGCCGCGCAGCGGCGGCCGCTTGCGGGGGACATGGAGCGGAGCAGCGCCCCCTGGCGGCACGATCCCGCGGGAACCTCGGAGCGCGCGGCACACGATCGCCCACCGACCTCGGACCGCGCAACGTGCGACCTCGCACCCTCGGAGTGCGGAAGGTGACCCTGCGCCGCGACCTCGCCGGCATCGCGCTCTTCAGCGTCGCCGTCCTCGCGTTCACTGCCGCCGTCGACAGCGGCGTCTGGCTCACGTTCGCGATGCTGGCACTGTACGGCGCGCTGCTCGCGCAGGCGTGGAACATCCTCGGCGGCTACGGCGGGCAGTTCTCGTTCGGGCATGCGCTGTTCTTCGGCGTGGGTGCCTATGCGCAGGTCATCGCGCAGGTGACCTTCGGGCTCAACGCGTGGGCGGCGCTGGCCCTGGCCGTGGCCGCAGCGGCGCTGGTGGGCTTCGTCGTCGGCGCGATCACCTTCCGCTACGGCTTGAAGGGCTCGTACTTCGCGCTCGTGACGCTCGCGTTCGCCGAGGTGTTTCGCATCGGTGCGGTGTCGGTCGGTTTCACCGGCGGCGGCGTCGGCATGATGCTGCCGCTTGCGGAGTCGCTTTCGAATCTGCAGTTCGGCACGCGCAAGGGCTACGTCGTGCTCGTGCTCGCCTTCGTCGCCGCCGCAGCGGTGGCGACAGCGTGGCTGCGGCATTCGCGCTTCGGCGCCGGGCTGATGGCCGTGCGCGACAACGAGGACGCGGCCAGCGCCGTGGGCGTCGACCCGCAGCGCGCCAAGCGCGGCGCCATCGCGCTCTCGGCGGCGTTCATGGGCGCGGCCGGCGCGTTCTACGTGCAGGTGTTCCAGTACATCGACCCGGGCATCGCGTTCGGGCCGCATGTGTCGGTAGAAGCGCTGGTAGCGGCCATCGTCGGCGGCATGGGCACCCTGTGGGGGCCGGTGCTCGGCGCCGTCGTGCTGCACGCGCTGGCCGACGGCACGCGCAACCTCTTCGGGCAGTTGCCCGGGCTCAACATGGTCATCTACGGCACGGTGCTGGTGCTGATCGTGATGTTCATGCCGCGCGGCCTGGCCGGCGTGCTGCAAGGCGGACCGGCGGCGATTCGCTGGCCGTGGCGGCGTTCGCGGCTGCGAGGGGCATCGGCCACCGCACGCGAGGAGCGGCGTGGTGCCTGACGAACCGCTGCTGCGCGTGGAACACCTCTCGCGCGCCTTCGGCGGCCTGCGCGCGGTGCAGGACGTGAGCTTCGCCGTGCGCGAAGGCACGCTGACGGCGCTGATCGGCCCCAACGGCGCCGGCAAGACAACGCTCTTCGCGCTCGTCAGCGGCTTCCTCAAGCCCGATGCCGGCTCCGTTCACTTCGCCGGGCAGGACATCACCGGCCGCGCGCCGCATGTCAACGCGCGCGCCGGGCTCACGCGCACCTTCCAGATCGTGCAGCCGTTCGCGGCGCAGACGGTGCGCGAGAACATCGCCGTCGGCGCGCACCTGCACGAGCCCGACCGGCGCGCCGCTTTGGCTGCCGC
>JAXMEZ010000137.1:0-1620 GCA_046348035.1 Rubrivivax sp. | reverse complement strand
CGAGCACGTTCATGCCAGCCGCGCCCGCCGCGCCGTGGTGATCGGCGGCGGCGTGCTCGGTGTCGAGGCTGCCGATGCGCTGCACAAGCTTGGCCTGAAGGTGAACCTGCTGCAACGCGCCGAGCGCTTGATGAATGCGCAGCTCGACGAGCGGGGCGCCGGCGTGCTGGCGTCGTACCTCGAGAGCATCGGCGTGCAGGTGGTCACCGGCGTGCAGGTGACGCGCTTCGACGGCACGCCCGAACTGGCGGCCGCCTGGCTGGCGCACGGGCCGCGTGTGCGCGCCGACCTCTTCGTGGCGTGCCTCGGCATCCGTCCGAACGTGCGGCTGGCGCAGGCCGCTGGCCTGGAGGTCGGGCCGCACGGCATCCGTGTCGACGCGCAGATGCGCACCAGCGACCCGAACATCCTCGCCGCCGGCGACTGCGCCGAGCAGGACGGCATGGCCCGCGGGCTGTGGCCGATCGGCGCCGCGCAAGCGACGGCGGTCGTAGAAAGCATCTTCGGCGAGACAGGCGTCGTTGCGGCAAGCCGCCAGGTCGTGCAACTCAAGTGCGACGGCATCGACGTGCGCTCGTTCGGCGCCGTCGAGCCGCAGGCCGGCGACGAGACGCTGCAGGCCGCGCCGGGGGCGGACGCCTGGTGGCGCTTCGTGCTGAGGGATGGGCAACTCGCCGGCGGCTTGGTCGTCGGACCGCCGGGTTCGGCCAAGCCGTTCATGCGCCTGGTGCAGGACCCGGCGCAGTTCGTCAAGGCACGGCCGGCGCTGGCGCGCGGCGACCTCGTTGCGGCGGGGCACGACGCCGGATGATGGGAGTTGGCCGGGGACTGGGCCGGCGCGCGGCCGCGCTGGCAGTGGTGCCGTTGAGCCACGTCAAGCGGCCTCTGGAAGGCTTTTCTAGACTTTGCTGCGGTCGCCGGTGCCGCTTCTCGAGCGCTGCCGCAGTCTGCCTCGAAACGCCACCATGCTGTCCGTGCACGCCATCAAAGAGCCCCCGCCCGCGGCACCGCCGCACCGTTTCGCACTCTGGGAACTCGGGTTCCGTCCCTTCTACCTTCTGGCGACGACCTTCGCCGCCTTGTCGGTACCGCTGTGGGCGTTGCAGTTCTCGGGCTGGCTCGGTCATCCGTACTTGGCCGGGCCGTTATGGCATGCGCATGAGATGCTGTTCGGCTTCGCGCTGGCCGTGATCGTCGGTTTCCTCTTCACGGCCGGCCGCAACTGGACCAACCAGCCCACGCCCACCGGGCCGGCGTTGATGGCGCTGGCGGCCCTGTGGCTGGCAGCGCGCGTGCTCGTGCTGACGCCCTGGGGCTGGGCGGCGGCGCTGGCCAACGTTGCCTTTCCTTGGGCCACGGCCGCTGCGTTGGCAGTGCCGTTCGTGCGCGCGCGCAACCGCCGCAATTACTTCTTCATCGGCCTGCTGGTGCTGATCGGAGCGGCCGCAGGGGCGTTCCATCTGGCCGAGCTGGGCGAGATCGCTCCGGTGGCGCGGTCCGCGCTGCAACTGGCCCTGGACGCCGTGCTGTTCATCCTCTCGGTGATGGGCGGGCGCGTGATCCCGATGTTCACCAACAACGGCGTGCCTGGGGCAGCTGCCACCCGCCGGCCGCTGGTGG
>JAXMEZ010000136.1:0-1645 GCA_046348035.1 Rubrivivax sp. | reverse complement strand
ACGACCTTCGGCTCGGGCCCGCTGGCCGCGTAGTGCAGAGGCGACCATCCGCTGCGGTTGACTGCCGCGCCGCGCTCGAGCAGCCGCAGTACCCACGCTTCGTGGCCACGCAACGCGGCCATCATCAGCGCCGTCTCGCCGGCGGCATTCGGGCGGTCGATCTCGATCTGTTTGAAGTCGAGCAGCGCTTCGGCGGCGGCGAAGCAGCCTTCGCGCATCGCGAGGATCAGCCCGGTCTGGCCGCGATCGTCGGGGGTGTTCGGGTCGAAGCCGGCGTCGATCACCGAGCGCACGAATTGCGGCCGGTCGAGTTCGATGGCCTTGAAGAAGTCCTCCTTCAGACCCGCTTGCGCTGCGCCAGCCGACGCCCACCCGAGCGCGGCTGCCGCCATGCTGATGGCAAGACGCAAGGTGATCCACCGCCGCCCCTTCATGCGTTTGCAGCCGGCGAGCGTGGCACAGGCGGCAACCGGAACAGCCGCTCGAAGTTATGCCGCGTCGCCGCAGCCACTTCCTCCAACGTCAGCCCCTTCGCGTCGGCCAGCGCCTGGGCTACATGCGGCACCAGCGCCGGCGTGTTGGTCTTGCCGCGGTACGGCACCGGCGCGAGGTACGGGCTGTCGGTTTCGATGAGGCAGCGTTCCAGCGGCACTTCGCGCGCCACGTCGCGCAGCGCCTGCGCGTTGCGAAAGCTCAGGATGCCCGAGAACGAGATGTGAAAGCCCATCGCCAGCGCCGCCTGTGCCACCTCACGTGTCTCGGTGAAACAGTGGAAGACGCCGCGCAAGGCGCCCTCCTTCCCGCCGTGCTCGCGCAACAGCGCCACCGTGTCTTCGCTGGCGCTGCGCGTGTGCACGACCAGCGGCAGCTCGGTGGCCAGTGCGGCCTGGATGTGCGCGACGAAGCGGTCGCGTTGCCACTGCATCTGGGCAACGCTGCGGCCGTTCAGCCGGTAGTAGTCGAGGCCCGTCTCGCCGATGCCCACCACGCGCGGCCGGCGCGCCAGCGCCATCAGGTCCGCCAGGGTCGGTTCGCGGACGTCTTCGCTGTCGGGATGCACGCCGACGGTGGCGAAGAGCCGCTCGTCGCGTGCAGCCAGCGCCAGCACCGTCTCGGCTTCTTCCAGCGTCGTGCAGATGCACAGGGCACGCTCGACGCGCGCCCGGCTCATCGCTGCGAGGATCTCGTCCACGCGCGGCAGCAGCTCGGGGAAGCTCAGGTGGCAGTGCGAGTCGACGAACATCGGCGGACCTCGAGCAGGAGGGCGGGCGGCGCGGGCATTGTCACGGCCTGCTGCGCGGTGCGATCAGCGCCAGGCAGATCGCCGCCGCAGCGCGCATCGACGAGATTCGGCGAGATCGGGCGGCGCGCCGCGCCGCAGCCTCAGATCGTCTGCGTCGGCTTGGCCGATTGCAGCGTCGTGCCGAGGATCTCTTCGATCTTCAGCTTGAGCTGACGCGTCTTCTCGTCGTTGGGAAAACGCACGCCCACCCCCTGCGTGCGGCCGCCGGAGGCATTGGCCGGGGTGATCCAGGCCACCTTGCCGGCCACCGGGAAGCGCTGCGGGTCGTCGGGCAGCGACAGCAGCAGATAGATGTCCTCGCCGAGCCGGTAGTCGCGAGTCGTCGGCACGAACAGGCCGCCG
>JAXMEZ010000135.1:0-1690 GCA_046348035.1 Rubrivivax sp. | reverse complement strand
TTCAGCACGGGAATGGCGGCGTCCTTGTCGGTGAGCAGCGTCACTTCAGCCGTGGCGCCGTACAGGCGCGTCACCTGGCCCAGCACGCCGGCGCCGTTGATCACCGGCGAGCCGAGCGCCACGCCTTGCCGGCTGCCGCGGTTGATGACCCACTTGTGCGAGTAAGGATCAGCGGCCTCATACAGCACCTCGGCGGCGAGCGAACGCGTCGTGAGCGCCGGGCCGAGGTCGAGCAGCGCGCGCAGGCTCGCGTTGTCGCGCTCGAGCTGGCCGGCGCGCAGCGCCTCGCGCGCCTGCCGCACCAGCGCCTCGCGCGCTTCGCGTTCGCCTTGCTGCGCGGCGGCCAGGCCGTCGAGGTAGCCGGCGCCGCCGCGCAGCCACTGCCCCGGCAGCACGGCCAGGCTTTGCAGCGGCAGCAGCACGGCGGCCAGCGCCTGGCGCAGCGGCATCACGACGGCGTAGCGGGCGTCGGCCACCATCAGGAACAGCGCCAGCGCGGCGAAGAACGCCAGCCGCGTCGCCGCCGAAGGCCCCTGCCGGAAGAACGGCGGCGGCGTGCGTTCGAGGGTGGTGCCAAGCGGCATGGGCGGCCCGGGTGCGGCGGCCGGGGAGCAGGCAGCAAGCGGACGCTTTCAGCGTCGGCGCTTCAACTCATTCCGACGTGAAGATCGTCGGCAGCCGCTCCATGCGCTCCAGCGCGATGCCGCAGCCGCGCACGACGCAGGTGAGCGGGTCCTCGGCCACCAGCACCGGCAGGCCGGTCTCCTCGGACAGCAGGCGGTCGAGGTCGCGCAGCAGCGCGCCGCCGCCGGTGAGCATCATGCCGCGCTCGGCGATGTCGGCGCCCAGCTCGGGCGGGGTCTGCTCGAGCGCGTTTTTCACCGAGCTGACCATCTGGTTCAGCGGGTCGGTGAGCGCTTCGAGGATCTCGTTGCTGCTGATGGTGAAGCTGCGCGGCACGCCCTCGCTGAGGTTGCGGCCCTTCACTTCCATCTCCTTCACCTCGCTGCCGGGGAAGGCGCTGCCGATGGTCTTCTTCACCTGCTCGGCGGTGGGCTCGCCGATCAGCATGCCGTAGTTGCGGCGGATGTAATTGATGATGGCCTCGTCGAACTTGTCGCCGCCGACGCGGATGCTGCCTTTGTAGACCATGCCGCCGAGGCTGATGACGCCGACCTCGGTGGTGCCGCCGCCGATGTCCACCACCATCGAGCCCGAGGCTTCGCTCACCGGCAGCCCGGCGCCGATCGCTGCGGCCATCGGCTCCTCGATGAGGAAGACGTCGGAGGCGCCGGCGCCCAGGGCGCTTTCGCGGATGGCGCGCCGCTCGACCTGCGTGCTGCCGCAGGGCACGCAGATGATGATGCGCGGGCTCGGCTTCAGGATCGAGCGCGGATGCACCATGCGGATGAACTGCTTGAGCATCTGCTCGGTGACGGTGAAGTCGGCGATGACGCCGTCCTTCATCGGCCGGATCGCCTCGATGTTGCCCGGCACCTTGCCCAGCATCGCCTTGGCGAGCTTGCCCACGGCCTGGATCGTCTTCTTGCCGTTGGGGCCGCCTTCGTGGCGGATGGCCACCACCGAGGGCTCGTCGAGGACGATGCCCTTGCCGCGCACGTAAATCAGCGTGTTGGCCGTGCCCAGGTCGATGGCGAGGTCGGTGGAGACGTAGCGGCGCAGCGAGGCG
>JAXMEZ010000134.1:0-1710 GCA_046348035.1 Rubrivivax sp. | reverse complement strand
GGCCGCTTCAAGGTGCTGGCGCTGGCCGACGGCAAGGTGACGCTGAAGGGACCGATGATGACCGGCCTCACCGTCGCGCTGGGGCCCAGCGCCTGCCTGGAGATCGACGGCATCCGCGTCGCGGTGACGAGCGGCAAGAAGCAGCTGCTCGACCGCGAGCTGCTGCGCATGGTGGGCATCCACGCCGAGCAGATGAAGCTCGTCGTCGTGAAGAGCTCGGTGCACTTCCGCGCCGACTTCCAGCCGAACGCGAGCCACGTGCTCGTCGCCAAGGCGGCCGGCCCGATGGCCGCCGACCCCGGCGACCTGCCGTGGCAACGGCTGGCCGCGGGCACGCGCACGCGGCCCTGAGGCGGGTTCGACCTTGCTCCCTCGCCCGCAGGGCGGGAGAGGGTTGGGATGAGGGTGGGTGTGCACGAAGCGGCGCCGCCGCCAGGCAGGCCGGCGGCGGAAGGAGGAACCCGCGCCCGGCAACGGCGGCGGCTGCGCTGCATACTCCGGCCGCACTTTTCGGCCAAGCCCACGCGACCACGCCGCCCATCGCCGACCCGCCCGTGCGCACCACTCGCACCCTCGCGCTTGCTGCCGCCGCGACTGCTGCGGCTCTCATGCTCGGCGCTGTCACGAGCGGCGCGCTCGCTGCCGCGAAGGCCGACCCGCTTTCCGATGCGCCCGAGGGCGATCGCATCGCAGTGACGGCGCCGCTCGTCGACGCCGCTTCGTACGAGGAAGCGCTTCGCCGCTGGCACAGCGCGCAGCACATCAACGCCTGGATCGGCGCGCGCTTCGCGTACGACCCGGCGCGCGCGCTGCTGTTGTCGGAAACGCAGCGGCAGAAGAACGGCCGCTTGCCCATCGTTACGCCGGCCGAGTTCTTCGCCAAGCCCAAGGGCGTGTGCGTCGATCTCGCGCGCTTCGCCGTCGAGACGCTGCGCGCCGTGGACCCGGGCGCGAAGGCGAGCTACCTGATGATCGAGTTCGACCCGGTCACGATCGCCGGCAACACGTTGCGCCGGCACTGGCTGGTGGGCTACGAGTCCGAAGGCCGGCGCTACTTCTTTGCCGACTCCAAGCGCCCGGGCTTCGTCGCCGGCCCTTACGCCAGCACCCGCGAGTTCATCGACGAATACGCCGCCTACCGCGGCCGCCGCATCGTCGCCTTCCAGGAGCGCGATTCGTTCGAGCGCCGCCTGCGCGCCGCCGCGCCGCAACGCCAACGTGCCAGCCAGGATCCGCCATGAGCATGCCCGATCGCTCTTCGCTGCAAGCCCTGCTCGAGCCGCTGCTGCCGGGCTTGATGGGCATGAAGCTGCTCGAACTCGAACCGGCGCGCGTGCTGGCCGAGATGACCGTGCGGCCCGACCTGTGCACCACCGGCGGCGTGCTGCACGGCGGCGCCTACATGGCCTTCGCCGACACGCTGGGCGCGGTGGGCACGTTCCTGAACCTCGACCCGGCGAAGCAGCGCACGACGACCACTGATTCGAGCACCAAGTTCATCGCCGGCGCCAAGGTGGGCACGCGCGTCAGCGGTGAATGCGTGGCGCTGCACCGCGGCCGTACGACGATGGTCTGGCAGACATCGGTGCGCAACGCGGAAGGCAAGCTCTGCGCCGTGGTGACGCAGACGCAGCTCGTGCTCGACATCGCGCCGGCTCCGGCGGCGAAGCAGCCGCCGGCATGACGTGAAGAGGGCCGGCCTTGCCGTGG
>JAXMEZ010000133.1:0-1716 GCA_046348035.1 Rubrivivax sp. | reverse complement strand
GCCGCTGGCGAGCACGGTGTTGCTGCTGTCGAGCAGGTCCCAGCTGTAGTTGCCGGCGTCGTCGGTGAAGGTGATGCGCGCCGTGGCGCCGGGCACCGGCAGCGGCGAGGCCGTCACCGCCAGCGAAGCCACCGTCGCCGTGCCGGTGTGGGCCGCGGCGGTCTGCGCGATCAGCGGCGAGGCGGCCGCGACATCGCGCGCGTCGTTGAGCAGCGCAGCGAAGTTGTTGGCCGCGCGCGCCACCGGCTGCAGCAGGAAGCGGTCGCCGGCGGCTGCGGCCGGCGGGCCGACGTCGATGCGCATGCCGTCGACGACGTCGCCGCTGGCGATGCTGCGCACCAGGCCGTCGGACAGGCGCGTGAGCTGGTAGTTGCCCGGCGTCAGCAGGTCGGGCGCGAGGTCGTAGTCGCTCGCCTGCACCGCGCGCGCGTCGGTGATCGTCAGCGTCACCGCCGTCAGCGGCACGCCGGCCGCGTCGCGCGCGTTCGAGGCATGCGCGGTGGCCAGCGGCGCGCCGATGGCGAACATCGGCGGGCCGGACGTGCTGCCGAGCGGCGGCTGCAGCGTCAGGCCGAGCGATTGCTGCTCGTTGACGGCGCTGCCGATGGCCACGGCGAGCTGGCCGACGAGGTTGCGCGCCTCGGCCAGGTCCTGGTTCTGGAAGCGCAGCAGCCCGGCGATGGAGCCGCCACCGATCAGCTGCTCCGACAGCGGCCGCACGGCGCCGTTCTCGCGCAGCCCCACGGCCATGCGCATCGGGTCGCTCGGGTCCTGCGACAGCGCCAGCTCGCTGACCTCGCCGCCGAGCACGAGGCGCTGGCCGCCGCCGATGAACACCGACATCGAGCCGTCCTCGGCTTCCATGCGCGTGATGCTGATCTTCTCGCTCAAGCGCGACAGCAGGCGGTCGCGCTCGTCGAGCAGGTCGTTGGGCGGCTGGCCGAGGCCCTTCATCGCCGCGATGCGCGTGTTCGCCTCGCCGATGGCCTTGGCGAGCGAGTTCACCTCGCCCACCGCGGCGCGCAGGTCGGCGGTGACGCCTTGCTGCCGGTCGTCGAGCGCCGCGCCTGCGGCGCTGAAGCGCGAAGCCAGGTCGCCGGCACGCGCCAGCACCACCTGCCGCGTGCTGGCGTCGTAGGGCCGGTTGGACAGGTCCTGCATCGAATCGAGGAAGCTCGAAGCGGCGTAGCCCAGGCCCTGCTCGCCGGTGGGGAAGATGGTCTCCAGCCGCTGCAGCTGCGTCAGGCGGGCGCTGTCCAGCGCCGCCAGAGACCGCGCCGCCCCCGCTTCGCGCGTGAGGAACTCGTCGTGCGAGCGCACGACGCTCGTCACGTCGACGCCCTTGCCGACGAAGCCGGCGCCGGTGTACTGGCCTTGCGACGTGGCCAGCGTCACCGACTGGCGCGAATAACCCTCGACGTTGGCGTTGGCGATGTTGTGGCCGGTGGCCTGCAACGCCGCATAGCTGGCGCTGAGGGCACGCATGCCCACGGACATCAGGGCGCCGGCGCTCATCGTGCTTTCCCTTCGTTCATGCAGTCAGGCTGCGTTGCAGCCTGAGGGTGGTGTTGATCACCCGCGTCAGCTTGTCGGCGTACGCGGGGTCGGTGGCGTAGCCGGCGCGCTGCAACCCCTGCGCGAAGGCGACGGCACCGTCGGAGCCTTGCAGGCCACCCTTCGCGGCGCGCCCGGCGACGCCGGCGTAGCGCGGGCTCT
>JAXMEZ010000132.1:0-1757 GCA_046348035.1 Rubrivivax sp. | reverse complement strand
GCGGCCTCGTGCTGCTCGGCGACGAGTTGCGAAGCGGCGGCTTCGTGCGCGCGCGCGGCATCCGCTTCGCTTGCGGCCGCGGCCGCCGGCGACGACGCCAGGGCGCCGAAGGCCCAGTTGGTGCGGCCTTGCGCGTTGCGGCGCAGGTGCAGGTCGATCTTCGCCACGTCGAGCGACTCGATGTAGACCGGCTGGCCGGCCTTGCGGCCGCGCAGGTGCCACAGCGTCGCTTGCGGCACGACGAGGCTCGCTTCGCTGGCGCGCAGCAGATGCGCCGGCGCGCCGCCGCGGGCTGCGGCTGCACGGGTACCGGCGTTGCCGCCGTGGCCGTTGCCGCCGTCTTCATGACCGTCGTTCTCACCGGGGGCGGCGCCGATGACGATCTCGCCGGCGTGCACGCGCACGGGGCCCAGCAGCCGCACGCCGAAGGGCTCGGCCAGTGTCACCGGCCGGCCGAGCGCCTTGGCCAGCGTGTGTTCGAGCGGCGAGCGCAGGAACGGCCACTCGAGGGCTTCGCAGGCGGCGAGCGCTACGAGCAGCAGCGTGACGATGCCGAGCGCGGCGAAACCCACGCGCTGGCGCGGCGGCCGCGCCGACCACGCCGCCCGTGCCCGCCGCAGGCGATCGGGGAAGGGTGCTGGCGCCGGCATGGCCGCGGGCGGGCAAGGGTCGTTCCCGTGCGCGCGGCCAGCGCGCGGTGCGGTTCGATGCCGCAATCGGACGGCCGACCGGCTTCGCTGCGGTGCTAACGGCAATGCTGCTGGTATGGCCCGGCTTCGTTGCGCCGCGTGTAGGCGTGCATGCCGCGCGGGCCGCGACGGCGCCGCTTCCCGGGCCCGCGGCCTCTTGTCCTACCCGGCGCGCCGGGCGTGTCCGACATACCGGCCCAAGGCGGCTTCCTAGAGTGGGTTTCGCATCGGCGGCGCTTGCAGCGCTTGTCCGCTTCATCTTCAACCGATTTGCCAGGAGAGACATGTCATGAACTGGGACCGCGTCCAGGGTGAGTGGAAGCAATTCACCGGCAAGGCCAAGGAGCAGTGGGGCAAGCTGACCGACGACGACCTCGACGTCATCGCCGGCCAGCGCGACCAGCTCGTCGGCAAGATCCAGCAGCGCTACGGCTGCGCCAGGGACGACGCCGACAAGCGCGTCAGCGAGTGGGAACGGCGGCTCGACGCCAACGAAGCGCGCCACTGAGGCCGCGAACCTTCTTCGCCCCATATCACCGCAACCCTCCTTCGGAGAGAACGTCATGCATTCGTTGAACCGTTTCGTCTTGCCCGTGCTGGTGGCCAGCACCGCGCTCTTCGCCGCCTGCACGCGCAACCAGCAAGGCGATGTCCGCCAGGCCGGCCGCGATGCCAGCGAGAGCACGCAGCGCATGGCCAACGCGGCCGGCGACAAGGCCAAGGACGCCGGCATCACCACGCAGGTGAAGTCGGCGCTGATGGCCGACTCGATGATCGGCGGCCTGAAGATCGACGTCGACACCAACAACGGCCGCGTCACGTTGCGCGGCACCGCGCCCGACGCTGCCGCCCGCGACAAGGCGGGCGAACTGGCCAAGGGCATCGAAGGCGTCAGCGGCGTGGACAACCAGCTGCTGATCCAGCCCAACCGCTGACGCTGCACCGGCGCCGGCGCCAACACCAGCATCACAACCGCAGGAGGCCGACATGAAGGCTCTGATCACCGCCATCGCCATTGCCGCCACCGCCGTGGCTGCCCCCGTGCTGCAAGGCTGCTCGGTCGCGCGC
>JAXMEZ010000131.1:0-1786 GCA_046348035.1 Rubrivivax sp. | reverse complement strand
ACCGCTTCCAGCTCGGCCTGCTCGGCGGCGAGCTTGTCGAAGTCGGCATCGGGCTCGGCGTAGGCGGCGTAGACCTCGTCCAGGCGCTTCTTGGCGGCGAGCACGCCGCCGATGCCCTGCTCGACGGCTTCGCGCACGGTCTGCTCCGGGTCGAGCTGCGGCTCCTGCGGCAGGTGGCCGATCTTCAGGCCCGGCATCGGCACCGCTTCGCCTTCGATCTCCTTGTCGAGGCCGGCCATGATCTTCAGCAGCGTGCTCTTGCCGCTGCCGTTCACGCCGAGCACGCCGATCTTGGCGCCGGGGAAGAAGCTGAGGCTGATGTCCTTGAGGATCTGCCGCTTGGGCGGGACGATCTTGCCCACCCGGTTCATCGTGAAAACATACTGCGCCATGGGAGCCGGCTTTCGAAGGGATACGGTGCGCTCGGTGCGAGCGGGAACCGCGCATTATCCCGCGCCGCTCGCGCCCAGGCAGCGGCGGATCTGCCCCAGCAACTCGGCCGCCGGCACCGGCCGCACGAGGTAGGCGTCGGCGCCCAGCGCCAGGCCCTGGCGGCGCGAGGCCTCGTCGCGCGCCGAGGCCGTGAGGAAGATGAACGGCAGGTCGCGCGTGGCCGCGTCGGCGCGCAGCCGGCGCAGCAGCTCGAAGCCGCCGCCGCCGGGCATGCGCACGTCGGACAGCACGAGGTCGACCTGGCGCGAGCGCAGCGTCGCGAGCGCCTCGACGACGCTGCGCGCGGTGAGCAGTTCGTAGCCGGCGGCCTGCAGCAGGTCGGACTTGTACTCGACGTTCAGCGGCCCATCGTCCACCGTCAGCAGCGTGCACGGCGAGCGCGGTGCGCGCAGCGTCTCGGGCACGCTGCCGTGCGGGTCGGGCCCATCGGGCGTCGCGGCGTGCGGTCGCGGCGCGCCGGCAGGTTCACCGGCCAGCAGCGGCTCGATCGCGGCGATGAAGGTGGCCGGGTCGATCGGCTTGGCGACGTGGCGGTCGAAGCCCGCGGCGAGCGCCTTCTCGTGGTCGCCGACCATCGCGTAGGCGGTGACGGCGACGAGCGGGATGCGGCCCAGCGCCGGGTCGGCGCGCAGGCGGCGCGCCACCTCGTAGCCGTCGATGCCCGGCATCTGGATGTCGCAGATGACGAGGTCGGGCCGCTTCGCCGCGGCCACCGCCAGGCCTTCGGCGCCGGCGGTGGCGGTGAGCACGTCGTACTGCCAGGCCTCGAGCAGGGACTGCATCAGCTCGAGGTTGACCGGGTTGTCTTCGATGACGAGGATGCGTGTTGCCATGGCCGGCGTCACTCCGTGTGCCTCGAATCAGGCGCTGCCTGCGGCGGCGCCCGGCTGCGCCGGCGCCAGCGTCAGCACGAAGCGGCTGCCGCGGCCGGGCTCGCTCGTCACGCGCAGAGTGCCTTGCATCAGGTCGGCGAGCTTGCGCGACAGGTGCAGCCCGAGCCCCGTGCCCTCGGCCGGCCGGCCGCTGCGCGGCCCGAGCTGCGTGAAGGCCTGGAACAGGCGCGCCTGGTCTTCGGCGCTGATGCCGACGCCCGTGTCGACGACGGCGATCTCCACGCTCGGCGGCCCGGCGGCGCGGTGCACGAGGGAAGCCTGCAGCAGCACTTCGCCTTGCGGCGTGAACTTGACGGCGTTGGAGCCGAGGTTGAGCACGATCTGGTGCAAGGCCCGCCGGTCGGCATGCGCCACGACGTCGCTGCCGGCGCCGCTTTCGCACGCTTCGCCGCCCTCGCCCCTGTCACCCGCCACCTCGACGCGCAGCGAAAGCCCCTTGC
>JAXMEZ010000130.1:0-1891 GCA_046348035.1 Rubrivivax sp. | reverse complement strand
GCCGAGTTCGAGCGCGGCGTCGCGCAGGAAGCCAAGCGCCGCGTGGTCCTCGAGCGCGAAGCCGACGCTGTCGAAGACGGTGACCTCGCGCGCGTCACGCCGCCCCGGCGCCTGGCCCTGCAGCACGCGCCAGAACTCGGTGACGGCGAAGTCGGCGGGCATCTGCTGCAAGTCGCCTTCGATGCGCGTCTGCGGCTCGAACTCGACGAAGACGCTCGCTGCTTCGAGCACGCCGGGGTGCAGTTCGGTCTTGCCGGGGCAGTCGCCGCCGACGGCGTTGAGGTGCATGCCGGGCTCGACCATGTCCGGCGTGACGATCGTCGCCTTCGTCTTGTCGGCCGTGACGGTGGTGACGATGTCGGCGCCGCGCACGGCTTCGGCCGTGCTCGTGCACAGGTGCAGCGCAAGGCCGCTGCCGGCCAGGTTCGCGGCAGCCTTGGCGGTGGCCGCGACGTCGGTGTCGAAGAGACGCAGCTCGCGCACGCCGACGAGATCGCGGAACGCCAGCGCCTGGAACTCACACTGCGCGCCGTTGCCGATGATCGCCATGCTGCGGCTGCCCGGCCGCGCCAGGTGCCTCGCTGCCAGCGCCGACATCGCCGCGGTGCGCATCGCCGTGGCCAGCGTCAGCTCGGCCAGCAGGCGCGGCGCGCCGGTGGCCACGTCGGCCAGCACGCCGAAGGCCATCACCGTGGGCAGGCCGGCGCGCGTGTTCGCCGGGTGGCCGTTGACGTACTTGAACGCGAACTGCGAAGCGTCGGCCACCGGCATCAGCTCGATCACGCCGGTGGCGGAGTGGCTGGCGACGCGCGCCGTCTTGTCGAAGTCGTGCCAGCGGCGGAAGTCGGCCTCGATGCGTTCGGCGATTGCCGCGATGCAGGCCGGCAGGCCCTTGCGGCGGGCGAGTTCGAGGACATGCTCGGCGCCGAGGTAGAGCGTGGAGGTGGAAGCGGTTTTCGTCGCGCGGGCAACGGCGCGGCGAGAGAGTTCGCGGCTCGATGTTCTGGTCGTCGTCATGGCAGGGTTCGTCGTCGATGCGGCGCAGGGCCGTTGTCTGCGAGGCACTTTGCCAACGCGTCCAGCCAGCCGGAAGCGCTCACGTTGCAGCGGTTCGCAGCACCGGTTGCCGTTTTCGCAGCCACAATTGCCGAAACGGCAACGAACCCCGCGTTCACGGTGGACGACGTCGATCGCCAGCTCATCGCGCTGTTGCGCAAGGACGCCCGCGCCAGCGTCGCCGCATTGGCGGCCAAGCTCGGCGTGTCGCGCGGCACGGTGACGAACCGGCTGCGCAAGCTCGAGGACAACCACGTCATCGTCGGCTACGGCGTGCGCCTGAAGCCCGAGGCCGAGCCGCACGAGATCAAGGCCTGGATGGGCGTGCGCGTCGACGGCAACCAGACCCGCGCCGTCATCGCGGCTCTGCTCGGCGAGCCCGGCGTCGCGGCGCTGCACGACACCAACGGCCGCTGGGACCTGCTGGCCGAGCTGCGCGCGCAGAGCATGGCCGAGCTGTCGCAGGTGCTGGAGCGCGTGCGCCTCGTCAAGGGCATCGCCAACACCGAGACCAGCATCCTGCTGGCTTCTTACCGCTGAAGGTACCGCTGAAGGAGACACCGGACCATGCCAACGCAACGCCGCCGCACCGTCGTCTTCGCCAGCGTCGCCGCCTGCGCCGCTGCGCTCGCGCCAAGTGCCTTCGCGCAGGAGAAGTACCCGAGCAAGCCGGTGACGATCGTCGTGCCGCAGGCGCCCGGCGGCGCCAACGACGCCATCGCGCGCATCGTCGCGGCCAAGCTCACCGAGCAGACGGGGCAGCAGTTCATCGTCGACAACAAGCCCGGCGCCGGCGGCAATATCGGCATGGCCGGGGTGGCCAAGGCGCGGCCCG
>JAXMEZ010000013.1:0-85843 GCA_046348035.1 Rubrivivax sp. | reverse complement strand
CGCGCACGAGCGCCATCACTTCGCGCACCAGCGGCTCGGCGTCGGCCGGCGCCATGCTGGCCTCGACGACGAACTGGCCGCACATGTCCAGCACGTCGGCCGAGCAGGCGGTGTAGTAGGCGAGGCCGCGCTGCTCGCGCACGCGGTGCAGCAGCGGCGAACTCATGCCCTCGCCGAGCACCGCCGCCGCGACGGCCGCCGCGGGGTCGTCGCTGCGACGAGAAGGCACGGGGAAGGCAAGCGCCAGGTGCGACTGGCTCGAACCCACGAGCGTGCGCGTCAGGATCTCGCCGCGCCATGACGGCTCCGCCACCGGCGCCACGGCTCCGGGCGGCAGCGGTGCGAACGCGTCTTCGACGACGCGCTCGATCGCCTCGGGCTGCACGTCGCCGGTGACGCCGACGACCACCTGCCCGGCAAGGTAGCCCGCGGCCCGATGCGCCACCAGGTCCTCGCGCGTGAAGCGTTCGAGGTTGCGCCGCGTGCCCATCACCGGCTGCGCCGCCGGGTGCAGCCCGAACGAAGCCTTGTCCAGCAGCTTGAAGGCGGTGGCGACCGGGTCGTCCTCGTCCTCGGCGAACTCCTGCAGCAGCACCTGGCGCTCGCGTTCGAGTTCGGCAGCGGGCAGGCTCGGGTGCAGCACGATCTCGGCCAGCATGCGCAGCATGCGCTCGGCGTGCTCGGGCAGGCCGCGCATGTAGAACGCGGTGTGGTCCTTGTCGGTGTGCGCGTTGACCTCGGCGCCCAGGCGCTCGGCTTCGAGGTTCACCTGGCGCGCGTCGCGCAGCCGCGGCTGGCCGCCGGGCCCGGCGACCGCCGTGCCCTTGAACGCCATGTGCTCCAGCACGTGGCCGATGCCGTTGCTGCGCGCACTCTCGTTGGCGCTGCCCCAGCGCACGAACACCGCCACGCAGCAGGTGCCGGCGTGCGGCGCGCGGCCGACGAGCAGGCGCAGGCCGCTGGGCAACTCGGACGCGTGCTGTTCCAACAAAGCGCTTCAGCCCCCGGAGGCACGTTGCCTGCTCATGCCAGCACGCTCATCGGGTTCACGCCCACGGCCTTCGACCCGGCCTCGTCGCGCCTTGTCCGCTCATGCCAGCACGCTCAAGCAGGGCCGCGCCGACGAACGCACGCGGCCGACGACCGCGGCGGCGTCGAACTCCTGCGGCGAGCGAAGATGCCGAGCACCGCATCGCGAGCCCGGGCGCGCAGGCCACGAGCAGGCCGCCGCTGGTCTGCGGGTCGGTCAGCAGCGCCTTGTCTTCCGCTGCGAAACCGGCCGGCAGCGACACCAGCGCCATAGCCGGCCCAGCGTGCCCTGATGCACTCGGTGACGAAACCCTCGCCTGCGAGCGCCCGCACGCCGTCCAGCAACGGCACCGCCGGCCAGTCGATCTGCACTCGCAACCGGCGCCGCGCGCCATCTCGAGCGCGTGGCCGGCCAAGCCGAAGCCGGTGACATCGGTCAGCGCATGCACGCCGGCCAGTGCCGCCAGCTCGGCCCCGGCGTGGGTCAGCGCCGTCGTCGTCGCGATCATCTGCGCGTAGCCTGCATCGAGCTGCCCTTCTTCGCTGTACGCCGCGCTCTGCACGCCCACGCCGAGCGGCTTGCCGAGGACCAGCACATCGCCGGGCCGCGCGTCGGCGTTGCGCTTGACCTGCTTGGGATGCACGAGCCCGAGCGCGACGAGGCCGTAGATCGCCTCGACCGAATCGATCGTGTGCCCGCCGGCCACCGGGATGCCGGCGCTGCGGCACACGCCGGCGCCGCCTTCGAGCACGCGGCCGATCGTCGCCGTCGACGAAGGTCGTCGATCGGCATGCCGACGATCGCCAGCGCCAGGATCGGCCGCCCGCCCATCGCGTACACCGCCGCTGATCGCGTTGGTGGCGGCGATGCGGCCGAAGTCGAACGGCCGTCGACGATCGGCACGAAGAAGTCGGTCGTCGCGATCAGCGCCTGCTCGTCGTTGAGGCGGTAGACCGCGGCGTCGTCGGCGGTCTCGATGCCCACCAGCAGCTCGGCCGGCACCGGTACCGCCGCCGTGCCGCGCAGGATCTCGCCGAGCACGCCGGGGGCGATCTTGCAGTTGCAGCCGCCGCCGGCGAGAGCGAGGGTGAGCCGCGGCTCGGCGGCGGCTTCGGGCGCGTTCATCGCGTCTCCGTCGGTTCCATCTCTGCCGGCAGCATAGCCGCGCCGGGCTCCGATACGCCGGCAGGCGTACCCTGTCCTGGAGCTTGTCGAAGGATCAGCCCGAACGGTTCTCATGCGATCGAATGCAATACCGCACGTGGTCCCGCGCGGGGAACAATGCCCGCGCGACGAAGACGCCGAACCAGCCTTGCGCGTCAGTGAATCGCCGGATGGCGCGGTACCCCGCCTCAGCAGCAGGCGCTCGAAGTCATCGGGCCGCCACTTGTACGAGTTCTCGGTATGGATGCGCTCGCCGCGTTCGGCGCGGCGTCGCCTTCGGGGGTGTTGCCGCTTTCCGCTCAATGCACCGCGTTGGAAGCGCATGCCGCGCCTCCAGGTGCATCTCGATGCGCGAATGCACGACGTCGAAGTGCGCCACATGCCGCCATTGCGCCGGAAGTCGACGTCGGCACCGAGCAGCGCGTTCAGGCGCCGCAGCACGTTGAGGTTGAAGGCAGCCGTCACGCCAAGCACGTCGTCGTGGGCGGCTTCGAGCAGCACACGCGCGTCCTTCACGAGGTCGGCGCCGGGCGATGAGGCCGCCTTGCGCGTCCGCCGCCTGGCCGCCGAGCGCCAGCGCGCGCGCCTTCGCGCAGCAGGCGAAGCGCCTCGTCGGGCGCGAAGTTGCCGATGCTCGACCCCGGGTAGAAGATGCCGACGCCGCCGCCACCGAGCAACAGTGGCGGCAACGCGAACCTGGCGGAGAAGTCCCGGTCGACGCCTGCCAGTTCCAGCGCCGGATGCTCGCGCTGCAGCGCTTCCAGCGCCTGGCGCAGGAAGGCCACCGAGATGTCCACGGCCACGTAGCGGCGCGGCTGCAGCGCCCAGAAGAGGCGCGCCGCCTTGGCGCAGTTGCCCGCGCCCAGGTCCACAGCTGGCGCCACGCCGCTGCACGCGAGCGCCGCTTCGGCGATGGCAGCGCCGTCGGCGGCGAAGATCGCGGCCTCGGTGCGCGTCGGGTAGTACTCGGGCAGCTCGGTGATGGCGTCGAAGAGGCGCGAGCCGAGCGCGTCGTAGAAGAACTTCGGCGCCACGGTCGCAGTGCTGGAAGCAAGGCCTGCCGCGGCCTCGGCTGCCAGCGCTGCCTCGGAAAGGGTGTCGAGTTCGAAGAACTGCGGCGTCTTCATCGGTCGATCGGCCCCGCTCTGTCGAATGTTGCTGGGGTGCGTCCGCAGTGCGTGCGCTCAGGACGACGCCGCTGCCATCGTCGCGGCGATGCGCGCGGCCAGCACCGCGATGGCCTGCCGGGTGTGCCGCCGCCCAGGCTGGCGGCATCACCGGCATGGAAGCCGGCGCGGTGTCGAAGCGCGCCTCGTGCACGCGCGGCGGTCGTTCGCCACGCACATCGGCGATCGACCAGCGGCGTTCGTGACGACGGCGCGCGCGCCGATCTCGAACGCGGTGATCTCCACGCGCAGCTGCCGCGTCGGCACGAGCCCCGGCGGCAGCGGCGAGCGCCACAGCACCAGCGCCCTTCGGTGCGCCTTCGCAGCTCGCGCGACAGGTCCTCGCGCAGCACACGCGGCACCGCATCGCGCAGCGGCTCGATCCAGCGCGCGCCGGCCAGCTCGTATCGAAGCCGCCGCCGTCGCTGGGCGTGTGCGGCTGCCTGCGGCACGAAGAGCGCATCGCGCTCGAGGCACCGGCAGGTCACGGGCAACACCAGTTGCCAGCACTTCGCTTGTCGCGCCGCTCGCCGTGCCGTCGCGGTGCCGCTCGCCGCGGCGGCGCCGCGGCCGCGGGGCCGGTCGCCGCGGCCGGCGACATCGGCGCATCGGCGGCGAGGCGTGCAGCCATTGCGTCGGCGCCACGGGCACCGGCGAGCAGGCGGCCGCGCCGATGGCGACCAGCGCGGCCAGCGCCACGCTCGACGTCGTCTTCATGGCGTTCCTGCCTTGCCGCGCAGCAGCGCTTCGGGGTGGCGTTCCAGCAGCTCGGCCAGTTCGCGCAACGAACGCGCAGCGCGCGAGACATCGGCCAGCGCGCGGTCGGCGTTCAGGCGCAGGCTCATCCTCGGCTGCGGTACCGCGCAGCGCCTCGGCCGCCAGCCGCAGCGCTTCGGCACTGCGCTGCACCTGCGCGAGCGTCGTCACACCGGCAGCGGAGACGGCACTGACCTGGCCTTGCATCTGCGAAGCGGCGGCGTCTACCTGCAGCGCCAGCTGCTCGGCGCGGCCCACGGAGCTTGCCGCGCGCTGCCCTTCGCCGAAGGCGGCCGGCGCCGGCGCGCCAGCGGCGGCAGGTCGCGCTCCAGGTGACGGCCAGGCGTTGCGGAAGCGCCTGCGCCGGCCTGGTGAGCTGGGTCACCATGCGCGCGGGCTCTCGGGGCCGGCGAGCACCTGCCGCAAAGGAAGCGGTGGAGTGGTCGGACAGGTCGCGCCCGATCTGGCCGAGGTCGAGCTCCTTCTCGAGCTGCGCTTGCAGCGATTGCAGTTGCGGAAGGCGCGGTGGGGATGACCGGCAGCGCGCCCGCCGCGGCAGCGGCTTCGGGATCGCCGGCCTGCTGGGCGGATCGCGCCGGCGCGTGCCGGATCGAGGTCGAGGTCGACGTAGAGCTGGCCCGGTGAGCAGGCTTTGCATCGCGAGCTTGGCCACGAGCCCGCGCGCCAGCCAGCAACGCCGCGCCAGCCGGCGCCGCTGCCGCTGCCCGCCGCCGCCGACGCTGCGGCTGACTGGCCGAGCAGGTTGCGCAGCAGCGCGCGCTCGAATTCGATCTTCACCGGAATCGCGATGCCACCGGGCCCGGCCGGCGCCAGGTCCACCGCCGTCACCTGACCCACGCGAACGCCGCGAAACACCACCGGCGCGCCGACCTGCAACCCGTAGACCGAGGTGCGAAAGCGCAGCAGCGCCGCCTCGCGCGGCACGAACCAGTGGCCGCCGGCCAGCACCACCGCCAGCGCCAGCAGCGCCAGCCCGACGAGCGTGAAGAGACCGACCCTCCAGGCCGCGCCGCCGCGGATGCCGCGCAGGGCCTTCATCGCGCTCATGCCGCTCGTGCCGCTCAGGCCGCCGGCGCCGCTGCCGCTGCTCGCGCTGCCGACGCCACTTGCGCCAGTCACGCTGCTCACGCCACCACCCCGCGTTGCAGGAACGCGCGCACCCGGGCGGGCCGCTTCGCAGCAGCTCGCGCGGGGGCCGAATGCCGTCATCGTGTGCGCCACCGGGTCGAGGTACAGAGCGCGGTCGCCCACGGCCATGATGCTCGCGTTCTCATGCGTGACCATCACCACCGCGGTGCCGAGGTTGTGGCGCAGGTTCAGCACCAGCTCGTCCAGCCGCGCCGCGTTGAGCGGGTCGAGGCCGGAGCCCGGTTCGTCCAGGTACAGCAGCTCGGGCTCCAGCGCCAGCGCCTCGCGCCAGCGATGCGCGCTTGCGCATGCCGCCCGAGAGCTGCGCCGGCATGAGGTCGAAGCCGCTGTCCAGGCCCACCAGCGCCAGCTTGAAGCGCGTGGCGGCGCCGCTTCGGCGCCGAGGCGGCTGAACAGACGCATCGGGAACATCACGTTTCGCCCAGCGACATCGAACTCCACAGCGCGCCGGCCTGGAACATCACGCCGAAGCGGCGGCGCAATGCCGCCAGCGCCGCTGCGTCGCCGTGGTGCAGGTCGTGGCCGGCATAGAGCACCTGCCCGGCGACGGGGCGCTCCAGGCCGACCAGGTGGCGCAGCAGCGTGCTCTTGCCGCAGCCGCTCGGGCCCATCACATCACCACGAGCACCTCGCCGCGGCGGATGTCGAACGTGAGCCCCGACTGCACGACGAGGCTGCCGGCGGCGATGGCCAGGCCGCGCACGGCCACCAACACTTCGGCGTTACATTCGGCATCGCGAACTTCGGCGTCGCGAACTGGGATCGGGCACGGCGGCATCGCGCGCGGCGGCATCCGTCCCGCCTGTGCCCGTCTCGTGCTCGATGCTCGCCGCGCCGTCCGCCACGCCGCCGCCCTCAGATCTCCAGGATCGAGAAGGCAACCGTCGTGCCACAGGCGGCCACGACCAGCCACACCAGCCCCTTGACCACCGCGGTGGTGGTGGCCGCACCCACCGCCTGCGCACTGCGCCCGGCATGCAGGCCTTCGCGGCAACCGGCCAAGGCCACCAGCGCCACGTAGAGCATCGTCTTGAACAGGCCCACCACCAGGTGCGTGAAGTCGATGGCGCGCGCGCTCTGGTGGAAGTACTCGACGCTGGCGACGCCGTAGCTGCCGCTGGCCGCCGGCCAGCCGGCGACGATGCCGGCCGTCACGCCGCAGGCGTACAGCGCCGGCGCCATCAGCAGCAGCGCCGCGAGGCGCGGCACGACCAGATGCGCTACCGGCTCCACGCCCAGCACGCGCAGCGCGTCGATCTCCTCGCCGGCCTTCATCGTGGCCAGCTGCGCCGCGAAGGCCGAGCCGATGCGCCCGGCGAGGATGACGCCGGTCATCAGCGCCGCCACCTCGCGCACCATGCCCACGGCCACGATGTCGGCCAGGTAGTTGTACGCGCCGATGCGGCCGAGCTGCGCGCCGCCCATGTAGGCGAGCATCAGCCCGACGAGCGCGCACGTCATCGCCACGATCGGCAGCGAGCGCGGGCCGGTCTCGTCGAGCTGGTGCAGCACTTCGGCGCCGCGCACGATGGCGCGCCCGCTCAGCCAGCGGCCGAAGGCGAGCAGCACCTCGCCGAAGAAGGCCACCGTGACCACCGCCTCGCTGGTGCGCGGCGGCATCGGGATGCGCCGGCGCGGCCGCGGCGCGGCCTGCGCGGTGGCCGCGGGGCGCGCGTCGTCTTCGAGTGCGCCATGCTGCGGCGAAGCCAGCGCCACGACTTCGTACAGGCCCTGATGGCCGGCAGCGCCGCGCTGGGCGGTCGTTGCGGCCGCTTGCAGCGAGTGCAGATCGAAGGGCACGCCGCGCTCACGCAGCACCTGCGCCAGCTCCCACAGCCGCGCGGCCAGCGCGACGTCCCAGCTCCCCAGCGCCTGCGCATCGACGGACACCGTGTCGCCGGAGGTCAATCCGGCCGGCAGGGCGGGCCAGGCATCGCTGCGGCCGCGCCATTCGCCGGCCAGGCGCAGCAGTCCAGGCGGCGCCGGCCGCATCGCGAACCCAGGCGGCACTCGGCGCGAGCGCTTCGGGGCAACGGCTCGGTGCGCCGCTGCGGCCGGCAAGGCCGCGGGGGCCGCCAGGGTCTGCGATGCCGTTGGCGCCGACATCCGCCGATGATGGCGCGCAGGCGCCGCGGCCGCTGACAAGCCGGCATCGGCGAAGGGCCAATGCGCCGGCTCGCTGGGTCGATGCCGCGGCTCTTTCCCTGGATGCCGGGGCCAGGCGCTCAGCCCATGCGGATCATCGGCACGACAGCACGCCGATCAAGCGTGGCGCTCGAAGGGCGGCACGCCGCGCAACCGCGCCGCCACCTTGCCGGCCCAGGCCAGAGCGGCCGCGCCGGCGTGGCGGCGAGCAGGCCTTGACCTCGAAGCTCGCCGCGCCGCCCAGCGCATAGGCAACGACCGCCTCGCCGCGCGCGAAGCGCATGCCTTCGCCGGCGGGCAGCAGGATGTCGTCACGCCGGCCGTCGATGGTGACCAAGACGAGGCCGCGTGTGACGCGCAGGTGCGCAGGGCCCTGCAGGCGATGGGTGCGGTGGCTCGGCAGGTCGATCGCGGACAGGTTCGACAACGGATTCATTCAGGAACTCCTTGTGGGACGAGGTCGGGAACCGCCGCCAGCCATGCCGATGGATCATCCGTCCGGCTTGACGCGGCCCCGATGGCCCGCATAGTCTTCCTCGCAAGGCCGGCCTTCAAACGATCATTGCGAAGGTCTGGCATTCCCGATTCGCATGCCAAACGATCCCCGCCGCCTGCCGCCGCTGGACCTGCTGCTCGCCTTCGAGGCGGCCGCGCGGCATCTGTCGTTCACGAAGGCGGCCGGCGAGCGCTTCCTCACGCAGTCGGCGGTGAGCCGGCAGATCGCCGCGCTGGAGGAGAGCCTCGGCACGCCGCTCTTCCGCCGCCGCCACCGCGCCCTCGAACTCACCGACGCCGGCTCGCGCCTGGCCGCGGCCACGTCCACGGCGCTGGCCAGCGTGCGCGAGGCGGTGCAGGCGATCCGCGCGCCGCGCGAGCGCGAGGTGGTGGCGCTGACGACGACGCCGGGTTTCGCGTCGCTGTGGCTGATCCCGCGCCTGGCACGCTTCGTCGCCGCGCACCCGCGCATCGACGTGCGCATCGACGCCAGCTACGCCACGCGCTCACTGGCCGCTGAAGGCTTCGATGTCGCGGTGCGCTACGGCAACGTCGAGCGCATGCCCGCCGAGGCCGGCGAGCCGCTCTTCGCCGAAGCGGTGCAGCCGCTCGCCGCACCCGCGCTGCTGCGCGGCCGCACGCTGCTCGCGCGGCCGCAGGACCTGGCGCGGCACACGCTGCTGCACGTCGTCATGCCCGCGGGCGAAGCGCCGGGCATGCCGCTCGAATGGCACGCGTGGTTGCGCACGGTGGGCGTGGCCGCGTTCGAGCCCGCCGCGACGCTGACCTTCAGCAGCTACGACACCGCGGTGGCCGCGGCCGTGGAAGGCCAGGGCGTGCTGCTCGGCCGGCGGCCGCTGACCGATGCGCTGATCGCGCAAGGGCGCCTGGTGGCGCCGTTCAAGGGCCAGCTCGCCTCGGCGCGCGGCTACTACGTGCTGCTCGAACCCGTCGCGGCGCAGCGGCCCGCGGTGGCGGCACTGGCCGACTGGATGCGCGCCATGGCACGCGAGGCGCCTCCCGATGCTGCGCACGCTGCCGGCGCTGCGCGAGCTGCGCGCTCCACCCAAACCACGCACATCACCCGCACGACCCGCGCCACGCACGCGAAGGGGCAAGCGAAGGATCGCGCGAAGGCACCGCGCCAACGCTGACGAAGCGGTTCAGGGACAATCTCGCCCCATGCTGCAGCAGCGCACCATCAAGAGCCTCACGCGCGCCGTCGGCGTGGGCGTGCACAGCGGCCAGAAGGTGGAGCTCACGCTGCGGCCGGCGGCACCCGACACCGGCATCGTCTTCCACCGCACCGACCTTCCGGTGCCGGTGGACATCCCGGTCACCGCGCACACCGTGTGCGACACGCGCATGGCCACCACCGTCAGCCCCGGCGGCGACCCGGGCGCGCCGAAGGTGCAGACCATCGAGCACCTGCTGTCGGCCTGTGCCGGCCTCGGCCTGGACAACCTGCACATCGACATCAGCGGCGAGGAAGTGCCGGTGCTCGACGGCAGCGCCGCCAGCTTCGTGTTCCTGCTGCAAAGCGCCGGCATCGCGATGCAGGACGCACCCAAGCGCTTCCTGCGCGTGCTGAAGACGGTGGAGGTGCGCGAGGGCACCGGTGCGTCGCTGAAGTGGGCGCGCCTGGAGCCCTGCCACGGCTACCGCCTGAGCTTCGAGATCGAGTTCCACCACCCGGCGCTCGACGCCACCGGCCAGCAGGTGACCTTCGACTTCGGCTCCGGCCGCTACAAGCGCGACATCGCGCGCGCGCGCACGTTCGGATTCACGAAGGACGTGGACCTGATGCGCTCGCGCGGCCTGGCGCTGGGCGGCAGCATGGACAACGCCATCGTCGTCGACGACACGCGCGTGCTCAATGCCGACGGGCTGCGCTACGACGACGAGTTCGTCAAGCACAAGATCCTCGACGCCATCGGCGACATGCAGGTCGCCGGCAAGCCGCTCCTGGCCAGCTACACCGCGTTCAAGGGCGGGCACGCGCTCAACAACCAGCTGCTGCGCCGCCTGCTCGCCGACACCACGGCGTTCGAAGTGGTGACCTTCGAGCGCGAAGCCGAAGCGCCCAGCGGCTTCGCCGACCTGGCGCCGGCGTGGTAGCGGCATCGAAGTCGCACCGATCCGACCGGACTCACGTCGCCGCGAATGGTCTTCTTCCGCCTCGTCTTCGGCCTCTTGCTGGTGGCCTCGCTGCTGTGCTTCGCGATGTACATCGGCACCAGCCAGGTGGCTTGGCGGCGGCGCGGCATCCTGGTGCTCAAGTGGACGCTGATCGCCGCGCTCGGCTTCTTCGCGGTGCTGATCCTGGAGCGGGTGGCGCTCATTCTCTGAGCTTGCGCAACGCCTGCGGCGCCGCGCGTTCAGCGCCCGGCGTGCCGGTAGCCCGTGCGATGCAGGGGCGTCAGCGCGCCGAAGGCCGGCCACGCCAGCAGCACGCCCTGGCGCTCCAGCAGACGCTGGTAGTCGGCCAGCCATTCGGGCTCACCGCCTTGTCGCCCACGCGCAGCACCACGTCGCCCGGGCGCACGCCGCCCTTGGCCGCCGGGCCCTCGTTGAGCACGCCGGTGACGAGCACGCCGGTCTTCACCGGCAACGCCAGGCTCTCGGCCAGCTCGGCGTTGAGGTCGCGGATGTCCACGCCGATGAAGCCGCGCTTGACCTTGCCGCCGCGGATGAGCTGCTCCATCACGCCGCGCGCCGTTTCCACCGGCACCGCGAAGCCGATGCCCATGTTGCCGCCGCTGCGCAGAAGATCGCGGTGTTGATGCCCACCAGCGCGCCGTGCGCGTCGACGAGCGCGCCGCCCGAGTTGCCCGGGTTGATCGCGGCGTCGGTCTGGATGAAGCTCTGGAACGGCGAGTTGCCGCGCTGCGTGCGGTCGAGCGCGCTGACGATGCCGGCGGTGACCGTCTGGCCGATGTTGAACGGGTTGCCGATGGCCAGCACCGCGTCGCCCACCTGCAACGAACGGCCGTCGGCCGTCGGCGAGCTGCACCTCGATGTCGACAGCGTCGCTGACGACGTGGTGGTTGGTGAGCAGGTAGCCCTCGGGCAGGGCGATCACGCCCGAGCCGAGGCCCAGTTGCTGCGCGGAGCGCCGCGCTCGCCGAAGAAAACGGAAGCGCGGGTCGTCGGCGTGCGGGTTGCGCGCGAGCTTGGTCGCCGTGATGCTGACCACCGCCGGCGCGGCGCGGCGCGCCGCCTGGCTGAAGCTGTTCGACGCGAGCGCCGGCGCGCCGGCCGCCGACGATGCGCCGGCCGCCTGCCGTGGCGGCGCCTGCGTCAGCGTGGGCAGCGGCAGCACGCTGCTGCCGCCGTTGCGCGGCAGCCATTCGGGCTTGAGCGTCGCGACGACGAACAGCACCGCAAGCGCCACCGTCACCGCCTGCGCGAAGAGAAGCCAGGTGCGGCGCCACATGGAATGAGCATCGCCATGGGCGCCGGAATGGGAAAGCGACGACTCGGGATGGGGTGCCAAGGTGCTGCAGCCGTTGTGTTGGGCCGTTAGGTGCGCCCCGAGGGCCGCGCGAGGTCAACCGCTAGAGGGGCCGAACAGCACACGGGCGGCGGGCAAAATGCAAGCCCCATGGCCGAGCGCAGCGACATCGACCGGGCCCTCGCAACCCTCCTCCGGCCCGAAGCCTTTCGCGATTATGGGCCGAACGGGCTGCAGATCGAAGGCCGCACCGAGGTGCGCAAGCTCGTCTCGGGCGTCACCGCGAGCCTCGCGTTCATCGATGCGGCCATCGCTGCCGGTGCCGATGCGCTGCTCGTGCACCACGGCCTTTTCTGGCGCGGCCAGGACGGGCGGCTCACCGGCTGGCTGCGCCAGCGCGTGGCGCGGCTGCTGGCGCACGACGTGAGCCTGTTCGCCTACCACCTGCCGCTGGACGCCGAGCCCGAGCTCGGCAACAACGCGGGCTTCGGCCGCCAGCTTCAACTGAGCGCCGACGCGCGCTTCGGCGAGCAGGATCTCGGCTTCATCGGCAATGCGGGCCCGTGGCGCACCGCCTGCGACCTCGCCGCCGGCGCCGCTGCGGCACTGGGCCGCGCGAACACCTGCGTGGCCGGCGACGGCCGCGCGCTGGCGCGCATCGCCTGGTGCCCCGGCGGCGCGCAGGGCTACTTCGAGGCCGCCATCGCCGCCGGCGCCGACGCGTTCCTCACCGGCGAGATCTCCGAGCCGCAGGCGCCCCGGGCACGCGAGACCGGTGTCGCGTTCATCGCCTGTGGCCACCACGCCACCGAGCGCTATGGCGCGCCGGCGGTGGGCGAGCACATCGCGGCGCGCTTTCGCATCGCGCACGAGTTCATCGAGATCGACAACCCCGCGTGATGCACTCGGAAGCGCCGCGAGACGCCCTGCCCTGCGACCCGACAACCGCGATGCCCGCGATGACGCAACCGCCCTCCTCCGCGACCGCGAAGCCGCTCGTCGTGACGATGGGCGACGCCGCGGGCATCGGCCCGGAGATCATCGTGCGCGCCTTCGAGCGGGGTGCCCTCGCCGGCGCTGTGGTGGCCGGTGACGCGGCGGTGCTGCGGCGCGCCGGCGCGGCGATGACGGCGCTCATCGCCGAGCCGGCCGACCTCGCCGCAGTGCCGCCGGGCTGCCTGCCGGTGCTGGCAGTGCCCGGGCTGCCGGGCGGGCTGGCCGAACTGCCGTGGGGCCGCGTCGATGCGCGCGCCGGCGCCGCGGCGGCCCGCTGCATCGAATGCGCGGTGCGCTGGGTGCAAGCCGGCGCTGCCGCGGCCGTCGTCACGGCGCCGGTGCACAAGGAAGCGCTCGCCGCCGCCGGCGTGCCCTACCCCGGCCACACCGAGATGCTGCAGGCGCTGGCCGCGGCGCCGACGGCACGCTGCCGCCGGTGCGCATGATGCTGGCCAACGACGAGCTGCGCGTGGTGCTCGTCACCATCCACGTCTCGCTCAGGCGCGCGCTGCGAGCTGCTGGACTTCGATGCGGTGCTGTCGACGATTGCCATCGCGCACGACGCCGGCAGCGGCCGCCTCGGCCTCGCCGGCGGCAAGCCATCGCGCATCGCCGTGGCCGGCCTCAACCCGCACGCCGGCGAAGGCGGCCTCTTCGGCGACGAGGAGCAGCGCTTCATCGCCCCGGCCGTGCAGGCGGCGCGCGCGCGGCATCGACGCGCACGGCCCGTTCGCGCCCGACACGGTGTTCATGCGCGCCCGCCGCGGCGAGTTCGACCTCGTCGTGGCGATGACGCACGACCACGGCCTGATTCCGGTGAAGTACCTCGGCGTCGAGCAAGGCGTCAACGTCACGCTCGGGCTGCCCTTCGTGCGCACGAGCCCCGACCACGGCACTGCGTTCGACATCGCCGGGCGCGGTGTGGCCGACCCGTCGAGCCTGCTGGCGGCGCTGCAGTGGGCGCGGCGGCTGGCCGCCACGCGCTGACGCGCGAAGGCAAGGGAAGACAGCGAGAGCGAGAACGCGCGCAGCCGGCTGCCGCAGCGTCCTCAGGCCGCCAGCGGCGCCAGGTGCGTGAGGTGCTTGCGCGCGCGCGCCGTGGCGCGGTCGATCAGCTCCACGCCTTCGAACGCGCGCAGCCGGCCCGATTCGCACAGCCGCACCAGCATGCGGTGCGTCAGCGTGTGTGCGCGCTGTGCCGCTCGCCGCGCGTGAAGAGCGTAGAAGGTGCGCGCCGGGCTCACGTGCACCAGGCGCACGCGGTGCCACGCGTCGTCCAGGTGCATGTGGTAGGCAATGCCCACCTGCACGTGGTCGGCCAGCTCGCGGCCGGCAGTGGGCTCGGCCGGGCCCGAAGGCGCTGGCAGCGGCCCGATCGGCTGCGCCGCCAGCTCGGCCTCGAGCTGCGCCTGGCGCTCCTCGGCGAAAGCGGCGACGTCGATGTCGACCTGGCCGTTCCAGTCGATCGAGGCTTCGTCGACGAGGCCGATGCGGCGCGCTTCGTCGGCGCTGATGCGCGGCAGTACGATCTCCTCGCTCAGCACCGGCAGCTGCATGCCCGGCGCGCCGAGGGTCTCGCGCGAGGGCACCGGCTTGGCCAGCGCGCCGTCGACCTGCTTGGCCATCAGATTGATGTCGAGCATGCGCGCCGAAGGCGCCTTGAGCGCCTCGGCGTGCGCGGGCATCAGCTGGCCGAAGAAGGCGCGCCGTTCGCCCTCGGGCCAGCCGATCAGGTTCAGGCCCAGGTTCAGCGCCTGCATCATGTTGGGCAGGCCGGTGAGGAAGCTCTTGCGGTGCGCCGGCGTCGGCTTGGGCTGCACGCTCAGCACGAGGTCGAGGCCGGCCTGGCGGGCGCGCTTCATCTCGGCGCTGTCGCCGCCGTGCGCGAGCGCGGTGCGCAGCAGCACGCGGCTCCACACCTGGCTCATGAAGTGGACGATGAACTCGGGCGCCGCCAGCCCCTTCAGGTCCATCTCGATCTGGCGCGCGTACAGCTCGGTGAGCTGGGCCTCGTCTTCCTTGGCCGCCAGCAGCGCCGGCGCGGCACCGTGTGCAGCGGCGTTGCGGCTGGCCAGCTCGGCGGCGAATTCCTCCAGGGCCTGCAACTTGCTCTCGTAGATGTCGATCTGCTCGAAGTCGCCTTCGACGACGTCCTGCACGAGGTCGCGCACCTTGGCGAGGAAGTCGCGCGCCTCGCTCTCGGAGAAGTCGTCGAACGCCGCGCCGAGCGAGGCGATGCGGTTGATGAAGCGCCGCACCGGGTGCTTGCGCGAGGCGAAGAAGCTGGCGTCGCCGAGCGCGGCGCGCAGAACCGGCAGCTGCAGGCGGGCGATCTGCCGCGCCAGCTGCGGCGGCACCTTCGGGTCGGCGAGGATGGCGTCGAAGAGGCTGCCGATGACGTCGATGACGAGGTGGTCCAGCGCTCCCTTGCTCGCTTCGCGCAGCTCGTGCCGGTGGGCGCGGATGATGTTCGGCGCGATGGGCCCGAGGCCCTGCGGCGAGGTGTCGTAGCCGGTGGCGTTGCCGCCGCCGAAGGCCGGCTGCGTGCTGACGGCCAGGCGGCGCATCAGCGCCATCATCGTTGCGTCGACCGTGCCGAGCGTGGCGCCGCCGCGCGTGCTGCGGCCGAAGCCGCTGCCGGTGCTGCCCGTGGAGTAGCCGCTGGTGCTGCCGTAGCCGCTGCGGTGGTGGCCGTGGCCGGTGGTGACGCCGGCGCCGTGCCGCCGGCGCGGCCGCCACCGCCGTGCCCGCCGTAGCCGCCGTACCCGCCGCCCGCCGCCGCGCCGGCCATCGCGCCGCCGGCGCCATGCCCACCGTGGGCGCTGCCGTGGCCCGCTCCATGACCAGCCGTGCGTCCGGCGGCGGCCATACCCGGACAGGCACCACCGGCGCCGTAGCCGGCGCCCTGGCCGACGTACCCGGCGGAGCCACCGTAGCCACCGTGGCCGCCGCGAGGCCACGTGCCCACCCGTGCAGCATGCCCGCCATGACCCGTGTGCGCCGCCGCGCCTGCTGCGCCACCGCCGCGCCCGGCGAAACCGCCTGCGTAGGCGCGGCGTGGCCCGGCCACCGTAGCGGCCCATGCCGCCGCCGCCACATGCCACCGACACCGCCCATGCCGCCCATGCCGCCGCCGTGGTGCGTGTCGTAGACAGGGCCGATGCCGCCGCCGCCGCCGAAGTCGCCGTGCGCCGGGTCCAGCGGCCGCCCGAGCGTGTCGTACTCGGTGGCGACGTGGCCGCTGTCAGCGCCGGCCCCGCGGCTGCTCCCGGGCCGCTGCCGGGCACGCGCTGCTGCCGCTGGCGCACCGCCAGCGACAGCGGCTGCACGCCGGCGCTGCGCAGGCGGCTCACGATGTCGGCGTAGGTGGCGCGCAGTTCGCTGCCGATCGAGCGGCTCAGTTCCGTCTGCAGGACCTTGCGCACCTCGGCGCGTTCACTCACCGCGGCCACGCCGCGGATCACCGCGTGGCCGATGACTTCGGGCCTGAGCGGGTTGCGCACCGCCGTCTCGCCCACCTGCCCCAGCAGCGAGCCGACGTAGCCGTCGAGTTCGCGCAGTTCCCACTCGCAGCCGCTGATCACGTCCTGCGCGAAGCGCTCGGCGGTGATCTTGCGTTCAACCTCGTGGTCCTCGACCAGCGACAGCGCGTCCCAGTTCGTGGCCTTGGGCGCCGCGGCGGCTTCACCCACCGGCTGCGCCTCGCGCGCGATCCACTCGTCGAACGCCTCGTTGAAGGCGAGCGTGAACACCGCCGACTTGCGGTTGAGTTCGAACTGCGCCGCCAGCAGATCGTCGCGGCGCACGAGGTTCGGCGCCGACAGCGCCGCCAGGCCCAGGCTCTCGACCGTGCGATCGACAGCCGCACGCGCGGCGAGCTTCAGGCGGTGGGCGGCTGCCTCCAGCTGGGCTGGCAGCCGGCGATGCGAGGAGACTTTCATTTCCAGGGGGCAGGCCGCACGAGTATGCGACAACCCCCCGGCGGGGTTGTGAGAAGGTGTGGGGGCGAAACCCGGCCCAGATCACGCGCTTGTGACCGCCTGTTTCAGCCCCGGCCGGCGCGGCCCGCTCCTCGACAGCAGGGCCCTGCGAAGGCCCTTCGGCCGCGGCCCGGGAGACACCGCGCGCGGCCCTTCGGGGGCATGCTTTGCCCCCCTGACCGCGGGGCGCCTTCTCCCTACTTCTTCAATGCGTCGCGGATCTCGCGCAACAGCACCACGTCCTCGGGCGGCGCGGCCGGCGGCGCCGGCGGCGCTTCGCGCTTGAGGCGGTTCATCTGCTTGACCATGAGGAAGATGATGAACGCCAGGATGGCGAAGTTGAGCACGATGGTGATGAAGCTGCCGTAGGCGAACACGGCGCCGGCCTTCTTCGCGTCGGCCAGGTTGGTGGCCGCCTGCCCGGCCAGCGGGATGAAGTAGTTGTTGAAGTCCAGGCCACCGAAGATCTTGCCGACGATGGGCATGATCAGGTCGCCGACGATGGAGTCGACGATCTTGCCGAAGGCGCCGCCGATGATCACGCCGACGGCGAGATCCATCACGTTGCCCTTGACGGCGAACTCCTTGAATTCCGACATGAAGCTCATGAGCTGGCTCTCCTCTCGCGTTGTGCTTGTTGCTGAAGCGCGCGGTTGCGGCGGCGCGTCGCGGTGCTTGCTCTGCCGCTCCCGCGCGGGCATGTTAGCCCTCGGGGGGCGCCGGGGCCGCTCGGCTAGAATCACCGATTGACCGGCGCATTGCACCCGCCTCAAGTCGAGAACGAACACAGTGACGGCCCCCGCGGCGCGCGCCGCAGCGCCGACGCGAAGCGCCGACGACGACCCCACACGAGCCAAAGAGAAAAGGGACCTCATGAGCGAAGCGGCCTTCCCCAGCCCCGGCGTTCCTCTCGACAAGGACCGCCGCACCTGGATCGCCATCACCTGCGGCGCCGGCGCCGTGGGCACCGTGGCCACCGCCGTGCCGTTCGTCTCCAGCTTCGCGCCTTCCGAGCGCGCGCGCGCTGCCGGTGCCCCGGTGCAGGTGGACATCGGCGGCATCAAGCCCGGCGAGAAGCTCACCGTCGAATGGCGCGGCAAGCCGGTGTGGATCGTTCGCCGCACGCCCGAGCAGCTCGCTGCTCTGGCCAAGCACGACGCGCAACTGGCCGACCCCAACTCGCAGCGCAACGCCTTCCCGACGCCCGACTACGCGAAGAACGCCACCCGCTCGCGCAAGCCCGAGTACTTCGTCGGCGTGGGCATCTGCTCGCACCTGGGCTGCTCGCCGGTGGACAGGTTCACCCCCGGCGCGCAGCCCTCGCTGCCCGACGACTGGGCCGGCGGCTTCCTGTGCCCCTGCCACGGGTCGACCTTCGACCTCGCCGGCCGCGTCTACAAGAACAAGCCCGCGCCCGACAACCTCGAGGTGCCGCCGCACATGTACCTGTCCGACACCGTGCTGCTGATCGGCGAGGACAAGCAGGCCTGAAGCCGGCACCGCGCGGCCCTCGGCGGCCGCGCGCCAACGACGTTGCACAAGATCCTCCGAGTGCCCCGAGCGAGGAACCAAGAAGATGGCTGAATTCAAGGAAGCGCCTGCCGGCGCGTCGTGGCTGACGCAGGCCACCGTGTGGCTCGAGAACCGGTTCCCGACCGCGTTCGAGGCCTACAAGGTGCACATGTCGGAGTACTACGCTCCGAAGAACTTCAACTGGCTGTACTTCTTCGGCTCGCTGGCGATGCTGGTGCTGGTGATCCAGATCGTCACCGGCATCTTCCTGACGATGCACTACAAGCCCGACGCCGCGGTCGCCTTCGCGTCGGTCGAGTACATCATGCGCGACGTGCCCTGGGGCTGGCTGGTGCGCTACCTGCACAGCACCGGTGCCAGCGCCTTCTTCATCGTCGTGTACCTGCACATGTGGCGGGGCATGATCTACGGCAGCTACAGGAAGCCGCGCGAACTGGTGTGGATCTTCGGCTGCGCCATCTTCCTCAGCCTGATGGCCGAGGCCTTCATGGGCTACCTGCTCCCCTGGGGCCAGATGAGCTACTGGGGCGCGCAGGTCATCATCAACCTCTTCGCCGCCATCCCGTTCGTCGGCGAGGACCTCGCGATCCTGATCCGCGGCGACTACGTCGTCGGCGACGCGACGCTGAACCGCTTCTTCGCCTTCCACGTCATCGCCGTGCCGCTGGTGCTGATCGGCCTCGTCGCGGCGCACCTGCTGGCGCTGCACGACGTGGGCTCAAGCAATCCCGACGGCGTCGAGATCAAGGCGACGAAGGACCCGAAGACCGGCATCCCGCTGGACGGCATCCCGTTCCACCCGTACTACACGGTGCACGACATCATGGGCGTGGCGGTGTTCCTGATGGTCTTCGCGGCCATCGTCTTCTTCGCGCCCGAACTCGGCGGCTACTTCCTCGAGTACAACAACTTCATCCCCGCCGACCCGCTGAAGACGCCGGCGCACATCGCCCCGGTGTGGTACTTCACGCCGTACTACTCGATGCTGCGCGCCACGACCGACGTGATGGTGAACTGGCTCGTCGGCATCACGCTGGTGGGCGGCGTGCTCGCCATCCTCCTCGGCGGCCTGCGCAACAACGGCAAGATCGCGGTGGCGGTGGCGGCCGTGGTCTTCGCCGGCCTGCTGAAGACCTTCGACGCCAAGTTCTGGGGTGTCGTCGTGATGGGCGCTGCCGTGCTGATCCTGTTCGCGCTGCCGTGGCTCGACCGCAGCCCGGTGAAGAGCATCCGCTTCCGCCCGCGCTGGAACGTGTGGCTGTACGGCCTGTTCGTCATCGTCTTCCTGATCCTGGGCTACCTCGGCATCAAGCCGCCCTCGGAAACCGGCACGCTGATCTCGCAGGTCGGCACGCTCTTCTACTTCGGCTTCTTCCTGCTGATGCCGTGGTGGAGCCGCATCGGCGAATTCAAGGCCGTGCCCGAGCGCGTGCGGTTCGCCGCGCACTAGGCCCCGAGAGCCGAAAAGCCCCGTCTGCCGCAAGAGCCCAACGAGAGCCGCGAGCGAAGCGCCATGAAGAAGATCCTGCTCACCCTGCTGGCCGCGCTCGCGGTCGCCTCGGCCCACGCCGCCAGCGAAGGCATCCCCTGGGACACCTTCCCGGCCAAGCGCAGCACCGACCTGGCGGCGCTGCAGAACGGCGCCAAGCTGTTCGTCAACCACTGCCTGAACTGCCACGCCGCGGCGTACGTGCGCTACAACCGGCTGCGCGACATCGGCCTCACCGAGCAGCAGATCAAGGACAACCTGATCTTCACCGGCGTCAAGGTCGGCGACACGATGCAGTCCGCGCTCGACCCCAAGGAAGCCAAGGACTGGTTCGGCGCCGTGCCGCCCGACCTGTCACTGGTCGCCCGCTCGCGTGCCGACGCCAGCAAGGGCAGCGGCGCCGACTACCTCTACACCTACCTGCGCGCCTACGTGCGCGACGAGACCAAGGCCACCGGCTGGAACAACCTCGTCTTCCCGGGCGTGGGCATGCCGCACGTGCTGCACGAGCTGCAAGGCGAGCAGCGCGCGGTCTACGCCACCGAAGCCGACCCGCACGACGCCAAGAAGACCGTGCACGTGTTCAAGGGCTACGAGCTGACGAGCCCGGGGCGCCTGTCGCAGGCCGAGTACAACGACGCGGTGGCCGACCTCGTGGCCTTCCTGCAATGGATGAGCGAGCCCGCGCAGTCCAAGCGCGTGCGCCTGGGCGTGTGGGTGCTGCTCTTCCTCGGCCTGTTCACCCTGATCGCCTGGCGCCTGAACGCGGCGTACTGGAAAGACGTGAAATAGCCTTTGCGTCGCGGCCCGCGGTGCTTGCGGGCCTGCGGCGGCCATCGACTGCGCAGCGGCAACGAGCGGCGGCCGCTGCGCACAGTCGTTCTTGAATCGTTTTCCGCATCGACCGCGCCGCCTCGTTCGCTTCGCCCGCCGCGCTGGCCGGCCGCCCGGCCCACCGCTCGGCTTTCTCCCCGTCTGCAAGGTCTGTCACGCCATGATGGTGCTGTACTCCGGAACCACCGACCCCTATTCGCACCGCTGCCGCTTCGTGCTGTTCGAGAAGGGCATGGATTTCGAGATCCGCGACGTCGACGTCTTCGCCAAGCCCGAGGACATCGCGCTGATGAACCCGTACAACGAGGTGCCGATCCTGGTCGAGCGCGACCTCATCCTGTACGAGAGCCACATCATCAACGAGTACATCGACGAGCGCTTCCCGCACCCGCAGCTGATGCCGGGCGACCCGGTGGCGCGGGCGCGCGTGCGGCTGTTCCTCTTCAACTTCGAGAAGGAACTGTTCGCCAACGTCAATCTGCTCGAAGGGCGCGGCGTCAAGGCCACCGAGAAGCAGCTGGAGAAGGCGCGCGAGCAGATCCGCGACCGCCTCACCCAGCTGGCACCGATCTTCCTGAAGAACAAGTACATGCTGGGCGACGACTTCAGCATGCTCGACGTGGCCATCGCGCCGCTTCTGTGGCGGCTGGACTACTACGGCATCGACCTCAGCAAGAACGCCGTGCCGTTGCTGAAGTACGCCGAGCGCATCTTCTCGCGGCCTGCCTACATCGAGGCGCTGACGCCTTCCGAGAAGGTGATGCGCAAGTGACGCACGCCTGAGGCAACGGCGAGACGACGCGCTCCGGGCCGACCGCGACTTGTCGAGACGACCGCGAGAGCCGCAGCCCGCACCGTGAGCACGCCCACCGCCTCCGGCACGCCGACCCGCCCGTACCTGCTGCGGGCGCTGCACGACTGGTGCACGGACAACGGCCTCACGCCCTACATCGCCGTGCACGTCGACGCCAGCGTGCGCGTGCCGCCCGAGTACGTGAAGAACAACGAGATCGTGCTCAACATCGGCTTCGAGGCCACTTCGGGGCTGAAGCTGGGCAACGAGTTCATCGAGTTCAAGGCCCGCTTCGGCGGCACGCCGCGCGAGATCGTCGTGCCGGTGGACCACGTGGTCGCCATCTACGCGCGCGAGAACGGCCAGGGCATGGCCTTTCCGATGCCCGCCGCGGGCGGTGCCAGCGAAGGCGCGGGCACCGGGGAAGAGCCGCGCCGCTGGCGCCGCGGCAAGCCCGCCCGTCGGCGCCCAGCCGCAGCGGCCTGCGCTTGGCCCGCGAGCCGGCGCAGGAGCCGGAGACGCAAGCCCGGGCCCCGAAGCCCCGCCCCGTGCCGCGCCGTCAACGCCCACGCAGTCGACCCCTTCAGCCCCGCGGCCGTCGGCCGACGACGATCCGTCGCCGCCGGCACCGGGCGCGCCGCGGCCTTCGCTGAAGCGCATCAAGTAGAACCGCGAACCTACAATCGCGGCCCCCGGCCGGCTTAGCTCAGCTGGTAGAGCACCCGCCTTGTAAGCGGAAGGTCGTCCGTTCGATTCGGACAGCCGGCACCAGCGCCTGAACCAACACCTGAACCGCCGCGGCGAGCCGCCGCCGTGCAGCGGCCCGCGCTTCAGATCACGCCTTGCGCCTGCATCGCATCGGCCACCTTCACGAAGCCGGCGATGTTGGCACCGTCGACGTAGCTGACGCGGCCGTCCTTGCCGCGACCGTATTGCAGGCAGGCCTCGTGGATGCTGCGCATGATGCCGTGCAGGCGCTGGTCGACCTCTTCGCGGCCCCAGGAGATGCGCATCGCGTTCTGGCTCATCTCCAGGCCCGAGGTCGCCACGCCGCCGGCGTTGCTGGCCTTGCCCGGCGCGTAGGCGGCGCCGCTGACCTCGAACACCTTCACCGCTTCCAGCGTGGAAGGCATGTTGGCGCCCTCGGCGATGCACTTGACGCCGTTGGCCACGAGCGTCTTCGCATCGTCGCCGTCGATCTCGTTCTGCGTCGCGCACGGCAGCGCCACGTCGACCGGCACCTGCCACGGCTTGGCGCCGGCGAGGAACTCGACGCCCTTGACGCGCGCCGCGTAGTCGCTGACGCGGCCGTAGAGGTGGTTCTTCACCTCCATCAGCTCGGCCAGCTTCTCGGCGGTGAAGCCCTTGCTGTCGACGACGGTACCGCTCGAATCGGACACGGTGACGACCTTGGCGCCGAGCGCCATCGCCTTCTCCACCGCGTACTGCGCCACGTTGCCCGAGCCCGAGACGCTGACGCGCAGGCCGTTGAACGCCAGGCCCTTGCGCTTGAGCATCTCCTCGGCGAAGTAGACGGTGCCGTAGCCGGTGGCTTCGGGACGGATCAGCGAGCCGCCGAACGCGAGGCCCTTGCCGGTGAAGACGCAGTCGGCGCGGTTGGTGAGCTTCTTCACCATCCCGGCGATGTATCCGACCTCGCGGCCGCCGACGCCGATGTCACCGGCCGGCACGTCGGTGTCGGCGCCGACATGGCGGAACAGCTCCGTGGCGAACGCCTGGCAGAAGCGCATCACCTCGCCGGGGCTCCTGCCCTTGGGGTCGAAGTCGGAGCCGCCCTTGCCGCCGCCCATCGGCAGCGTCGTCAGCGCATTCTTGAAGGTCTGCTCGAAGGCGAGGAACTTGAGGATCGACAGGTTCACCGAGGGGTGGAAGCGCAGGCCGCCCTTGTACGGCCCGATGGCCAGGCTGTGCTGGATGCGGTAGCCGCGGTTGACCTGCACCTCGCCGTGGTCGTCGAGCCACGAGACGCGGAACATGATGATCCGCTCGGGCTCGACGAGGCGGTCCAGCAGGCCCTGCTCGGCGTACTTCGGGTGCGCCTGGATGTAGGGCCACAGGCTCTCGATGACCTCGGTCACCGCTTGCAGGAACTCGGGCTGGCCGGGGTTGCGGGCAGCCACATGGTGGAGGTAGGCGTGGGAGGAGGCGTACTTCATGGCGGAAGGGTGGTGGATGGACTCTGAAGAACTCTGCAGCGCATTTTCGTCGCCGTTGCACCGCCGGCCGTGCGGCTCCCCGCCGCCGCGACAAGCCGCCTTGCGCTGACACAAATCGCTGCCAATTCGCCGCCCGGCGACGCACCGAGTGCGCGGAGGCGCTTCCTACAATCCTCGCCCCTGCTTGTCGTTCGGGCGCGCCGTATCGCCCGCCGCCGCAGGGCCCGGATCCGGAAACCCGAATCACCCCACCCTGGGCCGAACCTTGACCTTCACCGGCGGCGCGAGCCAACCCTGGGCCTGCAATGCGCGCTCGATGTCGGGCAGGCATTGGCGCAGCTTGGCAGCGGCAGCGGCGTGGTCGGCGAGGATGACCCAGGCCTTGTCGTCGAGCGAGCCGCCGCGAGCCGCCGCCGCCAGTTCAGGCGGCAGCAGCGCGGCCACCGCGGCCCAACGAGCCTGCGACTGCGCCAGGCGCTCGAGCAGGCCGGCCAGCGTCTCGTTGCCGCTGAGCGCGCTTTGCAGCGACGCGGCGGGCGCGCCGGCGCTCTGGCGCTGGCCCGGGCCGGGGCGCGGTGGGGCAACCATCGGAGGAGGAGTCTAGCCATGCAAGTCCTCATCACGCACAGCAGCCTGGCCCCCAGCCGGGTGCTGCACTTCTCGCGCTGGCAGCTGCTGGGCGTGCTGTTCGGCGTGACGCTCTTGTTCCTGCTCGCCTCGGGCACGATCTACCACTTCATCTTCCTGAAGGCGGCGCGCGAGGGCTGGCCCATCGTCAGCCAGATCGTGCGCCTGGTGGTGCGCGACGAGATCGCGCAGCGCGACCGCTTCATGCGCGAGAACCTGGACGCCATCGCCGAGAAGGTGGGCGACATCCAGGCCAAGCTCGTGAAGCTCGAAGCGATGGGCGACCGCGTCGTCGGCCTGGCCGGCATGAAGGCCGAGGAGATGAAGCCGCTCAAGCGCGCCGCGCCCGGCAACGTCGCCGGCGGCGCGGGCGGCCCTTACCTGCCGCTGGAGCGGCCGTCGCTGGCCGAACTGAAAGGCACGATCGACAGCCTGGGCGTCGCGGTGGACCAGAACACCGACATCTTCACCCTCGTCGAGTCGCGCCTGCTCGAGTCGCGCCTGCAGGCGCTGCTGGTGCCGAGTTCGGCACCGGTGAACGTGACCGTGGGCTCGGGCTTCGGCATCCGCCCCGACCCGTTCAACGGCCACGCCTCGCTGCACACCGGGCTCGACTTCCCGGCCGAGGTCGGCACGTCGGTGACCGCCGCGGCCGGCGGCATCGTCACGATGGCCGAATGGCACGCCGCCTACGGCAACACGCTCGAGATCGACCACGGCAACGGCCTCGTCACGCGCTATGCGCATTGCGCCGGCTTCGAAGTCGAGCGCGGCGCGCTCGTCAAGCGCGGCCAGCGCATCGCGCGCGTGGGCAACACGGGCCGCTCCACCGGGCCGCACCTGCATTTCGAGGTGCTGGTCGATGGCTCGCCACAGGACCCGGCGCGCTTCCTCGCTGGCGCCGCCGGCAAGGAACCCGCGAAGGAGTTCGCACGGCGGTTCACGCCGGCCGCGTCGGCGGTGCCGGCGGTGGCGGTGCCGGCAGCGCCTGCTGCTGCATCGCGGCCGCCTCCTGCGCCGATGCCTGCAACCGCACCTGCTCCGGCCGCAGCAGTCCCCACCGCCGGCTAAGCGGCGACAAGCGTCGATCGCGGCGCTCCCGGCGAACGGGACTTCCGCCGCGCCGCGCTATGCCGGCGTGCGGCGTGCAGCCAACGGCCGCCACGCGGCGCTCGTTAAACTTCAATGCTGGAAGGGGAACGGCGAGGGAACGGCAGGCAGCGGCCGTCGCGAAGGCAACGGCGCCAAGCGACAGCAACGGCTGCGCGGCGGCGGAACGACCATGCGCTCGATTCAAGGACGCACCGGGGCGCGCAGGGCTGTTCCGGCGGCGCGATTCTACCGGCTGGCGCGGCACGCTGCTCGGCCGTTGCAGCGCCAGGGCACGGCCGCGCCCGGCAGCGCCGCTGGCAGCGCAGGCATCGGCCGCAGCGGGCGATTCCTCCGCCTCGCCATCTCCTCCCTGACCGCACGCCGTGCCTGGCACCGCCAGCCGCTGGTTCACCAGCAGGACGGCGTGCGCCTGCACTACCTCGGCAACGGCAGCAAGTCCGCCGCCAGCGAAGGCAGCCGCACGACGCTGGCCCTCGTTCCCGGCTGGACGATGCCGGCGTGATCGGCGCGCCCAGATCGCGCACTTCGCGCCGCACCTGCGCGTGCTGGCGCTCGACCCGCGCGGGCAGGGCCGCTCCGAGATCGCTGCCACCGGCTACGACTACGCGCGCCGCGCCACCGACATCGCCGAGTGGCTCGCCGCCGCGGGCTGCGAAGACAACGTCGTGCTCACCGGCTGGTCGCTCGGCGTGCTGGAGAGCCTGCAGCTCATGCACGACCTGCGCGCCACTTCGCCGGTTGGCTGCATCGAGCGGCAACGGCGGCACCCGTGCGCGCCCTCGTGCTCGTCGACAACTCGGTGGGCGTGGGCGAACCTCCGGCCAGCGACCCGACCTTCTTCTCGCGCCTGCGCGGCAAGCGGCGCGAGACCGTGGCCGGCTTCGTCGCCTCGATGTTCAAGCGGCCGCCGCCTGCCGGCTGGCAGGAGGGCCTCGTCGAGGCGGCGCTGCGCACGCCGCTGCAAGCGTCGATCGACCTCCTGCGCCAGGTGCGCGCACGCGAGTTCTGGCGCGACTCGCTCTTCGCGACGAAGCAGCCGGTGCTGTACGCCTACAGCCCGAAGTTCGCGCAGCAAGGCGAGATCGTGAAGGCGAAGCGGCCGGCAACCGAGACGCGCCTCTTCGCCGACGCTCGGCACGCGCTCTTCGTCGACGAAGCGGCGGCGTTCAACGAGTCTGCTCGAAGGCTTCATCGGCCGCGCCGTGCCGGCATCGGGCCTGGGTGCGGGCGCGCTGCGCTTGCGCAGCCCCAAGCAGCAGCGGAGCGACGCGGTGAGCGCAACCGCGGCGCCGGCCGCGCCTCCCACCGCCACCGCCGCCGGGCAGCCGCAGCTCGCGCCGCTCTTCCTCGTCGCGCTCGCCTCGGTGGGCTACGAGATCGCGCTGACGCGCTGGTTCGCCATCGTCAGCTGGAGCGAGTACGGCTACTGGGTCATCTCGATCACGATGGTGGGCATCGCCGCCAGCGGCGTCGTGCTCAACCTGGCCAAGGACTGGCTGCTCGCCACGCCTTCGCGCGCGCCGCTCGTGCTGGCGCTGCTGCCGCCGCTGCTGGTGGTGTCGCTGGCCGGCGGCTACCTCGCGGTGGCGGCGATCGACTTCAACCCGCTGGCGCTGCAGAACCACGCCACGATGGCCGCGCAACTGGCCAAGATCGCCGCCTACTACGCGGCGCTGTTCCCCTTCTTCTTCCTCGGCGGCTCGTTCATCGGGCTGTACTTCATCGCCTACGACGCGCACATCTCGCGCATCTACGCCGCCGACCTCATCGGCGCCGGCGCCGCCGGCGCGGTGGTGGTGGCGCTGATGTACTTCGTGCACCCGTTCGACCTGCCGCTGGCGCTGCTGCCGGTGCTGGCGGCTGCCGGCTGGCTGCTGCTGCGGCGCGCCGCGGCGCGAGCGGCGCTGCTGGCGCTGACGCTCGTGGCGGCGGCGAGCGTCTGGTTCTTCGCCCACGCCGACTACAACGAGTACAAGGCCATCGCCGCGCCGCTGCGCGTGGCCGACAACAAGACGGTGCTGTCGCTGCGCTCGCCGCGCGGCATCTACGAGGTGCTGGACAACTTCACCGAGCGGCTGGACATCGACGTGTCGAACAACGCCGCCATGCTCGGCGGCGCCGAACCGATCGCCACGCTCGGCCTGTACGCCGACGGCAACCGCCTGACCTCGCTGCCCAAGCAGCCGCCGGGCGAACGCCTGGCCTACCTCGGCGCGGCGCTGGACAGCCTGCCGTACCGCCTGCTGCAAGGGCAAGGGCAAGGGCAAGGGCAAGGACAAGGGCAGGCGCAGCCGCTTTCGGTGCTGCTGGTGGGCAGCCACGGCGGCTTCCGGCTCGACGAAGCGGCGCAGTTGGGTGCCGGCCGCATCGTCGCGCTCGAGCCCGAGCCGGTGCTGCACGACCTGGTGCGCCGCTACCGCGCCGACCTCGCCGCGGACACGCGGCTGCTGCCTACCGCGCCCTCGGCCTACCTGCACGCCACCCGCGCCGGGCAGCCCGGCGGCGCCACGTTCGACCTCATCGACATCGCGCTCGACTACCAGGGCAGCAGCGACATCGCCAAGTACTCGTTCACCGTCGAAGGGCTGGCGGCCTATCACGCGGCGCTGTCGCCGCGCGGGCTCTTGTCGGTGCCGGTGCCGATCCGCGAGTTCACGGTCTACGCCGTCAAGCTCGTGCTCACCGCGCGCGAGGCGTTGCGCGAAGCCGGCATCGCCGACCCCGCGCGCCACATCGTCGTCTACCGCTCGGCGTGGAACGCGCGCGTGCTGTTGTCGAAGCAGCCGTTCGATGCCGCCACGCTCGACGCGGTGCGCCGCTTCTGCGACGAGCGTTCGTTCGACACGCCTTGGCTGCCCGGCCCGCCGCGCGCGGGCGCGACGATCTGGAACGACCTGCCGCCGGTGTCGTTCGAGAACGTGGCGAGCACCGCGGTTGCGGGCGACAAGCGCCAGGACGCGCTCGCCGACGAGATCCGCGCCTACGTCTTCCCCGGCCAGCGGCCGCGCCCGGCCACCGTCGACCTGAGCCCGGCCACCACCGACCGGCCGTACTTCTATTCGGTGCTGCACCTGGGAGCGCTGGCGCCGATCCTCGAGCGCATCGACCTCGTGCCGCGCGAGGAGATCGGCGCGCTGGTGAGCCTGGCGGTGCTGGCGCAGTCGGTGCTGATCGCGCTGGCAGTGCTGTCGCTGCCGCTCTTCCGCCGCCGCACGATGGGCATGCACCGCGCCATCGTCGGCCGTTCGATCGGCTACTTCGCGGGCATCGGCCTGGGGTTCCTCTTCATCGAGATCTACCTCATCGAGAAGGCAACCTTCTTCCTCAACGACCGCACGCTCGGCTTCTCGCTGACGCTGGCGGCGATGCTCATCTTCAGCGGCATCGGCAGCTGGGCCAGCGGCCGCTACACCGCCAATGCCGAAGACACGCGGCGCGGCCTGCGCGGCGCCTGCATCGTCGTGCTCACCTGGTGCGCGCTGGCGTGGGCGTTCGCCGACGTCGCATTGCCGGCGGGCATCGCGCTGCCGCTGCCGGTGCGCATCGCGCTCGTGCTGCTGGCGGTGGCGCCGGTGGGCATCGGGCTCGGCTTCCCGTTTTCCTGCGGCATGTCGGCGTTGCGCACGCATCCCGCGTTCGTGCCCTGGGCCTGGAGCCTCAACGGCGCCTTCTCGGTGGTCGCTTCGCCGCTGGCGCAACTGGTAGCGATGGGCTACGGCAACCGCGTGCTGGTGGCCTCGGCGCTGGCGCTGTATGCGCTGGTGTGGATGCGGCTGCCGCTGGCGGCGCGACCCACCTCGACGCGGCCGGCGCTGGCCGGCGCCTGAAACCGCCACGCTTTCACCGCGCACTCGACACGCAAGGCATTCGTCCCCCTTCCGCATCGACCTCACCGGAACAACACAGGAGAACCTCCATGGATCGTCGAACCTTCGGCGCCGCGATGCTGGCCACGCTGCCCGCGTGGTCCGCGCGCGCGCAAACCGCGACACCGGCAGCCGCGCCGGCCACCGCACCCGCCACCGCACCCGCCAACGCGGCCACCGCAAGCGCTGCGGGCGCCTGGACGCGCGAGGCCTACATCGCCGCCATGCAGCAAAGCGGCCGCCCGCACGACATCAGCGCCGCGGCGTTCGAATCGATCCAGAAGCGCAAGAAGGGCGCGCTCGAGCAGATCGAGCGCTACCTCGCGCAGCGCTTCGGCAAGGCCGACCCGGCGGTGCTGAAGGCCTTCGCCGAGCTGCCGCGCGAGTACTACCACTACCACTATGCCGAGAAGCGCGCGCTGGGCGGTGACGCCTACGAGAGCGAAGCCAAGCCGTGGGCCATCGGCTACGGCTCGGCGCTGTCGGACTACCTCGGCCAGGCCTACATGACGCAGGCGCTGGCGCCCAAGGCCACCGACACGGTGCTCGAGATCGGCACCGGCTCCGGGTTCCAGAGCTCGCTCCTGTCGCGCATCGTCAAGAACGTGTACTCGATCGAGATCATCGAGCCGCTGGGCAAGGCGGTGGCGAACATCTACAAGCCGCTCAACATCACCAACGTCGCCACGCGCGTGGGCGACGGCTTCTTCGGCTGGCCCGAGGTCGAAGGCGGCTTCGACAGCATCATCGTCACCTGCGCGGCGCAGTTCGTGCCGCCGGCGCTGTTCAAGCAGCTCAAGGCGGGCGGCCGGCTGCTCATTCCCATCGGCCAGCCGTTCAAGCGCGGCCAGTTCCTCTTCGTCTACAACAAGGACGCGGAGGGCAAGGTCACGTCGCGCAAGGACGTGGGCGTGTTCTTCATCCCGATGACCGGGGCGATGATGAAGGAGGCCGGCAAGGCCTGAGCCACAGCAGCGCAGGCGGCCGCGCCGCCTGCGCGCCGCTGCTTGACGTCGGGCCTACTCGGCCTCGGTGCCCTGCGGCGCCGAGCCGGAGGCAGAGACGGACGCAGACGCCATCGACGGCGACCGCGTGGCGCGCGCGAACGCCTGCTCGCGCGACAGCGACAGCGCCAGCAGGTGCGCCAGCGCCGCGCGGTGCTCACCGGCAGCGAGGCTCCAGTTCGGCAGCGTCTGCGCCGGGTCGGCCGGGTCGAGGTACTTGCCGTCCTTGCGGATCTCGTAGTGCAGGTGCGGGCCGGTAGACATGCCGGTGGAGCCGACCTGGCCGATCTCCTGGCCGCGCTCGACGCGCATGCCTTCCTGCACGCCGAAGGCCGACAGGTGCGCGTAGTAGGTGGTGATGCCGCCGCCGTGGTCGACGATGACGAGGTTGCCGTAGCCGCCGCTGCGCCCGGCGTGCACCACCGTGCCGTCGGCCACCACGACCACTGGCGTGCCCTTGGGCGCCGCGAAGTCCACGCCCTGGTGCTGGCCGCGGGCGCGGAAGCTGCGCACCACCATGCGCGGCTTGCCGTCGGGCGTCTTCGGCTTGGCCAGCACGCGCCGGCGCACGATGACCGAAGCGGCGCCGACGCCGCGCGAGATGCGCCGGTAGTCCACCGGCGACTGCCACAGCAGCCGCTCGTGGTCGCCGCCGCGCGCGCTGACGAAGCCGCCGGGGCCGTCGTCGCGGTCGATCCACAGCGCGCTGTCGATGGCCGCGCCGGTGCTCTCGTCGACGAGTTCGACGGCGCTGACGCGCGCCGCGTCGCCCTCGCCTTGCAGCACCAGGCGCACCCACACCGTGTCGGGCGCCAGCGCCTGCTTCTTCATCTGGCGCACGAGCAGCGTCACGTCGCGTTGCCAGCGTTGCGGGATGACGTCCGCCGCTTCGCCGCGCTCACTGCGCATCTCGGCCATCTCGGCCTTCTGGGCCTTCTCCGCTTTGTCGGCTTTGTCGGCGGCCTTGTCAGCGGCATCGCCTGCGAGCAGGCTCGCCGCGGTCAGCCACACCTCGCGGTAGCCGGCCGGCGTCGCGGCCAGTTCGAGCCATTCGGCGTCGGGCGCCGAGGCATCTGTGCTGCGGCTGACCACCATCGCCCGCTTCAGCGCCCCGGCGTCGCCGTTGGCCGAGGCGGGCAGCAGCGCCAGCGACTCGATGCGGTTGGCCGGCGTGCGCACCGAGGCGAAGGGCAGGCAGCCGCCGCTCAGCGCTGCCGGCACCGCCGCGCCGCCATCGTCGCCGGCATTTCCTGCCGCCGGCGCCGCGGCGAACCCGCTCAGTTCGACCGGCAGGAATCCGCCGCCGCGGGCGCGCCACTGCTCACCCGCAGCGGCCAGTTCGCCCGAAAGCCATTCCCCATGCGTCGCGTCGAGGCAGCCATCGGCCATCAACGCCTTGGGCAACGCGGGCACGGCCGCCGCACCGACGGCGATGTTCTTCGCCGCCACCGGCGCCTTGGGCGCAGTGGCCTTCGCAGCCTTCGTCGACTTCGCAGGGGCGGGAGCAGCCTTGGCCGCAACGGTCGCGCTCTTGGTCGACACCGCCTGCACCGGAGCGGCGGCAGCCGATGTCGCGACCGATGCTGCGAGGATGAGCCCTGGCAGCGGGGCGAGCACAGCGAGGATCGGGAAGGGCGCCGCCATGGCACCGGCCGGCCATGGCGCGCCCCGTCGGGGGTCTGCAGCAGCGTCGCTCATCGGGCTCGTTCTTCTCGTTCGTTCTCGTTCCGCGCGCCGGGGGGACGCGCCCGTCTCGTGATGCACGGCCTGTTTCGGCAGCGCATGCACGGGCTGAAAGCGTCTCCCTGCCGACTGCGTGCGCAGCGGATCTGGCGTCCGCCTTCGCAGCAACGGGCGTTCCGCCGCTGCATGTTTCGGGGCACTTCGGGGCTCTGGCCTCTGCGGGCCCTCCCGAATGACCGTTGCAGTATCGCGCCGGTCTCGGCGGCCGATGATAGTGGATGCCCCGAGCCGGGCCGCCCGCGGCGCCGGGGCGACAGGTGTCCCTTGGTAAACTCCCGAGCCGCTTTTTCGAGGGCGCGGCACCGCTCGGTGCCAGCGCCATCCCCATGCTTCCAAAGTTCCTGACGGCCGTCTTCGGCAGCCGCAACGATCGCCTGCTGAAGACCTACCGACGGTCGGTCGAGCGCGTCAACGCGCTGGAGCCGCAGTTCGAGAAACTCGACGACGCGGCGCTGCGCGCCAAGACCGACGAGTTCAAGAAGCGCCTGGCCGACGGTGCGACGCTGGACGACCTCCTGCCCGAAGCCTTCGCCGTGGTGCGCGAGGCCGGCAAGCGCACGCTGAAGATGCGCCACTTCGACGTGCAGCTCGTCGGCGGCATCGCGCTGCACCAGGGCAAGATCGCCGAGATGAAGACGGGCGAAGGCAAGACGCTCGTCGCCACGCTGCCGGTGTACCTCAATGCGCTGGCCGGCAAGGGCGTGCACGTCGTCACCGTCAACGACTACCTGGCGCGCCGCGACGCCGAGTGGATGGGGCGCCTGTACGGCTTCCTCGGGCTGACGGTGGGCGTCAACGTGCCGGGCATGAACCCGGCGCAGAAGCGCGAGGCGTTCGCCGCCGACGTCACCTACGGCACCAACAACGAGTTCGGCTTCGACTACCTGCGCGACAACATGGTCACCGACGTGGCCGACCGCGTCGCGCGCGGCCTCGCCTACGCCATCGTCGACGAGGTCGACTCGATCCTCATCGACGAGGCGCGCACGCCGCTCATCATCAGCGGCCAGGCCGAGGACCACACCGAGATGTACGTGCGCATCGACGCCGTCGTCCCGCAGCTCACCAAGCAGATCGGCGAGGCCGACCCGCGCACCGGTGAAGGCGTCATCACGCCGGGCGACTTCACCGTCGACGAGAAGACGCACCAGGTCTATCTGACCGAACGCGGGCACGAGCGGGCCGAGGAACTGCTGGCGCAGGCCGGCCTGCTGGCCGAGGGCGCGAGCCTGTACGACCCGGCCAACATCTCGCTGATGCACCACGTCTACGCGGCGTTGCGGGCCCACCAGCTCTACCACCGCGACCAGCACTACGTGGTGCAGAACGGCGAGATCATCATCGTCGACGAGTTCACCGGCCGCCTGATGACGGGCCGGCGCTGGAGCGACGGCCTGCACCAGGCAGTGGAAGCCAAGGAGCGCGTCACCATCCAGAGCGAGAACCAGACGCTCGCCTCGGTGACGTTCCAGAACTACTTCCGCATGTACGGCAAGCTCGCCGGCATGACCGGCACCGCCGACACCGAGGCCTACGAGTTCCAGGAGATCTACGGCCTGGAGACGGTGGTGATCCCGCCGAACAAGCCGATGGTGCGCAAGGACGAGAACGACCTCATCTACAAGACGGCCAAGGAGAAGTACGACGCCGTCATCGCCGACATCCGCGACTGCCACGAGCGCGGCCAGCCGGTGCTGGTGGGCACGACGAGCATCGAGAACAGCGAACTCATCAGCAAGCTGCTCGAAGGCGCGAAGCTGCCGCACCAGGTGCTCAACGCCAAGCAGCACGCCAAGGAGGCCGAGATCGTCGCCCAGGCCGGGCGGCCGAAGATGATCACCATCGCCACCAACATGGCCGGCCGCGGCACCGACATCGTGCTCGGCGGCAACGTCGAGAAGCAGGTGCAGTTCCTCGAAGGCGACGAGGCGCTCTCGGCCGACGAGAAGGCGGCGCGGGCGCAGCAGCTCAAGGACGAATGGGCGAGCCTGCACGCGCAGGTGAAGGCGCTGGGCGGCCTGCGCATCGTCGCCACCGAGCGGCACGAGAGCCGCCGCATCGACAACCAGCTGCGCGGCCGCAGCGGCCGCCAGGGCGACCCGGGCGCCAGCCGCTTCTACCTGAGCCTGGACGACCCGCTGATGCGCATCTTCGCCGGCGACCGCGTGCGCGCGATCATGGACAAGCTGCGCATGCCCGAGGGCGAGGCGATCGAAGCGGGCATCGTCAACCGCAGCATCGAGAGCGCGCAGCGCAAGGTCGAGGCGCGCAACTTCGACATCCGCAAGCAGCTGCTCGAGTACGACGACGTCGCCAACGACCAGCGCAAGGTCATCTACCAGCAGCGCAACGAGATCCTCGAGGCGGCGAGCCTGGACGACCAGATCGCCAACCTGCGCAAGGCGACGATGACGGAGATCGTGCGCGCACACGTGCCGCCCGAGAGCCTGGAAGAGCAGTGGGACCTCGACGGCCTGGAGCGGCTGCTGCGCGACGAGTGGCAGCTCGAGGTGCCGCTCAAGGCCAAGGTGGCGCAGAGCGACTCGATCACCGACGACGACATCGTCGAGGCCGTCGTCGCCGCCGCCGACGCCAGCTTCAAGGGCAAGCTCGACCTCGTCGGCGCCGAGCAGTTCACGCCGTTCATGCGCATGGTGCTGCTGCAAAGCCTGGACAACCACTGGCGCGAGCACCTCGCGGCGCTGGACTACCTGCGCCAGGGCATCCACCTGCGCGGCTACGCGCAGAACAGAACGGCGCGAAGCGTTCGAACTCTTCAGCCAGCTCCTGGACACGGTGAAGATGGAAGTGACGCGCATCCTGATGACGGTGCGCATCCAGACCGAGGCGCAGGTGGCCGAGGCCGCGCACGCCATCGAGGAGCAGGTGGGGCACGTCTCCAACGTCACCTACACGCACCCCAACGAGGACGGCAGCGTCTCGCCGAGGAAAGCGAGCGCGACCAGGCGCTGGCCGCCGTGGCCGCGCGCACGGGCACGGCGGTGCCGCAGGCGCGGCGGCGTTCGCCGGCGGCGACGGGCTGCCCGGGGGCAGTGTTCCCAAGGTGGGGCGCAACGACGCCTGCCTTGCGGCAGCGGCAAGAAGTACAAGCACTGCCATGGGCATCGCCTGAGCGCAGGGCGGCGTGGCGACTCGGCTTCCTCGCGCCGACAGTTGTTGCGCTCGGCGCCTGCGCAGCGCCGCAGCAGGCCATTGCCGATGGCCGCGCCTAGTCAGCGCGCAACGTCCCAGCGACCCGTCATCAGGCCGGCGCGATGCCGCGCTCGGGCACCGTGGCGGGCGACCTTCCCGGAGAAGTGAGTGTCGATGCCGTCCGCGCTGCCGTGCTGGCGGACGGTGCTGCCTGGAAGCTGGGCACGAACCTGCGCCCGTGACAGTCGAGCCGGTCACGTGGAGCGACGGCTCGCTGGGCTGCCCGTGCCGGGCGTCATGGTCCGCGCAGGCGCACTGGTCCAGGCTGGCGGCTGATCGTCAGCGACGGCACGCGCGAGCTGGCCTACGCCAGCCGGCGCGGCAGCTGGGTCAGTGCCCAGGCCGGGCGCGCCCGCGCGCCGCTGCCCGGCTCGTCGGCACGCTGAGGGAAGCGGCCGCTGCAAGAAACAAAGGGCCGCGCGCTTCCTTGCGGCCCTTCTTCGATGCCCCGAAGTCGCGGGGCGGCGGGGATCAGGCTGATCGTCGGCGCCTGGTCCTCGAAGCCGGCATTGCGGCGGTACATCATCAAGGAGCCGCTTTCCGAACTCTGCGCACCGGTCACTGCACCGTTCAGCGTGTAGAATCTTGGTGATAGCGGCGCGGCACGGTGCCGGCGTCAGCGGCCGCGCGAAGCGGCGCCCCGGCGTAGACTTCATGCCCGTGATCGCGTCGCTGAGGTTGCCGGTGAAGTAGTTGTCGTAGGCATAGACGTCGATCGTCAGCGTCGCGGGCACCGGCGCCACCGAGGCCAGTGCGGCCATCGGCACCGTGAAGATGGTGTTGCCCGAGTTCAGGTCGGCATCGTTGTAGAGGCGGTCTTCGTGCTGGCCGCGCCTCGCACGTGGCCCGCACGCGCTCTGCCCGCTGGCGCCGAAGCCGCCCACTTCTTCCTGGTAGATGTAGTACAGGCCACCGGCACCGGTGTCGACGTCCACCTCCAGCCCGCGCGGGTACAGCAGGTGCGGCCGGCGACCATAGGTGCTGATCGCAAACACAGGCAGCCGCCGGTGACGCCGCAGTTGGCGACGAAGCGCGCGCCGAACGCCTTCAGGTCGACGACGGCGAAGTTCGCCGGGTTGCGGCAGGGCCGCTCGCGGGCAGCACGGGCTGACCCCCATCAGCGAGAACATGTCGTAGCCGCCGACCTCGGCGCCCAGGTTCGTCATGTAGACCGAACTTCCGCTGCGATCACGCACCGGCACACCCAGGGCCAGGGCGGCCTTGCGTGGCAGCACATGCCAGGGCACGCTCAGCCGGTCCGAGCCGGCTGTCAGTTCGTGAAGCCGTCGTACTCCGGCCCGTTGAACGCGGCGCCGTTGCCGCCCATGAAACCACCGTCCAGCGTCCATTCGGGCAGCTTGCCGGCATCGATGAGCAACGTCACCGGGATCTCGACGCTGCCGTGCCCCGGCACCGTCACGCTCGGCGGCGCCTGGACCTTGACGGCGCCGCTTACCTCGTCATCGGCGAAGCGGAACTTCGAATCGATGCGGAACCGCTTAGCGCTGTGGCCAGTTCTCGATGCGCAGCTTGCGCACGACGACCGTCGGGCCGGCCACCTCGAGCGCGCCGAACGCCAGGGCAGCGCTGCGCGCCTCGGTGTTCCAGGCGATCGCCCCCAGCGCCGCGGCGCGTTGCACCGCGCAGCTCGCCGGCACCGATGCGCGACACGGCGCGGCCTCGCCCGGCCACGTGGCCGGAGTTGGAACGAAAATTGGCCGTCTCGGCACTGTTCATCAGCATCGCCTTGATCTGCATTGGCGAGCGTGACGGGAACGCCTGCACCAGCAACGCCGCCGCGCCGCTGACCATCGGCGCCGCGCCGGACGTGCCGCCGAAGGCAGTCTCGCCGTTGCCGGTGCCGACCTCGGCGAGCACAGGCCCCCGGCGCGCCAATCTCCGGCTTCAAGGCCTGCAGGCTGCTCAGGCCGCGCGACGAAGGTCGAGGCCATGCATGCTGCCCACCAGCGGAATCGTCGCGCTGCCGTTCACGCTGCCGACGACCTGGATCGACCCGTCGCACCCAGCGCCGTCTTGATGCGGTTGCCGTCGGCCTGCGTGATGATGATCGTCGGCGCGAGCCGTGGTCACCCCACCGAAGCTGAAGCTCGGCGGATCTCCGCCGGCGTTGTTGACGACTCGGTATGCCCCGATCGCGCCGGCCTTCTTGGCACGGTCGATCTTCAGGCTGACGGCGCATGACCCGCGGTCGATGAGCGCCACCTTGCCGGCCGGACTGTTGCCATTGAAGTACGAGGTCGTCGGGATTCGCACCGTCGATCGACAGTGCCGGGCAGCCGCGGCCGACTCGCACCACCGCGCCGCTGAAGCCGCTGCCGATGGGCGCCCATTCGACCGTCGCCGTGTTGATGGCCGAGGGCGTGATGCCCGTGACGACCAGCAGATAGGCCACCGCGCTGGGCACCTGCTCGATCTGCGCAACGCTGATGACGCCCGGAGCGATCGAGGGCGAGCCCACCTTGTACGGCCGGTCGCCGCCGTTGCCGGCCGAGGCCACCACCACCACGCCGGCGTTGACCGCATTGGTGAGCGCCAGGGTCAGGTCGTCCTCGATCTGCCCGTAGTCGGTGCCCAGCGACAGGTTGATCACATCGACGGCGTCGCTCATGTCGCTGTCGCCGTTGGGGTCGAGCGAAGTCCACGCCCTGGAGCAAGGCGACCCCGCTGCAGGAGGTGGCCACCGCACTGCACACTTTGACGGCCAGGATCCTGGCCTTCGGCGCCATGCCCTTGTGCGTGCCGTCGGCGCTGCGCCCGGCGATGATGTCCGCGTGCGATGCGTGCCGTGGCCCTGGAAATCGATCGGGTTGGGGTCCGGCGTCTCCGCGGTGGTGGGCCAGGTCTCGCCGACGAAGTCGTAGCCGCCGATCACCTTCGGCGCGCCGGGTCGAAGAGGCCGGCGCAGGCGCCGCTCGGCGCGACGTTCTTCTGCGCATAGCGATCGGCGTAGTCCGCGGCCGTGCCGGCCCGCCGAGGTTGCGGTGCGTGTAGTCCGCGCCGCTGTCCAGCTTCGCGACGCGCACCCCGAGTGCCGTCGAAACCCGCAGCCTGCAGCGCGGCGCCGCCGACATAGAGCACCGTCTCGCCCAGGTGCATGTGGTAGTCGACCACCGGCCGCACGCTTCACGACACCCGGCATGGCAGCGATCGATTTCAGCTGCGCCGCATCGACCCGCAGCGCCACTGCGTTGTGCGCGACCGAGACGCGCGCCATCTCGGTCGCGCCCAGGCTCGCAAAGCGCCCGCTGCCTCGGCGTGCTGAGCACTGATGGCGCTGCGCTGCGCTTTCCTGGAAGCGCGCACCGTCGCCTCGGCACTGCCTGTGTCACTCCCGCTCTTGGCTGCAACCGCTGCCGCTCGTTGCCGCGGCCGCCAGCTTCGCGCGGTGTTGCGCCAGCGAGTCCTGGTCGAAGCTGACCCAGACGCGGACCGTGCCGCTGGCCCCGGCCGAATCCGCCGGTCGATCCTCGCGGCCGTGGCCTCCACGACGGGGGCCGTCAGCGAAGCGACGCTGGCCCTTGCTGGCCGCAAGCGTCGCATCGGTCGAATCAACGCAACCGGCCACGATCGCGGCGATCGCCAGAGCAGCACCACCCAACAGCGGACTTCTCATGAAAGCGCTCCTCGTTATTCAGGCCTTGCAGACCTGTGAACGAATTGAAACGCTCAGCCCGTCGGGCTCGTCCGGGATTACCAGCACGCGCGAACTGCCCCCGCGAATGAAGGGGGACGGCTCAGAATCAGGCCGCGCCAGCTCCAGCGCAGGCGAGTCCCAGGTCTCCCAATGCGCCAGGTTGCCTGCATCCCCGGGGCCTTGAGAACCGACAGGCGCAGGATAGCCCAGTTGCCGTTCGGCTGCGTACCGAGCGTCGTCGTGCCATCCCACGGGAACGCGTAGAAGCCTCCCGGCGTCCCGTTGCGGCCGACGCGGTCGTCCACCGAAACAACCCGCGCATCGTCAGCGTCGCCTGATCCAGCACCTTCACGGTGCGCGGCGAGTGCGCCGGAGCTGAGCAGAAGTACGGCACCGTATTGGCATTGGTCAGGCTGTAGACGCAGCCCGATGTGCACTTGGTGTACGAGCTGCCGCCCAGCGTCGCCAGCCAGGGCATCGGGTTGGCGGTCAGGGCCTGCGCCGACGTGCACCGTCGTCTGGTAGTCGCCCTTCAGGCCGCTGTAGGGCACTTGCAGCAGCGTGCCGAAGACCTTGCGGCGTGAGGGTGATGTAGCCGCCGTACAAGGAGCGGTCCGGCAGGCGGCGTTGGCGGTGATCGTCACGTCCACCGTTGCCACGCCCTTGGCCGGAACGACGACGCTGGCGCTGCTTGAAGCCGACCGTGGCCGGGCACTGAAGGTGGAGCCCGGATTCCAGTTGGCCCGTCCGTTGCTGCATTGGGGCCCGTGGCCAGCCGCGACATGACCGAGCGCGTAGGTCACGGGCGAGGTCGAAGTCGTTGCGGACGGTCAGCTTCTGCAGCGTGGCACCGGCCTGGCTTTCGCCGGTGCTGATCTTGCGGGGCTGACGAACTGCTCGCTCTGCACGGCGGCGACGATGTCGACCATGCCGGCGCCCTGCCTGAACGTAGTCCAGGAAGCCCAGGTCGGGGTTGCCGACCAGTTCTTCGGCTTGGCCGTGTTCATCATCGCGTGCGCATGTTGATCGCCGGCGGCGCATTGCGGCCGACGATCAGGCCGGACTTGCCGAGCGCGGCGTTGGGAATCGCCTGCAGGATCAGCGCCGCGGCGCCCGCGGTGTGCGGCGACGACATCGAAGTGCCCGACAGCACCGCGGTTCCCCCGAGGCCGAGCGGGTACGTCGAGAGGAATGCCGCCGCGGGGGCGCCGATGTCCGGCTTGAAGCTCAGGTCAGGGGCGAGGCCGAACGAGCTGAAGCCGAGATCAGGCCACCGGTGCCATAGGGGTAGCCGACATGCGTGGGCGTCCACGTGAGCTGGGTCGGGCCGGCGCCGATCAAGGCGCTGGCGGCGTGTTGCCCTGGGCCTGGGTGATCATGACGACGGGAATGGTGATCGCCGGCGTGCCGGCCACCGTGGGACTGAGGCCGCCGGCGGTGTTGTTGTAGAGCACCACGCCCGCGGCTCCCGCCTGCTGCGCGTTCAGGCCTTGGCATGGAAGCCGCAGTTCCCGCGCCGCACCAGGGATACCTGCCCCGCGAGGCTGCCCGCGGCGAGGGTGGTTCCGCCCTGCCAGGTTGCGGCGGCGCCGCTTGCCGCCGTGTAGAGATCAGCCGCCAGCGGGCGGCTTCGATGCCGCCCGGGGTGGGCGGCGTCGTCTGCGGACTCGGTGGCAGCGTCACGCTCGGCGTGCGCGCCAGCGGCCTTCAAGCCGCCCGCCGGCGCGGTGGGCGACGCGGTGGCCCTGGATTGAAGCCGCGGCGTGCCGCCGACGACGAACGAGCGCTGCGCGTTGTCGAACGAAGCGACGCCGATGCCGCCGACGCCGGGTGCACCGGCGGCGAACAGGCCGTCGGGCGCCAGGCCGCCCAGGCCGTTGTTGCCGATCGAGCTGACCACGACCACGCCCTTCCTGGGCCAGCCGCGAAGCCGCCTGCGCCGTGGGGTACAGGGCCCATTGCGCGCGAGCCGATGCTCATGTTGATGACCTGCATGCCGTCGGTCAGCGCGCGCTCCATCGCGGCGATCATGACGTCGGCAACTGGTGCTGCCGTAGCAGCCAGACGCGATAGGCCCCGAGGCTGGCACCGGGCACTGACGCCCTTGATGCCGCCGCCGTTGGCGCCCACGATGCCGGCCACGTGCGTGCCATGGCCGCCGGACGCGCTGGCGCCGGAAGGACTGGTCCCGGTGGCAGGGCAGTCGCGCAGGTCGCCGTCCGGCACGGGCGCATTACTTGCCGTCGAAGGCATCGCCGACGAAGTCATAGCCGGCGACGACGCGGGCGCTCGGGAACGGCGTCGTGCCGAGATGTGCCGGTGCGCACGAAGGCCGGATGGTCGATGTCGATGCCCGAGTCGATGATCGCCACGCGCACGCCGGCGCCGGTCAGCCCGAGCACGTTCTGCGCGATGTCGGCCCGGGTCAAGGCCACCGCGGCGACCATGTCGGGCGCTTGCTCTTCGCGCACGGGGTTGGGCGCGGCGATGACCTCGACGGGGTAGGCGCGCGGACCCCCGGCTGTCGCCAGCCGGCTGCGCTGGTCAGGCGTTGCCTGCACCGAGGAAGCCGTTGAACAAGAGGCTGAAGCTGCGCCGCTCGGCGTAGCCGATGCCGAGCAGCAAGCGCGGCAGCGCGGAAGGTGGCCTGCTGGCTTGCCACACTGGCGGCGTTGCGCCGTCAGCGCAAATCCGCCTGCCGGTGAGGCTCGGCGAACCACAGCACGCTGTTCTCGGCGTCGGCCGCCGACACCGTTTGCGTTAGCTGCGCCGCCCATCGCGAGAATCGCGGCCAGAGTCAATGCGCTGAGACCGTGCTGAAAGCGTCCTGTGGCCATGTGCGTTCCCATCATGTGTGGCTGTTGATGCCGGCATGCTCGCCAGCCGCGTGCACACGGCGGATCAGGGCTTTCCCTCGGGGTTTCCGATGCCGCCGAGTTCTCCCCGTGAACGAGGGCACGCGTTTCCGTGGCCCGAGCCATCAGGACGTGGATGCACAACGGCCCGCCCTCGTTTCGAGCATCAGGCGAGGGCCCTACCCGCGCGGCGCTGGCTGTGCCGCCCTGCGTCCCGCAGGACTCGAGAACAACACCCATCAGCTTCAACTGGAATACCGATGGCCATCCGTCAGGAAGCCTCCGCGGCGCGCTGGGCTGGCTTGTCGCGGGCGCGGCGCTCGTGGGCGGCACCGCGAACGCCGCCGTCATCACGCAGACGCTCAATGTCGGAGGCATCCTCAGCAATGAAGAGCTGGGCTCGGCACAGAACGAGGTGCGCTTCCTGAACTTCGCCGGTGCCCAGGTCCGCGTCATCGGTTTGAGTTGGGATGTCGACCTCTACGCGGACTCGCCGAGCTGGCTTTCGGAAATTTCCGTAGACCTGAGCAGCCCGCTGGAGCAGCTCCCGTAATCGCCCGGCTTCGGCGACGTAGCCAGGGCACCGGCTGGCGCGCTGTTCATCGACGAAGCGCTGTCGACCTGGTCGGCCTCGGCGCCGACTGCTCGATGCCACCGGGAAACTTGCGCTTCGAGTTCTTCGAGTCAGCTTCGACTTCGCTAGCGCCTGGGACGGCCAGTGGCGTTCCGGCAATATCACCGTGCGCGTGGATGTCGTTCCCGAGCCGGCCACCGCGGCGATGGTTCTGCTCGCGCTGGGTGCACTGGGAGCCAACTCGCGTCGTCGCAAACTCCGGCCGCCTGACCTTCGGCCGCTCGAGTCGCCACTTCAGCGCGAGGCCCTTCGGGGCCCGTTGGAGTTGCATCGCCGTTCTGCATTAGCGCCCGGCTCGCCGTTTCGCCGCGCGCTGCCCCAGGCCTGGTGCATGCCTCGTGCGTGACCAACCGCGGCGTGCTGCGGCCCGGCACCGCCTGGCATCGGCCGCCGGATGCCGCACCGGTCGCCGCACCGGTCACCGGCCTACAACGCACGGCCGGCTCGCTCACCGCGCAGTCGGACATCAGCCCGAGGCGCTGATTGCGCGTCGGCGCCTCGCGCGGTAGCGCGCCGCCGGCTCTCGAGCAGGCGCGCTCGGTGCCGGCGGTCGACCAGGCCACGTAGCCTCGGGTCCGCCGCGTTGCTGCCCATCGGCGGCGCGCGGCATTCGCGGTCTTCCACGGCAGGCGGCGCTGCCGACCACGCGCAGGATCTGCTCGCGCAGCTCGATGCTCGGGTCGCTGCCGGCCGCCTCGCGCGGCGGCTGCGGCTGCCGGTGGCTCAGTCGCCCCTCGGACGCATCGGCCGGCACCGAAACCGCTGGTGTGGCCAGGCGGCTGCACTGACGAGGACGCCGCGGGCGAGCCTGCCGGTGCCGCTGCCGGTGTTGTGTTGGCGCGCCCATCGCCCGAGCGGCCGGACCGAGCGGCAGGGCTGTGCAAGCATCAGCGAGAAGACCTTTCGGCCGCGGTGAGTCCACGGCGGCAGTGTAGGCTGCGAAGGTCCCCGCCGTGCAGCCGGCACCGACGCAGCTTCTACCTCGCGCTCCCGCCTCGCCACGCTGCTCGCCATGCCCGTCAACCTGCGCGCCCACGACCCGAGACCTGCCTCGTCGCGGGCCTGCATCGCCACCGTGATGGCCGGCGTGCACCGTGCCAACCGGCGCGGCCTCGTCGTCTTCGCGCTCGAAGAAGGCGCCGCGGTGGCCGGCGTCTTCACGAGCAACCGCTTCTGTGCGGCGCCCGTGCAGGTGTGCCGCGAACATCTCGGCGCCAGCGACGGCATGGGCGGCAGCGCCGTGCGCGCGCTCGTCATCAACACCGGCAACGCCAACGCCGGCACCGGGGCCGATGGCCTGGCGCGGGCGCGCCGCACCTGCGCGGCGCTGGCTGCGCAGATGAAGGTGAAGCCCGAGCAGGTGCTGCCGTTCTCCACCGGCGTCATCATGGAAGTGCTGCCGGTCGAGCGCATCGAAGCCGCCTTGCCGCAGGCGCTGGCGACGCCTGCGACCGGCCGACGGCGCCGCTGAGCCGAGCCGCCGAAGGCATCATGACCACCGACACGCTGCCCAGGCCGCGTCGCGCCGCATCGTCATCGGCGGCAGGCCGGTGCACGTGAGCGGCATCGCCAAGGGCGCCGGCATGATCCGCCCCGACATGGCCACGATGCTCGGCTTCGTCGCCACCGACGCGGTCATCGCGCCGGCGCTGCTGCGCACGCTGCTGCAGCAAGCCGCCGACGCGAGCTTCAACCGCATCACGATCGACGGCGACATGTCCACCAACGACTCGTTCGTGCTGATGGCCACGCAGCGCGCCGGCCATGCGCCGATCACGTCGCTCGACAGCGCCGAAGGCCGCGCGCTCGCCGAAGCGGTGTTCGCCGTCTCGGAGCAGCTCGCGCAGGCCATCGTGCGCGACGGCGAAGGCGCCACCAAGTTCATCACCGTGCGCGTGCAAGGCGGCCGCTCGCTGGCCGAATGCCGCCAGGCCGCCTACGCGGTGGCGCATTCGCCGCTCGTGAAGACCGCCTTCTTCGCCAGCGACCCCAACCTCGGGCGCATCCTCGCCGCCGTGGGCTACGCCGGCATCGCCGATCTCGACCAGGGGCTGATCGACCTCTTCCTCGACGACGTGCACGTCGTGCGCGCCGGCGGCCGCCACCCCGACTACCGTGAAGAGATGGGCCAGCGCGTGATGAAGCAAAGCGAGATCACCATCCGCGTCGACCTGCACCGCGGCGCCAGCGAGGCGCTGGTGTGGACCTGCGACCTCTCGCACGACTACGTCAGCATCAACGCCGACTACCGGAGCTGAGGCGAAGGCCGAAGCGAGCATGCCGCTGGCCGACCGCTTGCGCCTGCCGCCGGGCGACCTGTGGCGCGACCCGAGCTACCTGCGCCTGTGGAGCTCGATCCTCACCAGCAGCTTCGGCGCCCAGATCACGATGCTCGCACTGCCGCTCACCGCGGCGGTGCTGCTGAAGGCCACGCCCACGCAGATGGGCCTGCTCACCGCGGTGGAGCTGCTGCCGTTCCTGCTGCTGTCGCTGCCCGCCGGCGTGTGGCTCGACCGCGTGCGCAAGCTGCCGGTGTACGTGGGCGGCGAGCTCTTGATGGCGCTGGCCGCGGTGAGCGTGCCCATCGCCGGCTGGCTCGGCTGGCTGACGATGGCCTGGCTGTACGTCGTCGGCTTCGTGCTCGGCATCGTGCACACCGTGGCCGGCAGCGCGGCGCTGATCTGCTCACCTGGTGATGTGGCGCGCGAGCGGCTCGTCGAAGCGCGCACCAAGACGCCTGGCGGCCTCGGCGCCGAAGTCGTGGGGCCGGGCATCGCCGGCCTGCTCGACTGCTCGGCGCGCCGGTGACGCTGCTCGTCGATGCGGTGCTGCTTGTCGCTTCGGCGGCGATCCTCAAAGGCGTGCGCGTGCACGAGCGGCGCGACGAAGCGGCACGGTCGTCCGCGCCCACGCACTTCTGGCGCGACCTCGTCGCGGGCCTGCGCTTCGTCACGCGGCAGCCGCTGCTCGTGACGCTGGCGGTGCTGATGGGCGTGTGGCAGATGGCGCACTACACGGCGCTGACGGTGCAGATCCTCTTCGCCACGCGCACGCTCGGCCTCGCGGAGCAGGAAGTGGGCCTCGCCTACACCGGCGTCGGCGCCGGCACCATCGCCGCCAGCGTGCTCGGCCGCCGCATCAGCCAGCAGGTGGGCCCGGGCCCGTGCCTCGTGATCGGCTACGCGGTGTGCAGCACCGGCTGGCTCCTCGCGGCCATCGTGCCGCAGGGCCGTTCGGCATCGCCGCCTTCGCGCTGATGATGACGCTCTTCGCCGCCGGCGCCGTGCTCGTCTTCATCAACTTCCTCGCCTTGCGCCAGGCGGTGACGCCCGAGCCGCTGCTCGGCCGCATGACGAGCACCATGCGCTGGCTGACGCTGCTGGCCGCCGGCCCCGGATTGCCTTGCTGGGCGGCTGGCTCGGCGAGCACTTCGACAACCCTGCTCGTCGCCTTCGCCGGCGTGACCACGCTGGCGCTGGCTGCATCGCCTGGCGGCTGCCATCCGCCGTTGCGGCCACCGCGGCCTGACGAGGTGCCGGGCGACATGCCGGCTTGCCGTCGGCGCCGACCGCCTGGCTCGGCGCCGGCCGACGTGCGGCCCGTGCCGCAGCAAGCCTCATCCACCGACCCCACGACCCCACCGCTCCCACGGAACCCCGATGAAGCGCATCCAGATCATCGACAGCCACACCGGCGGCGAGCCCGCGGCTCGTGCTCGCCGGCTTTCCCGATCTCGGCCGAGGCTCGATGGCCGAGCGCCGCGAGCGCCTCGTGCGCGAGCACGACCGCTGGCGCCGCGCGACGATGCTCGAGCCGCGCGGCAACGACGTCATCGTCGGCGCGCTGCTGTGCCAGCCGGTGAACCCCGCGCACGCGGCGGGCGTCGTGTTCTTCAACAACGTCGGCGTCATCGGCATGTGCGGGCACGGCACCATCGGCCTCGTCGCATCGCTCGCCCACCTCGGCCGCATCGGCCCCGGGCAGCACGTCATCGAAACGCCGGTGGGCGGCGAGCGGCTGCACGAGAACGGCTCGGTCAGCGTGCGCAAGCGTGCCGGCGAAGCCTACCGGCATGCCAATGGCGCCAACGGTCGAAGTACCCGGCCACGGCCGCGTCACCGGCGACATCGCCTGGGGCGGCAACTGGTTCTTCCTCGTCGCCGAGCACGGCCAGCGCATCGCTGCCGACAGCATCGAGGCACTCACCGCCTACACCTGGGCCGTGCGGCAGGCGCTCGAAGCAGCGGGCATCAGCGGGCGTGGCGGCGCTCATCGACCACATCGAGCTCTTTGGCGAAGACGATGGCCCCAGCGGCACCAGCGCCCGGCCGCGCGCCGCCGGCAACCGTCTTCTGCCCCGGCAAGGCCTACGACCGCTCACCCCTGGCGCCGGCACCAGCGCCAAGCTCGCCTGCCTCGCCGCCGACGGCAAGCTGGCGCCGGGCCAGCCGTGGCGGCAAGCGAGCGTCATCGGCAGCGTCTTCGAAGGCCGCTACGAGCCCGGCCCCGAAGCCGGCGTGATCCCCCCACCATCCGCGGCCGCCATCTCGGCCGAAGCAGGCGCTGCTCATCGACGACGAAGGCGGCCTTGATCCGTTGCCTGGGGCGTGCCGGCCTGATGTCAGTGCGCGACGCGCGCCCTCAATCGAACACCCCCGCGCATCGGCGAGAAGCGATCCACCGCGTCGGTGATGAGGCCGTCGATGCCACCGTCGAAGCGCGAGCGGCGCCGCCGCGCTTCGGCGGTGTCGTTCACCGTGTAGCAAAGCGCGCGCAGGCCGGCGGTGTGCAGTTGGCCGATGAGCGCGGCGTCCATCAGCGCGTAGTTCGTCACCACGGCCACGCAGCCGAGCGTTTGCGCTGGCGACGATCGCCGGCCGTTCCACAACATCGAGCAGCAGCGCGCGCGGCAGTTCGGGCGCAGTCTCGCGCGCGCCGAGCAGCGCTTCGGGACGGAACGGGGTCGGCGGCGGCGCCGTGGGTTGCCGCCGTTCCACATCTCGCGGCAGGCCAGGGCCACGGCCACGCCGGTGGCGCGCTCGCTGCCGGGCGTGGGCTTGATTTCGAGGTCGAGCAGGAAGCCGTTGCGCTGCATGTAGGTGGCAACGGCCTGCAGGCTCGGCAGCGGCTCGCCGGCGTAATGGCGGTTGAGCCAGCCGCCGGCGTCGATGCGCGAAAGCTCGCTCCAGGGCCGCAGGCCGGCCACGCCGCGCTCGCGCGTCGTGCGGTCGAGCGTGGCGTCGTGCAGCAGGAACGGCGCGCCGTCGGCGCTGAGCTTCGTCGCATTCGAAGGCGCCGGTAGCTGATGGGCAGCGCCGAGGCGGAAAGCTTGAGCGTGTTCTCGGGCGCCAGACGGCCGGCGCCACGATGCGCGATCCACAACGGGTACGGCCAGGGGTTCATCGAAGCCACTCCCTCTCCCGCGGGGCGGGAGAGGGTTGGGGTGAGGGTGGGATGGTGAATCATCGATGATCGATGCTTTCGCGAGAGCCCACTCACCCTTGCCCTCTCCCGCAGGCGGAGGGGTGCTCGCATCTGCGCGCTCGGACGCGCGCGCCGGTGGTCGCGTCGAACCAGTGCACATGCCGGGCGCCACCGCCAGGCGCAGCGCCTCGCTGCCTTCGGCGCCGGCGGCGTGCCGTCGATGCGCAGCGTGAAGGGCTCGCTGCCGATGGCCATGGACGAGCCGTTCGGCTCCGAGCGCATCTCCTGCGTCCACCGTCAGCGCCCAGGCACCCGCGGGGTCGATCTCCACGTGCTCGGGCCGCGCGCCGAGCAGCAGCGCGCCGCCGCGCGGTGCCGCCTTCGGCAGCGCCAGCACCTGGCCGCCGACGGTGAAGCGCGAGCCGTCGGCAGCGCGAGCAGGTTTAATCGGCGGGCTGCCGATGAAGCCGGCGACGAAGGTGGTGGCGGGCTGGCCGTACACCTCCTCGGGCGTGCCGATCTGCTCGATGCGCCCGGCGTTCATCACCATCAGCCGCTCGCCGAGCGTCATCGCCTCGACCTGGTCGTGCGTGACGAAGAGCGACGTGATGCCAGCTCGCCGTGCAGCTTCTGGATCTCCAGCCCGCGTCTGCGCGCAGCTTGGCGTCGAGGTTGGACAGCGGCTCGTCGAAGGAACACCGCCGGCTCGCGCACGATGGCGCGGCCGCTCGCCCACGCGCTGGCGCTGGCCGCCGGAGCTCGCGCGGCTTGCGCGCGAGGAACGTCTGCAGCTGCAGGATGCCGGCGGCGCGGTCGACTGCGCGCTTCCTGATCTCGTCGGCCGGCACCTTGGCGATCTTCAGGCCGTAGGCCATGTTGTCGTACACCGTCATGTGCGGGTACAGCGCGTAGTTCTGGAACACCATCGCGATGTCGCGGTCGGCGGGCTCGATGTCGTTGACCACGCGGCCGGCGATCGCGATCTCGCCGCCGCTGATCTCCTCCAGCCCCGCCACCATGCGCAAGAGCGTGCTCTTGCCGCAGCCGCTGGGGCCGACGATGACGACGAACTCGCCGTCGCCGATCTCGGCGCTGACGCCGTGGATCACCGGGTTGGCCCTGGCGCCGCTGCCGTAGCGCTTGACGACGTTGCGGATCGAGATCGCTCCCATGTGCCCTGTTTCTCTGTACTCGGTGCCGCTCGCGCGGCGTCACTTCTCGGTATCGACCAGACCCTTGACGAACCAGCGCTGCATCAGCATCACCACCAGCGCCGGCGGGATCATCGCCAGCATCGCCGTGGCCATCACCGCGCCCCATTCGGTCTGCGCGTCGCCGCCGGAGATCATGCGCTTGATGCCGATGACGACCGGGTACATGTCCTCGCTGGTGGTCACGAGCAGCGGCCACAGGTACTGGTTCCAGCCATAGATGAACTGGATGACGAAGAGCGCCGCGATCGACGTCGAAGACAGCGGCACCAGCACGTCGATGAAGAAGCGCATCGGCCCGGCGCCGTCCATGCGCGCCGCCTCGGTCAGCTCGTCGGGCACGGTGAGGAAGAACTGGCGGAACAGGAACGTGGCGGTGGCCGAGGCGATCAGCGGCACCGTCAGGCCGGCATAGGTGTTGAGCATGCCGAGGTCGGAGACGACCTGGTAGGTGGGCGCGATGCGCACCTCCACCGGCAGCATCAGCGTGACGAAGATGGCCCAGAAGAAGAACATCCGGAACGGGAACCGGAAGTAGACGATCGCGAACGCCGACAGGAGCGAGATCGCGATCTTGCCGATGGAGATGACGAGCGCCGAGACCAGGCTCACGGCCATCATGCGGCCCACCGCCGCATGCGACCCGCCGCCGGCGTGCGTGCCGCCGAGCACCGCGCTGTAGTTCTCCACCAGCTGGTTGCCGGGCACCAGTGGCATCGGCGGGTGGATGATGTCCTGGTTGCTGTGCGTGGAAGCGACGAAGGTGATGTACACCGGCAGCGCGATGACGAGCACGCCGAGGATCAGCACCACGTGCGCGAGGATGTTGAGGCCCGTGCGGCGTTCAACCATGGCATGCACCCACGGCAGGTCGCGCTTCCATCAGTAGGTGACCTTCTTCTCGACGAAGCGGAACTGGATGACGGTGAGCCCGATGACGATGGCCATCAGCACCACCGACTGCGCCGCCGAAGCGCCGAGGTCGAGCGCCTTGAAGGCGTCGTAGTAGAGCTTGTAGACGAGGATCGCCGTGTCCTTGCCCGGGCCGCCCGACGTGGCCGCATCGACGATGGCGAAGGTGTCGAAGAAGGCGTAGATGATGTTGATGACGAGCAGGAAGAACGTCGTCGGCGACAGCAGCGGGAACTGGATCGTCCAGAAGCGCCGCCAGGGCCGCGCGCCGTCGATCGCCGCCGCTTCGATCAGCGAGCGCGGGATCGACTGCAGCCCGGCCAGGAAGAACAGGAAGTTGTACGAGATGTGCTTCCACACCGCGGCCATCACGATCAGCGCCATCGCCTGGCTGCCGTTGAGCAGGTGGTTCCACTCGAAGCCCCATTGCCGCAGCAGGTACGACACGATGCCCACGCTCGGCGCGAACATGAACAGCCACAGCACGCCGGCCACCGCCGGCGCCACCGCGTAGGGCCAGATGAGGAGCGTGCGGTAGATCGCCGAGCCCTTGATGACGCGGTCGGCGAACACCGCCAGCACGAGCGACAGCACGAGCCCGAGCGAGGCCACCAGCACCGAGAACACCGCCGTCGTCCAGAACGAGGCGATGTAGGTCGGGTCGTCGAGCAGGTTGCGGAAGTTGTCCAGCCCCACCCACTCGACCGACGTGCCGAAGGCGTCGGACTGCTGCAGCGACTGCACCAGCGCCTGCGCCGCCGGCCAGAAGAAGAAGAGCACGATGATGCAGACCTGCGGCGCCAGCAGCGCCCAGGGCAGCCATCGCGAACGGAAGGAGACGCGCTTCTCGGCCGCCATCCGTCAGGACTTGTTCGCTTTCTCGAAGCGCGCGAGCAACTCGTTGCCGCGCTGCACGATCGCGTCCAGCCCTTCCTTGGCCGTCTTCTTGCCGGCCCAGACGTTCTCCAGCTCCTCGTCCTCGATGGTGCGGATCTGCACGTAGTTGCCCAGGCGGATGCCGCGCGACTTGTCGGTGACCTTGCGGATCATCTGGTTCACCGCCGTGTCGGTGCCGGGGTTCTCCTTGTAGAAGCCCGACTTCTCGGTGAGCTGGAACGCCGCGGTGGTGATGGGCAGGTAGCCGGTGCGCTTGTGGCTCGCCGACTGCACCTCGGGGCTCGAGAGGTAGTTGAAGAACGCGGCGACGCCCTTGTACTCCTCGGGCTTCTTGCCGGCCATCACCCACAGGCTGGCGCCGCCGATGACGGTGTTCTGCGGCGCGCCGGGCACGTCGGGGTAGTACGGCAGCGTCGACAGCGCGAAGTCGAACTTGGCGTTCTTCTTCACGTTGCCCGTAGAAGCCCGACGAAGTGGTGATCATCGCGCACTCGCCGGAGACGAAGCTCGCCTCGGGCACGTTGCCGCGGCCCTGTAGATGAACAGGCCTGCTTGGCCATGTTGGCCAGGTTCTCGATGTGGCGCACGTGCAGCGCGGAATTGGCCACCAGGCGCGCGTCGAGGCCGCGCAGGCCGTTGCCCTTCGTCGCCAGTTCGACGTTATGCCAGGTGGAGAAGCTCTCCAGCTGCGTCCAGCCCTGCCAGGCGATCGTCAGCGGGCACTTGTGGCCGGCGGCCTTGAGCTTGGCCGCCGCCAGCGCCACTTCGGGCCAGGTGGTGGGCGGCTTGGTGGTGTCGATGCCGGCGGCCTTGAAGGCGTCCTTGTTGATGTAGAAGACCGTCGTCGAGCTGTTGAGCGGGAAGCTCAGCATCTGGCCGTTGGGTGCCGTGTAGTAGCCGGCCACGGCGGGGATGTACGCCGAGGGGTCGAACTTGAACCCCGCGTTCTTCATCACCTGCCCCACCGGCACGCTGACGCCCTTGCTGGCCATCATCGTCGCGGTGCCCACTTCGTACACCTGCAGGATGTGCGGCTGCTGCCCGGCGCGATACGCGGCCACCGCAGCGGTGAACGAGACGTCGTAGCCGCCCTTGTAGGTGGGCACGACCTTGTATTCCTTCTGGCTGGCGTTGAAGTCGCGCGCCAGGTCGTTCACCCACTCGTTGTTGACGGCCGTCATCGAGTGCCACCACTGGATCTCGACCTGCGCCCGCACCGGCGCGCTCGCCGCCGCGGCCGCCAGCGCCAGCAGCGACGCCTGCATGAACTTCTTCATCGATGCACTCCTGAAAAAACGATGGGCCGAAACCCGCACGGTGGACGGCCCGTTCTGCCTCTCGGCAACAGGCGGGTTTCTGTCATGGATGGCGGCTTCAGGGCAACGGGAGTAACCCCGGCGCAGCGCCCTGCGATCCGCAGCGCGCACCGCAACGCACGAGGACGCCCTTCGGCCTGAACGGCGAAGGCCCTCCGGTAGCATCGGCAATTACCCTATGAATGCCCCTTTGCCGATGACCGCCGCGGTTGCCGAGCCGGCGCCACGCCTGCGCGAGATTCCCTACAACTACACCTCGTTCTCCGACCGCGAAATCGTCATCCGCCTGCTCGGCGAACGCGCCTGGACGCTGCTGGCGCAGCTGCGCCAGGAACGCCGCACCGGCCGCAGCGCGCGCATGCTCTACGAGGTGCTGGGCGACATCTGGGTCGTGCAGCGCAACCCCTACCTCGAAGAAGACCTGCTCGAGAACCCCAAGCGGCGGCAGATGCTGGTCGATGCGCTGCACCACCGCCTGGCCGAAGTGGGCAAGCGGCGCACGCCAGAGGCGGACCGCGAACGCGACGCGCTGGTGGGCGAGCTGCTCGAAGCGGCGAGCGCGGCCGTCGAACGCTTCGCCGCGCACTTCCGCGCCGTGTGGGACTTGCGGCGCAAGACGCGCCAGGTGCTCGGGCACCTCACGGGCCGCGACAACATCAAGTTCGACGGCCTGTCGCGCGTCTCGCACGTCACCGACGCCACCGACTGGCGCGTCGAGTACCCCTTCGTCGTGCTGACGCCCGACAGCGAAGCCGAGATGGCCAAGCTCGTGGCCGGCTGCATCGAGCTGGGCCTCACGATCATCCCGCGCGGCGGCGGCACCGGCTACACCGGCGGCGCGATCCCGCTCACGTGGCAAAGCGCCGTCATCAACACCGAGAAGCTCGAAGCCATGAGCGGCGTCGAGCGCGTTGCGCTGCCCGGTGTCGATGGGCCGGTACCGACGGTGTGGACCGAAGCCGGCGTCGTCACGCAGCGCGTGAGCGATGCGGCCGAGCACGCCGGCTTCGTGTTCGCGGTGGACCCCACCAGCGCCGAAGCGAGCTGCATCGGCGGCAACATCGCCATGAACGCGGGCGGCAAGAAGGCGGTGCTGTGGGGCACGGCGCTGGACAACCTCGCGAGCTGGCGCATGGTGACGCCGCAGGCGAAGTGGCTCGAAGTCGTGCGCATCGGCCACAACCTCGGCAAGATCCACGACGTCGAAATGGCGAGCTTCGAGCTGCGCCACTACGACGCCAGCGGCAGGAAGCTCGAACGCACCGAGCGGCTGGACATCCCGGGCCGCGTCTTCCGCAAGGAGGGCCTGGGCAAGGACGTCACCGACAAGTTCCTCGCCGGCCTGCCCGGCATCCAGAAGGAAGGCTGCGACGGCCTCATCACCAGCGCCCGCTGGATCGTGCACCGCATGCCGGCGCACACGCGCACCCTGTGCCTCGAGTTCTTCGGCAACCCGAAGGACGCGGTGCCGAGCATCGTCGAGATCAAGGACTACCTCTTCGCGCAGGCCGAGAAGATCGACAAGAACGCCGATGGACGCGGCGCCTCGCCGGTGCTGCTCGCCGGCCTGGAGCACCTGGACGACCGCTACCTGCGCGCCGTGGGCTACGCGACGAAGAGCAAGCGCGTGCTGGCGGCCAACAGCTCGGGGCTGCCGAAGATGGTGCTGGTGGGCGACATCGTCGGCGACGACGAAGCGGCCGTGGCGCGCGCCACCAGCGAAGTGGTGCGCATCGCCAACGCGCGCGGCGGCGAAGGCTTCGTCGCCGTCAGCGCCGACGCGCGCAAGAAGTTCTGGCTCGACCGCAAGCGCACGGCGGCGATCGCCAGGCACACCAACGCCTTCAAGATCAACGAGGACGTGGTGATCCCGCTCGAACGCATGGGCGAGTACACCGAGGGCATCGAGCGCATCAACATCGAGCTGTCGCTGCGCAACAAGCTCGAGCTGGTCGACGCGCTGGCGGTGTTCTTCGCCCGCGGCGCGCTGCCGCTGGGAAAAAGCGACGACGCCGGCGAGATCCCGAGCGCCGAGCTGCTCGAAGACCGCGTCGCGCAGGCGCTGGCGCTGCTGGGCGAAGTGAAGATGCTCTGGTGGCATTGGCTGGCCGGGCTCGACACGGTACAGCCCGAAGGCGAGCCCGGTGGAACGCGGCGCCCTTCGGGCGCGGGCGAGACCTGCTTCCAGATGCTGCAGGACTGGCGCTGGCGCGCGAGCTGGAAGACGCAGATCCTGGAGCCGCTGAAGAGCCTCTTCGCCGGCAGCGCCTTCGCGCCCATCGTCGAGGAGTGCCGCCGCATCCACAAGGAGGTGCTGCGCGGCCGCGTCTGGGTGGCGCTGCACATGCACGCCGGCGACGGCAACGTGCACACCAACATCCCCGTCAACAGCGACAACTACGCGATGCTGCAGACGGCGCACGAGGCCGTCTCGCGCATCATGGTGCTGGCGCGGCGGCTCGGGGGCGTGATCAGCGGCGAGCACGGCATCGGCATCACCAAGCTCGAGTTCGTCACCGACGACGAGCTGGCGGCCTTCGCCGACTACAAGGCGCGCGTCGACCCCGAGGGCCGCTTCAACCGCGGCAAGCTGCTGCGCGGGCACTCATGACGACAGTCACGCCGCCGACCTGAGCGCCGCCTACACGCCGAGCTTCAACCTGCTCGGGCACGAGTCGCTCATCATGCAGCAAAGCGACATCGGCCAGATCAGCGAGAGCATCAAGGACTGCTTGCGCTGCGGCAAGTGCAAGCCGCCTTGCGCCACGCACGTGCCGCGCGCCAACCTCCTGTACAGCCCGCGCAACAAGATCCTCGCCACGTCGCTCCTGATCGAGGCCTTCCTCTACGAGGAGCAGACGCGCCGCGGCATCAGCCTGCGCCACTGGGAGGAGTTCGAGGACGTCGGCGACCACTGCACCGTGTGCCACAAGTGCGGGCCGCCGTGCCCGGTGAAGATCGACTTCGGCGACGTGTCGATGAACATGCGCAACCTCTTGCGCAAGCTCGGGCACAAGAGCTGGCGGCCGGGCAACGCGGCGGCGATGGCGTTCCTCAACGCCACCAACCCGCAGACGATCCGCCTGATGCGCCGCGCGATGGTGGGTGTGGCGTTCAAGGCGCAGCGGCTGGCCAACGACCTGATGAAGCCGCTGGCGAAGCACCAGGCGGCGCACCCGCCGGCGACGCTGGGCCCGGCGCCGCCGAAGGAGCAGGTGATCCACTTCATCAACCGCAAGATGCCCGGCGGCCTGCCCAAGCGCACGGCGCGGGCACTGCTGGACATCGAGGACAAGCACTACGTGCCGATCATCCGCGACCCGCGCGCGACGACGGCCGACACCGAAGCGGTCTTCTACTTCCCGGGCTGCGGCAGCGAACGCCTCTTCAGCCAGGTGGGCCTGGCGACACAGGCGATGCTGTGGCATGCCGGCGTGCAGACGGTGCTGCCACCGGGGTACCTGTGCTGCGGCTACCCGCAGCGCGGCAGCGGCCAGTACGACAAGGCCGAGAAGATGATCACCGACAACCGCGTGCTCTTCCACCGCGTGGCCAACACGCTGAACTACCTCGACATCAAGACCGTGGTGGTGAGCTGCGGCACCTGCTACGACCAGCTCGAGAGCTACAAGTTCGAGGAGATCTTCCCCGGCTCGCGCATCGTCGACATCCACGACTACCTGTTCGAGAAGGACATCAAGCTCGAAGGCAACGGTGCCGGTGCGTACCTCTACCACGACCCCTGCCACAGCCCGATGAAGGCGCGCGACCCGATGGCCAGCGTGCGCGCGCTCACCGGCGGCGCCACCATCGTGAAGGCCGAGCGCTGCTGCGGCGAAAGCGGCACGCTCGGCGTCACGCGGCCCGACATCGCCACGCAGGTGCGCTTCCGCAAGGCCGAGGAACTCAAGCGCAACGAAGCGGCGCTGCGCGCACAGGCATCGCAGGCCGCGGCGGCGAAGACGATGAAGGTGCTGACGAGCTGCCCGAGCTGCCTGCAAGGGCTCCTGCGCTACGAAGGCGACCTGAGCAACGGTTTGCTCGAAGCCGACTACATCGTCATCGAGATGGCGCGGAAGATGCTCGGCGTTACCTGGCTCGAAGACTACGTGGCGAAGGCGAACGCCGGGGGCATCGAGCGCGTGCTGGTCTAGGAACCAGGCCGTTGCGGGCTGCCGGGCCGGCAGCCCCTGCCATCACAGCGCCAGCAGGTGCTTGCGGCTCGCGCCGCGCACGGCCGACAACGGCACGCCGGCGTCCAGCGTTGCCAGCGCGCCGCCGCGCCGCACGGCCAGCGCCAGCAGGTAGGCATCGGTGATCTGGCGGTGGCCGTGCAGGCGGCTGAAGTCGACGAGCGAATCGTCCAGCACCGAGACGTCGTCGGGCCAGAACTCGTGGTCGAGTCCCTCGGCCAGCGCCTTCAGGCCCTCGCACACCTGCTCGGGCGTGGCGCGGTGCGTCGCCGAGTAGGCCGGCGCGCTCATGATGCGGATGACGCCGTTCTCGACGATGGGGCAGGTGGCCACGCGCCGCGGCGCCTCCTCCAGCCAGGCGTTGGCGCGGCGCGAGAAGACGTGCGCGTCGTCCAGCAGCGCGATCAGCAGGTTGACGTCGAGCAGTGCGCGCTCGTGGGCGGCCGCCACGTCACACGCCTTCGGCGTCCATCAGCGAGCGCACGTGCTCGAGCGTGACCACCTCGTCGCGCTGCGGCAGCACCGCGAAGCGCCCGCCGCGCCGGGCGGCCGTGCGCTGGCGCGCTGCCGGCGCAGGCGCAGGGCGGCGCAGCGCCTCGCGCGCCAGGCCCGAGATGACCGCGCCCAGCGAGCGGCGCTCGCGGGCGGCCCTTGGCGGCGAGCAGCACGTCGTCGTCGATGTCGAGGTGGTGCGCATGGGGCGGCGGATGATGTCGAGCGACCCATCATAACATCGCCGGTTGATCGGGGGCGGCGCGCCGGCCCGCCAGGCCGCACGCCGTCGTGTCAGCCGTCAGCCGTCCTTGCCGCCCAGCACGCGCAGTGCATCGCGCCAGTGCGCCACGCCCACGCCCTGCTGCCGCGCATTGCCCGGCGCGCCGCACACGAGCAGCGGCTCGGCCTGGCGCGCGCCGGCGGCATGCCGCTGCCAGGTGTGCAGCGCGCGCAGCCACAGCCGGAACCGCCGCCGCTCTTGAACTCCACCGGTTGCGCACACCGTCGCGCTCGATCAGCAGGTCGACCTCGCTGCCGATGTTGTCGCGCCAGAAGAACAGCGCCCCCGGCGCCCCGCTGTGCCGCAGGTACTTGCCGTATTCGCTCAGGCACAGGTTCTCGAACAGTGCGCCGCGCATCGGGTGCGGGTCCATCGCCGCGGCGTCGGTCACGCCCAGCAGCCAGGCGGCGAGCCCGGTGTCCCAGAAGTACAGCTTGGGCGTCTTGACCAGGCGCTTGCCGAAGTTGGTGTGGTACGGCAGCAGGCGGAAGACGATGTAGGCCCGAGGCGAGCAGTCGCGGGCGGTCGTCTGCGCCACGCCGAGGTCGTTGGCCACCGCGTTCAGGTTGAGCAGCTGGCCGCAGCGCGCCGCCATCATGCGCATGAAGCGCTGGAACAGCATCAGGTCGGCAATGCGGTCGTGCGCACGCCGCGCTCGAGGTAGCTGGCGACGTAGCCGGCATGCCGTCGGCAGGAACGCGCCGCCGGTAGCGCGGTGGCGTGCAGCGCCGGGTAGGCGCCGGTGACGAGCAGCTCGTCCAGCGACAGGCGGTCGAACGCCGCCGCGCTCGCTGTAGCCGAGCGGCATCAGCTCGAGGTAGCCGGCGCGGCCGGCCAGGCTCTGCGTCACCGCCTGCGCCAGCAGCAGGTTCTGCGAGCCGGTGACCACGTAGCGCCCGGGCCGCCGGTCGGCATCGACGGCGGTCTGCAGGTACGACAGAAGCGGCGGCACGCGCTGCGCCTCGTCGAGCACGACACCGCTACGGCGCCTGGCCAGGAAGCCGCGCGGATCGGCGGCGACGCCGGCGCACGTCGGGGTCTTCCAGCGACACGTAGGCATGGCCGGGCAGCGCGGCGCGCGCCAGCGTCGTCTTGCCCGACTGGCGCGGCCCGGTCAGCACGACGGGGAACACCTGCGCCAGGTGCAGCAGACGGCGGCGGGCGAGGCGGTCGAACTCACGATTTGCGGCCTTCAGCTTTGCAGGCTGAAATTGTAAAGCGAGGTACGCCATCCGCCCGCGCCCTCCGGCGCCGGCCGCTGCGCTCAGCGCGCGCCAGCAGATGCGCAGCGATCTCGGCGAAGCCGGCGCCCGCGGCCCCTTCGGTGATCCACGCCGGCAGCGAGCGCATGCGTCGCTGCGCCAGCACGCGGTCACGCCCACGGCGCGGGAAGAAGGCGAACATCGGCTCGCCGTTGGGCGAGTCGCCGGCGAAGACGATGCGCTGAAGTCGCGTTCGCGGCCCGCGGCGTCGAGGTCGATCCCGAAGCGCTCGGCGAAGAGCCGCCGCGTCATCGCCAGCTTGTCCCATTCGCCGAACCAGCCGTTGACGTGGATGCTGCTCACTTTGGCCGTCATGCCGGCCTCGTTCATCAGCGCCACGATGCGGTCGATGGCCTCGGGCGGCAACGGCGGCACGTCCTCGCAGAAGTCGATCGCCAGGTCGTACAGGCGGCAGAACTGGTCCGAGGCGACGGCGCAGCCGCTCACCTCGGCGAGGATGCGTTCGCGCACCGCCGCCAGGCGCGCCGTGCTGGCGCGGCGGCCGGGCTCGTCGAGCCAGTGGCGCGTGCGCAGCCGGCCCGTCGCGCGGTCGTGCCACATGTAGAAGGCACCGTTCTCGCCGACCACCGCGTCCACCGGCCAGAAGCGCGCGATGTGGTCGCACCAGCCGGCCGGGCGGCCGGTGACCGGCACGACGCGCAAGCCCGCGTCGTGCAGGCGTTCGAGCGCGGCGTAGGCGGCGCCAGTGAGCCGGCCTTCGCTGCTCACGGTGTCGTCGATGTCGGTGAGCACCGTGTGCACCGCGCGGGCCACGGCGCGCGGCATCTCGCGCAGCGGCTGCAGCGCCGGCCGCGTCGGCGCGGGCGCCGGCGAGCCAGCTGCCTCAGTCGCCTGACGAGCTTCCTTCTTCTTCGTCAATGGAGTGCCACCGCGCATCAGGCGTCGTCGCCGACGAACGGGTTCGTCCGCCGTTCGCGGCCGAACGTGCTCTCGGGGCCGTGGCCGGGGATGAAGACGGTGTCGTCGCCCAGCGGCCACAGGCGGCCGCGGATGCTGGCCAGCAGCGTGTCGAGGTCGCCGCCGGGAAAGTCGGTGCGGCCGATGCTGCCGGCGAAGAGCACGTCGCCGACGAAGGCGCGCTTCGCCTCGGCGCTGTGGAAGACCACGTGCCCCGGCGTGTGCCCCGGGCAGTGATGAACGGCGAGCGTGCTCTGCCCCACCTGCACCGTGTCGCCCTCGTGCAGCCAGCGCGTGGGCGTGAACGGCTCGGCCGGTGCGAAGCCGAACATGCGCGACTGCTGCGCGAGGCCGTCGATCCAGAACGCGTCGCCTTCGTGCGGGCCGACGATCGGCACGCCCAGTTCGCGCGCCAGCGTGCCGGTGCCGCCGGCATGGTCGATGTGCGCGTGCGTCAGCAGGATCTGCACCAGCGTCACGCCGAGTTCGCGCGCCTTCGCGGTGATGAGCGGCAGATCGCCGCCGGGGTCGATGACGGCGCCTTGCATCGTCTGGTCGCACCAGACGATGGAGCAGTTCTGCTGGAAGGGCGTGACGGGGATCGTGTGGTAGCGAAGCATCGGCGAAACAACGGTTCCCTTGAACTGTATCGGTCCGGAGCGGGCAATCGGCGTCGGCCTTGAGCCTGCTCAACGCGACGGTGCACCCGCTTTCTACAGTGTTTTCGAAAACGGTCCGCTCCGTCGTGCACAGGGTGCGGCGCGAGCGCAGATTCGAACAGACAGGATGGGACACGCAATGCGGCGAACACAGCCCAGGCTCTTTCGCGGGACTGCCGGTCTTGGATTGGCGCTTGCGTTCGGCCTTCTCCAAGGCAGTTGCGGCGGCGGTGGCGACGACGGCGCGCCGGCGCCCGAGCCGCTCACGGGCGACGCGATCGTCGAGCTCCAGCTTATCGACGGCGGCCGCAACAGCACGCCGCCGGCCGCGCCCGCGGGCTTCCGGTTGCTGAACATCGACCTCAACGAGGGCAGCGGCGGCAACTACATCTGGCTGTACTACAAGACCGGCAAGGCCGACGGCTCGCAAGGGCAGCCGGTGAGCCGCATCTACACGGTCGACGAGCACGACGGCGAGAAGCCGCAGGGCGGCACGAAGCTGCCGGTCGATCTGAACGCCGGCACGCCGGTGGTCGGCGGCCTGCCGCTGTGGCTCTACACGGTGAAGGCCGAGCGGCCGGTGGCGCGCTGCATCGTCGTCGACAACCGCACGAAGGGCAAGCGCGTCTACGGGCCGCCCGAAGCGGCAGGGAAGTACGCCATCGAATGGGTGCGCGAGTTGTCGCCCGACACGCTGGGCTCGCCCTACAGCGACCTGCCGACGGACGCGCAGGACCTGAACGAAGGCGAATCGATCTTCCCGGTCTTCCTCAGCGACTACATCTACATCGGCTACTGCAAGGACTGAGTCATGGGAGTGACCTACCGATCGCGGCCCGCGCTGCTGCTGCTCTTCCCGCTGTTGTGGTCGTGCGGCGGCGGTGGCGGCGACTCGAGCCCGCCTGCCGAGACCAGCGTCGGGCCCGAGGGCGGTGAACTGGCGGCCAACCAGGGCGACCCGGCCTACGGCTTCAAGGTCGTGATCCCGGCCGGCGCGCTCGCCGAGCGGCGCACGTTCGCGCTCGACGGCTTCAACACGGCCCTTCCGCCGACGCTGCCGAACCCGGGTTTCCGGCGCTCGGCCGGCGGTGTCGTCGGCCTCAGGACCAAGGGCAGCACGCCGTACGCTCTTCCTGTGACCGTGCACGCGCCGCTGGGCGCCCTGGCGCTCGCGGCCGGCGAACTCGCGTGCCTCTTCGGCTACGACGCCGCGGTCGATGCCTGGCACCTGATGGCACCCGACACCGTGACGCGCGACGCCGGCGGCGCCGCCACCGCCATCGCGGTGACGACCACGTGGCACGACTACTTCGCCTGGGGCAAGGTGGTGATGACCGAAGTGGCCGAGGTGTACCTGCGGCAGGTGGTCGACGCGAAGTTCGGCGGCGGCACCTCGGCCGACGCCGCCGCGCAGCTGGCCGCCATCACCGCCCGCGCCGAGTTCTCGCAGGTCAGGCCCAGCAAGAACTCGCTGCTCGCCTTCCGCAACGGCTTCCTGGAAACGTTCAAGCAGGGGCAGGCCGCGTGGTTGCTGAGCCAGCAGCCCAAGCTCTACCCGTGCGGCCTCACGTTGTGGGGAACCCGGTGCAACGTGCTGTCCGAGCGCTTCCTCGACAACGCGATGACCTACGCCGGGAACCTCCTCAAGATCAAGTGGTGGAGCTTCTTCGCCGGCGACCCTCCGGGGGAAGGCATCGTCGGCTTCCTGCTGTGGATCAAGCTGATCAACCTGTACGCCGAGAACGAGAACCTGCCTTGCGACTACAAGTGCGTCACCGAGAAATGCGGCCCGAACTTCTGGCAGGTCTTCGCAGGCTACTGGTTCGCGGTGATGGCGCAGGAGCTGATCGACACGGCCATCGCCAACGGCTGGGTGAGCTGAACAACGGCGGCGGTGCGGCGCGGCGAAGAGGGCACGCGTGCCTTCTCGCCTCGGGGCGACTTCTCGCCTAGGGTGCGGCGCCCGCAGCCGCGGCCCGCGACCGCCGCAACGCCGCCAGCCACAAGGCCGCGGCGGCTGCCGCGAGCGGCCCGTAAGACACCCACAGCACGGTGTTCCAGTCGTACGCCGCCAGCAGGCTGCCCGAGGTGAACGAGCCCACCGCCATCGTGCCGAAGACGATGAAGTCGTTGAACGACTGCACGCGCGTCCTCTCCTCGGGCCGATGGCAGTCGAGGACCATCGCCGAGGCGCCGACGAAGCCGAAGTTCCAGCCCAGGCCCAAGAGGATCAGCGTCAGCCAGAAGTGGGCCACGTCGATGCCGGTGAGGCCGACGGCGGCGGCCACGCCGGTGAGCATGAGCCCTGCGGCCACCACCGGCCCGGCGCCGAAGCGCGCGATCAGCCGGCCGGTGAAGAAGCTCGGCGCGTACATCGCGATCACGTGCCACTGCAGCCCGAGGTTGGCGCTCGCCTGCGGAAGCCCGCACAGCACCATCGCCAGCGGTGCCGCGGTCATGACGAAGTTCATCAGCATGTACGACACGGCGCCGCAGACGACCGCGGTGATGAACCGCGGCTGGCGTGCGATCTCGGCGAGCGGCCTGCCGCCGGCCTTGTCGGCGGCGGTGGGCGCCGGCAGGCGCACGCCCCACAGCACCGCTGCGGAAAGTGCGGCCACGAGCGCCTGCGCGAGGAAGGTCGCGGCGAACCGGTGCGGCGCCCACAGGTCCATCGTCAGCGACACCAGCTGCGGCCCGACGACGCCGGCGGCGACGCCCCCGACCATCACGAGCGACAGCACGCGCGGCCGCAGCGCCGCGTCGACGCCATCGGCGGCAGCGAAGCGGAACGACTGCACCACCGCCGCGTAGGCGCCGCCGAAGAGCATCGCGGCGCAGAACAGCGTGAAGGACATCGCCAGCACCGCCAGCGTCGCCAGCACGCCCACCGCGACACCGCAGCCGGTGCCGACCATGAAGGCCGCCCGGCGCCCGTGGCGGCGCGCGACAGCGCCCACGGGCAGGATGCACAAGGCCATGCCGACGACGAAGATCGAGATCGGCAGCGTCGCCAGCGACTTGTGCGGTGCCAGCGTGTGGCCGACGATGGCCGCGGTGGCGTAGACGACGACCGAGTTGGCGCCGGCGAGCGCCTGCGCCAGCGTCAGGCGGGCGATGTTGCCGCGCTGGTCGCGCAGCGAAAGCGAAGAGGCGTTGGAAGCGCCCACCCTCAAGGCCGCAGCCGCAGCCAACCGTTGCGCGAAGCGACGAGCCAGGCGCCGTTGCCGTCGGCGACGACCGCCGTCAGCGTCAGCCGGTCTTCGCGCGGGCGCGCCTCGAAGCGGCGGCCGCCATCGTCGCTGAAGGCCGCGTAGCCGTCGAGCCCGACCGCGGCGACGCGGCTGCCGTCGGCGGCAATGGAGGTGATCGAACTCTTGCCGCCGCTGGCCACGGCGGTCCAGCGCGTGCCGCCATCGTCGCTGCGCCACATCGAGCCGCGCTGGCCGCCGACGATGAGCGTGCCATCGGCCAAGGCCGTGCCGCACCACAGCGAGCCGCGGTAGCCGGTGGCGAGGTAGCGCCAGGTCTGGCCGCGGTCGTCGGAGCGCAGCACCAGGCCGCGCTCGCCGGTGGCGTAGAGGTGCCCGGCCGCGTCGGCGAAGAGGCCGAGCAGGTTCAGGTCGGCCTTCTTCGCGCCCGGCGGCACGTCGAGCTTGCGCTCCTGCCACGTCGCGCCGCCGTCTTCGGTGACGAGCACGAGCGACCACAAGCCGACCGCGACGCCGTGCTGCGCGTCGAGGAAGTGCACGGCGAAGAGCGGGCGGTCGTGCGCGAGGTCAAGGCGCTGCTGCTTCCACGTGCGGCCGCCGTCGGCGGTGGCGAGGATCGCGCCCCAGTGGCCGACGGCCCAGCCGCGCTCGGCGTCGACGAAGTGCACGGCCGTGAGCGTGGCATCGACGGGCACGCTCGCCGCTTGCGCCAGCGTGTCGCCGCGCGCGTCCCCGGCGAGAACGGTGCCGCGCTCGCCGACGGCGACGACGCGCCCACCGGCGCGCGCCAGCGCGAGCAGCAGCGCATGCTGTGCTGATGGCGTCGGCGCCGTCACCGCGCGCGGTGTGATGCGGCCGAGTTCGGCGGCAGGGGCAGATGCGGCAGCGGCGGGCGCGCCCGGCGCTGCGGCGTGGGCACGCAAGGCGCCGACGGCCAACACCGCGGCGGCAGCAGCGAGAACAGCCGTGCGCAGGAGCGTCATCACGTCATCACCGTACTCACGCTCTGCGCGCCGTCCCCGCTCAGTGTTGGAGCATCGCATTCGCGCGCACCGGCCCGCGGCGCGGCACGAGGCGCTCGATCCACACCGCGAACGCCGGCAGCACCGTCATCGCCATCACCATGTTGATCATGAACATGAAGGCGAGCAGCTGCCCCATGTCGGCCTGGAACTTCAGCTCCGAGAACGACCAGGTCGCGACGCCAATGGCGAGCGTGATCGCGGTGAAGATCGTCGCCATGCCGACCTCCTGCAAAGCCTGCTCGACCGCCTGCGCCATCGTCGAGCCCGCCGCCAGGTGGCGCTGCAGCCGGTTGTAGATGTAGAAGGCGTAGTCCACGCCGATGCCCACGGCCAGCACCATCACCGGCAGCGTCGCCACGGTGAGGCCGATGTCCAGCGCCTTCATGAACGCGTAGCCGACGAAGGTGCCCACCGTCAGCGGCAGGCAGCAGGCGAGCACGGCGCGCCAGTCGCGGTAGACGGCGAAGACGAGCGCCACGATCACCCCGTAGACGTACAGCATCATCGGCAGCTCGCTCGCCGCGACGGCCTCGTTCACCGCCGCCAGCACGCCGGCGTTGCCGGCGGCCAGGCGCACGGTCACGCCGGGCAGCGGCTCGCGCTCGCGGAACTGCTTCACCGCGGCGATGACGCCGTCGATCGTCTTCGTCTTGTGGTCGGCCAGGTACAGGTGCGCCGCGGTCATGCTGCAGTCCTTGCGCATCGTGCCCGGCGCCCGCGCCACCTCGAACGACAGCGCGGCGTAGTTGGCCGGGTCGATGGGCACCGCCGACATCTTCGGGTTGCCCTCGTTGTAGCCCTCGTTGTACTGGCGCAGCTGCGCCGAATACGAGTCGATCGACAGCACGCCGGGCACCGTGCGCAGCGCGAAGGCGAAGCGGTCGTGGTGCTGGCCGATCGCCACCGCCTCGCACGCATTGCCCGACTCGGGCGCTGCCTCGAAGACGACGCTCAGCCAGTCCAGGCCCGTGTCGTAGCCCGAAGCGATGGCCACCGCGTCGCGGTTGAAGCGCGATTCAGCGCGCAGCTCCGGCGCGCCCGGTTCGAGCGTGCCGACGACGCGGTCGCGCGCGTAGAACCACGCCAGCGCGAACAGCAACGCCGCCGCCGCCAGCACCGCCAGCGCCGGCTTCGGCTCGGCCGCGCGCGCCAGCCGCCGCAGCCACTGCGAGCGCTGCGCGTGCAGCCGCATCTGGCGCGCCGCGTCGTCGCGGCCGACGCGCGCGTACGAAGCCGCCAGCGGCAGCATGACGAGGTTGGTGACGATCTTGTAGGCCACGCCCAGCGCCGCGGCGACGGCCAGCTCGCGCACCATCGGGATCGGGATCAGCAAGAGCGTCACGAAGGTGGCGAAGGCGGTGACGAGCGCCAGCGTCCCCGGCACCAGCAGTTGCGAGAACGCTGCGCGCGCCGCCGCGTCGCCCGACTTGCCGTGCGCGATCTCGCGCACCATCGTGCTGATCTGCTGCACGCCGTGCGAGACGCCGATGGCGAAGACGAGGAACGGCACCAGCACCGCCAGCGGGTCGAGGCCGTAGCCGAGCAGGTACAGCGTGCCGAACTGCCACACGAGCGACGCCAACGAGCAGGCCACCGGCAGCAGCGTGAAGCGCCACGAGCGGCAGTACCAGAACACGGCCAGCGCGGTGAGCAGCAGCGCGACGAGGCAGAACTCGAGCACCGCCGCGGCGCCGTCGGCGATGTCGCCGATCTGCTTGGCGAAGCCGATCATCTGCACTTCGAACTGCGCGTCCTCGAAGCGCGCGCGCAGCGCCTCGAGTGCGCCGTTGTAGGCCACGTAGTCCAGGCGCTTGCCTTCGGCGTCGTACTCGTTCAGCTCGGCGGTGATCATCGCCCCGGCCTGGTCGCGCGCCACGAGCGAGCCGACGAAGCCGCCGGCGCTGGCGGCGGCGGCGATGGTGGCGATCGTCGCCTCGTCCAGCGCTGCGGGCGTGACGGTGCCGGGGATCAGCGGATCGGCGCGGAAGCCTTCCTCGGTGATCTCGTTGACGAACGCGTTCGGCGTCCACAGCGACGTGACGCTGCCGCGCGAGACGTGCGGCAGGAACATCACCGCCTGCGTCACGTCGTGCAGGCGCGTCAGCGCGGCGCGTGTCCAGATGGGGCCGGAGCGCGCGCGCACCACCACCGTCAGCCGGTTGGCGCCGATGAGGTCGGCGCGGTAGGCGCGGAACGTCTGCACATACTCGTGGCCGAGCGGCAGCTGCTTGTCGAAGCCGGCGTCCATGCGCAGCCTCGACGCGAAGCCGGCCATCACCAGCGTCAGCAGCACGAGTGCGGCGAGGATCGGCCCGCGGCGCGCGAACAGCAGCGCCTCCAGCTGCGCGATGCCGCGCCAGCGGAACGCCTGCGAGACGGGCGCGGCGTCGTCCATCGGGGAAGGCGCCGCGGCCCGCGTCGGAACTTACTTCAGAAGTTGCGTGAGACGAAGGCGCCGAAGAAGTTGCGGTCGGCCAGGGGCTGGTCGAACGGGTTCTTGCCGCCGCTGTACATGGCGTAGTTGATGCCGATCTGCCAGTTGGCCGGGTTCTGCGTGAACTGCGTGTACAGGTTCAGCACCTTCGCGCCCTTCATGAACGTGGCGGCGAGGTTGGGCGTGCGGCCCGAGACGGCGTGGAAGAAGTACAGCCCCGGCGTCACCTGCCAGCCCGGGATCACCGTGCCGTCGTAGACCCAGCTGAAGTCGAAGTTGTAGCCCCATGAGGTCTTCGTGCCGGCGCCGTAGACGGTGGCGCCGCCGTCGTCGGACCAGTTCCACAGGCCCGCCGCAGGCAGCTGCACCACCGGCGTGCCGTCGGGTGCGTTGCGCGCGAACTGCGACTTCAACCCCGGGTAGTGGATGACGACGGCCTCGGCCAGCAGCGTGGCGGTGCTGGCGCCGAGCAGCTTCAGGAAGCCGCCGTGGTCGCCGGGCGTCAGGCTCAAGAGCGCCGTGAGGTGCCCCTGCCAGCGCTTGCCGTCGATGTACTGCTGGCATTCGCCCGCCGGCGCGAGGCCGGCCACGTTGTCGCCGGCGGCACCGGGCAGGTAGCAGCCCGACAGCGAGATCGCGTCCTTCGGCCGGTACGACACCTCGGCACCGATGGCCCAGTTGCCCACCGGCAGGCTCATCGATGCGCCGTAGAGCTTGCGGTCTTCGAGGAAGGTCCATTGCCCTTCGGTCTGGCCGTTGATGAAGCGCAGGTTCGGCGTCTTGTCGTGGTAGTTCAGCGCATAGAAGCCGAAGTTGGCGGAGCTGCCGCTCGGCTGCCAGCGAAGGGCCACGCCCCACTGGCCCGAGTTGCGCGGCTTGTCGTCGGCGGCGAAGCCGATCGCCGGCGAATCGGGGATGCCGAGCGCCGCGCTCGCAGCCGGGTCGGGGCCGAGGTAGATCGGCTGCCGGCCCTTGTCGTACAGGTCCACCACCGACCAGTAGCCGCCCACCGGCGGGAAGCGGGTGCGGTTCCACTTCAGCTGGTAGTACGCCTCGGCGCTGAAGCCGCTGCCGAGGTTGGCCGTGATGTCGACGAGCGGCGCCGGCAGGAACGCTTCCTTCAGCTGCAGGCCCGGCTGCGACAGGCGCTGGATGTCGATGGCGTTGGTGGCGTTGATGCCGCCGGTGACGAAGAGGCTCTCGCCCCAGTTGAGGAACTGGTTGCCCACGCGCACGCCGACGCGCTTGCCGTCGGCGAAGTGCACCGTCTTGCCCACCCAGAAGTCGGCCACGCGCACGTCGTGCACGATCTCGTCCTTGGCCGCCGCCGACAACGGCGTGCGCGCCGTGTCGTCGGCCTTGGCGTCGTAGAGCCAGTTGACGCGGCCGAGGAACTTCCACTCGTCGGGGAAGGTGACGAGCAGCTCGTGGTTGCCCTTCACGTAGCCGGTGAACATGTCGCCGCGGCGGTAGTTCAGGTTGCCATCGTCGCCGCTGCCCCAGCGGTAGACGTCGGCCGTGGGGCAGTAGGCGGGGTCGCCGACGCGCGCGCAGGAAGGGTTCTTCAGGCGCACGCCGGTGCCGCCGGTGATCGTGGAATCGAAGTTGCCGCGGATGCCGTCGCTGTCGAACGTGAACGCCAGCGCGCTGCCGCCGGCGGCGGCCAGGGCGCAAGCGAGGGCGATCGGTCGCAGTGCGGTTCGCAGCAGGGGCCGCGTCAACGGCCGCATCAACGGGCGCAGCACCGGGGGGCGCGGGAGTCTGTTCATCGCCAGGGTCCTCCTCGTCGTGTTGGGGCGGGCCGCGTCATCGCGCGGCCCGGAATGCACGCTTCAGCGCTCGCTCACCGAGCGCAGGTTGTCGGCGGTGTAGAAGTTCGGGCTGAAGCGCGGCCCGCTGCCTTCGGTCACCCAGCGCACGTCGGCGCCGGTGCCGGCGGCGTGCATGTCGAAGAGATACCGGCCTTCGGCCAGGTTGTGCTGCACGAAGGCCGAGACGTCGCAGGTGCCGGTCTCGTACACCGGGATCAGGAAGCCTTCGCGCACCTTGGCCAGCTTGCCCTGCGCGTCGTAGTCCTCGGCCAGCAGCATGTTCCAGCTGTCCTCGTCGAGGTAGAAGGTGCGCTTGGGCGCGGTGTGGCGCATGCCGGCCTTCACCGTCGCTTCCACGACCCACACGCGGTGCAGCTCGTAGCGGCGGAACGCCGGGTCGATGGCGTCGGCCTTGGCGATGTCTTCGAACTTCGTCTTGAAGTCGTAGGCGCCGAAGGCGTTGTAGGGCACGATCAGCTCGCGCTTGCCGACGAGCTTCCAGTCGAAGCGGTCGATCGTGCCGTTGAAGACGAACGGCTCGTCGAGCGTGTACTGGTTCTCCATGCCGATCTGCGGCGAGTCGTAGGCATACGAGGGCATGCGCCGCACGCGCCGCTGGCCGGGGAAGTAGTAGAACGTCTCGCTGCCGGGCTGGTCGAGGAAGAACGCGATCGCCAGCGCTTGGCCCGCCAGCGCCGGCGGCGAGTTGTAGGCGAAGTAGGCGTAGTACTCGACGTGCGGCAGCTTCGAGAGCTGCTGCGAGCCCTTGGCGCCCCACGGCATGTAGGCGGTGAACTCCTGCCCGGCACGGATCCACTCGCTGCCGCCCTTGCGCGGCGCCACCGCCGTCACCGTGTTGCGGTAGTCCATGCCGACGCCGCGGTAGCGCATCTTGGCGTTCCACATCGCCTGCACGCCGTTGTCGGGCATCGGGAACGGGAAGCCGGGAACGACGGCCTCGGCGAGGCTCCAGCCGTCGGCGCCGATCTTCGCCGCGGCCACGTTCTTCTTCGTGTTCTCGGCGACGAAGTCGGGCACGCCGCAGGTGCGCCGGCTCGGATAGACATCCATCCGGTAGCCCTTCACCTGCTTCAGCAGCGCCACCTGCCCCGGTGCCAGCTTGGCGGCGTGCTGGTCGGCGCTGCCGGCGTCGATGCTGAAGAGCGGCTTGTCGGCCTTGTGCTTGAAGTGCGCGGCGCGCAGCTGCCCGAAGCTCCAGCCGCTGTGCTGCGCCTCGTTGCCGGGCCAGGCGGGAATGCTGCGGTCGCCGTTGGGCCCCTTGTCGGCGCCGGCGGGCGTCAGCTCGGTGCCCAGGCGCGCCGCGTCGGCGGCGCCAGCGCTACCTGCAGCGAGGGCGCAGGCGGCTGCAGCAGTCGCAAGGGTCAGGAGTGCGAGGGGATGGTGCTTCATCGAAGGCCTCCAGAGCACGGTCATTGTTTCATTGACAACGAAATCCAGGATCCGCACAGACCCTGAGCGAGCCGCTGCGGCGCCCGGCACCGCCGCCGCGGCTCGCGCCGCCCGGCAGCGCTAGCGCCGGATGCTGATCACCTGCGGCTGCGTCACCGCCTTGAGCCCGTCGACGCCGAACTCGACGCCCCAGCCCGAGCCCTTGGTGCCGCCGAAGGGCACCATCGGGTGGATCATCCCGTGCTGGTTGATCCACACCGTGCCGGCCTGCAGCCGCGCCGCGACGGCGCGCGCACGCTCGACATCGGCCGACCACACCGAGGCGCCGAGGCCGACGTCGAGCCGGTTGGCGCGTGCCACCGCGTCGTCGACATCGCGGTAGCGGATCACCGGCAGCACGGGGCCGAACTGCTCCTCATCGACGAGCGGCGCGCCATCGTCGATGCCCGTCACCAGCGTCAGCGGATAGAAGTGCCCCGGCCCCTTCGCCGGCGCGCCGCCGCAGACGACGTTGGCGCCGTCGGCACGGGCGCGCTCGACGAGGCGCGACACCTTGTCGAACTGCATGCGGTTCTGCATCGGCCCCATCACGGTGCCGGCGTTCATGCCGTCGCCCATCGGCATCGTCTCGCACAGCACCTTCAGCTCGGCGACGACGGCGTCGTGCAGGCTGTCGGGCACGTACAGGCGCTTGGCGCAGGCGCAGGTCTGGCCCATGTTGATGAACGCGCCCCAGAACAGGCCCATCGCGATCGCCTTCGGGTCGGCGTCGGGCAGCACGATCGCGGCGTCGTTGCCGCCGAGCTCCATCGTCGTCGGCGTCAGGTGCTTGGCGGCCTGCGCGGCGATCTTGGCGCCGGTGGCGCCGGAGCCGGTGAACATGATCTTGTCGATGCGCGCGTCGTCCACGAGCAGGGCACCGACATCACCGGCACCGCTGACGGTGTTCAGCACGCCCGGCGGCAGCACTTCGGCGATGAGGCGCACCATCTCGAGCGTGCCGATGCTCGTGTATTCCGAGGGCTTGATGACGACCGTGTTGCCCGCGCGCAGCGACGGCACGATCTGCCAGATGGCGATCAGCAGCGGCCAGTTCCACGGCGCGATCGCGGCGATGACGCCGAAGGGACGGCGGTGCACTTCGTCGCGGCGCGTCTCGTCCTCGAACGCCAGGTCCACCGGCAGATCCAGGCTCGCCGGCACCTGCGTCCACACCTCGCAGCCCCACAGCTCGAAGCGCGAGCCCGGCACCTGGTCGGGGCCGATGCCGCCGAGCGGCTTGCCTTGTTCGCGCGTGACCCATTCGGCCAGGTAATCCGCGTTGGCCTTGATGACGCCGGCCACTTTCATCATCAGCGCCTTGCGCTCGGCGTCGGGGCGCGCCGCCCAGGCCGGCTGCGCCGCCTTGGCCGCGGCGACCGCCTGCGACACCTGCTCGGGGCTGCTGACGGGCACGAGCCCCAGCACTTCGCCGGTGGCGGGGTTGCGCGACTCGAACGTGCGCGCGGACGTGACGGCGCGGCCGTCGACGATGTTGGCGTAGGTCTTCATGCAGCGTTCTCCTCGTGAGGCGTTGAAGGCGTTGAAGCGGAAGCGGATGGCGGAAGCGGATGTGAGCGGCGGAAGCAGTGACGCCGCGCGGCACATGGCCCGCGGCCACCCAGCGGTCGAAGATCGCGAGCGCGGCGTCGACGAAGGCGTCGTCGTTGACGTGCAGGTCGAGTGCGTGCAGCTCGGCGTTGGCCGGCGCGTGCTCGGCGAACGCGCGCATGAACTCGGCGTGCGCCGCCGGGTCGTGCATCGGTTGCCCGGCGCGGTCCCACGCATGCAGCCCGCGTTGCGGCAGCAGCAAGGCCGTCGGGCCCTTCGCCAGCGCGAGGCGGCGGCACGCTTCGGCGGCGAGCGCGCGCTTCTCGCCGGCGTTGGCCGCCACCGAGGCGATGAGGCGGTTGTGCGCGTGGCAGGCGCGGCCGGCGAAGCGATCGGGCAGCGTTGCCCACGCCTGCACGTCGATCATGTCGCTGGCGCCGGGCGCCACGATCTGCGGCACGCCCGCGGCGCCGGCCGCCGTGAGCCGGCCCGGCCCGGAATGCACGACCGAGCCGTTCAGCTCGTTGGCGAGTTCCTGCAGGCACAGGTCGAACACGGCGACGAAGCGGCCTTGCGCCGCGAGCGCTTCCAGCGCCCGCCCGCCCATGCCGGTGCAGTGGAACACCACCGGCTCGAGCCGCGCGCTTGCAGCGCCGGCACCAGCCGCACCATGTACGCGAGGCACGAGCGGCCGAGCGAGCTGATGGCGACGCTCGGGCGAGCGGTGCGAAGGCGGCGCGGACGCAGACGGGGACGCAGGCGTGAGCGCCGACGCAACCGGCCCGACGCTGCGGCAAGCACCGACGACAGCGCCCGCGGCCTGCGCCAGGCTGGCGCGGCAGACGGCGTTCAGGCCGTACAGGCCGCCGGCCCACAGAATCATCATCACGTCGGGCGCCAGCCGCTCGGGCGGCACGAGGTGCGAGTACGCCACCGTCGTGACGACGAACTTCGGTGTTCCGAGCGGCAGCGCCGCGGCGACATCGAGCGCGAGGTCGGTGCCCATCGTGCCGCCGAGCGCGAGCACGCCATCGATCTCGCCGCGCGCGTGCGCTGCCTGCGCCAGCGCCGCGGCGCCGCGCGCCATCGCGGCCATCGCCGAGTTCTCGTCGCCGAGCGCGGCCAGCGCCGCGAGCGTGGTGCCGGCCGCGGCGGCGACTTCGGCATTGCTGATCTCTGGCGCGAACGAAGGCGCGCCGAGGATGCCCACATCCATGACGCGCGCGCTCGCACCTTGCGCCTCGATGCAGCGCGCGAGGAAGCGCAGCTCATCGGCCTTGGTGTCGCAGGTGCCGACGACGAGGATCGCGGGGCGCTCGGCGGACATTGCGTTCGATCCCGGTTCGATCAATGCCGCCAGGCGCTTCAGTCGCGCCGCAGCGAAGCGAGGTCGGGCTCGACCGGCTCGAACAGGCCGCGCTTCATCGCCAGCTTCACCCACAGCGCGCCGACGACCGCGAAGGCGCCGAGGACGATGCCGGTGTAGCGCACGATCTGCGCCGTCATCTCCGGCGCCGGCGAGCCGTTGGCCACCACCACCGCCATGCCGGCGATCGCTGCCAGCGGCACGAACGGATAGCCCGGCACGCGGAACGGCCGCGTCCACTCGGGGTGGCGCCGGCGCAGCACGATCAGCGACACCTGCGCCATCATGTACGCGAAGAGCCACGCGATGGAAGCGGCGATCATCAGCGGCAGGATCGCATCGACGCTGCCGCCCGACCACGCGAGGCCGGCCAGCGGCAACGCGGCGACGAAGGCGATCGCAACCACCGGCGTGCCGTGCCGCGGATGCACGCGCTTGAAGAGCGGGAACACCTGGCCGTTCATCGCCATGCCCCACAGCATGCGCGGCACGGCGGCGAGCACCGTGTTGACGAGGCTCGCCGAAGCCACCAGGGCCAGCGCCGCGAACCAGGTCTTCGCGTGCGGGCCGAACACGGCGACGGCGGCGTCCAGGTGCGGCGTGGCGCTCGTCGCGAGCTGCTCGCGCGTGAGATAGCGCGCGGCACCGAGCGCGAACAGCAGCTCGGCGATGGCGATCGCGGCCAGCCCCAGCACCATCGCGCGCGGCAGGTCGCGCTTCGCGTCGGCCGCCTCGGTAACGAGCGGCGTCACGAACTCGATGCCCATGAAGATCCAGAACGCGAGCGCGACGATGCCCAGCACCAGCGTGTCGTGCGACAGCGTTGCGATCGCCGGTGGCGTGGTGGCAGCCGGCGCCGCACTGCCGCTGCCGGCGAGCGCGGCGATGCCCGTGACGGCGAGGAACGCGAGCACCGTGAAGCCGAGCGCCGTCTGCACGCGCGCGAAGACATCGGTGCCGAGCACGTTGAGCGCCGCGAACACGACCACCAGCGCCACCGCCCAGGCGAACGGCGGCAGCGCCAGCGGCAGCGCCTGCGCGACGATCTGGTCGACGAGGATCAGCTCGGCCGGAATGCCGAAGATCGCCGGCGTGATGTAGCCGGCGAAGACGAGCAGGATCGCCGGGAAGTTGCCGAGCGCGGCTTCGGCGAAGGTGGACAGCGAGCCGGCACTCGGCAGCATCAGCGACAGCTCGGCATACGCCAGCGCGTTGGCCAGCGCCAGCGCGAAGGCGATGCAAAGCGCGGCGACGAAGCCCCAGCCGGCGATGCCGAGCCCCTGCAGCACCGAGACCATGCCCACCTGAGCCACGATGACGCCGATGGCGGCGGCGAACAGCGCTCGGAAGCCGAGGCCGCGGCGAGCGGAGGCTGCGTCAGTGGCAACGGGAACAGCAGTGCCGGTCATCGCGTTTCTCCTTGGCAGGATTCAGCGGCCTTCGACCGTGGCGAACGCGCCCGCGAGCGCGTCGCACAGCAGGTCGATCTGCGTGCGCTCGATCGTCAGTGCCGGCGACAGGATGATGTTGGCGCCCGAGGTGCGCACCATCGCGCCGCGCTTGTAGGCCTCGCGCGCCACCGCCGCCACTTCCTTCGCGCCGCGCGGCAGCGGCGCTTTCGTGCGCCGGTCGGCGACGAGTTCGAGGCAGGCCATGAGGCCGATGCCGCGCACGTCGCCGATGAGCCGCGACTCGGCACCGATGGCGCGTAGCCGCTGCAGCAGGTACTCGCCCTCGCGCGCGGCGCGCGCCGGCACGCCCTCGCGCTCGAGGATTTCCAGGCTCGCCAGCGCCGCCGCGGCCGCCACCGGATGCGCGCTGTAGGTGTAGCCGTGCGAGACGGCGCCGAAAACCGGGTCGCCGCCGGTGATGGCCTCGGCCACCTTGGCCGACACCGCGGTCGCGCCGAGCGGCACGTAGCCCGACGAGATGCCCTTGGCCAGGCACCACAGGTCGGCCTTCACGCCCCACAGCCGCGTGCCGAACATCGCGCCGGTGCGGCCGAAGCCGGTGACGACCTCGTCGGCGATGAGCAGCACGCCGTGCCGGTCGCAGACCTCGCGCACGCGCGGCCAATACTCCTTCGGCGGCACGATGACGCCGCCGGCGCCCTGCACCGGTTCGGCGATGAACGCGGCCACGGTGTCCGGACCCTGGAAGACGATCTCGCGCTCGAGCAGCTCGGCGCAGATCGCGGCCAGCCGCTGCGGGTCGTCGCTGTACGGGTTGCGGTAGAGCCACGGCGTATCGACGTGGAAGCAGCCCGGGAGCAAAGGCTCGTAGGCGCGGCGGAAGTTGGTGTTGCCGTTGACGCTCATGCCGCCGAAGTGCACGCCGTGGTAGCCCTGGCGCAGCGCGATGAACTTGGTGCGGTCGTGCTGGCCGCGGCACTTCCAGTACTGGCGCGCGATCTTCAGCGCGCTCTCCACCGCATCGGAGCCGCCGTTGGAGAAGAACACCGCGCTGACGCCGTCGGGCTGCATCAGTTGCGTCAGCCGCTCGGCCAGCTCGATCGCGCGCGGGTGCGTGGTGCCGCGGAAGATGTTGTAGAAGGCCAGCTCGTCGAGCTGGGCGACGATCGCGTCGCGGATCTCGCGCCGGCCGAAGCCGAGGTTGGCGCTCCACAAACCGCCGACGCCATCGACGAGGCGGTGGCCGTCGACGTCCCAGATCCAGGCGCCTTCGCCGCGCACGATGATGTCCGGCGGCGCGTCGCGCATCGCCTTCGGGTGCGCCATCGGATGCCACAGCGAACGCGCGTTGGCGGCCTTCAGCTCGGCCGGGGTGTAGCGGCGCGTCATGTCCACTCCTTCTCCGGGATGCCGAGCCGCGCGGCGACCGCGGCGACGCTGCCGGGCACGTTGCGCAGGTCGAAGTGCTGCACCTGCATGCCGGCCTCGAAGCCGCCGGCGACGTTGCGGAACTGGTCGTCGACGAAGAGCACGTCGGCGGCATCGACCTCGAGCGCCTCGGCGGCCAGCGCGTAGGCGCGCGCGTCGGGCTTGAGGATGCCGGTGTGCGTGGCGTCGACGACGGCGTCGAACGATCGCATCACGTCCATGCCGGACATGAACTTCGGACCGTAGAAGAGTTCGAGCTCGTTGGAGAGGATGCCCAGGCGCAGGCCGCGCGCGCGCGCCGCGGTCACGAGGCGCGCGATCTGCGGCCGCACGACGCGGTTGGGGTCGTTGTGGCGCAGCCGCGCCAGCATCGTCGCCGTCGTCCAGCCGCGCTCGCCGACCGCCGTGCCCAGCTCTTCGGCGCGCAGCGCCCAGTACTCGCGCTCGCCGATCTCCTGGCGCAGCATCGAACGCCACAGCGGGTCGGCCTCGGGCGCGATCGGGCCGCGCCATTGCAGCAGGCCGCTTTCGAGGCCCAGCTGCCGCTCGGTGTCGCGGTGGCACTCGAAGAGCGAGGTGCTGATCACCGAGCCGAAGTCCAGCAGCAAGGCGCGCGGCGTGCGCGGTTCGAGGGTGGGGTCGACGTTCATGCGGCGCCGTTCAATCGTTCATTCGGCGGCGTTCATGCAGCGACACTCACGAGCTTCAGCTCGGTGCAGCCGAGCAGCCCTTCGAGCCCGCTCTCGTGCCCGGTGCCACTGGCCTTGACGCCGCCGAACGGCGTCTCCGGCTGCGAGACGCCGAAGTGGTTGATGCCGACCATGCCGGCTTCGAGCCCGTCGGCCAGCTTCGTCGCCAGGCGCAGGTCGTTCGTGAATGCGTAGGCCGCCAGGCCGTAGGGCAGCGCGTTGGCGCGCGCGATGGCGTCGTCGAGGTCGTCGAACGCGTCGAGCACGGCGATCGGGCCGAAGGGCTCCTCGCGCTGCACGCGCGCCGCTGCGGGCACGGCTTCGAGGACGGTCGGCGCGAAGAACGAGCCGGGCCGCGCCAGCCGCTCGCCGCCGCAGGCGAGCCGCGCGCCGTGCGCCAGCGCGTCGTCGACGAAGGCCTGCATCTGCTGCACGCGCGAGGCGTCGACGAGCGGCCCCATCTGCGTGCCGGGTTCGGCGCCGGGGCCGACCTTCAGCGCGCGCGCGCCGGCCACGAACGCGGCGGCGAACTCGTCGTAACGCTGGCGCTGCACGAGGAAGCGGATCGGCGAGGCGCACACCTGGCCGGCGTTGCGGTACTTCGCCGCCACCGAAAGCGCGGCCACCGCGGTGGCGTCGGCATCGGCGCAAATGATCACCGGCGGCATGCCCGCCGAGTTCGGCCGTGTAGCGCTTGCCGTGCCGTGCCGCGAGTTCGCCGAGCGCGCGCCCGACGGCCACCGAGCCGGTGAACGAGAGCTTGGCGATGCGCGGGTCGGCAACGAGCGCGGTCGAGATCGGCGCCGGCGGACCGGCGACGAGATTGAGCACGCCGTCCGGCAGCCCGGCATCGACGAAAGCGCGCACGATCTCGACGCAGGTGAAGGGCGTGCGCTCGTCGGGCCGGATGACGACGCTGCAGCCGGCCGCGAGTGCGCCGCCGATCTTGCGCGCCGGCAGGTTGGCCGGGAAGTTCCATGGCGTGAACGCGGCCACCGGGCCCACCGGCACGCGCAGCACCGTCTGGCTCGCCACACCCGCGCTGCGCGGCGGCACGCCGCGCGCGGCCAGGCGCTTGGCCTCCTCGGCGAGGAAGTCGATGATGTCGGCGGACAGGCGCAGTTCGCGTTCGGCCTCGGCGAGCGGCTTGCCCTGCTCGCGCGTCAGCACCGCGGCGATGGTGCTGACGCGCCGGCGCAGGAGCGCCGTGCCGGCGGTGATGACGTGGAAGCGTTCGAGTGGCGTGCGCCGCTTCCACAGCGCGAACGCGGCGCCGGCCGCGGCAGCGGCGGCTTCGACCTCGGCCGGCCCGGCGACCGGCATCGCGCCGATCACGGCGCCGCTGGCCGGGTCGTGCACGGGCACCGCGCCGGCGGCCGTCTCGGCCAGCCAGCGCCCGCCGATGCGCAGCGCCGCCGGCGGGGCATCCACCGTGTTCGTTGCATTCATCGTGCTCAGGGCCATCGTGCTCAGGGCCGGCGATCCCATCGACCAGATCGTTTCATTGACAACGACCGTTATGGCACGATTCGGGACGGCCGCGCACAGGGTGAACCCGATGGCGACGGCGGGCCGGATTTGTTTTACCGTCAATGAATCGATCGGCCCGCCGCCGATCCCCGTGAAAGCCCCGCGCAGCCGCTTCCCGCGCCACCGATGCCTACCCGCCTGCGGCCCACCGTTCCCGCCCACCGCGTCCGCACGACGACGGCTGCCACGAAGGCCGCCGCGAAGGCGCCGCGCCGCGTCACCGTCAAGCGCCAGACGCTGGGGCCGATCGGGCGGCTGGAGGACTTCATCCCGTTCAAGCTGGCGGTGGTGGCCAACCGCGTCTCACAGTCGATCGGCCACCTGTTCGAGTCGGGCTTCGGGCTGCAGGTGCCCGAGTGGCGCATCCTGATGGCGCTCTATGCCTACGGCCGGCAGCCGTTCCACCAGGTCGTCGAGCGCACCAGCATGGACAAGGCGCGCGTGTCGCGGGCGCAGCGGCGGCTCGTCGACCTGCGCATGATCGACACCGCGATCGACCCCGACGACGGCCGCCGGCTGCTGCTGGCGATCACCGATGCCGGGGCCCGCATGTGCGCCCAGATCCTGCCCGAGGCGGCAGCGCGCGAGGCCTGGTACCTCGAGGCGCTGACCGATGCCGAGCACCGCCAGCTCGACGTGATCCTGGACAAGCTCATGGTGCGCAGCCGTGAAGAGAAGGCGTGAATGAACAGGTGCAGGAGGCCGCCGATGAAGACGTTCTTGTCCGGCTTCGCGATCGCGCTCGCGCTGGCCGCATCGCCGGCACTGGCCGAGCGAATCGCCGCGAGCGCCTTGCCCGAAGCACCGAGCAACGCCGCGATGCCTGCGGGTCCGCGCCTGTACCTCGGCGACCCGGCGATGCCGCACCTCGTCGACGGCCGCGTGCACGTCGTCGGTGCCGAGCGCATGCGCTACCTGGGGCTGCTCGGGGCCGGCTACGCAGGCCTCTTGCAGCTCTCGCGCGACGGCCAGCACCTCTACGTCGCCACCACGTACCACAGCCGGCTGCAGCGCGGCACGCGCAGCGACGTGGTCGAGGTCTACCGCGCTTCCGATCTCGGCTACGAGTACGAGATCGAGATCCCGCCCAAGCGCGTGCAGGGGCTGCAGATCCGCGCCCTCACCGCTGTCAGCGCCGACGACCGCTTCCTCTTCGTGCAGAACTCGACCCCGGCGACCTCGGTGAGCATCGTCGACCTCACCGCGCGCAAGAGCGTGGCCGAGGTCGAGACGCCCGGCTGCTGGGGCATCCTGCCGTGGCCGAAAGACGCGCGCCGCTTCTCCACCGTCTGCGGCGACGGCACGACCACCACCTACACCGTCGACGAGAGCGGCCGCGTCGCCGCCACGGTGGCCGGCGCGGCGTTCTTCGATCCCGACGCCGACCCGGTGTTCATGCACTTCGAGCCCGCCGGCGACGGTTTCCTCTTCGTTTCGTTCCGCGGCTTCGTGCACCGCCTGCGCACCGGCGCGCAGGCGCTCGAACCCGACGGAAAGCCGTGGCCGGTGGTCGACGCCGCGGCGGCGAAGGCGAAGTGGCGCCCGGGCGGCTTCCAGCTCTTCGCGCTCGACCCCAGCGGCACGCGCCTCGTGCTGGCGATGCACGACCAGGGCGGCGAAGGCAGCCACAAGAACCCGGCCAAGGAGCTTTGGGTCGTCGACCTCGCGAAGCGGCAGCGCGTGGCGCGCATCCCCGGCCAGGCGGCGCTGTCGATGAGCTTCGGCCCCGCGGTCACGAGTGGCGCGGGCAACGCTGGCGGCACGGGTGCAGCAGGCGCAACGGGCACAACGGGCACGGCGCTGTACGTGCTCTCGGCGGCCGACAACCGCATCCTGCGCTACGACGTCCGCGAAGCGCGGCTGGCGGCGCAGCCGGCGCTGCGCTCCGAGCCGGTGGGCGAGACGCCGGTGTACCTGGTGCCGCGCTGACGCTGTGCACCTGATCTCGCTGACGCCCCGCACCTGACCGAGGCCTGATGGACACCCGATGAACGCCTGGCCGAGCATCGACCCCGCTGCCAGCCACGGCCTCGCCGCGGCGTTGGCCGCGCTCTTGCTGCTGGGCGCTTTCGCCAAGCTGCGCGACCTGGCGCTCTTTCGCGCCGCCGTCGAAGGCTACGGGCTCGTGCCCGAGCGCTTCGCCGGTGCCGTGGCCGTCGTACTGCCTTGCGCCGAGGCGGCTTGCGGCTTGCTGCTGCTGCCGCTGGCCACGCGCAGCGCCGGCGCCATTGCCGCGGCGGCGCTCGTCGGCTGCGTGACGCTGGCGGTGCTGGCGGCGCTGGCGCGCGGGCGCGGCGGCATCGATTGCGGTTGCGGCGGTGGCAGCGCGGGCGGCGGCGACGTGCCGCTCGGCGCCGGCCTCGTCGCGCGCAACGCCGCGCTGGTCGCGCTGGCGCTTGCCGCCGCGGCACCACCTTCATCGCGCGCGCTGCATGCCGTCGACGCACTGTCGATCGCCGGCACGGTGCTCTTCCTGCTGGGCGCCTGGACGCTCGTCAACACGCTCCTGGCGCAGCAGCCGCGCCTGCGCAGCCCGAGGAGGTTCCCTTGAACGAAGCGCTGATCGTTTCCAACGCGCTGCTGTGGGTGGCGGTGCTGGTGCTGCTGGTGGCGCTCCTGGCACTGGCGCGGCAGGTCGGCATCCTGCACGAGCGCATCGCGCCGATGGGCGCGCTGATGATGGACAGCGGCCCGAAGGTCGGCGAAGAAGTGCCGCGGCTCGAACTGCCGCTGCTCGGCGGCGGCACGCTCACGCTGGGTGGCGCCACCGGGAGCGCAGGCAGTGGCGGCGGCGCCAAGCCGCGCGCGACGCTGGTGTTCTTCGTCGCGCCCACCTGCCCCGTGTGCAAGAAGCTGCTGCCGATCGTCGCTTCGATGCGCGCCGCCGAGCGCGCCTGGCTCGATGTCGTGCTCGCCTCCGACGGCGAGCCGGCCGAGCATGCCGCGTTCCGCCGCCGCGCCAGGCTCGAAGACTGGCCGTACGTGCTCTCGGCCGAGCTCGGCATGCGCTTTCGCGTCTCGAAGCTGCCGTATGCACTCTTGATCGACGAGGCTGGGCGCGTTCGCGCCAAGGGCCTCGTGAACTCGCGCGAGCAGCTCGAGAGTCTCTTCGCGGCGCGCGAGCTGGGCGTGGCCTCGGTGCAGGAGTACCTCGAACCCTACAAGCTCGGCCCGGAACTGGCCAAGGAGCGTGCAGCATGAAGCCGCTTTTCGATTGGCTCGACGGCATCGCCGAGCGCCGCGCGCGCACGCTGGCGCAGCGCAGCTCGCGCCGCAGCGTGCTGGCCGGCGTCGGCCGCGTGCTCGTGGCCGGCGCGTTCACGCTGCCGGTGCTGCCGTTCGACCGCACGCAGCAGGCGCATGCCGCCGGGGGCGGTGGCGGCGGCGGCGGCAAGAAGCGCACGCCGGGCGACACCGATTGCGACTACTGGCGCTACTGCTCGGTGGACGGGTTCCTGTGCTCATGCTGCGGCGGCAGCGCCACCGCCTGCCCGCCGGGCACCGAAGTCTCCAAGACCTCGTGGCTGGGCACCTGCTTCAACCCCACGGACAAGAAGCAGTACCTCGTCAACTACTACGACTGCTGCGGCCGCGTCAGCTGCAACCGCTGCTTCTGCAACACCAACAGCGGCGACCGCCCCGGCTACCGGCTGGGCGTGCACAACGACATCAACTGGTGCATGGCCAGCGACAGCTCGGTCTACCACTGCACGCTGTCGGTCGTGGTGGCGGTGGCGTGAAGGCGCTGCACTTCCTGCCGCTGAGGGTGGATGTGAAGGTGGCACGGATCGCGGCGCTGCTGCTGGCCACGCTGGCGGCCGCGGTGCCGGCCACGGCCACCGAGCGCGACACGCGCCGGCTGGCGCCTAACGGCCAGGGTGCGGCGATGAACTACGCCCGCTACTGCTCGGGCTGCCACGGCAGCGACGGCGCCGGCCGGCCTTCAAGGGCGTGCCCGACATGCGCGGCGTGCTCGGCCACTTCCTGCGCGTGAGCGGCAGCCGCGAGTTCATCGTGCGCGTTCCCGGCGTGTCGTACACGCCGCTGGCCGATGCCGACGTGGCGGCGCTGATGAACTGGCTGCTCGCCGGCATCGCGCAGCCGGGCCTGCCGCAGGGAACGGCGCCATGTACACAGCGGAAAGTGGCGCGGCTGCGCTCGACGCGGATGGCCGACATCCACGGCACGCGCCGGGAAACCGTGCAGCGGCTGCACGCGGCCGGCTACCGCATCGACTAGGCCCGCCCGCCCGGGCGCCGTCAGCCGCACGCGCAGGCCGCCGAGCGTGGGCGAGCTGTCCACGGCGATCTGCAGGCCGTGGCTCTCGGCGATGCGCTCGACGATCGACCAGCCGAGGCCGCTGCCGCTGGCCGCGTACCTTCGCCGCGGTGGAAGCGCTGGCCCAGGCGCTCGCGCTCGGCGGCCGCAATGCCGGGACCGCTGTCTTCCACCGTAAGGCAGGGGTGGCCGTTCGTGCGCTGCACGGCCACGCTGACGCGCGCGCCGCCCGGGCTGTAGCGCAGCGCGTTGTCGACGAGGTTGCGCAACAGCACCGCCAGCAGCGTCGCATCGCCTTCGATCAGGTGCGTGCCGCGCTCGTCGGGCGCGACGTCGAGGCCGAGTTCCTGGCCGCGGCCGAGGGCGCGCGGCGCGAGGTCGGCCAGCACCTGGTGCGCGACCGCCGCCAGGTCCACCGGCTGCATCGCCACGCGGGCACCGGCCTCCAGGCGCGACAGCGTCAGCAGCTGCTCGACGAGGCGCGTCGCACGGTCGCAGCCTTCGAGCGTCGCCGCCAGCGCGTGCTGCCGCACCGCCGTGTCGCCGGCGCCGGCAGCGGCCAGCGCCACCTGGGCCTGGGCGCGGATGGCGGCGATCGGCGTGCGGCTCGTGCGCCGCGTCGGCGGTGAAGCGGCGCTCGGCCTGCCACATCGACTCGATGCGCGCCAGCAACTCGTTCAACGCCCGCAGCACGGGCTGCATCTCCGAGGGCGCGTCGTGCAGCACCACCGGCTGCACCGAAGCCGGCGAGCTTGCGGGCCGCCCGGCCAGCTGCCGCCCGAGGTCGAGCAGCGGCCTCAGGCCGCGGCGGATCGCCAGCCACGCCAGCACGGCGAGCACGGGCAATGCCAGCAGCAGCAGCGCCAGCGTCCCCCACATCGTCGCGCGCACGATCTCGTCGCGCGCCTCGATGCACTCGCCCACGAGCACCTGCACGCCGCGGCCGCCGCCGCGCGTGGCGAAGACGCGCCAGGCGTCGCCTTCCACCGTCACCGTGTGGAAGGCGTCTTCGCCGTGGCGGCGCTCGCGCGCCGTAGCGCTGGCAGCGGCGCCCGGCGCTCCCGGCGCTTCCGACAACGGCGCCACCGCCGCCAGGGCCAGCAACGGCGCCCTCGGCGCATCGGCCGAGCGCAGCACGAGCTGGCCTTCGTGGAACACCTGGAAGGCCGTCCGCCGCGCCAGCCCGTGCGGCGCCGGCGCTTCGACGGTGCGGCCGTCGTCGTGCGCGATCTCTCCCACCTGCTGCACGACGAGCAGCGCCGCCGCCTGCGCCAGATGGCCGTCGAGCAGCTCGTCCAGCTCATGGCGCACGTCGATCCAGGTGCCCACCGCGGCGGCCAGCCATACCGCTGCCATGCTCGCCATCAGCAAGGCGAGCAATCGCCCCTGCATCGAGCGTGGCGCGGTCATCGGCGACAGCCGCTCAGCGGTGACCCGAACCCGTGCGCCGCTGGCGGCGACCGGAACGCATGCGCCGCCAGCGGCGCGGGCCGTTCATCCTGCGGCCGCGGGCGCATCGCGGCGCAGCACGTAGCCCACGCCGCGCACGGTGTGGATGAGGCCGCCGCCGAGCTTGCGCCGCAGGTGGTGCACATGCACTTCCACGGTGTTGCTGTCGACCTCCTGGCCCCAGCTGCAGGTGTGCTGTTCGAGCTGCTCGCGCGTGAGCACGCGGTCGGCGTTGAGCATCAGCGCGTGCAGCAGGTCGAACTCGCGCGTCGTCAGCGCCACCTCCTCGCCGGCGCGGGTGACGCGGCGCGCCGCCGGGTCGAGCTGCAGGTCCTGCACCACCAGCACGTCGCGCGCCCGGCCATGGGCGCGGCGCACCAGGGCGCGCAGGCGCGCCGCCAGCTCCTCGAGATCGACCGGCTTGACAACGTAGTCGTCGGCCCCGCTGTCCAGGCCGCGCACGCGCTCGGGCAGCGCATCGCGCGCCGTCAGCACGAGCACCGGCACGCTGATGCCGGCACGGCGCACACCGGCCAGCACCTCCAGGCCGTCCTTCTGCGGCAGGCCGAGGTCGAGCACCGCCGCGGCATAGACGCCGCTGCGCAACTCGCGGTCGGCGGCGACACCGTCGCGCACCCAGTCGACGAGGAAGCCCTGCTGCCGCAGCCCGGCGCGCAAGCCGTCGCCGAGCAAGGAGTCGTCCTCGACGAGCAGGATGCGCATGGGGCGATGGTAGGACGGCGCGCGCCCGGGTCGCCGCGCTCAGTCGTGGTCGCGGTGGCGGTCGCGGTGGCGGCGGCTGCGTGCTTCGCGCGACTCGCGCCGCGCGACCGCCTTCCCGTCCGCGGCCGCGCCGGGCCCACCTTCGACGAACGACGATGCCGCGGGGCCGCTCGCGCTGCTCGGGTCGCTCATGCCACCTTGCGGCGCGCTGTACCACTGCCAGGCCCAGAACGCAGCGACGGCCAGCACCATCACCGCGGCCAGCGAACGCCAGGCTTGCGGCACGGCCTCGTCGGGCCGCGCCGGCTTGCGGCCGGTGAACATCGCCGCCACCAGGTTCTCGCGGTGCGCGAGGCTCCCCACGACCACGCCGAGCACATGCACGACCACCAGCACCAGCCAGGCCTTGGCGAGACCTTCGTGCAATTCCTCGAACAGGTCGCCGGCGATCCCGGCTTCGGTGGCCCAGCCCGATGCGGTCGTCAACGCCGCCAGCGCCAGCAGGCCGACGATCGCCAGCGCCCCGGCCGGGTTGTGCCCCGCATGCCGCTCGGCCCGGCCGCGCAGCAGCGCGGCGAGGTACGACCATGCCGCGCGCGGCCCGCGAACGAAGCTGGCGAAGCGCGCGTGCCGCGTGCCGACCAGGCCCCACAGCAGCCGGAAGACGAGCAGCCCCGCCATCGTGTAGCCGAGCGTCACGTGCACGAGCCGCCAGTGCTCGCTCTCCGCGGTGAGCCAGGCGCCGGCGAAGCACAGCACCATCAGCCAGTGCGACACGCGCACCGGCGCGTCCCAGATGCGCACCGTGCTCGCGGCCGCGGCCATCGAGGGCCCCGCGTCGGCGGCGGGGACGGGTCTTGCGGCTTGGATGTTCAGCATGGGAAGACGCTTCTCCTTCGTCCCCATGCTCGGCGGCAGCGCTTATCTGCGTCTTAACCGCCCTCTGAACGGCCCTTCGACCGGCCCCGTCGAGGGGCCGGGCACCTTCATGGCTTGCCCATCGGGCCTCCCGCCAGCGGCCGCACGGGCGCCTTCACTTCCAGCGTCTCGCGCTTGCCGTCCTTGCCTTCGATCACGAGGGTCACGCTGACCGTGTCGCCCGGCTTCATCTGCTGCTTCAGGTCCATCAGCATCACGTGGTAGCCGCCGGGCTTGAGCTCCACCGATTGCCCGGCGGGCAGTTCGAGCGCGGGCACGGCGCGCATGCGCATCGTGCTGCCTTCCATCACCATCTCGTGGATCTCCACGACGCCGGCCACCGGCGAGCTGGCCGAGAGCACCTTGCCGCCGCTGGCCGAGGTGATCTGCGCGAACATGCCGGTGGCCTTCTGCTGCGCCACGGTGCCGCGCACCCACGGGTCCTTCACCGTCGTCTGCGCCTGCGCGCCGGCAGCAGCCAGCAGCAGGGCCAGCGCAGCAGCCACGGGAAGGCGCTTCGTCATCGTCGTCGTCTTCGTCATCTTCGTTCTCCTGAAAGGATGGGTGGGTTGATCGCTTGCCGGGTCGGTTCGGCCGCCGGCGTTCGTCGTTCGTCCGATCGTCATCGTCGGGTCGTCAATGCTGATGTGCGGCGGCCGCGGCCGGCAGCACGCGCAGCAGCACCGCCGGCGCCTTCGGGCGTGGCGCGCCGGCCTGCGGGATCTCGGCCCAGTCCCAGCGGCCCTTCTCGCACAGCTGCTGCACCTTGAACCACAAGTCGCCCGGCTGCCGCGGCGTCTGGCCGCGCAGCACGAACTCGTCGAAGTGCGCGTCGGCCAGCCAGGCGTCGCGTGCCTGCGCGCGCCAGGTGACCTCGACCACGTCTTCGGTGACGCGCTGGCCGTGGCTCTCGTAGGGCTCGGCCAGCGGCGCCCTGCGCACCTCGACGCTCCAGCCGGGCTTGGGCATCGGCCTGGCGCCGGCGAAGCCCGGCGGCAGGCGCACGCCCACCGTGTGCGTTGCGCTGCCGTCGCAGCCGTGGCCGATGCGGAACACGGCCTTGTAGGCCATGTCGGCGCCCGCCTCGGGCTGCTCGAGCGAAACGTGGG
>JAXMEZ010000129.1:0-1964 GCA_046348035.1 Rubrivivax sp. | reverse complement strand
CCACCGCCGCACGCGCGATGGCCTCACCCGCCGGCGTTTGCCTGACGTTGCAACCCGACACTGCCATCGAGCGCCATGGGGCGGTCGGGCGGGGGCGAATCATCAGACTTGTAAATTGGAAGCTTAGCTTCCAAAATACATGGATGTTTCCACGCGCCATCGTCCCCGCGCTGCGGCAGGCGGCGGCCCGCTTCCCGGTGGTGGTCGTGCTCGGCGCGCGCCAGGTCGGCAAGACCACGCTGGCGCGCGAGGCCTTCGCCGGCCACCGCTACCTCGACCTCGAAGACCCGCGCACGGCCGAGCGCTTCCGCGCCGATGCCCGCTTCGAGCTCGATGCGGCGTTCGCTGCCGCGGCGGGCGCTGCGCCCGCCGGGCTGATCCTCGACGAAGCCCAGGCGGTGCCGGCCGTCTTTGCCGCGCTGCGCGGCGCGGTCGATTCCAGCCGCACGGCGTGCGGCCGTTTCATCGTCCTCGGCTCGGCGCAACCGGCAATCGTTCGCGGCATCTCCGAATCGCTTGCGGGCCGCGCCGCGGTGGTCGAACTCGACCCGTTGACGGCCGCCGAGGCCGGCCAGGGCCCTGAAGCCAGGCCGTGGCGCGACGTGTGGCGCTCGGGCGGATTCCCCGATGCGCTGAAGGGCGACTCGCGCGCCTGGTGGGAGTCGTACCTGCGGCTGCTGCTCGAGCGCGACCGGCCGCAGTACGGCGTGTCGGCCGACCCCCTTTTCATGCGCCGCTTGCTGACGATGCTTGCGCACCAGCACGGCGGCCTGCTCAACGCCTCGGCCCTGGGCAACTCGCTCGGCGTCTCGCACCACACGATCCAGCGCCACCTCGATGTGCTGGAGTCGGTGTACCTGCTGCGGCGCCTGCCGCCCTACTTCCGCAACGTCGGCAAGCGCCTGACCAAGACACCCAAGGCCTACTTGCGCGACACGGGTCTTCTGCACCACCTGCTCAACATCGGCAGCGCCGAGGAACTGGCCAACCACCCGTCGCGCGGCGCGAGCTTCGAAGGGTTCGTGATCGAGGACGTCCTGCGCCGTGAACGGGTGGCGCGGCCAGGCACGCTCGCCTACTTCTGGCGCACGGCAGCCGGCGCCGAGATCGACCTCGTGCTCGACCGCGGTGCCGAACGCGTGGCCGTCGAGATCAAGGCCGGCCGCGGCGACGACGCCCGCGCGATCCGCACGCTGCGCGAAGCCCTGCCCGACGTGGATGCCGCACGCGCGTGGATCGTCGACCAGGCACCGGGCATCGAGCGCGTGAGTGAATCCATCGTGCGCGCAGGATTCGAGGCCGTTGTCGACGGGACGCCGTAGCGGTGACCCTTCAGGCTGTCGCTCCGGTCGTACGCACTTCTGCGATTAGCGCGGGCCGCGGTCCAGCAGCGCCACCTCGCCGACGATGCTGCCGCCCGCCATCTCGCCGATGCGGTGGTCCACGTCGTCGGGTCCACCCCTGCCCCCGCCATCGCCTTCGCTGCGCTTGCGCACCTCGAAGCGGCCGCGCCGCGGACCGCTCCTGACGAGACGGGCGCCTCCGGCAGCGCCTCAAGCCGGCGCCCGCTGCAAGCGCCGCTCGAAGCGCGCGAACAGCCACTGCACCAGCAGCGCCAGCAGCGCCGCCGGCACGGCGCCGGCCAGCATCGCCGTGCTGTCGTTGACGGCGAGGCCGGCGACGATGCGCTCGCCGTAGCCGCCGGCGCCGACGAAGGCGGCCACGGTGGCCGTGCCGACGTTGATCACGGCCGCCGTCTTCACGCCGGCCACGATGGTGGGCAACGCCAGCGGCAGTTCGACGAGGCGCAGCGCCTGCAGCGGCTTGAGCCCCAGGGCACGTGCCGCCAGCGACAGTTCGGCCGGCACGCCCGTGAGCCCCGCGTGCGTGTTGGCGACGATCGGCAGCAGCGCGTAGACGAAAAGCGCCAGCAGCGCCGGCCAGAAGCCGATGGTACCGAGCAC
>JAXMEZ010000128.1:0-1997 GCA_046348035.1 Rubrivivax sp. | reverse complement strand
AGGCACGGCCGTGGCGCCGCCGTCAGCGCACGCGCGTGCCGTTGTCGTTGCTTTCGAGGTCGACGCTGACCTCGTCGCCGGTGTCGAAGTACATGACCATCTGCGCCAGCGACTTCGCCGAGATCGTCACCTGCCGCACCTGCCGCGTCGGCGCGCCAGGCAGCACCTGGCCGTAGGAAGCCTCGACCTCGTAGCGGCCCGGCGGCAGCGTCGCCAGCAGCAGCGGCCCTTCGGTGCGGTGTTCGAGCACCACCTCGCGCCTGGGCAGCGAACGCACGACGACATCGACATCGGCGAGGTAGGCGCCGCTGTGCTTGGCCGCGAAGATCATCTTCAGCGCGTAGTCCGAGGCGTGGCTGTCGAGCGCCGCGAAGTCCTCGGTGCTGACGCCGCCGCTGCGCACGCTCACGTCCAGGTTGGTGGGCGGCGTGGCGAGCGCCGCCGCCGAGGCCAGTGCCAGGCTGGCCGCCGTGGCGGCCGCCCAGCGCTGCAACGGGTTCTTGTTGTCGGTGCGTCGTTCGGGGTTGCGTTCCATCGCTCGTTCCATCACTGTTTCTCCTGGTTCGTTGCCGGCCGGGCGCGGCGTGCGCACGGCGTGGCGGATCAGCCGTGCCACACCAGCGCCGGCAGGTCGAAGGTCTCGACCACCGCCAGGTGCGCCAGCGCTGCCGCCATCGAGGCGGCGACGATGGCGAGGAAGAGGCGGACCGGGCGCGTGAGCTTCATGGCGTGGCATTCGCTGGGGTTCGTGGCGGCTTCTGCGAGAGGGCTCCATCGGCGACCTGCGCCGGCGACGAAGCCCGTGGCCGGGACTGTGCCGGCGACCGCGGTGGCGCCCCGTCGGCCTGGGCCGGAACGCGCTGTAGGACAACGCGCCGTCCGTCGCCGCGGCAGCGTCCCAGCGCCGCAGCGGCCCCGTGGCCGCCTTCCCGCGTCAGTGCCGCTTGCCGGCCGCGAGCGACTCGCAGTACTCGAGCAGGCGCTCCACTTCGGTGGACTTGTCGAACACGCGGTCGGCGCCCAGCGCCATGCAGTGGTCGCGCACCAGCGTCGTCGCGTAGTTGGTCAGCACCACGCGGTGCGGCGGGCTCGGGTGCTGCTGCAGCGCCTTCAGCACATCGACGCCGGAGCCGCTTTGCAGCAGCAGGTCGATGACCACCAGGTCGCAGGGCCGCTGCTCGCGGATGAGCTGGCTGATGGCGCCGTCGGCATCGACGGCGAAACCGACCACCTCGACGGGGGCCATCTCCTCGAGCGCGGCAACGAGGTTCTGGCGGATGGTGGCGCTGTCCTCGATGACAAAGACGTTCAGGCGGGGCATCGCAGGCGCGCTCGGTGCGGCAACAGGTGCTCGCCCGGCGGGCGGCAGATGGGATTCGAGTCTAGGAGGGCGGCCATCGCAGCCGTGTAGGACGAAGCCGCGTTTCAGACCGGCAGGCGCGCCTGCACGAACGTGCCGGCGCCGGGTGTGGAGCGCAGCAGCCACTCGCCGCCGCACGACTGGACGCGAAAGCGCATGCCCGCCAGGCCGTGGGCGCCGTTGCGCGTGGTGGCTTCGGTGTCGAAGCCGACGCCGTCGTCGCGCACCTGCACGCACACGTGCTCGTCGCCGTCGGGCGCCAGGCTCACCTGCACGTGCCTGGCGCGCGCGTACTTGGCCACGTTGGTCAGCGCCTCCTGCACGAAGCGGAAGACGGCCAGCTCGCGGTCCTCGGCCAGGCCCGGCACCTCGGCGATCGAGGTCTGCATCTGCACTTCGGCGCGCTTGCCGAATTCGGCGCAGTGCATCTCCAGCGTGCGCTGCAGGCCCAGGTTGGACAGCGACGAAGGGCTCAGGTCCTCGATGATGCGCCGCTTCAGCGCGATGCCGCCGTCGAGCATCTCGCCCAGGTGTTCGATGCGCTCCAGCACCTCCGGCGGCGCGCCGGCGAGGCGCTTGCGCACGCGCGCCATGTCCAGTTTGGCGGCGGTGAGCAGGCCGCCGAGCTCGTCGTGCA
>JAXMEZ010000127.1:0-2029 GCA_046348035.1 Rubrivivax sp. | reverse complement strand
CGCCGCGTCCAGCGCGCAGGCGTCGTACTGGTCGCGCCCGGCGCCCACCGCATCGCGGCCGAGCAGCTCGCCGGGGAAGTGGAAGCCGGTCACCTGCTCGCCTTCGCGGTCCAGGCGCCCCACCGAAAGCGTCGTCTTCACCGAGCCCGACTTCACCGCGAAGACGCTGTGCAGCCGCTCGCCGCGGCGGAACACGCGCTCGCCGCGCGCGAGCATGCGGCGGCGCTTGATGACGCGCTCGAGCAGGTCGAGGTCGGCCGCGCCCACGCCCACCGGCAGGCACAACGCGAAGAGGCCGCAGTTGCGGCAGGCCACCTGCGGGCCGCGCAGTTCGCGCAGCGGCGGCGCCGAAGTCGCGCCGTGGCCGTGGCCATGACCGCAGGTGCTCGTTGCCGCTGAGGTGGAAACGGCCGCAACGGCCGTCGTGGCTGCCGGTCGTGCAGCCATGCGGTAGACGCGGCCGTTGCCAGAGCCTTCGAGATCCAAGGGGCCGGCCCTCCGCGGGTCATGGGACTTGAGACACCGGGCGCGAGCGTAGCCCGGCCGCGGCCGCACCGAGGATGACTCAGGTCAACCGGGGAGCCATGGACCGCGCGGGTTTCCGAGGAGGCGAGCAGCGCGGCGCCGCGGATCAGTCGGCGCTGATCTTCGCGGCGACGATCACCTTCGCCCAGCGCTCGACCTCGGCACCCAGGAAGCGGGCGAACTCGCTTGCCGGCCGCGCGTCGACGCGGAAGCCCTGGACACCGGCCTTCTCGGCCATCTCCGGCGTCTTCATGATCGCCACCGCTTCGTTGCCGAGCTTCGTCGCGATCGCCTCGGGCAGCGCGGCCGGCGCCATGATCCCCGTCCAGTTCTCGACCTGCAGCTCGGGCAGGCCGGCCTCGGCGGTGGTCGGCACGTCGGGCACGGCGGGGTGGCGCGCGGTGCTGGCGATCGCCAGCGCGCGCAGCTTGCCGGCCTTCACGTGCGCGATGCTCTCGGGGAAGTTGGAGAAGATCACGTCGAGCTGGCCGCCGATGAGATCGGTCATCGACGGCGCGCCGCCCTTGTAGGGCACGTGCTGGATGCTGCTGCCGGTCAGCTGGTTGAAGAAGGCCAGCGTGAGGTGCGGCGGCGTGCCGTTGCCGCTCGAGCCCCCGTTGAGCGGCCGCGACTTTGCCGCGGCCAGCAGCGCACCGAAGTCGCGGATCGGACTTGCCGCGGGCACCACCACCAGCATCGGGCTGCCCGCGAGCAGCGCCACCGGCTTGAGGTCCTTCTGCAGGTCGGACGGCGCCTTGCCCTTGAACAGCGATGCGTTCACCGCGTGCGACATCGTGACGGCGAGAATCGCGCCACCGTCCGGCGACGCCTTGGCCACGGCGTCGGCGCCGATCATGCCGCCGTTGCCGGGCCGGTTGTCGATGACGACGTTGGCGCCGAAGCGCTTGCCGAGCTGCTCGCCGACGAGGCGCGCCATGACGTCGGTCAGGCCCCCCGGCGGAAAGGGCACGACGTAGCGGATGGTGCTGCCGGCGCGCGGCCAGTCGGCCGCCTGCGCGAAGCCGATGCCCGGCAGCAGTGCCGTGGCGCCGAGCAGCAAGGAACGTCGCTGCATGAAGTCCTCCAGTCGTTGTGTCGTCGTCAGGCAGGTCAGGCAGATCAGGCAGGAGAGTCACCGGCCCGCCAGCGCGCTGAGCGACGCCAGCAGCGCGTCGGGCACGTTCAAGCCGTCGGCCTCGGCCCTGCGGCGCAGGTCTTCGCGGCGCGCGCCGGGCAGGCGCACACCGTCGTCGCTGAGCATCTCGCTCACCAGCACTTCGAGCCGGTCGAGGTAGCCGGTACTGCTGGTGCTTCCAGGGTTTCCGGCAAGGGCACCGGGGTCGATGACGATGAAGGCCTGGCCGATGCCGGGCCGGTTGCCCTCGTCGACGAAGAAGCTCGATGCCTCGAAGCCGAAGTTCGCGCCGATCACCGCGGTGACCAGCAGCTCGACCACGAGCGCCAGCATCGCGCCCTTCGGCGAGGAGACGGCGCCGATCGGCAG
>JAXMEZ010000126.1:0-2098 GCA_046348035.1 Rubrivivax sp. | reverse complement strand
CGAGCACGAACGCAGCGCCGCCGCTGCCGTGGTCGGTGCCGAGGTTGCCGTTGATCGCCACTTCGCGCCCGAACTCGGTGGCCACCAGCACGACGGTGCGGTTCCACAACTGCGCCGGCTGCAAGCCCTCGCGCAACGCTGCCAGGGCTGCGTCGAGTGCGCGCAGGTTGTTCGATGTCGCGCCTTGCGGCGCCGCCTGGTTGGTGTGCGAGTCCCAACCGCCCATTTCGAGCACCGCGACCTGGCTGCCGCGCTGCAGGAAGTCCGCCGCCTTGGTGGCGAGCGTGACGGCGGCGCGCGCGTTGCCGCCCAGGCCGCTCATCGAACCCATGCCGGCCGGGTTGGCGGCCATGCCCGGCGTCTCGTGCAGGCCGCGCGCCCGCGCCAGCGCTTGCGCGAGTGCCGGGTCGGCGCGGTACATCAGTTCGAGTCGCGCGACGAGTTCGCCGGCCGGCTCGGGCAACACCGAAGGCGCCCAGGTGTCCACGTCGGCGGGGCCGCGCAGCACCAGCGGCACGGCGGTCTCCATCGCCACCGCCTTCATCGGCGCGGCGTTGCCGCTGGCGGCCAGCGCGCGGCCGAGCCAGCCGGTGGAAAGCTCGTAGGGGCGCGTTCCGCCGGATTCGAGCACCTGCTGCGCGTCGAAGTGCGAACGCTCGCGGTAGGGCAGCCCGGTGGCGTGCACGACGGCGAGTTCGCCGCGGCCGTACAGCGAGTGCATCTCGCGCAAGATCGGGTTCAGCGCGAACGGCCCGGCCAGCGGCAACGGTGCGCTCGTGAACTGGCCGAGCGGCCCGCGAGCTTCGGCGAACGCGGGGTCGCCCGGCACCGGCACGGCGGTGAGGCCGTCGAGGCCACCGCGCAGGATGACGAAGACGAAGCGCGGCGCATCGGCACCGGCAAGCGTCGGCTTGGCCGGTTGTGCGACCGCCAGCGCGCTCCACGGCGCCAGCGCCGGCGCAGCGAGCATGGCCCGCACGAGTTGGCGACGGGTGGTGTTCATCATGGTCGTCCCTTCGGCATGTCTGCATCGTCGGCAACGCAAAGCGCGCCCGCCGTCTTCAGCGGCGCTGGAACTCGGGCGCCAGCAGCAACAGCGCCAGCGCCTGCGGCCCGTCGGAAGCGCGCTCGATCTGGCGCGCCGTTTCGTCGGCGAGCCGCGGCCCGAGGCTCGCGCGGGCGAGTGAACGCGCATCGATCTGCCGCCCCACGAGGTTGGCTACGCGCGTGGCCCACTCGACGCGCTTCCACACCGCGTCGGGCCCGAGCCACTCCTCGGCGCGGTCGGGCCAGCCCGCGGGCGATGGCGCTGACTGCACGCGCTGGCCGAGCGCGCCGATCCCGCCATCGGGCGCACGCGCGAACGCCTGTTCGCCCAAGGCCAGCAGGCGCGCGCTGCTGACGACGAATTCCTCGGGCGTCTTCAGCTTCACCGGCGCAGGCGTCCACGCGAGCGGCGATTCGACGAGCGCGCGATACACCGCCGGCAGATCGCCGCCGCTTCTGTTGAAAGCCGCGGCGAGCGCGGCCACGAGCTCGGGCGCCGGCTCGTCGGCGACGAAGTGGCGCGCCAGCTTGTACGACACGAAGCGCGCCGTCGACGGGTGGTGCGCGAGGTCGGCGAGCACTTCGTCCAGCGCTCCGGGCCCGGCGCGGTAGCGCTTGCCGAGCACCGTCTTCGGGCCCGGGTCGTGCCAGCTCGCATCGAAGCGCGTCGGCTCGGCGGCGCCGTTGCCTTCGCGCAGCAGTTGCGCGAGCGGCACGCGCCAGCCGGTGAGCACGCGCGCGAACTCGGTGACGTCGGCCTGCCTGTAGCCGCCCCAGCCGCCCCAGGCAGCACCGCCGCCGAGCAGGCCCGGCGCGCCCAGCGTGTGCAGTTCCAGCACTTCGCGCGCCAGGTTCTCGTTCAGGCCCGTGAGGCGCGGCCCCGGCTCGCCTTCGCCGCGCGGCCGGCGCGCCAGCCTCAGCACCAATGTCGAGTTAGGCCCCGCCGACTGGTCGTTGTCGAGGTAGCGCAGCATGCCGGCGTGCTTCACCGCGGCCTTCAGCAGCGTCTCGAAGCTGCCGCCGATGTGCGGCCGGATCGCTTCGCGCTCGA
>JAXMEZ010000125.1:0-2187 GCA_046348035.1 Rubrivivax sp. | reverse complement strand
GCCGGGCAGGAAGGTGAGCGTCTGCGCGTGCGTGAGCGGCCCCAGGTGCAGGCGGAAGCGGTACTGCCGGTCCCACACGCGGCTGCCGGCATTGGCGCTGGTGCCCAGGCCCGCCGGTGGCGTGGCGGCGCGCTCGGGCCGGTTGCGTGCGAACGACAAACGTGTGCGGTCTTCGCGCGCGATGGGCAGCCACTGGCCGACGTGTTCCTCGACGCGCGCCGGCACGCCGAAGAACTGGCCGATGACCTTCGCCAGCATCTCCGGGTGGCGGCTGCGCGAGGTGAGCCAGCCGGCCTGGTACGCCAGCGCCTCGGGCGGCAGCGCGCCGGCCGACGATGGCGTTCCTGCCAGCGAGCCGAGCCAGACGCGGAAGCGGTCTTCGCGCGGCCGGTCCAGGTGCACGACCGGCTGCGCCTGCGCCCAGGCGCGATAGAACAGCGACAACGCGCGGTGGTGGAAGAGATCGAGGAAATGCGCCAGCGTCTTGTCGCCGTGGTGGATGATGCGTTCGCGCACCACCTCGGTGAAGTGCAGCGGCATCGGCCCCATCGGCCCGAGCAGGCCGAAGAAGCGCACCACGAGCCGCGGCGCCGTGAGCCCCGTGTCCGCCGCCGGCCATTGCAGCGCATGCAGCGCGGCCGGTGCGAAGTCCAGTTCCGGCGCCTGCGCCAGGCGCAGCGCTTCCTGGCGCGGCCGCGGCGCGTCGCCGGTGCGGGGCAGGTTTCGCCGCAATGCGTCGACGCGGCGCAGCAGCGCGAAGAAGTCGAACGCGCTGGGGTTCGCCTGCACCGCGTGCAGCAACTCGCTGAGCGCAGCCGCGGCGCGTTCGTTCGTCAGCGCAGCGGCGGCGCGGTCATTCGCCGGCGCCGCTGCGGCACGGTCGTCGGCCGCTGCCGCCGCGGTGTTCACGCCGTCGCCCGCCCGCCCAGCCGCGGCGGCCAGGTCTTGATGTGCCCGCGCGTCGAGCCGCGCAGCGTGAACTGCGTGAAGCTGTTGATCGCCGCGTGGCGCGCGAAGAAGCGCTCGAGCACGCTGCCGAGCAGGAAGGCGCTGGCGCCCTGGAACGCGGCGTCGTCCACTTCGAGCTCCAGCGAGATGCCGCTGCCGAAGCTCAGCGGCCCGGCGAACGGCAGCCGCCGCACCACGGTGCCCACGCGCAGCGCGCGCATGCCGTCGCACTGGCGCACCCAGGTGTCGTCGGCCGGGCCGTACAGGCGCAACGCGGCGCGCAGCGCAGCGGCGGCCTGCTCGGGGTCGTCGCCCGGGCTCAGGTGGTGCTGCGTCAGCTGGCTGACGAGATGCCAGCCGGCGTCGCCTTCGGTGCGGCGCGTCACAGGGCGCGTCGGCCCGCGCAGGCAGCGCACCTGCGCCACCGGCCCCGGCGCGTCGAGCTGCCAGACACCTTGGGGGCCTTCGCTGCCGCCGCCGCCGTTGCCGCCTTCGCGCGGCAGCAGCACCGGCAGGTCGCGGTTGCTCACCCACGCGTTCACCGAGAGCTGGCGCAGGCTCTCGCGATACGGGCCGTGCTCGCCGTCGACGAGCGACAGGTACACCTCGTCGCCGAGGTAGCTGGGCACGCGCGCGCCTTGCTGGCGCTGCCGCTCGGAAGGCCGGCGCGGCGCGCGGCGCAGCGAGAAGTAGCCGTCGCCCTCGGGCAGGCTGTGGTGCGTGGCGCGGTACAGCGGCGCGAACTCGCGCGCGCTGTCGGTGCCCGAGGCGCCATGGCCGACGACGCGCTCGATGTGGTGCACCTCGTAGTCCATCGGCCGCGTGCGGTCGGGCACGACGTGGAACTCGGCGCTGCCCGGTGTCAGCAGCACGCGATCAAGCCGCTTGGGGAAGAGGTTGATCGCCGGCGTGCAGAAGAGCGCGAGGCTCTGCGCATCGACCAGCGGCCCGAGGTCGCCTTCGCCGCGGTCGAACAGCAGCACCACCTCGGCTTCGTTGCCGCGCAGCGTTGCGAGGCGCTCGCGCAGCCCGTTCACCTCGAAGAAGAGCAGCCGTTGCGGCAGCGCCGCCGTTTCCTGCAGCAGGCGGTGGCCGCTGAACATGCGATCGAACTCGGGCAGCATCGCCTCGTCGGCGCCGAAGCCCACGGCCTGGATGCTGGCGCCGTCGCGCCACTGGCGTTCGTCGACCGAGACGCCCGCGGCCGCCGCTGCACCGGCCGGCGCCACCAGCGTGCCG
>JAXMEZ010000124.1:0-2199 GCA_046348035.1 Rubrivivax sp. | reverse complement strand
CGACCGCTGTGTGGTTCTCGCGCCGCCGGCCCGGCGCAGGTCACGCCGCGCCGGCGCGCTTGCGCGAGGGCGGCACCGTCTTCGCCCTGCGGCCGCCGGTGAGGAAGGAGAACTGGCCGTCGCTTTCGATGTAGGCGCGCTTCACCTCGGCGATCGAGGTGATGTCGTGCTGGCGCATCTGCGCCTCCAGGTCCTCGGGCGTCAGGAACTCCTGGCGCAGGTTGCGCGCCAGCAGGCGGCCGTCCTTCACCAGCAGCACCGGGCTCGGCTCGACGAGCTTGCGCACCGGCGCCCAGCGGTAGCTGGCCCAGTCCATCGCGAAGTTCCACGCCACCAGCGTGCCCACGAGCACGCAGCCCTCGGCCACCGTGCTGTACGAGCCCGACATCGCGTTCTGCGAAGCGTCGGCCACGATGACGACGAACAGCATGTCGGCGATGCCGATCTGCCCCGCGTCGCGCCTGAGCACGAAGCGGAACACGAGGAAGAGGAACCAGTACATCAGCGTGCCGCGCAGCGCCAGCTCCAGCGGCGAGGTGCCGAACGAAAGCAGCTGCTCGATCACGGCTGCGGTCCCCTGCTCGCGCTTGCGGGCAACGCCTGGGCCTGCGCCTGCTCGTGCAGTTGCTCCTGCCGATGTTTCTTCTCGCGCTCCTGCGCCTGCGCCGGCGCCTGCGCCTGCGGCAGCAGCAGCTTCGCCAGCCGCTCCGGATCGACCGGCTTGGTGAGGTGGGCGTCGAAGCCGGCATCGCTCGTGGCGGCGCGATCGGCTGCCTGGCCGTAGCCGGTGAGCGCGACGATGCGCGCGCCTCGCAGCCCGGGCAGCCGGCGCAGCGCGCGGCACACCTCCAGGCCGTTCATGCCCGGCAGGCCGATGTCCAGCACCACCGCCTCCGGCTCGAGTTCGCGTGCCATCGCGATCGCCGCCGGCCCGTCGGCGGCCACGTGCACTTCGGCGCCTTCGAGGCGAAGAAACGCCGCCAGGCTCTCGGCGGCGTCGCGGTTGTCGTCCACCAGCAAGAGGCGCGGCCCGCAGCCGGGCGCGGTGTCCTTCCACTCGGTCTCGTCGGCGGTGGAGGCTTCGAGCGCCTCGCGGCGATCACGCCCTTCGACCTTGCGGCGCGCGAGCGGCAGCGTCACCGTCATCGTCGTGCCCTGGCCGGTGCCACCGCTGGCGGCGCTGATGCTGCCCGAGTGCAGCTCGACGATCCGCTTCACCAGTGTCAGCCCGATGCCCAGGCCGCCGCCGCCGCGCTCGAGGCTGCGCCCGCCCTGCACGAACGGCTCGAAGGCGCGCTCCAGAAGCGACTCGTTCATGCCGATGCCGTTGTCGCTGATCTGCAGCATCGCCACGTCGGCATTGGTGCGCAGCGCCACATCGGCGTTCGTGCGCAGCGCCACGTTGATCTGGCCGCCGTCGGGCGTGTACTTGGCGGCGTTGATGACGAGGTTCACCACCACCTGCGTCAGCCGCGTCGCGTCGCCCGAGACGGTGATCGGCTCGTCGCCGAGTGCCATCACGAGCGTGTGGTCGCGCTCGCGCACCGCCGAACGCGTCGACTCGACGGCCATGCGCACGAGCGTGTTCATCTCCACCGGCGCCAGCTCGAGGCGGATCTTGCCGTTGGTGATGCGGCTCACGTCGAGCAGGTCGTCCACCAGGCGCGCCAGGTGGTCGGACTGGCGCGCGATCACTTCCACGCAGCGCGCTGCCTCTTCGGGCTGCTCGAGGCGCCGCAGCACCGCGGTGGCGGTGCGGATCGGCGCCAGCGGGTTGCGCAGCTCGTGCGACAGCATGGCGATGAATTCGCCGATGCGCCGCCCTTCGCTCTCCAGCTCCTCGACGCGCCGGCGCTCGCTGAGGTCGCGGATGATCTCCACGAAGCCCTGCGGCCGCCCTTCGTGCTGCTCGAGCGCGGTGATGGCCACCTCGCCCCAGAAGCGGCTGCCGTCGGCGCGGCACACGTAACCTTCGGCGCGCAGGAAGCCGCTCGCTTCGGACGAAGCCAGCATCGCCTGCGCGTGCCCGGCGGCCACTTCCTCGGCCGGCAGCAGGAGCGTCCAGTCTTCGCCGAGCACGTTGACCGCACGATGGCCGAGCAGCCTCTCGGCGCCGCTGTTCCAGGTGCGGATGCGGCCCTTGGCGTCGAGCAGCAACATCGCGTGGTCCTTGACGCCCTCGACGAGCAGGCGCAGGTT
>JAXMEZ010000123.1:0-2211 GCA_046348035.1 Rubrivivax sp. | reverse complement strand
GGTTGCCGCCGATGCATGCGAAGCCACGGAAGGTGACGACCCCGGAGACGACCTGCCGCTGGCCGCCGAGTGGGCGCTGTGGCGGCAACTCGCCGCCAAGTCGCCGGCCGAAGGCGACGCCGAGCGCAGATCGCTCGAAGCCCTGGTGCGGCGCTGCGAAGAAGGCGGCATGAGCCTCGTGCTGCCGGTGCTGCGCACGCTGCTGGCCACGGCAAGCGCGGACGACGAACCTGCACGCTTTGCCGCAGCGACCACCGCCGTTTCGGCCTCGGGGCGCGCGAGCAACGCCGCCATCGAACTTGGCGCCTGGACGCCGTGGGAAGCCTGGGCCGCGGCGCGCGCGCTGCACCTGGCCGGTGCGCGCGACAAGGCCATGGCGCACGCGCAACGCGGCCTCGATTGGGTGCGCCGCACCGCCAGCGAACGCGTGCCACCGGCCTTCCGCGCCAGCTTCAGCGAACGACATCCGCTACATCGCGAACTGGCACGCCTGGCCGCGCGGCGTTGAAGCGGCCGCGCTCGCGCATCCACTCCACCGTCGATAGACGCCGCCTGCCCGCGGCGCTACGCTCGCGCGCCGCCCGGCGCCGGCGTTTCCGCTCGGCCGCCTTCGAGCGACCAACCGGCCATGACCCGGTGAGGAGACGACCGTGGCCGCAGCAATCGCGGCGCCAGCAGCAGCCCCCGGCATCTTCGACCCGTTCGCGATCAAGGGCGTCGTCTTCCGCAGCCGCGTGCTGCGCTCATCGCTCGGCGGGCGCATGGCCCACTACGACGGCACCGTCACGCGGGCGTGGCGCAACTTCGAGCGCCGCTTCGCGAAGCCCGAGTACCGCGTGGGCGGCATCATCTCGGCGACGATCGCCATCGACGACGCGCGCCACTCGCCGCTGGAGTACCCCAAGCTCAGCGACGACCGCTACGTCGCGCCGATGGCCGAAGGCGTGCGCGCCGTGCAGGCGCTGGGCTGCCGCTACATCGTGCAGATCGGCGACCCCGGCGGGCACACGCACACGAGCCTGCTGCCCGAGCCGGCCGACGGCCTCTCGGCCTCGGCCGGCTTCGACTTCATCTACGGCTACCGCAACCGCACCTCGGCGATGACGCGCGAGGACATCGCGCGCACGGTGCAGCAGTTCGCCGATGCGGCGCGGCGCGTGCGCGCCACCGGTGCCGACGGCGTCGAAGTCACCGCGTCGAAGGGATACCTGATCCTCCAGTTCCTGAACCCGGCCACCAACCGCCGCCGCGACGAATACGGCGGCTCGGCGAAGAAGCGCTTCCGCCTGCTCGAAGAGGTGGTGAATGCGGTGCGCACGGCGGTCGGCGACGACTACCTCTTCGGCGTGCGCTTGTCGGCTGCCGACTTCAACTACCTGCCGCTGAACCTGCGCTGGCCGCCGGTGCTGCCGCTGCGCGACTACTTCTTCGGCAACACGCTCGAGACGACGCTCGAATACGGCCGCCGGCTGGCCGCGCTCGGCGTGGACTACCTGCACATCGACAGCGGCTTCGGCTTCGTCAACCCCAAGGGCAGCCCGGGCGCCTTTCCGTTCGACGGCCTGCGCCTGTTCGCGAACTCGGCGCGCCACCTGAGCGCGAAGGCGTGGGTGCGCGCCACGGTGCTGAACTCGCTGCCGGCGTGGCTGGCCCGCGGCGCTTTCGGCATCGGCTGGCGCTTCGTGCCGGCGGCGAACGCCGGCTACGCGCAGGCGTTTCGCGAGGCGACGAAGCTGCCGGTCATCGCCAACGGCGGCTTCCAGGACCGCGCCGTCATCGAAGGCGCGCTCGCGGGCGGGCAATGCGATCTCGTCGCCATCGGCCGCCCGCTGCTGGCCAACCCCGACCTGCTGCAGGCCTTCGCCGAAAACCGCGTGCCTGAAAGCGGCAAGCCGTGCACCTTCTGCAGCAAGTGCTGCACGCGCACGGCGGTGCTGCCGCTCGGCTGCTACGAGCCGAGCCGCTTCGGCGATTCGATCGCGCTGATGCAGAAGCAGATCCTCGAAACCTCCTCGGACCTGTCGCCGTGAACTTGCCGGCCCGCGCCGAAGAAGAACTGCGAAGGGCGCGCCCCGAAGGTTCGCCGGCGAGCGCCCCCGCTGCCGGCGACGCCGCGCTGGCGCAGGCGGCCATCGACTCCGAGCGGCTGCGCCTGATCGCGCGCCAGACCGTGCGCGCGCCGATCGGCGTGGCGGTGGCCGCCGGCTTCAT
>JAXMEZ010000122.1:0-2304 GCA_046348035.1 Rubrivivax sp. | reverse complement strand
AGAGATTCGTCCCGCCGCTCTTCGTGATCGAGTGGTCGGCCTGCGTCCAGCCGCCGTCAGTGCCCTGCATCTTCGCCAGGCGTGCCGCAGCGGCGCGGCCGGCTTGTGCGGAAGCAGCGTTGCTCTTGCCGTCCTGCAGCAACGTGGCAGTGGTCAGCGCGAGGAGGTACGCATCGGGCGTCGTCTCGGCAACGCGCCGGCTCTTCGCCACTTCCTTGGCGAGCCCCGTCTCACCGGCCGACACCAACGCCCACGTGATGTACGCATCGGTCACATCGGCCGAAGCGCGGCCGAAGGAATCCAGCGCCTTCGCATCGCGCAGATAACCGCCCTGCCCGTCGCGGCGCGATTTGAGCCACGCGGCCGTGCGCGCCAGCATCGCGTTGTCCACCGCGCCGTAGACGTCCTTCATGTCGGCGAACTGCATGAGGCCGTAGGCTGTCAGCGCCTCGTGGCCGGGGTCGCCGCCGAACCACTCGTAGCCCTGCTTCGGCGATTCATAACCCGCGAGCTTCTTGTAGCCGCTGTCCATCAGCCTGCTCGAACGCTCCAGCAGCGCCGGGTCGGCCACGTCGTGCTGCTTCAGGTACTGCATGATCATCACGTTCGGGTAGTTCGTCGACGAGGTCTGCTCGAAGCAGCCGTTCGGCTCGCGCAGCATGCCGGCGAGGCCCGCCATCGTCGTCGACAGCGTCGACGTGTAGACGGTGATGCGGGCCTGCACGCTGCCCGGGCGCGCGGTGGAGAGATCGATGTCGTGCGTCACCTCGCCGGGCTTGCTGCCCTGGCCGGTGATCTGCCCCGAGCGCTCGAAAACCTGCGGATAGCCGAGCGGCACCACCGGGATGCTGCGCAGCACGTCGTCGCTCAAGCCCGCGGCCGCGGCCGACAAGCGCACGTCCGATGTACCGCGCACGCCGGTCACTTCCAGCGGCACGAAGAGGCTCCTGCGCTGCCCTGCTGCCAAGGCACCGAGCCGATCGCCGCCACCCTCGCCCACCGCCTTCAGCAAGGCACCGAAGCGCGCATCGAGCTTCACGTCGAGCGAACGCTCGCTGTCGTTGCTGAGCGTGATCGGAATCAGCGGCCGGTCGCCGGCGGAAATCTCCAGCGGCAGCTTGGCCGCCAGCGAGAACGGCAGCGTCGACTTGAACACCGTCTCGCTGCGCCCGGGCAAACCGCCCCCGGCGACACTCACGCCTTCGGCGAAGACGCGGAACGAGGTCACCGCGTCGGAGAGCGTGAACTTCACCTGCGCCTTGCCGCGCGAGTTCGTCTTCAGCGCCGGCACCCACAGCACCGTCTCGCGGAAGTCGTCGCGCGGGCCGGTGTGCCCGGCGGGCTGGAACGCAGGGATCGGGAACACGCGCACCGGCGCCCAGGCGATCTGCTCTTCGGCCACCGCCGCGTTGGCTGCGCGGCGTTGCCGTTGCGCAGCGCGCGCGAAGTCGGCGTCGGCACCGAGCCGCGCGTCGTCGCGCTCGGCGCCCGGCTTCGCCGGCGCTCCCGCCATGAGAGCGCCGCGAGGACCGATGTCGGCGCGCTCCTTCATGTTGTCGCGCAAGGCCGGCGGCGCCGCAGCAGCCATCTCCTGCCGCGCGACCATCGGCGGCGGAGGAGCCGGGGGAGCAGGAGGAGCGGGTGGTGGTGGAGGCGCAGCCATCCCCGCGCGCGGCATCGCCATCGGCACGGGCGCCGGCATCACACGCAACTCGCGAGGCGCATCGAGGGCGGCGATGGCCGCCTGGCCACCGCGGCCCGCCGCACGAGCGGCCATCGCAAGGTCCAGCGGCGGCCGCAGCACCTGCACCCAGTCGAAGCGCCGGTAGCCGCGCGTGCCCATCAGCAGGTCCAGCGCCAGCGCGCTCTTCGCTTCGGTCAGGTCAAGATAGAAGTTAGGCTCTTCCACCTTGCCCGGCAGCTCGGGCTCGAGCAGCAGCTTGCTGAGCAGGTGGCCGCTCTTGTCGTCGGCGAACGAGACCACCGTGTCGTCGACGACCGACAGCGCCAGCTCGGCGGGTACGGCGCGGCCCGTGACCGCGTCGCGCGTCGTGATCGTCATCTCCACCTCGTCGCGCGGCGAGTAGTGGCGCTTCTTGCGGTCGAACTCGGCACTCACCTGCAGCCGCGCGCGGCGGTTGCGGAACACCAGCCGCTCGGCCAGCGGGTCGAGGTGCTGGTTGAAGAGCGTGACCCGCGCGACGCCTGCGGCGCGCGTCATGTCCACGGCGCCTGCGGCGCGCTGCATCTGCGCCGCGCTGTTGTTGCCGCCTTCTCCGAGGTGGACCACGGCCGGCGCACCCG
>JAXMEZ010000121.1:0-2413 GCA_046348035.1 Rubrivivax sp. | reverse complement strand
TGCTGCGCCAGGAACGCCAACGCCCGCCCGTGCGCCAGCGCCGCGCTCGGCGCGTGGTAGCTGGCCCGCGCCCAGCAGTTGAAGCCGTGGTGCGCGTCGGCGTACACGTGCACCTCGGCGCGCTCGGCCGGCAGTGCCTTGCGCACCGCGGCCACCGCCTCGGGCGGGATGTGTTCGTCGTGGCCGGCGAAGTGGAACTGCATCGGGCAGCGAACGCTGGCCGCGTGCTGCAGGTTCAGGTGGATGCCGCCGCCGTAGTACGGCACCGCCGCGTCGATGCCCGCAGTGGCCGCGGCGAACCAGGCCATGCGCCCGCCCATACAGTAGCCCACCGCTCCCACCTTGGCCGCGCCCACTTCGGTTCGCCCGCGCAGCGCATGCGCCGCCACGCCGATGTCGGCAATCGCCTGCTCGGCCGTGTACGCCTGCATCAGGGCGCGCGCCCTCGTCATGTCGTCGCCGGCGTAGCCGAGTTCGACGCGCGGCGCCTGGCGCCAGAAGAGGTCCGGCGCCAGCACGACGAAGCCGTCGAGCGCGTATTGGTCGGCCACGGCGCGGATGTGCTCGTTGACGCCGAAGATCTCCTGCATCACCAGCAGTCCGGGGCCTTTGCGCGCCGGCGGCAAAGCCAGGTAGCCGCCATAGCCGGAGGCGAGTTCGATCCACTGGCGCTGCACGGGGTCGGTCATCGTCTTCTCCTCGGGTTCGAAGGACCACGGGGCGGCGATGATGGCCCGCTTCGTCAGTACACGCGGCCCTTGCGGTATTGCGCGTGCGCCTTGGGCGCCAGCGGCGTCGCTGCCGCCAGCGTCGCCAGCGACGCCGCCGCATGCGCGTGCACGATCGCCAGCCCCAGCGCGTCGGCGGCGTCCTTGCCGGGAACCGCGGGCAGGCGCAGCAGCCGGCGCACCATCTCCTGCACCTGCGCCTTGTTCGCCAGGCCGTGGCCGACGACCGCCTTCTTCATCTGCAGCGCCGTGTACTCAGCCACCGGCAGGTCGCCGCGCACCAGGCCCGCCAGCGCCGCGCCGCGCGCCTGGCCGAGCAGGAGGGTGCTTTGCGGATTGACGTTGACGAAGACGATCTCGGTGGCGGCGCAGTCCGGCGCATAGCGTTCGACCACCTCGCACACGCCCTCGAAGATGATCTTCAGCCGCCGCGGCAGCTCGCCGCGCGGCGCGTCGGCGGTGCTGATGGTGCCGCTGGCGATGTAGGCCAGCCGCTGGCCCTGCGCTTCGATGACGCCGAAGCCCGTTCGTTGCAGGCCGGGGTCGATGCCGAGGATGCGCATGGTCATCGGCGGGTGGTCAGAACAGGCTCGGGTCGCGAGCGCCGGCGGGGGCGCGCCGAGGTCGCGCCATGCCGTGGTCGCGACGTGCCGAGGTCGTCGCGCGCCAAGGCCGGCGGGGGGTCGGCTCCGCTCGTGTCCTCTTTCGGCCGCCCGGCTCGCTAAAGCTCGCAGGGCGCCCGAATGCCCCCTTTACCTCGCTGAGCCGACCCCCCGGCATCCTTGGCGTGGCACCGACGTTTGTCTTCGAAGAGTCTTCGAAGAGAGGCCACCGATGCGTATCAGCGAAGCGTCGGGTCTTCTCGCCGAACGCCGCCGCAACCCTTCGAGCGCGATCACGCGATCTCTGCGGAACGAAGTCTGATCGACCGGCGCGGAGTCGCCGCGACCGCTCGCTATGATCCGCCGCCCTCCATGAACACCCCCTCGCTGAACCCGGCGCAGCTCGAAGCCGTCCATCACCTTTCCGGTCCCTGCCTCGTGCTGGCCGGCGCCGGCTCGGGCAAGACGCGCGTCATCACGCACAAGATCGCCAAGCTTCTGCAAACGGGGCTCGAGCCGAAGCAGATCGCCGCGATCACCTTCACCAACAAGGCCGCCGCCGAGATGCGCGAGCGCGCCCGTGGCCTCGTCGGGGCGCGTGCCGCGAAGGACCTCGTCATCAGCACCTTCCACAGCCTGGGCGTGCGCATGCTGCGCAGTGACGGCGAGCGCATCGGGCTTAAAGCCAACTTCAGCATCCTCGACAGCGACGACGTGCAAGGCGTGCTGCGCGACTGCGGCGGCAATACCGACAACGCGCTGGCGCGCCGCTGGCAGTGGGCCATCAGTTTGTGGAAGAACCAGGGCCTCGACGCCGATGCCGCCGAGGCCGCCGCCAAGGACGACGACGAGCGCGTCGCCGCGCGCGTGATGCGCCGCTACCAGGAGCGCCTCGCGGCCTACCAGGCGGTGGACTTCGACGACCTGATCGGCCTGCCGCTGGCGCTGCTGCAACGCGACGCCGAAGCGCGCGCGAAGTGGCGCGCGGCCTTCGGCCATGTGCTCATCGACGAGTACCAGGACACCAACGCCGTGCAGTACGAGCTGCTGAAGGCGCTGGTGGGTGCAGCGGACCGCGATGCG
>JAXMEZ010000120.1:0-2509 GCA_046348035.1 Rubrivivax sp. | reverse complement strand
TTGAGGATGAGGCTCGGGTTGGTGGTGGCGTCGCGCGGCGCGTACTGCGCCAACTGCTTGAAGTTGCCGGTGTCGGCCACGACCGTGGTGTGGCGCTTGAGCTGGTCGAGCTGGTTCATGGTGTGGATTAGAACGCAGCGGCGAAGAGGGCGTAGGTGGAAAGGGCGGCGATCCGCCACGCGCGCCGGCGCGAAGAGGAAGAATGCGGGCTCCTCAGAGCCCAGGAGCCGCTTCGATGCGCATCGGTGTCCCCAAGGAGATCAAGCCGCAGGAGAACCGCGCCGGGCTGACGCCGCCGGCCGTGCACGAGCTGGTGCGCCACGGCCACGAGGTGCTGGTGCAGGCCGGCACCGGCGAAGGCATCGGCTGCGGCGACGAGCAGTACGGTGCTGCCGGCGCGCGCATCGTCGCCGACGCGGCCGCGGTGTTCGGCGGCGCCGAGCTGATCGTCAAGGTCAAGGAGCCGCAGCCCTCCGAGATCGCGCTGCTCGCGCGCGGCCAGGTGCTCTTCACCTACCTGCACCTGGCGCCCGACCCGGCGCAGACGCAGGGCCTGCTCGCCTCGGGCTGCACGGCCATCGCCTACGAGACGATCACCGATGCGCAGGGCCGCCTGCCGTTGCTGGCGCCGATGAGCGAGGTCGCCGGCCGCATGTCGGTGCAGGTGGCGGCGGTGGCGCTGCAAGAGCCCAACGGCGGCCGCGGCGTGCTGCTGGGCGGCGTGCCCGGCGTCGCGCCGGGGCGCGTCGTCGTCCTCGGCGGCGGCGTCGTCGGCACGCACGCGGCGAAGATGGCCGTCGGCCTGGGCGCCGAGGTGACCGTGCTCGACCGCAGCCTGCAGCGCCTGCGCGAGCTCGACGACCTGTTCCGCGGCCGCGTGCGGCTGCTGTTCGCCTCAGCGCAGGAGGTCGAGCAGGCGGCGCTCGCGGCCGATGTCGTCGTCGGCGCCGTGCTCGTTCCAGGCGCCGCGGCGCCGAAGCTGCTGACGCGCGCGCAGGTGGCGCGCATGCAAAGCGGCGCGGTACTGGTGGACGTGGCCATCGACCAGGGCGGCTGCTTCGAGACTTCGCGTGCGACGACGCATGCCGCGCCGACCTACGTCGTCGACGGCGTCGTGCACTACTGCGTCGCCAACATGCCCGGCGGCGTGCCGCGCACCTCGACCTGGGCGCTGAACAACGCGACGCTGCCCTTCACGCTGCAACTGGCCGGCAAGGGCTGGCGCCAGGCCTGCCGCGACGACGCGCACCTGCGCGCCGGGCTCAACGTGCACGACGGAAGCATCACGCATGCGGCGGTGGCCGCGAGCCTCGGGTTGCCGTTCGTGCCGCCTGACGAAGTGCTGGCCTGAGCGTTCGCGCCGTGCCGGCCGCGCGCGGGCCGGCCGGGCGCGCCGGCACCTTGCTTTCGGCGCCGCCGGCCCCAGTTTCGAACGTCGCCGTCGCGGCGGATGCGACGGACGCGGTCTTGGAGGATCATGGATCAAGGGGTGCTCGCGCCGCTGCTGTTGGCCGCCCTGGCGCTGACGGCGCTGGCTTGGCCGCTGGCCGGCCCGCTGCGCCGCCGCTGGCGGCGCGCGCGGCTGGCGCGGCAACCGTTCCCGGCCGCGTGGCGCGCCATCCTGCGCCGGCGGGTGCCGCTCGTGCAGGGCCTGCCGGCCGACCAGCGGCTGCGCTTGCAGAAACTCGTGCAGCGCTTCGTCGCCGAAGTGCCGTTCATCGGCTGCGCCGGCCAAGTGGTGGACGACGACGTGCGCGTCACCATCGCCGCGCAGGCGTGCCTGCTGCTGCTCGGCCGCGGCGGCGGCTTCGACGGCTTGCGCGAAGTGCTCGTGTACCCCGGCGCCTTCGCCGTCGATCGCGTGCACGCGGGCGCTGCCGGCGTGCAGCACGAGCGGCGCGAAGTGCTCGCCGGCGAGGCGCACGGCCGCGGCACGGTGGTGTTGTCGTGGCAGGACGCGCTCGCCGGCGCGGCCGACGCGGGCGACGGCCGCAACGTCGTCATCCACGAGTTCGCGCACCGCCTCGACCAGGACCACGGCCCGGCCAACGGCGCGCCGTGGCTCGGGCCGAAGCAGGACTACGCGCAATGGTCGCGCGTGCTCGGCGCGGAGTTCGCCGCGCTGCGCGCGCGCGCGGAGGAAGCCGAGGACGGCGCAGGTGGCGAGGCAGGCGATGGCGAAAGCGGCCCAGGCCTCATCCCCGCCTACGGTGCCACCGATGCCGCCGAGTTCTTCGCCGTCGTCTCCGAGGTCTTCTTCGAGCGGGGAGCGGACTTGCAGCGGGAGCACGCGGCGCTGTACGAGCAGCTGCGCCGCGTGTACCGGGTAGACCCGGCAGCCTGGACCTAGCAGCCGGCAGCGGCGCCTACGACAGCCGCTGCGCGCGGCGGGCGATGGCAGCGGCCTCGATGGCGGCCTTCTCGGCGGTGCCTGGCGTGCAGCCATCGCCTGGCGAGGGTGACGGGGACAACGGCAATGCCGGCGACTGCGCCGGTGTCGCCGGCGTCA
>JAXMEZ010000012.1:0-93543 GCA_046348035.1 Rubrivivax sp. | reverse complement strand
GGTTCGACAACGGCGGCAGGCCGCGGGCGGCGCCCGCCCCGGCACTGCCTTCGCGGGCCCCGTTGCCGGCGCGCGCCGAGGGTTCCGGCGCGCGTTCGACCTGGCCGAAGCGGTCGACGCTGCCGCCGCCTTCTTCCTCGAGATCGGGCGAGGGCATCACGTCGTGCAGCATCGGCAGGTCGGCCGGCGGCCCCGGCGGCTGCGGCGGCGCGGTGGCCGGGCGGCGCGAAGAGGGCGCGAAGTTCTCGCCCACCATCTGCTGCTCGATCTCGTCGATCTTGGCCTTCACGGCCACGTCGGCGCGGGCCGGGCTGTCGGCCAGGCGCGCTTCGGAGTCGTCGATGCGCGAGGCGCCTTCGAGCGCTGCGGCCTGCTCGGGCGACAGGCCTTCGCGGCGGATGCGGCGCAGCATGTCGAACTCGCGCTTGCGCACGAAGTCGTTGCGCCGCTTGCGCTCGATCATCGCCTTCAGCTCGGACTTCTCCAGCTCGAGCTCGCGCGAATCCTCCTGCCGCGAATTGAGCTCGTTCCAGTCGGTGGCCGGGTTCGCGACGAACCGCACCACCTTGCGGAAGAAGCTCTCGTTCTCGGCCATGGAGAGGCGACTTTACTCTGCGCGCCGCGCCGCGCCGGACAGCCGTAACCGCCGGTGAGCGGGGCGCCGCGTCACAGTGCGCACCGGCCGGAATCGATGCGCGACCGACCTCAGTCGCCGAACATCTTCTGCTTCATCTCGCGCCGCTGCTGCGCTTCCAGCGACAGCGTGGCGGTCGGGCGGGCCAGCAGGCGGGCAATGCCGATCGGCTCGCCGGTCTCGTCGCAGTAGCCGTAGTCGCCGCTTTCCAGGCGGGCCAGCGATTGCGAGATCTTCTTCAGGAGCTTGCGCTCGCGGTCGCGCGTGCGCAGCTCGAGCGCGTGTTCTTCCTCGATGGTGGCGCGGTCCACCGGGTCGGGGACGATCGAGGTGTCCTCGCGCAGGTGCTCGGTGGTCTCGCCGGCGTTGGACAAGAGGTCGTCCTTCTGCTGCGTCAGGCGCACGCGGAAGAACTCCAGCTGCTTGTCGTTCATGTACTCGCTGTCGGGCATCGCCAGCAGCTCGTCGTCGGTGAGCTCGCGGCCGGCCTTGCTTTTCCAGGCGTTGGCGAGTTTGGGGTCGATCTTCTTGGGGGCGCGGGCGCTGGCGGCTTCGATCACTTCGGGAACAGTGTGGCGCGGCGGCGCGAAACGGTCGGTGAACCGGTTCGACGCGGAAAACGCGGTGGTGGAGGAGGATGGAAAGACCGGCGATGCCGCAGCCGCGGCGGCAGCGCTCGGTCGCGAGGGTGGCGCCGCAGGGGCGGGAGCCGGCGCTGCAGCCCTGGGTGCCGTAGCCGAGGCCGGGCCGGAGCGGGTGCCGGAGCAGGCGCCGGCGCACGAACTTCGCCCTTGGCCGCCGGCATCGCGGCGGGGCCTGCCTTCGGCGCCTGCGCGGGCGCCGGCGCCGCCTTGGCCGGGCTTGGCGGCCGCCGGGGCCGGGCGGCGGCGTGCTTCGGCTCGGGCTTGGCTGGTGCCTTCGGCGCCGCCTTCGCGGCGGGCTTGGCCGGCGCCGCCACGGGCTTCGCAGCCGGCTTGGCCGCGGGCTTCGCGGCTGGCTTGGCGGCAGGTTTGGCCGCGGGCTTCGCGGCCGCCTTGGCGGGGGCCTTGGCAGGCGGTTTGGCGGCGGGCTTGGGCGCTGCCTTGGCCGCCGGCTTCTTGCTGGCCGCAGCCTTGCCCGCGGACTTCGCCGGGGCCTTTGTGGGCGCCTTGGCCGGGGGCTTGCTCACGGGCTTCTCCTCGCCTCAAACACCGAACATGTCTCGTTCAGACCGGCGCCAAATCGCTGCGCGCACGGCCTGCTTCCCTGGGGCTGCGGCTGCCTCGGTCACGGCCCATCGAAGGACCGGGGTGCCGCAAAGCGCGCGGATTGTAGTCACGGGGTTCGGCGCGCCGGTGGCCGCTGCGGGCCAGGGATTCGTGGGGGATGTCCGGCCGTTCACGAACCGCGGCGCAGCCTTGCTGCCGGGGCGGCGGCCGCCCTCCCGGCGGTCAGGTGCGGCGCGGCCTGCGGCATTCACACCAGGCACTGCTCCAGGCCCTGCATCAGCACGTCCTTGGGCAGGTCGATGCCGATGAAGACCATCTTGCTGACCTTCTCCTCGCCGGGCGCCCACTTGGGGCCGAGGTCGCTGCCCATCAGCTGGTGCACACCCTGGAAAACGACCTTGCGGTCGCTGCCCTTCATGTTCAGCACGCCCTTGTAGCGCAGCATCTTCGGCCCGTAGACCTGCACGATCGCGCCGAGGAAGTCTTCGAGCTTGGCCGGGTTGAAGGCCTTCTTGCTGCGGAAGACGAAGCTCTTCACGTCGTCGTCGTGGGCGTGGTGATGCGGGTGGTCGCACGAATCACCATGTTCAGCGCCGTGCTCGTGGTCGTGATCGTGATGATCGTGATCATGGTCATGATCGTGGCCATGGCCGTCGCCGCTGAGGAACTCGGGGTCGATGTCGAGCTTGGCGTTGAGGTTGAACCCCTTGAGGTCGAACACGTCGGTGATCGGCACCTCGCCGAAGTGCACCGTGCGTTGCGGCGCGCGCGGGTTCATGTGCTTCAGGCGGTGGATGAGCGCGTCGACCTCGTCCTTGGCGACGAGGTCGCTCTTGCTGATGAAGATCTGGTCGGCGAAGCCGACCTGGCGGCGCGCTTCCTGGCGCGTGTCGAGCTGCCCGTCGGCGTGCTTGGCGTCGACGAGCGTGAGGATGCTGTCCAGCAGGTAGCTCTCGGCGATCTCGTCGTCCATGAAGAACGTCTGCGCCACGGGGCCGGGGTCGGCGAGGCCGGTGGTCTCGATGACGACGCGGTCGAACTTCAGCTCGCCCTTGCGCCGCTTCTCGGCCAGCTCGGCCAGCGTCGTGCGCAGGTCCTCGCGGATGGTGCAGCAGACGCAGCCGTTGCTCATCTGGATGATCTGCTCCTCGGTGTCGACCTTGAGGATGTCGTTGTCGATGTTCTCCTCGCCGAACTCGTTCTCGATGACGGCGATCTTCTGGCCGTGCGCCTCGGTGAGCACGCGCTTGAGCAGCGTCGTCTTGCCGGCGCCGAGGAAGCCGGTGAGGATGGTGGCGGGAATCAGTGACATGGCGGTGGGCGGGCTGGGAGGCTTGGGAACTTCGTGATGCCGCGCAAGCCGCGGCTCGGGCGAGCCCAGATGAGGGCGGCGGAATGTCTTGCAAGAGGCAAGGGCTGTCAAGCCGAGGGGTTCGCCAAGGGTGCTGCCGTTCCACGGCGCTGCGGTATCCTTCCCGGCCTCCCCACTTCCGACACGTTTCGTGTCCGAGCCCCCGTCGACACGCCCCGGCGCGCTTTCGCCCGAGACGCGCCACGCTGATCCGCGCGCCGGCAAGCGCAGCTTCTTCGAGCGCCTCGTCGAGTTCGTCTCGCCCGGCCCGGACAGCAAGGCCGAGCTGCTGGAGACGCTGGCCGACGCCGAGAACCGCGAGCTGATCGAGCCCGAGTCGCGCGTCATGCTCGAAGGCGTGCTGCGCATGGCCGACATGACCGCCGGCGACGTGATGGTGGCCGCGCCGCGCATGGACCTCCTGGACATCGACGCGCCGTACGAGGAGCTGCTGGCGGTGGTGATCAGCACCGCGCATTCGCGCTTCCCGGTCTACGACGGCCAGCGCGACAACATCATCGGCATCCTGATGGCCAAGGACCTGCTGAAGCGCCAGCGCTCGCCCGAGCTGCACCTGCGCACGCTGCTGAGGCCCGCCGTCTTCGTGCCCGAGAGCAAGCGGCTGAACGAACTGCTGCGCGACTTCCGCAGCAATCGCAACCACCTGGCGATCGTCATCGACGAGTTCGGCAACACGGCCGGGCTCATCACCATCGAGGACGTGCTCGAGGAGATCGTCGGCGAGATCGAGGACGAGTTCGACGAAACGCAGCGCGAAGGCGGCATCTACACGCTGGCCGACGACAGCCACCGCGTCGCCGGCGACGTGGCCATCGGCGCCGTCAACGCCGCTTTCGGCACCCACCTGCCCGAGGGCGAGTTCGACACCATCGGCGGCCTCGTCGCGCACGAACTCGGCCAGGTGCCGCGCCGCGGCGAGGCGGTCGAGCTGGGCGGCCTGCGCTTCACGGTGATGCTGACGCGCGGCGGCGCGGTGCGCTGGTTCCGCGTCGCGCGCGTGCCCAAGCCCGAAGCGGCGGCCGACGGTGAAGTCGACTGACGCCGGCGCGGGGCCGCTCGCCGCCGCTGCCTTGCCTTGAGCGGCCTGCCGCGCGAAGCGGGCGGCGGCGCGGACGGGGGCGTGCGTTCGGCGCCACGTGTTGGGTTCCTCTTGCGATTCGGCGAGCCGCTCGCGCTGGCTGCGGCCGGCGCCGCGCAGACGCTCGCCTTCGTGCACACCGGCGCCTGGCTGCTGCCGTGGCTGGCCGCGGCGGTGCTGGCGGCCAGGCTGGCGCGGGCGAGGCCGGGGCGGGCCTTCGTGCTCGGCTGGGCTTTCGGCACCGGCTGGCTGCTGGCAGGCGTGTGGTGGCTCTTCATCAGCATGCACCGCTACGGCGCCTTGCCGGCGCTGCTGGCGGCGGCGGCCGTGGTGGCGCTGGCGGCGGCGCTGTCGCTGTACCTCGGTGCCGCGGCCGCCGTCTTCGCGCGCTGGCGCCGCGGCACGCCGGCCGCCGACGCGGCGCTCTTCGCCGCGCTGTGGCTGCTGGCCGAGCTGGCGCGCGGCGTCCTCTTCACCGGCTTCCCGTGGGTGGCCTCGGGCTACTCGCAGGTGGACGCGCCCTGGCGGCGCTGGCGCCGTGGCTGGGCGTGTACGGCATCGGCGCGGTGCTGGCGGGCCTGGCGGCGTGGTGGCGCTGGCGATGCGCCGCTGGGTGCCCGCTCGCGTTCACCGTCGCCGCGCTGTTGCTGCTGGCCGCGCTGCCGCTGCCGCAGTTCACCCGCCCGCCGGCGAGCTGACCGTGGCCTCGTGCAGACCAACGTGCCGCAGGACGAGAAGTTCGCCGCCGAGCGGCTGCCGCAGACGCTGGCCGAGGTGCACAAGGCGCTGCTCGAAGCGCGTGCCGATCTCGTCGTGCTGCCCGAGACCGCGGTGCCGCTGCTGCCGGGGCAGCTGCAGGACTTCGTTCCCGGCTACTGGCAAGGCTCGTCGAGCACTTCGCCGCCGGCGGGCCCGGCGAGCAGCGCGCCGCGCTCGTCGGGGCGCCGATGGGCGACTTCGAGCGCGGCTACACCAACTCGGTGGCGGGCCTGTCGGCCAAGCGGCCGCCGTACCGCTACGACAAGGCGCACCTCGTGCCTTTCGGCGAGTTCATCCCGTGGGGCTTTCGCTGGTTCACCGACCTGATGAACATCCCGCTCGGCGACTTCACGCGCGGCCGCCTCGACCCGCCGCCTTTCGTCGCCGCCGGCCAGCGCATCGCGCCCAACATCTGCTACGAAGACCTCTTCGGCGAGGAACTGGCGCGCCGCTTCGTGCCGGCGCCGCCGCCGCGCCGACGCTGATGGCCAACCTCAGCAACATCGCCTGGTTCGGGCCGACGATCGCGGTGGACCAGCACCTGCACATCTCGCGGCTGCGCACGCTGGAGTTCCAGGTGCCGATGGTGCGCGCCACCAACACCGGCGCCACGGCGGCGATCTCGCACGAAGCGGTCGTCACGGCGATGGTGCAGCCGCAGACGCGCGGCAGCGTCGTCGCCAAGGTGCAGGGGCGCGAAGGCGTGACGCCGTATGCCTGGTGGGCGGGGCGCTTCGGCCTGGCGCCGCTGGCGGCGGTGGCGATGGCGGTGGTGCTGCTGGCCGTGGCGGCGCGCCGGCGCCGGCCTGACTTCGAAGGCGGGTCACACGCCGGGAGTCGCGCCGGGGAACATGCCGCGAATCACGTCGCGAGTCTTGCCGCGAGTCACGCCGCCCGGCATCGAATCCATCAGGCGCCCGCGAACCCTCCGCTCAGTTCGCGCGTCAGCTCCGCCGCCGGCATCGCGCGGCAGCCGGCGGCGTTCTGCCCGGCCCACAGCGGCGAGAAGTCGCTGCTGCCGCGCGCTTCGGCCGCGGCGCGCAACGGCGCGTTGGCCGCGGTGGCAAGCGGGAACGCTGGCGCCTCGGCCGACATCGGCCCGCGCTCGCGCAAGAGCCGGTTGACGATGCCGCGCGCCGGGCGCCCGGTGAAGAGGTTCGTCAGCGCCGTGGCCCGCCTCGGCGCTGGCGAGCGCGGCGCGGTGCAGCGCGCTCGTCGTCGCCTCGGGGCACGAGAGGTAGGCGGTGCCCACCTGCACGCCCGCCGCGCCGAGCGCGAGCGCGGCGCGCACGCCTTCGGGCCCGGCGATGCCGCCGGCGGCGATCACCGGCACCGACAAGGCGCGCACGAGCTGCGGCACGAGCGCGAAGGTGCCCATCTGCCGCGTCAGATCGGGCGAGAGGAAGTGCCCGCGGTGGCCGCCCGCCTCGAGGCCTTGCGCGATCACCGCGTCGGCGCCGTGCGCCTGCAGCCACAAGCCTTCCTCGACCGTCGTCGCCGACGAGAGCACGACGGCGCCGGAGCGCTTCACGCGCGCCAGCAGCGCCGGCTCGGGCAGGCCGAAGTGGAAGCTGACGACGCGCGGCGCGAAGCCTTCGAGGACATCCGCGGCCTCGGCGTTGAAGGGCCTGCGGCCCGGCCCGGCGGCGATGCCGGCGGGGTCGATGCCGAACTCGGCGTAGTACGGCGCCAGCGCCGCGCGCCAGCGCGCCTCGGCCGCCGCGTCGGGCTCCGGCGGCGTGTGGCAGAAGAAGTTGACGTTGAAGGGCCCGCTCGCCGCAGCGCGGATCTTCTGCAGCTCGGCCGCCAGCGCCTCGGCGCCGAGCATCGCCGCCGGCTGCGAGCCGAGGCCGCCGGCGTTGCTCACCGCGACGGCCAGCGCACTGCCCTGCGAGCCGGCCATCGGCGCCTGGATGAGCGGCCACTGCGTGCCGAGGAGTTGCGTGAGGCGTCGTGCAGCGTCGTTCATGTGCCGAGTGTGGCCCATCGCGTCGGCGTCGCCGACCGTGCGGCTGACAGTGCGATCGCGCCGGCGCAGCTTCCGCGCTCAGAGACCCCGCCGCGCATCCTTGCGCCGCCACAGCGTGGCCAGCGTCAGCCCGGAGACGATGTGCCAGATGCCCCACAGGCTGGCGATGATGACCATGCCGAGGTCGGCGTTGAACTGCACCGCGATGATGCCCAGCGCCAGGCCCGAGTTCTGCATGCCGCCTTCGATGACGACGGCGCGGCGGTCGCGCTCTTCGAGCCGGAACGCCAGCGCCCCGAGCCAGCCGAGCGTGAGGCCGGCGGCGTTGTGTGCGACGACGATGGCGAACTGCGGCAGGATCTGCACGCCCAGCAGCTCGCGCTCGCGCACCAGCCCGACGGCGATGAACGCGAACAGCGCCGCGAGGCTGAAGCGGCCGAGCGGCTTGCGCAGCTTCTGCGTCAACGCCGGCCAGCGGTGGTTGACGAAGAGGCCCGCGCTCATCGGCACGGCCAGCAGCAGCAAGAGGCTCCACCAGATGGCCGAGGCGTCGATGTCGAGCTGGCGCAGCCAGCCGGCCGTGGCCGGGTTGCTGGCCACCATCCACGTGAAGTTGAACGGCGTCAGCACCAGCGCCATCACCGCCGCCACCGCCGAGATGCTGACCGACAGCGCCGTGTTGCCGCGCCCGAAGTGGGTGACGTAGTTCGACAGCGAACCGCCGGGGCAGCAGGCGACGAGGATCATCGCCGCCTCGATGTTGGCCGGCAGGTCCAGCACCAGCGTCGCGAGCCAGGTGCCCACCGGCAGCAGCACGAACTGCGGCACGAGGCCGCCGATCACCGCGCGCGGCGTCTCGGCCACGCGCTGGAAGTCGCTCACGTGCAGTTCCAGCGCCACCGAGAACACCATCACCATGAGCACGAGGCTCAGCACGAGCTGCTGCGTCGTCATGGGCTTCGAGGGTACGGGCCGGCGCGCGCCGCGGCCGCCGGGGTTTACGCGATGGCGAAGTGGGCGGGAAGGACGGGAGGGGCGGCAGAGGCGGCACTTAAACTCGCGGCTCCGCGCCCCGGGCGGCCTCGCGACGAGGCCGGCTGACTCCCGGGCGAGCCGCCCGATGCTCACTTTCCAACAGATCATCCTTCGCCTGCAGGACTACTGGGCCGCCCAGGGCTGCGCGCTGCTGCAGCCCTACGACATGGAAGTGGGCGCCGGCACGAGCCACACCGCGACGTTCCTGCGCGCGCTGGGCCCCGAGCCGTGGAAGGCCGCATACGTGCAGCCGAGCCGCCGCCCCAAGGACGGCCGCTACGGCGAGAACCCCAACCGGCTGCAGCACTACTACCAGTACCAGGTGGTGCTGAAGCCCGCGCCTTCGAACATCCTCGAGCTGTACCTCGGCAGCCTCGAAGCGCTCGGCTTCGACTTGAAGGCCAACGACGTGCGTTTCGTCGAGGACGACTGGGAGAACCCGACGCTGGGTGCCTGGGGCCTGGGCTGGGAGGTGTGGCTCAACGGCATGGAGGTGACCCAGTTCACCTACTTCCAGCAGGTGGGCGGCATCGACTGCAAGCCGCTCACCGGCGAGATCACCTACGGCCTGGAGCGCCTGGCGATGTACCTGCAAGGCGTGGAGAACGTCTTCGACCTGACGTGGACCGAAGGCCTGAAGTACGGCGACGTCTACCACCAGAACGAGGTCGAGCAGAGCACCTACAACTTCGAGCTGAGCGACGTCGAGTTCCTGCTCTCGGCGTTCGGCGCCCACGAGCGGCAGGCGCGGCACCTGATGGCGCAGCAACTCGCGCTGCCCGCCTACGAGCAGGTGCTGAAGGCGGCGCACACCTTCAACCTGCTCGACGCGCGCGGCGCCATCAGCGTCACCGAGCGCGCCGCCTACATCGGCCGTATCCGCAACCTCGCGCGTGCGGTGGCGCAGAGCTACCTCGACAGCCGCGCGCGCCTTGGCTTCCCGCTCGCGCCGCGCGCCTGGGCCGACGAAGTGAAGGCGCAGCTCGCGGCGGCGGCGGAGCGCGAACGCGGCAAGGCGGCGAAGGCGGGCAAGGCCGGCCAGGCCGCCGGGCCCGGCGAGGCGGAGGCCGCTGCGCGATGACCGCCCGCAACCTGCTCGTCGAACTCCTCGTCGAGGAACTGCCGCCCAAGGCGCTGAAGAAGCTGGGCGAGGCGTTCGGCCACGGCCTGCACGCTTCGCTGAAGGCGCAAGGCCTGGCGACCGATCTTTCGGCGCTGACGACGTTTGCCTCGCCGCGCCGGCTGGCCGCGCACGTGAGCCACGTGCTGCCGGCGGCGCCGGACAAGGCCGTGTCGCACAAGCTGATGCCAGCCTCCGTGGGGCTGGACGCGCAAGGGCGGCCGACGCCGGCGCTGGCGAAGAAGCTGGCCGCGCTCGGCCTCGACAACAGCGCCGCGGGGGGTGCAGTGGCCGATCGGCTGAGGCGCGTCGCCGACGGCAAGGCCGAGGTGCTGTTCCTCGACGCCGTGCAGCCCGGCGCCACGCTCGCTGCCGGCCTGCAGAAGGCGCTCGACGAGACGATTGCCGCGCTGCCGATCCCCAAGGTGATGCAGTACCAGCTCGCCGACGGCTGGCACAGCGTGCACTTCGTGCGCCCCGCGCACGGCCTCGTGGCGCTGCACGGCGCCGAGGTCGTCGCCGTGTCTGCCCTCGGTCTGGCCGCCGGCCGGCACACGCAAGGCCACCGCTTCGAGGCGCTGACCGACCCGGTGCAGTTGCAGGACGCCGACCACTACGCGCGCGTGCTCGAGCAGCAGGGCGGCGTCATCGCCGGCTACGAGGCGCGCCGCGCCGAGCTGCTGCGTCAATTGCACGCCGCTGCCGCGCGCGAAGGCTTGCAGCCGATCGAGGACGAGGCGCTGCTCGACGAAGTGACGGCGCTCGTGGAGCGGCCCAACGTGCTCACGTGCCGCTTCGAGCGCGAGTTCCTCGCCGTGCCGCAGGAATGCCTGATCCTGACGATGAAGGCGAACCAGAAGTACTTCCCGCTGTTGGACGCGCAAGGCAAGCTGAGCGAGCGCTTCCTCGTCGTCAGCAACATCCGCCCGGCCGACGCGAGCCGCGTCGTGCAAGGCAACGAACGCGTCGTGCGGCCGCGTTTGGCCGATGCGAAATTCTTCTTCGACCAGGACCGCAAGAGGACGCTCGCTTCGCGCCTGCCGGGGCTGGCGAAGGTGGTCTACCACGGCAAGCTCGGCACGCAGGGCGAGCGGGTCGAGCGCGTGCGCGCGATCGCCCGGCGCATCGGCGAGAAGTTCGGTGGTGAACGTGGCGGCCTGGCGCTGGCCGACCTCGCCGACGAGGCGGCCACGCTCGCCAAGGCCGACCTGCTGACCGACATGGTCGGCGAGTTCCCCGAGCTGCAAGGCACGATGGGTGCGTACTACGCGCGCCACGACGGCCACCGCGAGGAGATCGCGCAGGCGATCGAGGACCACTACAAGCCGCGCTTCGCCGGCGACTCGCTGCCGCGCGGCGACGTGGGTCTCGTCATCGCGTTGGCCGACAAGCTGGAGACGCTGGCGGGCCTGTTCGGCATCGGCCAGCAACCCAGCGGCGACCGCGACCCGTTCGCGCTGCGCCGGCACGCCTTGGGCGTGGTGCGCATGCTGATCGAGCGCGACCTGCCGCTGCCGCTGACCGAGCTGGTGGCGATCGCCTTCGCGGCGTTCCCGCCCGCGCACGGGCAGGCGCAGGCCGAGGTGCAGCTCTTCATCCACGAACGCCTCGTCGGTGCCTTGCGCGAACAGGGCTACTCGGCGCAGGAGGTCGATGCGGTGGTGGCGCTCAGGCCCGAGCGCTTCGGCGAGATCCCGCGCCGGCTGGCGGCGGTGCGCGCGTTCGCGGCGATGCCGGAATCGGCGTCGCTGGCGGCGGCGAACAAGCGCGTGGGCAACATCCTGCGCAAGTCCGAAGCGGCGCCGGCCGAGACGGTGGACGCTGCCCGCCTCATCGAGCCGGCCGAGCGCAGCCTGTACGAGGCCCTCGCCCAGGTGGCGCCGCGCGCTGCTCGCGCCTTCGAAACCGGCGACCTCTCCGGCTCGCTGCGCGAGCTGGCGGCGCTGAAGGAGCCGGTCGATGCGTTCTTCGACCAGGTGATGGTCAACGTCGACGACCCGGCGCTGCGCGGCAACCGCCTGGCGCTGCTGGCCGAACTGCACCGCTCGATGAACCGCGTCGCCGATCTCTCGCGGCTGGCCGCCTGAGGCGTTGCCGCGCCGCCCGAGAGGAGCCCTTCGCCATGCACCAGACCAAGCTCGTGATCCTGGGCCGCGACGGCATCCTCAACAAGTACCGCGAGGATCACGTCAAGTCGGCGGCGGAATGGCTGCCGATCCCCGGCGCGCTCGAAGCGGTGGCGCGGCTGAACCACGCCGGCTGGCACGTGGTGGTGGCCACCAACCAGGCCGGCATCGGCCGCGGCCTCATCGACATGGCTTCGGTGAACGCGATCCACACGCACATGAACCAGATGCTGCTGGCGCAAGGCGGGCGGCTGGACGCGGTGTTCTTCTGCCCGCACACGCCCGAGGACGGCTGCGCCTGCCGCAAGCCGCTGCCGGGGATGATGCGCGACATCGGCCAGCGCTATGGCGTCGACCTCGCGCACGTGCCGATGGTGGCCGACACGCTGCGTGATCTGCAGGCGGCCGAGGCCGCCGGCTGCGAGCCGCACCTCGTGCGAAGCGGCCGCGCCGCCGACCTCGCGCCCGAGCAGGTGCAGCAGATGCTGGACAAGGTGCCCGGCGCCGTGGCGCACCCCGACCTCGGCGCCTTCGCCGACCACCTGCTGCGGCGCGAAAACACCGACCTGTCGACGCTCGGAAGCCTGGCCTGATGGGCGCGCTGGCGGCGCTGCGCTCGCTGCTGTTCGTGCTGTGGCTGGTGATCACGGTGGTGCCGTGGGCGACCGTTGTGGTGCTGGCGTCGCCCTTCGCCGGCAGCACGCGCCTGTACTGGATGTGCGTCGGCTGGCTGCGCACGGCCATCTGGGGCTGCCGCGTCATCTGCGGCGTGCGCGCCACCGTGCGCGGCCTGGAGAACGTGCCGACCGCCGCCGACACGAAGGGCGCCGTGCTGCTCGCATCCAAGCACCAGAGCACCTGGGAGACGTTCGCGCTGCCGACGCTGATGCCGCACCCGCTGGCCTACGTCTTCAAGCGCGAACTGCTGTACATCCCGTTCTTCGGCTGGGCGATGGGGCGGCTGGACATGATCCATATCGACCGCAGCAAGCGCGCCGAGGCATGGGCCAAGGTGGCCGAGCAGGGCCGACGGCTCTTCTCGCAGGGCGTGTGGGTGATCATGTTCCCCGAAGGCACGCGCACGCCGCGCGGCAGCCAGGGCCCGTACAAGACGGGTGCTTCGCGGCTGGCGGTGGTGGCCGGCGTGCCGATCGTGCCGATCGCGGTGAGCTCGGCGCGCTGCTGGCCGCGCAAGAGCTTTCGCATCCGGCCGGGCGTCATCACGGTGTCGATCGGCGCTCCGATCACCAGTACCGGCCGCGAGCCCGACGAGCTGATGCGTGAAGTGGAGGCCTGGATCGAGGCCGAGATGCGCCGCCTCGACCCCGAGGCTTATGCAGTGGCACCGGTGCTGCGCACGGCCTGAAGCCCCGATGCCTACAATGACCGCTCATGCCGAGCGCCAAGGCGCCCACGCCGCCGGTCCAGTTGTCGCTGTTCGACGCCGCGCCTGAGGCGCCCGCGGGCGCTGCCGCGGCGTCGCTGCCGTCATCGCCCCCGCCGCTGTCGCCGCAACAGACGCAGCAGCCTGGCGCCACGCGCCCATCAGGCGTCGGCCGGCTGGTTCCGGCAACACCTGTCGTTATGGCCCCGCCGCTCGTTCCCGAGCAGCCGGCGCCGCCGGCCAGCCACCGCCACCCGCGCGCTTCGCGCGAGATCCGCCTCGGCGAACATTGCGTGGCCTATGCCTTCCGGCGCGCGCGTCGGCGCACGATCGGCTTCGTCGTCGGCCCCGAAGGCCTGACGGTGAGCGCGCCGCGCTGGGTGGGCGTGGGCGAGGTCGAAGCGGCGTTGCGCGAGAAGGGCCACTGGATCCTGCGCAAGCTGCACGAGCAGCACGAGCGCAGCCGTCGCCTGGAGCGTTCGCGCATCGAGTGGCGCGACGGCGCCGGCTTTCCTTTCCTCGGCGAGACGGTGATCGTCGTCCTCGACCCGCGCATCGCCGGCTCGGTGCTGCGCCAGGCCGAGGCCACGCTGCCCGGCGTGCCGGCGCTGACGCTGCACCTCGGCCTGCCCAACGACGCCGCCGCCGAGCAGGTGCGCGACGCGGTGCAAAGCTGGCTGCAGCGGCAGGCGCGCCGCATCTTCGAGGAGCGCTGCGCCCTCTTCGCGCAGCGCCTGGGCGTGCGCGTGCGGCGGCTGGGCTTGAGCGCGGCGGCCACGCGCTGGGGCAGCGCCAACGCCGACGGCTCGATCCGGCTGAACTGGCGCCTCGTGCACTTCGCGCTGCCGGTGATCGACTACGTCGTCACGCACGAGCTGGCGCACCTGCGCGAGATGAACCACAGCCCCGCCTTCTGGGACGTGGTGCGCTCGGCGCTGCCCGGGTTCGAGTCGGCGCGCGGCGCCCTGCGCACCGAGGTGCTGCCGGCGTTCGAGTGAGGCCGCTCGACGGCACCCCCCTCCGGGGGCCCCGGAACACCGGCCCGTTCCACCATTCGTAGGATTGCCGCGGCGCGTGGTCGGCGCACACTGGCCCCCGGTAGCTGTCATTCATAGCAGGTTTCATCGGGGAAGGTAGGGCCCGGCAGTACGGGGGCCCTCATCAGGTAACGGCAGGCGGTTCGTCCGACCTGCCGTCTTTTTTTGTGCGCGTCTGCGGCTGATCACGGCTGGTCACGGCCGGCCGCGGCTGGCGGCGTGTGGCCGTGTGTGGCCGCGTGAAACGGTGGTGCCTCGATATATTCGGCCCGCCATGCCCACGCGCACCTACACCATCACCGAGCTGGCCGCCGAGTTCGACGTCACCGCACGCGCGATCCGCTTCTACGAAGACGTGGGCCTGCTCGCGCCGGCGCGCGCCGGGCGCAACCGCGTCTACACGGCGCGCGACCGCACGCGGCTGAAGCTCACGCTGCGCGGCAAGCGCCTCGGGCTGACGCTGTCGGAGATCAAGCAGCTCGTGGACATGTACGAGGCCGGCAGCGACCAGGCGCCGCAGCTGCGCGCCTTCCTCGACGTGCTGCGAGCGCACCGCCTGGCGCTGGAGCAGCAGCGCGAGGACCTCGAGATCACGCTGGCCGAGATCGCCCAGCACGAGGAGCGCTGCCGCCGCCTGCTGGCCGCGCCGGCGCGCAAGGCGGTCCCGCGCGCAGCCGGGCAAGGCGGCAAGCGAGGCGCACGCGGCGCACGTGGTGCACCTGCCTCGAGCGTGCGCGCCGCCCGGCGACCGCCGGGGCCAACCGTATGATCGAAGCGAACATCCCATCGCGATAGCGCCCCTGGAGCCGCCCCATGAACCTGCCCGGTCTCGATTTCCAGCTCGGCGAGGACATCGACGCGCTGCGCGACGCCGTGCGCAGCTTCGTCGCCGCCGAGATCGCGCCGCGCGCCGCCGAGATCGACAAGAGCGACCGCTTCCCGATGGACCTGTGGCGCAAGATGGGAGAGCTCGGCGTGCTCGGCGTCACCGTGCCCGAGGAATACGGCGGCGCGGGCCTCGGCTACCTCGCGCACATGGTGGCGATGGAGGAGATCAGCCGCGGCAGCGCCTCGATCGGCCTCAGCTACGGCGCCCACAGCAACCTGTGCGTCAACCAGATCAAGCGCAACGGCAGCGAGGCGCAGCGGCGCAAGTACCTGCCCAAGCTCATCAGCGGCGAGCACGTCGGCGCGCTGGCGATGAGCGAGCCCGGCGCCGGCAGCGACGTGATCGGCATGAAGCTCACCGCCACCGAAGTCCCTGGGAAGAGCGGCGTCTACGTGCTCAACGGCACCAAGATGTGGATCACCAACGGCCCCGACGCCGACGTGATGGTGGTCTACGCGAAGACCGAGCCGCAGCTCGGCGCGCGCGGCGTCACCGCCTTCCTGGTCGAGAAGGGCATGAAGGGTTTTTCCACGGCGCAGAAGCTCGACAAGCTGGGCATGCGCGGCAGCCACACCGGCGAGATGGTGTTCGCCGACGTCGAGGTGCCGGCGGCGAACGTGCTGGGTGCCGTCAACGGCGGCGCCAAGGTGCTGATGAGCGGCCTCGACTACGAGCGCGCGGTGCTCGCCGCGGGGCCGATCGGCATCATGCAGGCGGTGCTCGACAACGTCGTGCCCTACATCCACGAGCGCAAGCAGTTCGGCCAGAGCATCGGCGAGTTCCAGCTCATCCAGGGCAAGGTGGCCGACATGTACACCGTGCTGCAGGCGGCGCGCGCCTTCTGCTACACGGTGGGCAAGAACCTCGACCGCCTCGGCGCCGAGCACGTGCGCCAGGTGCGCAAGGACTGCGCCAGCGTCATCCTGTGGTGCGCCGAGAAGGCTACCTGGATGGCCGGCGAGGGCATCCAGGTTTTCGGCGGCAACGGCTACATCAACGACTACCCGCTCGGGCGCCTGTGGCGCGACGCGAAGCTCTATGAGATCGGCGCCGGCACGAGCGAGATCCGCCGCATGCTGATCGGCCGCGAACTCTTCGCCGAGACGATGTGAACGCCGCCGGCGAGGCCGTCCGGTACAGGCTCGGGCGGCCCGGCGTCGCACCGGGGGAATGGCGGCTGCCTACACTGCGCCGCCATGGCTGACGAACTGCTGCCCCTCATCGCCAACAACCGCCGCTGGGCCGACGCCAAGAAGGCGCGCGAACCGGGCTTCTTCACCCGGCTGGCGCAGCAGCAAAGCCCGCGCTACATGTGGATCGGCTGCGCCGACAGCCGCGTGCCGGCCAACGAGATCGTCGGCCTCGACCCGGGCGAGGTGTTCGTGCACCGCAACGTCGCCAACGTCGTCGTGCACTCCGACTTGAACGCGCTGTCGACGATCCAGTTCGCGGTGGAGCACCTGTTGGTCGAGCACATCATGGTTGTCGGCCACTACGGCTGCGCCGGCGTGCGCGCGGCGCTGTCGGGCGTGCGCGTGGGGCTGGCGGACAACTGGCTGCGCCACGTGCACGACGTGCGCCTGCGCCACAGGAAGCGCATCGACCACCTGCCGCGCGAGCAGCAGGAAGACGTGCTGTGCGAGATGAACGTCATCGAGCAGGTGGGCAACGTCGCGCTTTCCACGGTGATCCAGGACGCCTGGGCGCGCGGCCAGCCGGTGGCCGTGCACGGCATGGTCTACGGGCTGAGCGACGGTCTGCTGAAGGACCTGGACGTGACGATGGACCAGGCGCAGACGGTGGTCGAGGTGTTCGGCGCGGCGATCAAGCGCTATCCGCGCGTCTCTGCGGAGCCGGCGGACGAGGAGCCGTAGCGCGGGAGGGCCGGTGCGCGACGCGCGCCGACGGTGCGCCGGGCCGGACTGCGTCGGCGCAAGGATCGCGAAGGAGCCCGGAGGGCGGAGCCGCCTAAACTGCACGGGCCATGTTCCCGCAGAAGCTCACCGACACCCGTGCCTACGAGATCGCGCGCGCGCTGGTCGACGGCTTCAACCGCCACTACCGCCTCTTCCGCGAGGCGAGCGCGGCGGCCAAGCAGCGCTTCGAGCGCGCCGACTGGCACGGCCAGCAGCGCGCGCAGCGCGAGCGCATCGAGTACTACGACAAGCGCGTCGACGAAGCGGTGGACCGCCTGCGCCGCGAGTTCGCGGTCGACCAGCTCGGCATGGACACCTGGCAGCAGGCCAAGCTGCACTACATCGGCCTGCTCACCGACCACCACCAGCCCGAACTCGCCGAGACCTTCTTCAACTCGGTGACGGCGAAGCTGCTGCACCGCAGCTACTTCAACAACGACTTCATCTTCGTGCGCCCGGCGATCAGCACCGAGTACATCGAGAACGACGAGCCGGCCAGCAAGCCCACCTACCGCGCCTACTACCCCACGCGCGAGACGCTGCGCGCCACGTGGCAGCGCATCATCGACAACTTCCAGCTCGAGGTGGAGTTCGAGGACCTCGAGCGCGACGCCGGCTACGTGGCGCAGGCGCTGCTGGCGGAGCTGGGGCCCTTCAAGCCGCGCACCAACTTCCAGATCCAGGTGCTGTCGAGCCTGTTCTTCCGCAACAAGGGCGCCTACCTCGTCGGCAAGATCATCAACGGCTTCGTCGAGATCCCGGTGGCGCTGCCGATCCTGCACAAGGCCGACAGCCAGGGCCGCGAAGGGCCCGGCCGCAGCCAGCTCGTGGTCGATGCGGCGCTCTTCGGCGAGGACTCGCTGCTGATGATCTTCAGCTACGCGCGCGCCTACTTCATGGTCGACATGGAGGTGCCGAGCGCCTACGTGCAGTTCCTGCGTTCGCTGATGCCGAGGAAGCCGCGCTCCGAGCTGTACAACGCGCTCGGCCTGCAGAAGCAGGGCAAGAACATGTTCTACCGCGACTTCATGTACCACCTCAGGCACAGCGGCGACCGCTTCCGCATCGCCCCGGGCATCAAGGGCATGGTGATGCTGGTGTTCGACCTGCCGTCGTATCCGTACGTGTTCAAGGTCATCAAGGACTTCTACCCGCCGCAGAAGGAGACCACGCGCGAGCAGATCAAGGGCAAGTACCTGCTCGTCAAGCAGCACGACCGCGTCGGCCGCATGGCCGACACGCTGGAGTACAGCAACGTCGCCTTCCCGCGCGAGCGCTTCGAGCCTGAACTCGTGGCCGAGCTGAAGCACTTCTGCGGCAGCCTGCTGGAGGAGGAAGGCGAGCGGCTCGTCATCCGCCACCTCTACATCGAGCGGCGCATGATCCCCCTCAACATCTATCTGGCCGAGGCCAGCGCCGAGGGCATCGAGCACGCCGTCATCGAGTACGGCAACGCCATCAAGGACCTGGTGGCGGCCAACATCTTCCCCGGCGACATGCTGTGGAAGAACTTCGGCGTCACGCGCCACGGCAAGGTGGTGTTCTACGACTACGACGAGATCGAGTACCTCACCGACTGCAACTTCCGCCGCGTGCCCGCACCTCGCAACGAGGAGGAGGAGATGAGCGGCGAGGTCTGGTACACGGTCAAGAAGGGCGACGTGTTCCCCGAGACCTTCGGCCCCTTCCTGCTCGGCAACCCGGAAGTGCGCGAGGTGTTCATGTCCCACCACGCCGAGCTGCTGGATGCCGGCTTCTGGCAGCAGCACAAGGAACGCATCCTCGCCGGCCATGTGCACGACGTGTTCCCGTACGAGGCGACCAAGCGCTTCGCCTGGCAGCAGCGGCGCGGCGCCGCGCCCGCAGCGGCGTCGCCGCAGGCATCCACCGCCGCGGTGCGCTGAAGCGGCGCCGGGCTGGCGATTCATGCAGCGCTGAACCGGTGATGCCCTGCCGATGAACTGGCGCGACGCGCTCGAACTGGCCAGCTTCGCCGTCACGGTGATCGGCCTGCCGTTCGCGGTGTGGGTGTTCTACGTGCAGCAGCGCAAGGAGCGCGAGAACGAGGAGGAAGAGGCGTACCAGCATCTGGCCGACGCCTACAACGACTTCCTCAAGGTGGTGCTCGCCAACAGCGACCTGCAGCTGCGCATCAACACCGCGCTGCCCAGCCCCAGCGCCGAGCAGAAGGAGCGCATGCTCGTCATCTTCGACATGCTGATCTCGCTGTTCGAGCGCGCCTTCCTCGTCGCCTGGCGGCCGCGCATGTCGGCCACCGAGCAGCGGCGCTGGAACAGCTGGGACGACTACATGCGCGAGTGGTGCCGGCGCGAGGACTTCGCCAACGCGCTGCCGTTCCTGCTGCGCGGCGAGGACAGCGAGTTCCAGGCCTACATCAACCGCGTCGCCGCCGAAGAAGGGCGCGGCGCCATCGCCGCCGCCTGAATGCAGGCAAGATGCGGCTTCCCCTGATCACGAAGGAGCAGTGACCATGAGCGACCCTATCGTCATCGTCTCGGCGGCGCGCACGCCGATCGGCGGCCTGCTCGGCGACTTCGCGTCGCTGGCCGCCTGGGAGCTGGGTGCCGTGGCCGTCAAGGCCGCCGTCGAGCGCGCCGGCGTCCCCGGCGACGCAGTGGACGAGGTGCTGCTGGGCAACTGCCTGATGGCCGGCCAGGGCCAGGCGCCGGCGCGGCAGGCGATGCGCAAGGCGGGCCTGCCCGACGCCGCCGGCGCGGTGACGCTTTCGAAGATGTGCGGCAGCGGCATGCGCGCGATGATGTTCGCGCACGACATGCTCGCCGCCGGCAGCGCCGACGTGCTGGTGGCGGGCGGCATGGAGAGCATGACCAACGCGCCGCACCTCGTGTTCGCGCGTAAGGGCATCCGCTACGGTCATACGCAGATCTTCGACCACATGGCGATGGACGGCCTCGAGGACGCCTACGAGCGCGGCAAGGCGATGGGCGTCTTCGCCGAGGCGTGCGCTGCCAAGTACGCCTTCACGCGCGAGGCGCAGGACCAGTTCGCCATCGCCTCCACCACGCGGGCGAAGAAGGCCAACGAGGACGGCAGCTTCGACTGGGAGATCGCGCCGGTCGTGCTCTCCGGCAAGGGCGGCGACACCGTCGTCAGGTTCGACGAGCAGCCGTTCAAGGCGCGGCTGGACAAGATCCCGTCGCTGAAGCCGGCGTTCAAGAAGGACGGCACGATCACAGCCGCCAACGCCAGCAGTATCAGCGACGGCGCCGCGGCGCTGGTGCTGATGCGCGAGCACTGAGTGAAGCACCGCTGCAAGCCGGTGGCGCGCATCGCGAGCCACGCCGTGCATGCGCAGGCGCCGGAGTGGTTCAGCACCGCGCCGGCCGGCGCGATTGCAGCGCTGAAGAAGGCCGGCTGGCAGGCGGGCCAGGTCGACCTGTGGGAAGTGAACGAGGCGTTCGCCGCCGTGACGATGGCGGCGATGGCCGAGTACAAGCTGCCGCACGAGATCGTCAACGTGCACGGCGGCGCCTGTGCGCTCGGCCACCCCATCGGCGCCAGCGGCGCGCATCGTCGTCACGCTGCTCGGGGCGCTGAAGAGCGCGGCGGCGCAAGCGCGGCGTCGCGGCGCTGTGCATCGGCGGCGGCGAGGCCACTGCGCTGGCCGTGGAGATGCTGTGACGCTGAGCGCGTTCGGGCTCGCGGGGCCGCATGAACTGCTGCTGTTCATGACCGCGGTCTTCCTGCTCAACGCGACTCCCGGCGTCGACCTGCTCTTGACCGTCTCGCGCACGCTGCAAGGCGGCGCGCGCGCCGGCGTTGCCGCGGCGCTGGGCATCAGCGCCGGCTGCGTGGTGCATGCGCTGGCTGCTGCGTTCGGCCTGGCGGCGCTGCTGGCGGTGTCGGCGGCCGCGTTCGCGGCGATCAAGTGGGCGGGCGCGGCTTACCTGCTGTGGCTTGCGTGGGGCATGGCCCGCACGGCCTGGCGCGGCGCGGCGGGCGAGGCAGAGGCCGGCACTGGCGCTTCGCCGACGCGGCGCAGTGCCTGGGCCGACTTCCGCACCGGCCTGGTCACCAACGCGCTCAACCCGAAGGTGGCGCTCTTCTTCCTCGCGTTCCTGCCGCAGTTCATCGGCGCGGGGACCGCCGACAAGACGCTCGCCTTCCTCGCGCTGGGTGCGGTCTTCCTCGTGCAGAGCACCGTCTTCCTGCTCGTCGTCGTGGCCCTGGCGGCGCGCCTGCGGCACGTGCCTGCTTCGCCGCGCCTGACTCGCCTGTTGCATGGCGCCGGTGCGGCGCTGTTCGCGTTGCTGGCCTTGCGCCTGGCAGCCACGCGCAGCGCAAGCCCGGTGTCGTGACGCGTTGCTCGCCTGCGCACACGCTCGCAGTGCGGGCCCGGCGCCGGGCGTGTTAGACCCGCCGCTCCTCGTACGGGGCGGGGCAGGAAGGTGGAGGAGGCGGCGGTGGCGAACGTTGTTCGATGGAGCGCGCGCGCTCGGATGGGGAGTGCCAGGCCTCTTGTCGTTGGCGCTGCTGGTGCTGGCGGCCTGGGTGGCTTCGAACTGGAGCGATGTCGAGCCGCGGCCACGACCGGCCGAGCTGCAACTGCCCGCGCCGCGCGTTGCCGACGCGATCAACGCGGCCTACGCATTCGTCGGCCTGTACGCCGAGGCGGGTCGCGAGCCGGCGGCCACGGGCCGTGCGATGCGCGAGGCCGAGCGCGCGCGGATGGCGCTGCCTCCGGCCGCGCGGGCGTCGGCCGCCGCTGCTGCTGCCGGCAACGCAAGTGAAGGGCTCGGCAAGGCGTTGACGCCGCCGAAGGGCGCCCCGCTCGTCTGCAATGCCCAGGGCGCGAATTGCGACAGCGCCTGGCTGGCCGAGGCCGAAGCGCTGGCCGCGCAGCGCGCGCGCTACGGCGCCATCGGCGAGCGTTGCGACAGCCTCGTGGCCGGCCCGTTCGAATTCGAGGAGCTGCTGCCGCCGGCCTTCACCTTCGATGCGCCGCTCATGAACTGGCAGCCGATGGTCGAGTGTTCGCGCTGGTTCCGCAGCGGTGCGCTGGTGGCGCTGGCGCAGGGCCGGCGCGACGACGCGCTCGCGCACATGCAGCGTGCGCAGCGCCTGCAGGAGACGCTCTGGCAAGGCGCGCGCACGCTCGTCGGGCAGATGGTGGCCACGCGCATCGCACGCAGCACCCACGACACCCTGGCCGCCGCCGCGCTGGGCGAGCCGACGCTGGCCGAGGCGATGGCGCCCTGGTTCGCCGCGCCGCTGGACACGCGCGCCGGCGCCAGGCGCTGGATGCTCGTGGAGGCCGAGTTCCAGCGCACGGTGGTCAGCCAGCTTCGCACCTGGGCGGCCACGGCCGCCAGCACGGGCGGGACCGGTGTCCTCGGCAGCATGGAGGCCAGCCCGCTATCGGCGCTGGGTGACTGGCTGACGACGCGCGGCATCGGCTACCACAGCGAGCGCACGACGCAGAAGGTCGAGGACGAGTGGCAACAGCGCCTTTCGCGCCTGGCCCTGCCGTGGCCGGGGCTGCTCGAGGCCGCTTCGGCCGACGAGCGCGCGCTCGGTGTTGCGCTCGCCGAGTCGCCGTACAAGTGGAAGAACACGTTCGGCGAACTGCTGCTGGACGTTGCGCGCCCGTCCTACCTCGCCTATCTGGCCCGCCAGGCCGACCACGAGCTGCACCGCGAGGCCGCGGCGCTGGTGCTGGGCCTGCAGCGCCAGCGCGTGGCCGCGGCGGCTCGTGCCGAGGCAGCGAGGCAGTGGCCGGGGTCGAGCGATGCGCTGCGCCAGCGCATGAGCTGGTCTGCCGACGGCCGCACGCTCGAAGTGCGGTCATGGCAGCGCGACATCCAGGGCGCGAAGTTCGATGCGAACCGCGACGCCATGCGCTTTGCGTGGCCGCAGTAGGCCGCAGTAGACCGCAGTAGACAATCGCGGGCCGCGGCGAAGCCCCAGATCTTTTCTTGAGGAACCATGCTGCTCTCGGATGACCACCTCGCCGTGCAGGACGCCGTGCGCAGCTTCGTGCAGGCCGAGATCGCGCCGCACGCCGCTGCGTGGGACAAGAGCCATCACTTCCCGAAGGCGCAATTGCACGGGCTGGCTGCGCTCGGCTGCTACGGCGTGGCGGTGCCGGCGCAATACGACGGCGCCGGGCTGGACTACCTGGCGCTGTCGGTGATCCTGGAGGAGATCGCCGCCGGCGACGGCGCCACGAGCACCGTCGTCAGCGTCAACAACTGCCCCGTGTGCAGCATCCTGATGGCCTTCGGCAACGAGGACCAGAAGGAGCGCTTCCTGAAGCCGCTGGCGCGCGGCCAGATGCTCGGCGCCTTCTGCCTCACCGAGCCGCACGTCGGCTCCGAAGCCGGAGGACTGCGCACGATGGCGCGGCGGGTGTCCGACGGTACGGGCGACCACTACGTGCTCGAAGGCGTCAAGCAGTTCATCACCAGCGGCAAGAACGGCGACGTGGCCATCGTCATGGCCGTCACCGACAAGGCGGCGGGCAAGAAGGGCATCAGCGCCTTCGTCGTGCCGACCTCGACGCCGGGCTACAAGGTGGCGCGCATCGAGGACAAGATGGGCCAACGCGCCAGCGACACGGCGCAGATCGTCTTCGAGGGGTGCCGCGTGCCGGCGGCGAACCGCCTGGGCGACGAGGGCATGGGGCTGAAGATCGCGCTGTCGGGGCTCGAAGGCGGGCGCATCGGCATCGCCAGCCAGAGCGTGGGCATGGCGCGCGCGGCGTTCGAGGCGGCGCTCGCCTACAGCAAGGAGCGGCAGAGCTTCGGCCAGCGCATCTTCGAGCACCAGGCGGTGCAGTTCAAGCTCGCCGAGATGGCCACGCAGATCGAGGCCGCGCGCCAGCTCATATGGCATGCCGCTTCGCTGAAGGATGCGGGGCAGCCATGCCTGAAGGACGCCGCGATGGCAAAGCTCAACGCCAGCGAGATGGCCGAGCGCGTGTGCTCGGCGGCGATCCAGGTCTTCGGCGGCTACGGCTACGTGAGCGACTTCCCGGTCGAGCGCATCTACCGCGACGTGCGCGTGACGCAGATCTACGAGGGCACGAGCGAGGTGCAGAAGATCCTGATCGGCCGCGCGCTCGCCTGAAGAGCACGCTCTCTTTCAGCGCTGCATGGCTCAGCGGGCGCGCCAGCGGCGCAGGCGTTCGCGCCACTGTTGCCGCCAGGCCCGCAGGGTTCGCCAGATGGTCGAGCCGCGCACCCAGGCGAGCAACGCCTCTTTCCAGGCGGACCAGCGGCCGTAGAGGGCCGCGAACCACGGCAGGCGCATCAGCGCCGGCTGCGTCAGCGTGAAGAGCCGCGCCATCAGCGCCGTTCCGACCACCTTGGCCGCCGCGATCACCAGCACGCCGAGCAGTTTCTGGCCATGCGCCACCAGCCACAGCGCACCGATTCGGCACCGGCAGCAGCGCCAGCGTCGGCACGAAGAACACGACGAGCGCTGCAAGGCGGCGCGCGGGCGATCATGCTCGACTCGTCGCGCGGTGGCGGCAGCCGCGCGATGCGCGCCACGCTGCAGCGGTTCCCAGCCCCACTCCTCGAAGAGGATGACCAGCGCCAGCACGAGGCGCAAGGGCGCGAGCAGGCGCGGAGTTGGTCTGGTCACTGCGCTGGACCTGTCAGCGACCTGATGTGGTCGAACGGCTCGCCGCGGGCGGCGAAGTCTGTCGTAGGCTCGGTTCACGAAAGGCCATGTTCCGCATCGTCGCGCAGCGGACGGCCCAGAGGCCGTCAAGCCGAAGGTCATGCGCGTACGAGAGCGTGCCTCGGTCCGAAGCCGGGTCGGCGCGAGCGTCGAGCGCCGCGTGATTTCGGGTTGCCAGCCGGAGTCCCTGGCTGCTGGGCTGCGCGGAGGTAACGGCCTTTGCTCAAGTACTTGATTTGACGACCGAATCCTCGCCCAGCGCTTGCATTGTCTATGTGCATCTGAGGCCGAACACGCAACGAAGCGGGCGCAGTTCAAGCAGATGATCGGTGCCGCCGCGGTGGCGCTTGCGATGGCGGGGTTCGGTTCGGCGCAGGCCGCAATCGGCATTGATGCTGTCGGATGGGGTGACGACCGTCAGTTGCGCGGACGGGGCGGCTTGTACGCCAACGCGGCGGCCGGCGTAGTCACTTTCGTAGGGGCGCTGGGCAACTTCTTCGTCAACGTGTCCACCGGCATGGGCGACGCTGTTACGCCGACGAACCCGGATCGACCTCAACTCGGTCAACGTCGGCAGTGCGGGCGGCTCACTGTCCATCGCCCTGAGCGACACGGGCTACACGCACGTCGGTGGACCGGCGGCCATTGGGCGGCACCTCGACCACCGGTAGCAGCGCCTCGGTGTCGGCACAGGCCTATGCGGCCTCAGCAATGCGCTATTCGCCCAGGACCTCTGCTCGGTTCCCTCGGGCCCTTCAGCGCCTCCGCGTTTTCGTCGTCCTTCTCACGAACGCCAGTCCCGTCGCCGGCCCGTACCTCGCTGACGCAGGTCATCACCTTCGTCCGACGGCGCGGTGACGTATTCGCCGACTTCGAGTTTCGAAGGTTCCGGAGCCCAGCGCATTGGCGCTCGTTGGCGCGGGTTGCTCGGCATCGAAGCGGATCCGCCGCCGTCGCAAGGCCTGGAAGCTGCATCGGCAAGTAGCACAGAAGGGCCCGCACGGGCCCTTTCGCATTTGTGTGGCGCAGTTGCCTCGCTACCGGGCGCATTGCCTTCGGCATCGGACAGCAAATCAGACCAGCACCTCGACACAGCTGGGATGACCGGGGCTCGAACTGGCACCGTAGGCACCGGATCGGAACACGACAGCCAGGTCGCCGACCGCGGCAACCGGCAACGTCATGCGGTCGGCCAGGATGTCCAGCGGCGTGCACAGCGGCCTGACGAGCGAAGCGGGCTCGGTGGGCAGGCTGCTCGCCATCTTGCTGCTGACCGCCACTGGGTAGTTTTTCCGCACCACTTGCCGAAGTTGCCTGAGGCCGCCAGGTGGTGGTGCAGCCCGCCGTCGGCAACGAGGAAGACCTGGCCCCGTGATACCTTGCGGTCGACGATGCGTTTCGCCCGCCGACGAAGTAGCGGCCGAGCTCGATGACGAGGCTCGCCTGCGCATCTCGCGCCGCGCGCGTTCGACGAGTGCGGCGAGGTTGTCGCCGATCTGCGCCAGCTCCAGGCGCGTCTCGCCGGGGAAATACGGGATGCCGAAGCCGCCGCCGAGGTTGAGGAAGCGTGCACGGGCACTCGCATCGCTGGCCAGTCGCGCCAGCTCGTAGCTCTTGCGCTGCGCTTCGCAGATGCTTTCGGCGCGCAGGTTCTGCGAGCCCGAGAACAGGTGGAAGCCTTCGAACGACAGCAGGCCACGGCCTTCGGTGGCGATCCGGTCGAGCAGCTCGGGCACCACTTCGACATCGACGCCGAACTGCTTCGGCCCGCCGCCCATCTTCATTCCCGAGCCCTTGAGCTCGAAGTCGTCTACGCGCACGGCCACGCGCGCCTGCACGCCCAGCGCTTTCGCCGCCGCGGCGAAATTCGGCAGCTCGCGCATCGACTCGACGTTGACGAGCACGCCGGCGGCGACCGCCTGCAAGAGTTCCGGGTCGCGCTTTCCGGGGCCGGCGAAATCCTCGACTTCGGCCGGGTCGGCGCCGGCGCGTCGAGCGCCACCTTCAGCTCGCCGGCGGAAGTTGGCCATCGATGCCGTCGACGAGGCCGGCCATGAAGCCCACCAGCGCCGGCATCGGGTTGGCCTTCATCGCGTAGTGCAGCTTCACCGCCTTCGGCAAAGCAGCACGCAGCTCGGCCACGCGCGCGCGCAGCAGGCCGCGGTCGTAGGCGAAGAACGGCGTGCGGCCGACGCGCGCCGCCAGCCGGCTGAGCTTCATGCCGCTGACCACCAGTTCGCCGTCCTGCTCGGCGAACTGGTCCATCGGCACGTGCATGGGGGCGGGCGTTCGGCGGGTTCATGCCTTCGCCACCTTCGCTGGCGCTGGCCGCTCGGCCGCCTCGGTCTCTCGCTGCTCAACTCAGCGCGTAGGCCAGCAGCTTCGGTGGCTGATCTCGCCGTTGGGGTTGCGCGCGGCCCGCGCAGGCCTTGCACGCCGTGCGGCACCATGTACGCCGGCATGCGACGCTTGCATTCGGCCAGCAGTTCATCGACGGGTACCGCGTCGCTGCTGTCGGTGGCGGTGGCGATGACCTGGATCGCCTGGCCGAGCGCCGGATGGTCGACGCCGAAGGCGACGCACTCGCCCACCAGCTTCGTCGCGTACAGCACCTCTTCCACCTCGGTGGGGCTGACGCGGTAGCCCGAGGTCTTCATCATCTCGTCGCGGCGGCCGATGAAGTAGAGGAAGCCTTCGGCGTCGCGCCGCACGGTGTCGCCGGAGAAGACGGCCGTCTCCGGCAGCATCAATCCACCTTCGCGGCCGCCCACGCCCACGGGCAGCGGCTTGTAGCGCTCGGCGGTCTTCTCGGCGTCGCCCCAGTAGCCCATGCCGACCAGGGCGCCGCGGTGCACGAGTTCGCCCGGCTCGTCGGCCGCGCACTCGGTGCCGTCCTCGCGCAGCACGAGGATCTCGGCGTTGGGAATGGCCTTGCCGATGCTGTCGGGCCGGCGGTCCACTTCCTCGGGCGGCAGGTAAGTGGAGCGGAAGGCTTCGGTGAGGCCGTACATCAGGAAAGGCTTCGCTTTCGGCACACGCTGGCGCAGAGCGGTCAGCGTCTCGCGCGGCATGCGCCCGCCGGTGTTGGCGAAGTAGCGCAGGTGCTGGTCGATGGCAGCCGGCCAAGCGAGGCTCGTGAGCTGGATGTACAGCGGCGGCACCGCGGTGAGGCCGGTGACCTGCTCGCGCTCCATCGCTTTCAGCACGTCGCGCGGCAGCAGGTAGTTCAGCAACACCACGCGCGCGCCGGCGTGGAAGGCCGTCGTCAGCTGGCTGAAGCCGGCGTCGAACGACAGCGGCAGCGCCGCCAGCAGCGTGTCGCCGGCGTGGTTGCCGAGGTAGCCGGCGACGCTCTTCGCGCCGGCCACCATGTTGCGGTGGGAAAGCACCACGCCCTTGGGCCGCCCGGTGCTGCCGCTCGTGTAGAGGATGGCCAGCATGTCGGTGTCGATCACGCGGTGCAGCGGCTTTGCAGGCGCTGCGATGAAGTCGCTCCAGCGCGTGACGGTCGCGTTCGGCGAAGCGGCTGCCGCGGTTGCGCCACTGTTCTCCCCGGTGACGACCACGTGGCGCAGATCCGGGCATTGCGCCAGCACCGGCTGCAGCAGCGCCAGCCGGTCGGCCGAGGTGACGAGCAGCCGCACGCCGCAGTCGCGCAGGATGTAGCCCACCTGTTCGGGCTTGAGCAGCGGATTCAGCGGCACGAACACGGTGCCGGCGGCGGCGCTGCCGAAGCAGGTGGCGACCATCTCGGGCCGCTTCTCGAGGTAGACCGCGACGCGCTCGCCGCGCTGCAGGCCGAGCGCCACGAGCCCGCGGGCCACCGACTGCATCAGCTCTTCCAGCGCGCCGTAGGCAAGGTGCTGCTGGCCGTGCGTGAGCGCCGTTGCCGAAGGGCCGCGGCCGGCGGCCACGCGCACGAGATCGGAAAGCAGGGTCGAGTCGTTCACGGGGCGCAAAGGCGGCGATGGGACAAACCCCAAGTGTCGTGCAAGGGCCGGCTTTGCCGAGGTGCCCGCCCTGCGCGCGGGCCACAAACCTGGCCCCGGCGTGAGGTTGTGAGGGCGCGAAACGTCGCTCTGGCCGAGGCGGCCGCTGCCACTGCGATGCGGCCGCGCCGTGCCCGGGGTCGCCGGCGGCAGTGCGCGACGCCAATCGCGCCCTTCGGCCGCCAGCGGCGGCTCTTCCTCTTCCCAACGAACTCTTCATCCGGTGCTCGCCGCTGTCGTCGTCTCGACGGCGGCCGACCCGGGCCCAGGACGCCCGCCGTGATCATCTCCCCCGCCTACGCCCAGGCCGCCGCCACGGGCGGCAACGACTCGTCGCTGATCAGCCTGCTGCCGCTGGTGCTGATGTTCGTGGTGCTGTACTTCATCATGATCCGGCCGCAGATGAAGAAACAGAAGGAGCACAAGGCGATGGTCGAGGCGCTCGCCAAGGGCGACGAGGTCGTCATCGCCGGCGGCGTGCTCGGGCGCGTGGCCCGGCTGGGCGATTCGTTCCTGCACGTCGAGGTGGCCAACGGCGTCGAGCTGCAGGTGCAGCGCGGCTCGGTGGTGCAGGTGCTGCCGAAGGGCACGTTCAAGTGATCCTCGGCGCAATGCCGGTGCCGGGTGACGCGAAGCCGCCCGGCGCGCCGGCCCCGCGCCTTCCCGCTTCCTTTCCGCCTCCCCTTTCGCCGCCTCCCCTTTCGTTTCCCCTGCCCCGGACTTCCGGCCTCTCCGCATGAACCGCTATCCGTGGTGGAAGTACGCGCTGCTGGCGTTGGCGCTCGTGGTCGGCCTGCTGTTCACGCTGCCCAACTTCTTCGGCGAAGCGCCGGCGGTGCAGGTGAGCAGCGCCAAGGCGACGGTGAAGGTCGATGCAGCGACCGCCGAGCGCGTGCGCCAGGCGCTCGCCGCCGCCGGAGTCGCTGCCGACTTCGTGCAGTTCGACGGCAACTCGGTGCGCGCGCGCTTTGCCGACACCGACACGCAGATCAAGGCCAAGGACGCCATCGGCAAGGCGCTCAACCCCGACGCCGCCGAGCCGCGCTACATCGTCGCGCTGAACCTGCTGTCGCGCTCGCCGGCGTGGCTGACGAAGGCGCACGCGCTGCCGATGTACCTGGGCCTGGACCTGCGCGGCGGCGTGCACTTCCTGATGCAGGTGGACATGCGCGCGGCGCTGAAGCAGGCGGTGGACACCTACGCCAGCGACGCGCGCAACGCGCTGCGCGAGAAGCGGCTGCGCTTTTCGGGCATCACGCGCGAGCCGGCAGGGCTGACGGTGGGCTTCCCCGACGCTGCGGCCGCCGAGGCGGCGCGCGGCCTGCTCGCCGACCGCCTGGCGGCGGTGCAATGGACGACCGAGAGCGCCGGCGAAGGCTCGACGGTGCGCCTGGTGGGCCGCCTCGTGCCCAAGACGATCAACGAGATCCAGTCGCAGGCGCTGAAGCAGAACATCGAGACGCTGCACAAGCGCGTCAACGAGCTCGGCGTGGCCGAGCCGGTGATCCAGCAGCAAGGCGCCGACCGCGTGGTGGTGCAGCTGCCCGGCGTGCAGGACACGGCGCGCGCCAAGGACATCATCGGCCGCACCGCGACGCTGCAGATCCGCCTCGTCGAGACCGACACCGCCGCCGCAGCCGAAGTGGTGCCTTCGCGCGAGCGCGACGGCAGCACGCGCCAGGTGGGCCTGAAGCGCGAAGTCGTGGTCACCGGCGACCAGCTGAAGAACGCCTCGGCGACGATCGACAAGGACCAGCGCCCGGCCGTCAGCGTGCGCCTGGACGACGTGGGCGGCCGCGCGATGCGCGCCGTGACGCGCGAGAACCTGGGCAAGCTGATGGCCATCGTGCTCTACGAGAAGGGCAAGGGCGAGGCGATCTCGGTGGCCACGATCCAGGGCGAGTTCGGCAGCGACTTCCAGATCACCGGCACCTTCACGCCGCAGGAGACGGCCGACCTGGCGCTGCTCACGCGCGCCGGCTCGCTGGCCGCGCCGATGGAGATCATCGAGGAGCGCACGATCGGGCCGAGCCTGGGCGCCGAGAACATCGCCAAGGGCTTCAACAGCGTCAGCTACGGCTTCGCGGCGATCGCCGTGTTCATGTGCGTGTACTACCTGCTGTTCGGCGTCTTCAGCACGCTGGCGCTGGCGTTCAACCTGCTGCTGCTGGTGGCGGTGCTGTCGATGCTGCAGGCGACGCTGACGCTGCCGGGCATCGCCGCCATCGCGCTGACGCTGGGCATGGCGATCGACGCCAACGTGCTCATCAACGAGCGCGTGCGCGAGGAGCTGCGCGGCGGCGCGCCGCCGCAGCAGGCCATCCACACCGGCTACGAGCGCGCCTGGGGCACGATCCTCGACTCGAACATCACGACGCTGATCGCGGGGCTGGCGCTGCTGGCGTTCGGCTCGGGGCCGGTGCGCGGCTTCGCGGTCGTGCACTGCCTTGGGATCCTGACCTCGATGTTCTCGGCCGTGATGTTCTCGCGCGGCCTCGTCAACTTCTGGTACGGACGCCAGAAGCGGCTGAAGGGCGTCTCGATCGGCCAGGTGTGGCGGCCGCAGGCGGCAACGGCAGACGCGAAGCCGGCAGGCGGCTCGTGAGCCGGCTCCATCGAATGCATTGAGGTAGCCAGATGGAGTTCTTCCGCATCCGCCGCGACATCCCGTTCATGCGCCACGCGCTGGTGCTGAACGTCGTCTCGTTCATCACCTTCGCACTCGCGGTGTTCTTCCTCGCCACGCGCGGGCTGCACCTGTCGATCGAGTTCACCGGCGGCACGCTGATGGAGGTGAGCTTCTCGCATGCGGCCGAGATCGAGCGCACGCGCGCGGCGATCGAGAAGCTGGGCCTCGGCGAAGTGCAGGTGCAGAACTTCGGCACCTCGCGCGACGTGCTCATCCGCCTGCCCGTGCGCGCCGGCGGCGACGACGCGGCGAAGAAGGGCGGCGACCTCGCCGTGCAGGCCTTCGCGGCGCTGTGCGCCGCCGAACAGGGCCAGGCCGGCACGAAGCAGTACACGACGCCGCAAGGCGAGCAGGTGAGCCGCCCCTCGTGCACGAAGGCCGACGGCAGCGAACCGCTCAGCCTCCAGCGCACCGAGTTCGTCGGCCCCTCGGTGGGCGCCGAGCTGGCGCGCGACGGCGCGCTGGCGTTGGCGGTCACGGTGCTCGGCATCATGGTCTACCTCGCCTTCCGCTTCGAGTGGAAGTTCTCCGTCGCCGGCATCGTCGCCAACCTGCACGACGTGGTCATCATCCTGGGCTTCTTCGCCTTCTTCCAGTGGGAGTTCTCGCTGCCGGTGCTGGCGGCGATCCTGGCCGTGCTCGGCTACTCGGTGAACGAGTCGGTGGTCATCTTCGACCGCGTGCGCGAGACGTTCCGCCGCATGCGCAAGCTCAACACGCACGAGGTCATCGACCACGCGATCACCAGCACCATCAGCCGCACCGTCATCACGCACGGCAGCACGCAGATGATGGTGCTGTCGATGCTCGTCTTCGGCGGCCCGACGCTGCACTACTTCGCCGTCGCGCTGACCATCGGCATCCTGTTCGGCATCTACTCGTCGATCTTCGTCGCTGCCGGCATCGCGATGTGGCTGGGCGTCAAGCGCGAAGACCTGGTGAAGGCCGGCGCACGCGAGCACGATCCGGCCGACCCGAACGCCGGGGCCGTGGTGTAGAGTGGACAGTACAAACGCCTAAGAACACGCCGTCATGCCGCCCACCGCCTCGCATGAAGCCTTGGCCGGCCAGGCGCGACGGCGGTATGTCGAGGAACTGGTCAAAGGGCTGGTCCATGTGGTCCAGGCCAGCATCGACGGCGCCCGCATCCTCTTCGACAAGCCCTGCGAGCACGCCGTCTTCATGCGTCGGCGCGAGCTGGTGCAGACGCTGGGCAACAACGCGCAGACCTGGCACCGCGGCATCGTCGGCGGCCTGAGGCAGGCGATCGGCCACTCGGCCACGCGCGGCAGCGAGCTGACGCTCGCCGGCGTCAAGCGCGAGGACCTGACGCTCGTCAGCGACGACACGATCGAGCGCGAGATCATCACCTCGCGCCTGGCGCTGGCGATCATGGACCGCGCCTCGTGGGAGTTCGCCGACCTGCGCTCGCGCGTGGCACACCTCGAAGGCCGCTCGGAGATCGATGCCCACGACGTGATGCGCGCGCACGTGCTGGCGCGCATCGTCTTCGAGGCCTGGCGCGCCGCCGGCCTTTCGCTGGAAAGCTGGCGCGAGCTGCAGGCGGTGCTGCACGAGGAGGTGGCGCTGCTCGTCGAGGAGGCCTACCACGAGACGAACCGCTGGCTCGTCGAGCAGCGCGTGCTGCCCGAGGTGGACCTGCGGCCGTTCATCAAGCGTTCGCGCACGCATCCCAACGCCGGCGGCGGCTGGTTCGGCGGCCATTCGCAGTTCGACGGCGAGAGTCTCGGGCTGGCTGCCGGCCCCACCGTCCCCGGCGGCCCCTACGCCAGCGGCGTCGGCTACGGCCCGCGCTCGGGCTACCGCGACGTGGGCGAGGAAACGCGGCTGATGACGCGCGCCGCGCCGCTGGCGCGCAACCGCGAGCACGCGGAGGCGGTGCTCGGGCGCCTGAACCGGCTCGTCGCGCGCCACGTGCCGGAGTTCGCCGGCGGCTATGGTGGTGGCGGCGGCGCTGCCACGGCGCCGATGGAGCGGCCGGTGTCGCCGGCGCTGGAGCGGGCCATCGACACCGCGGCGCAGGGCATCCGGCATCGCCTGCAGCCCACGGTCTACCAGGGCCGCGAGGAGGTGGTGGTCACCACGCCGGCATTGCTGGAGGAACTGCACCACCGCAAGCAGGCGCTGAAGAAGGCGGCGGCCACGCCCGAGGAGCGCGCGACCATCGAGATCGTGGCGCTGCTGTTCCAGAGCATCCTCACCGAAGACCGCATCCCGGCGGCGATCCGCGTCTGGTTCGCGCGGCTGCAGATGCCGGTGCTGCGCGTTGCGGTGGCCGAGCCGGACTTCTTCGCCACGGTGGACCACCCGGCGCGGCGCCTCATCGACCGCATGGGCGCCTGCGTGATGGGCTTCGACAGCGGCGCCGGCGGCCCCGGCGTCGGCGACGCGCTCGAGCGCGAGATCAAGCGCATCGTGCAGGTCGTCGAGGCGTACCCCGACACCGGCCGGCGCGTCTTCCAGACCGTGCTCACCGAGTTCGAGAAGTGGCTGGAGCACTACTTCAAGAACGAGAACGAGGCGACCAAGAAAGGCGTCTCGCTGGCGCAGCAGGTCGAGCAGCGCGAGACGCTGGCCATCCAGTACACGATCGAGCTGCGCCGCATGCTCAACGAGATGCCGGTGCAGGAAGGCGTGCGCCAGTTCCTCTTCCACGTCTGGGCCGACGTGCTGGCCACGACCGCGGTGCGCTACACGGCGCAAGGCGAGCAGACCAAGAAGATGAAGCGCGCCGCTGCCGACCTCATCTGGAGCGCCAGCGCCAAGGTCACGCGCGAGGAACGCGCCGAGGTGATCCGCCGCCTGCCGCCCTTGCTGAAGTCGCTGCGCGAAGGCATGGCCTCGGCCGGCATGGACCAGGCCAAGCAGGACGAGCAGATCCAGCAGCTCAACAACTCGCTCGCCGCGGCGTTCACCGCCAAGGCCGCCGTCATCCCCGACGAGAACCTGCGCGAGATGACCGAGCGGCTGGAGTCGCTGGAGGAACTGCTGCCCGACGTCGAGAACCTGGAGATCGACGAGTCGATGGTGCTCGATCTGTCAGGGCACCAGAGCAGCGAACTCGAAGTGGTGCTCGAAGGCGGCTCGATGCCGACGCCGGCGATGGTGGCCTGGGCGCGCGAGCTGCAGGTGGGCAGCTGGTACATGCTCGACCGCAACGGCCGCACCGAGGCCGTGCAGCTGGCCTGGCACGGCCTGCGCAAGCAGCTGTCGCTGTTCGTCACGCCGCAAGGGCGCTGCGTGCTGTTCCAGCAGCACCGGCTGGCCAGCTACCTGCAGGCCGGCCTCATCGTGCCGGCGCAGGACGAATCGCTTACCGTGCGCGCCACGCGCAGCGCGCTGGCCAAGCTCGACGTCGACGTTTCGCGCCTGCTGCACTAGTGCAGCAACACAAGCGCGCTGCGGTAGGACTCGATGCGGGCCGCGGCGCTGTTCCAGTCGGCCGTTGAGCCGGTCCTCGTCGTCGACGAACAACTCGTCGAGGATCAGCGCGTCGGGCTCCTCGCCCAGGCTCCAGAAGACCATCGGTTGATGATCTTCCAGGTCTTCGAGGTCGATCGGCCCGCCGCCGACGGCCATCGCGCCGTCGACACCATCTCGCGCATCGCCGGCGGCAGTACGCCGGCCGACTCGAGGAAGGCGATGAAGTTGATCGACGCATCGCCCAGCGTCTCGCGCTCGGCGGCGGTGTAGATGCGGTGGCTGCCCGGCGACTGGGCGCTCGCGTGCGACTCGGCCGAGTTGGCCAGCCCGTCCAGCCAGCGCAGCGCTTCCTGGATCTCGTCGCTTTCGAAGCCCACTGCGCTCAGCTTGCGGCGCAACTGCTGTTCGTCGGGGCAGGCGTCGGGGCGCCAGTAGTTCTCGTAGAGAAAAACGAGCACGTCGAACATGCGGGGCACTATACCCGACGGCCTTTGAAGCTTGGCACAAAAGTGTGCGCGTTCTTCCGTCGGGCGATGAGGCGTCATCGACGCGCATTGGCGCGGAGCGACGAGCTCGTAAGGGGCGCTGACCTCGTTTCAGCCGCGTGCCAGCCGTTGGCCAAGGCCGCCGGGCAGGCGGCGATCCAGCCTTCCAGTTCAGCTCCAGCAGCTTCGCTGCCGGGTCGGCGGCCGGCCAGCCGGTGCGCGCCTGCAAGGCGTCGAGCGTCGCCGGGTCGTATCCAGCGCCCGCAGCACCGGGTCGGGCGGCGGGCCTTCGCGGCCGCCGTCGCTGCCGCGGCCTTCGCCGTCGTCGTCCGCCGCCGCCGCCGGGGCGGCCAGCGCCGCGTCGCCGCGAGCGGCTGCCACGGACTGGATCTCTTCTCGAGGATGTCGGCCGCCACCTCGACGAGCTTGGCCCTTGCTTGATCAGCGCGGCTGGCAGCCCTTGGACTGCGTGGCGTGGATCGAGCCGGGGATCGCGAACACCTCGCGCCCGGCTTCGGAAGCGAGCCGCGCGGTGATCAGCGAGCCCGAGCGCAGCGCCGCTTCCACCACCAGCGTGCCAAGCGAGAGGCCGGCGATGATGCGGTTGCGGCGCGGGAAGTTCGCGGCGATGGCCGGCGTGCCGGCGCGTACTCGCTGAGCAGCACGCCGCCTTGCGCGACGATGCGGGTGGCCAGGTCCGCGCGTTCATTGCACCGGGTAAGGCAGGTCGGGGCCGGCTCCCAGCACCGCCACGGTGCCGGCGCTGCCCATCAGCGCACACCTTCGTACGCGGCAGCGTCGATGCCGCGCGCCAGCCCCGACACCACCGCATGGCCGGCACGGCCGAGTGCCTGCGGCGAACGCGCGCGCGTTCTGCTCACCTGGCCGTGGGGTGCCGGCTGCCGACGATGGCGGCGACCGCTGCGCGAGCAGCGCCGCCGGGCCTTCGACGAAGAGCAGCAGCGGCAGGTCGGCCGTCTGCAGCAGCCGCGGCGGGTAGTCGGCGTCGCCGAGCGTCAGGCTGTTGCCGGCGATGCGCCGCCGTCAGCCGGGCATGGCAGCAGCGACCCGTTCGGCCAGGGCGTCTCCGGCGCCGGCCCGGTGATCGCGCTGGCCAGCGGGCCGGAGACGAATGTTCGCAGCAGCGACGAAGGCGGCGCCCGCGACACCGCCTCGAGGAGAACGCGGCCAGCAGTTCGCGCGCTTGCGTCAGGCCGAGGCCCGGCGTTTCCAGGAGGCCTGAACCAGGCTTCGAACTCGGGGTCGGCGGCCATCGTTGCGCGCTTCACCGGCAGGTGGCCGGCCAGGCGCTGCTGCTCCGGCGGAGCCGCAACGCTGCGGCGCGCGCGCCTCAGGGCTGCGTGAACCGGTCGCCGGCCCGCACGGGGTCCTGCACGCTCAGGATCAGCGCGTACGACACGCGCTCGAAGGTGCGGAAGACGAAGAGCAGGCCGTGCCGCTCGTCAGGCAGGCGCATCGGCGTGCGCTGGCCCGGCGTCGTGGTGTCCACCGCGTCCGTGCCGGCGCGCCACAGCGCCAGCACATGGCCGCGCTCGAGGCCGTCGCGCGCACCGCGGTTCAGCGCCACCACCTGGTTCTGGCCGGCATTCACGCCTTCGCCATAGATCGAGACGATGCGCCCGTCGACCGGCTTGGCCGGTGCGTGCGGCACGTAGGCGACGAGTTCCTGTTGCGGCACCGGCGACAGGCGGTCGCCCACGCCCGCTTCGAGGCGGGTGCTCGTCACCTTGAATGTCGCCGGCACGACCACCGCGCCCGCCTTGCTGCCGGCCGGCGGCGTCGTCATGCCCTCGGCCGCGACGACCTCGGCCGTGCCGACATAGCGGCCCTCATAGCCGATGACTTCGCGCGTCTCCGGGTCCACCAGCGGCTTCAGCTCGCGGAAGAGGCGGAAATCGGTCGCGCCGCCGAGGTTGCCGCGCACGTAGGCCGTTTCGCCGCGCGACACCATCACGCGGCCTTCCTGCGTGGCCACGACGCGCGGTGCGGTGTCCAGCTCGTTGGCCTCGAAGACGACGGCCTCGTTGAGGAACGGGCCGATCAGGTGCAGCGGGATCGCCGCGATGGCGCCGTTGTCCAGCGTCTCTGCGCGAACACGCGGCGAAAGCCGCACGGTGCCCGGGATGCCCTGGCCCACGGCGAGCCGGGCGCGGTCGCCGACCTTCTCGAGGACGAGCACCTGGCCGGGAAAGATCAGGTGCGGGTTGCGAATCTGCTGGAGGTTCATGCCCCACAGCTCCGGCCAGCGCCACGGCCGCTTGAGGTAGATCGACGAGATGCCCCAGAGCGTGTCGCCGCGCTGCACGGTGTAGCTGTCGGGCGCGTTGGGGGCCAGTTCCTCCAGTGGCACGCCGGCGCTGGCCACCTGCTCGGCCGTCTGCCGCCACTGCGGGTAGATCGGCATGCGGCTCGGCTGCGCCCATGCGCTTGCACCGACGCCCACGAGCGGCACGCCGGCCAGCGCGGCGAGCAGGCTGCGTCGCGGCTGCAGGGCGGGCGTCGGACGGCCGAGGCGCGGGCGCTTGCTCATCGAGGGGTCTCCCAGAATCTCATCCCGAAAGGCTACGCGGCCGCGGGGCCGGATGGGGCGTTCCGGCGTGGGGTCGAATGCGGCCGATGCGACAATGTCGCCCGGCGATTCTCGCCACCCCGAAGCGCGGGTGGACACCATCTTGAAGCCGGGCGGCCAATGCTCATATGGTTTCACAGATTCTGCCCGTAAACCATTGATGCTGCAATGAAACCGGCGCCGCGGCGCGGGCCCCGTGCAGGCCTTCACAGGCCCTTGCGTTGCGGTGGGCCGACAGCTGTTGCGTCCTGTTTCTCCCGTCGCGCGCCGGGGCGGGCGCGCCCCACCACTGCGCGCCACGGTGCGCGCCCATAGCCGCCGCCAAGCTCTTGACCCGACGATGGCCCACCTCCCGATCCTGCGCTACCCCGACCCGCGCCTGCACACGGTTGCCAAGCCGGTGGCGGCTGTCGACGAGCGCATCCGCCGCCTCGTCGACGACATGCTCGAGACGATGTACGCCGCCGACGGCGTCGGCCTGGCCGCGACGCAGGTGGACGTGCACGAGCGCCTCGTCGTCATCGATACCTCGCCCGAGCGCGAGATGCCGCTGGTGCTGATCAACCCGGAGATCATCGCCCGCAGCACCGAGCTCGCCGTGGCCGAGGAAGGTTGCCTCTCGGTGCCGCAGATCTACGACAAGGTCGAGCGCCATGCCCGCGTCACCGTGCGCGCGCTCGGCCGCGACGGGCAGTCGTTCGAACTTGCCGCCGAAGGGCTGACGGCGGTGTGCGTGCAGCACGAGATGGACCACCTGCTGGGCAAGGTGTTCGTCGAGTACCTGAGCCCGCTCAAGCGCGAGCGCATCCGCACCAAGATGCTCAAGAAGACGCGCGAGGAGCAACGCAAGACGTGAAGATCGCCTTCGCCGGCACGCCCGAGTTCGCGCGTGCCGCGCTGCAGGCGCTGCTCGCCGCCGGCCACGAAGTGGCGTTGGTGCTGACGCAGCCCGACCGCCCGGCCGGCCGCGGCATGCAGGTGCAGGCGTCGCCGGTGAAGGCGCTGGCCGTGCAGCGCGGCGTGGCCGTCGTGCAGCCGCGCAGCCTGCGGCTCGACGGCAAGTTCCCCGACGACGCGCGCGCCGCCGAAGCGGCGTTGCGAAGCGCGGCGCCGCAGGTGCTGGTGGTGGCCGCGTACGGGCTCATCCTGCCGCCGTGGGTGCTGGCGCTGCCGCCGGCCGGCTGCCTGAACATTCATGCCTCGCTGCTGCCGCGCTGGCGCGGCGCGGCGCCGATCCAGCGTGCCATCGAGGCGGGCGACAGCGAGACCGGCATCACGATCATGCAGATGGACGCCGGCCTCGACACCGGCGCGGCGCTGCTCGAAGAACCGGTGCCGATCGCGCCCGACGACACCGCGGCGACGCTGCACGACCGCCTCGCGGCGCTGGGCGCGAGGCTCATCGTGCAGGCGCTGGCGCGGCTGCCCGAGCTGCGACCAAGGCCGCAGCCGGCCACCGGCGCCACCTACGCGGCGAAGATCGAGAAGGCCGAAGCGGCGATCGACTGGCGCCACGGCGCAGCAGCGATCGAGCGGCGCCTGCGGGCTTTCGATCCGTTCCCTGGTGCGACTACCGAGCTCGGCGGCCTGCCGCTCAAGGTGTGGCGAGCGCGCGTGGCCGAAGGCATGGCGGGCGGTGAAGCGCCGCCGGGTTCTGTGCTGAGTGCGCCCGCGGACCGGCTCGTCGTAGCCTGCGGCGAACGCGGCACCGAGGCACTCGAACTGCTCGAAGTGCAGGCCCCCGGCGGCCGTCGCGGACCGGCGCGCGAGTGGCTGCAACGCGCCGGCCTGCGCCCGGCCTGAAGCAGTCGATCGCGGCTCGGCACTGAGGCCGGCCGCAGTCGCGGCACGCGCAGCCTTGCGCCGACCACGCCGCGCCTCAAGCACCGGCGTAGCAGGCCGATATCTGCGTGACGCTCACGCCGCGAGCGCAGCCGACTGTCCGACCCGCCCCGATGCGCACCCCGCCGACCCCCTGGCCCCTGGTCCTCGCCGCTGCCGCCACGCTGCTGGCCGGCTGCGACATGCTCGGCATCGAGGGCGCCGCGGCCGTTGCCGCGAAGCGCGAAGCCGAGGGCAAGGCGATCGGCGCTGCGTGCCGGCACGCGGCGCGCTCGATCGAGCAGTGCTACGCCGGCCACCGCAAGGCCGACAACGCCGCCCTCTTCGCCGGCTGGCGCGAGATGAACGACTACATGCGCGAGAACAAGATCGAGGCGATGCCGGCCACGGACGACGCTGCACCCGCGGCGGCCGCCGCCGGCGAAGGCGAAAGCAGCGGCGACGCCGAAGGTGCCGGCGCCAGCGGCGGCAAGAAGCCGGCGGCGAAAGTCGCCGATGCCGGCAAGGCCGGCGCCGCTGCGGGCAAGGCCGCCGCGGCCAAGCACTGAGCCGCGCTGACAGCTCTCTGAAGCGAGGTGCGGCGCCGCGGGCGCCGCGATAGCCACAGGATCCAACGGCGCGGCAGTGTCGCCAGGTCATCGGCCGCTGTCGCGACAATCGCCCGGTGAACGACCCCGTCTCCGGAAGCCGCGCCGCAGCCACTTCGCCGCCACCTGCGCCGCTGTCCTCCGCTCCGCTTCCTTCCGTCGTACCCGCCCGGCCAGCCTGGCGACACCCCGAGTTCAGGCGCGGCTTCATCGAGATGGTGCCCACGGCGCTGGGCCTCGGCGCGTGGGGCCTGATCACCGGTGTGGCGATGGGCAAGAGCGGCTTGTCGCCGGCGCTGATGGTGCTGATGTCGCTGGTCGTCTTCGCCGGCAGCGCGCAGCTCGCCGTGCTGCCGCTGCTGACCAGCGGCGCGCCGGTGTGGGTGGTGTGGGCCACGGCCCTGTGCGTGAACTTGCGCTTCGTGATCTTCAGTGCCGTGTGGCGGCCGTACATCGTGCACCTGCCCTTCCGCCAGCGCATGCGGATGGCCTACTTCACCGCCGACCTCAACACGGCGCTGTTCACGCGCCGCTTCCCCGAGCCGCGGCCGGCGCCCGAACAGTGGCCGTACTTCTGGGGCAGCGCGGCGCTGGGCTGGCTCGCGTGGCAGGTGCCTTCGATCGCCGGCATCGTGCTGGCCGATCTCGTGCCGGTGCACTGGGACGTGGGCTTCGCCGGCGCGCTGGCGCTGTTCGGCATCGCGCTGTCGCTGCTCGACGACCGCGCCACCGCGGTGGCCGCGGCGGTGGCCGGCTGCGCCGCGGTGGCGGCGTACGCGCTGCCGCTTCGGCTCAACATCGTCGTCGCCATCGTTGCCGCGGTGGCGATGGGCGTGCTGATCGAGCACACGCGGCGCGTGGTGCCGAAGGCAGTGAACCTGGCGAAGGCAGTGAACGACGGCGACGGCAGCGATGCCGCGAAGGGCCCATCACGATGAGCACCGTCTCCCTCCTCGTCGCGATCGCCGGGCTGGTGGCGATCACGTTGCTGACGCGCGGCTTCTTCATCTTCACGCGGCGCGAGATCCCGTTCCCTGCCTGGCTGCGCGAAGGGCTGCACTACGCGCCGCTGGCGGCGCTGGCGGCGGTGGTCGTGCCCGAGATCGTGCTGCGCGACGGCCGGCTCATCGGCACGCTGCTCGACGCGCGCATCTTCGCCGCTGCGGCTGCGGCGCTGTGGTTCTGGTGGCGGCGCGGCATCCTGGGCACCATCGTTGCCGGCATGGCGGTGCTGCTGTCGTTGCGGCTGGGCCTGGGCTGGTGAGTTCCTAGAATTCCTCTCCAAGCTCTCTGAAGAATCCCGCAACGACCTGGCGCCAATCGCGCGCATTCAACTCGCCGCGCCCGCGCCCACTCCAACCATCATGAACATCCTCCGCTTCTCCGATCTCGCCGCCGCCGGCCGCGCCAAGGGCGCGCGCGTGTTCATCCGCGCCGATCTCAACGTGCCGCAAGACGACAGCGGCCGCATCACCGAGGACACGCGCATCCGCGCCAGCCTGCCTTGCATCCGCATGGCGCTGGACGCCGGCGCCGCGGTGATGGTCACGTCCCACCTCGGCCGTCCCACCGAGGGCCAGTTCAAGCCCGAGGATTCGCTGGCGCCGGTTGCCGCGCGCCTGGCCGAGCTGCTCGGCCGCGCCGTGCCGCTGGTGGCCAACTGGGTCGACGGCGTGCAGGTCGCGCCGGGCCAGGTGGTGCTGCTGGAGAACTGCCGCCTCAACAAGGGCGAGAAGAAGAACGACGAGGGGCTGGCGCGCAAGATGGCAGCCTTGTGCGACATCTTCGTGCACGACGCCTTCGGCACGGCGCACCGCGCCGAAGCCAGCACCTACGGCATCGCGCAGTTCGCGAAGGTGGCTTGTGCGGGCCCGCTGCTCGCCGCCGAGATCGACGCCATCGGCAAGGCGCTGGCCAACCCGAAGCGGCCGCTGGTGGCCATCGTCGCCGGCAGCAAGGTGAGCACGAAGCTCACCATCCTGCAAAGCCTGGCGAAGAACGTCGACGGCCTCGTCGTCGGCGGCGGCATCGCCAACACGTTCATGCTCGCCGCGGGCCTGCCCATCGGCAAGAGCCTCGCCGAGCCCGCGCTCGTCGACGACGCCAAGGCGGTGATCGCGGCGATGAAGGCGCGCGGCGCCGAGGTGCCGATCCCCATCGACGTGGTGGTCGCCGAGGAGTTCAAGGCCGACGCACGCGCCACCGTGAAGCCCGCGGCCACCGTCGAAGCCGACGAGATGATCCTCGACATCGGTCCCGAGACCGCGGCGCTGCTGGCCGAGAAGCTGAAGGCGGCCGGTACCATCGTCTGGAACGGCCCCGTGGGCGTGTTCGAGTTCGACGCCTTCGCCAAGGGCACCGAAGCCGTGGCGCGCGCCATCGCGGCGAGCTCGGCCTTCAGCATCGCCGGCGGCGGCGACACGCTGGCGGCGATCGCCAAGTACGGCATCGAGGGCGACATCGGCTACATCTCCACCGGCGGCGGCGCGTTCCTCGAAGTGCTCGAAGGCAAGACGCTGCCCGCGTTCGAGATCCTGCAGCGGCGCGCCAAGGGCTGAGGCGCGCGGCGCGTTCCGAAGCACCCGGGGCGCCCTGACCCATCAGCGCCATTCAGGCCACCCGGGTTTGCCTCGGATTCCGGCGCGGGCCGCGAGCGGAGTAACCTGCCGCTCCCCGCCCCGAATCCGAGGAGACCAGCGTGGCCGAGAGGAAGCAACTGTCCGCCGCCGAAGCAGCGCTGCGCGATGCGGCTTTCGAGTACCACCGCGCGCCCACGCGCGGCAAGATCACGCTGACGCCGACCAAGCCGCTGTCGAACCAGCGCGACCTGTCGCTCGCGTATTCGCCCGGTGTCGCCTACCCATGCCTGGCGATCGAGGAGAACCCGGCGCTGGCGGCCGAGTACACGAGCCGCGGCAACCTGGTGGGCGTGGTCACCAACGGCACAGCGGTGCTCGGCCTGGGCGACATCGGCCCGCTGGCGGCCAAGCCGGTGATGGAAGGCAAGGGGTGCCTGTTCAAGAAGTTCGCCGGCATCGATGTGTTCGACATCGAGCTGGCCGAGAAGGACCCCGACAAGCTGGTGGACATCATCGCCGCGCTCGAGCCCACGCTCGGCGGCATCAACCTCGAGGACATCAAGGCGCCCGAGTGCTTCACCATCGAGAAGAAGCTGCGCGAGCGACTGAACATCCCCGTCTTCCACGACGACCAGCACGGCACCGCGATCATCAGCGCCGCGGCGCTGCTCAACGGCCTCGAACTCGTCGGCAAGAAGATCGGCGAGGTGAAGATCGTCGCCTCGGGCGCCGGTGCGGCGTCGATCGCCTGCCTCGACGTGATGGTGGGCCTGGGTGTCAAGCGCGACAACATCTTCGCGGTCGACAGCAAGGGCGTCGTGCGCGCCGGCCGCGACGACTTCGCGCGCCTTGACGAGAGCAAGCTGCGCTATTGCCAGAAGACCGAGGCGCGCACGCTTGCCGACGTGGTGAAGGGCTGCGACGTCTTCCTCGGCTGCAGCGCCGCCGGCGTGCTGACGCCCGAGATGGTGAAGACGATGGCGCCGCGGCCGATCATCCTGGCGCTGGCCAACCCCGAGCCCGAGATCCGGCCCGAACTGGCCAGGGCAGCGCGGCCGGACTGCATCGTCGCCACCGGCCGCAGCGACTACCCGAACCAGGTCAACAACGTCCTGTGCTTCCCCTACATCTTCCGCGGCGCGCTCGACTGCGGCGCGACCAAGATCACCGAGGCGATGAAGCTCGCCGCGGTGCGCGAGATCGCCGCACTCGCCAAGGCCGAGATCAGCGACGAGGTGGCCGGCGCCTACGCCGGCAAGGACCTGCGCTTCGGCCCCGACTACATCATCCCGACGCCGTTCGACGCCCGCCTCATCCTGCGCATCGCGCCGGCGGTGGCGAAGGCAGCGGCCGAATCGGGCGTGGCGACAAGGCCGATCGCCGACCTCGCGGCCTACCGCGAGTCGCTGACGCGCTTCGTCTACCAGACCGGCATGTTCATGCGCCCGGTGTTCGCGGCGGCCAAGGCGCGCAACCGCAAGCGAGCCGCGCGCGTCGTCTACGCCGAGGGCGAGGACGAACGCGTGCTGCGCGCCGTGCAGGTGGCGCTCGACGAAGGGCTCGCGACGCCGGTGCTCGTCGGCCGGCCCGAGGTGGTGAAGATGCGCATAGAGCGCGCCTCGCTGCGCCTGCAACCGGGCCGCGACTTCCAGCTCTGCGACCCCGAGAACGACCCGCGCTTTCGCGAGTACTGGGAGCTTTACCGCAGCCTGATGGGCCGCCAGGGCGTCACCGCCGAGGCGGCCAAGGCCGCGGTGCGGCGCTCCAACACGCTGATCTCGGCGCTGATGCTCCGGCGCGGCGAAGCCGACGCGATGCTGTGCGGGCTGGTCGGCAGCTTCGACGGCCACCTCGAGCACGTGCGCAACGTCATCGGGCTGGAGAAGGGCGCGCGCACCTTCGCCACCGTCAACGCGCTGATGCTGCCCAGCCACACGCTGTGCGTGGCCGACACCTTCGTCAACGAGGAGCCCAGCGCCGAGGAGCTGGCCGACATCGCGCTGATGGCGGCCACCGAGATGCAGCGCTTCGGCCTGCCGCCGAAGGTGGCGTTCCTGTCGCACAGCATCTTCGGCAGCTCGCAGCGCGCCAGCGCCAAGCGCATGCGCGCCGCACGCGACCTCTTCGTGCAGCGCGCGCCGCACATCGAATGCGACGGCGAGATGCACGGCGACGCGGCGCTGTCGGAAACGGTGCGCATGGGCTACCTGCCCGACACCACGCTCAAGGGCAGCGCCAACCTGCTGGTGCTGCCCAACCTCGACGCCGCCAACATCCTCTTCAACGTGCTGAAGGTGACCGGCGGCCAGGGCGTCACCGTCGGGCCCGTGCTGCTGGGCGCGGCGCGGCCGGTGCATGTGCTGAACCCCAGCGCCACCGTGCGCCGGGTCGTCAACATGACTGCGCTCGCGGTGGCCGAGGTGGCGGCGGCAGCGTCGGCGAACGCGGCGTAGCAACGCGGCGGCGCTGCTGCCACCGCAGCACGCGGCGCGCTGCCCGCGCCGCCGCCAGGAACTCCAGCCGCAGCGAGACCGCCGGCCCGCGGGCGCGGATGTCGAGGTCGATGCCGCGTTGTCGAAGATCGGGTCGCTCCACGACTCGATCGACGTGCACCACCGACCAGCCCAGCCGCAGCGCGGGGCGTTGCGGCATCGGGCTCAGCACCAGCGCCACGACCCTGGCGGTCGTGCGCCGCTGCGCTTGCATTGGCGGCAGCGGCCAGGCGCGCTTCGAGCGCCAGGTTCGGCCCGAAGCGGTAGCGCGGGGTGATGGCGCCGTAGGGCAGCGTGCTCGCGCGCGCGCGAACGGCTGCGCGCCGGTGACGCCGCTTCGCGGCCGGAGTTCATAGTCGACATCGAGCTTCATGCCGCCCACGCCCACGTCGAGCTCGAACGCGGGGCCGAAGTAGAAGCGGTCGGTGAAGCCGAGCGTGCCAGGCGAGCACCTTCGCCTTCTGCGCCAGCACGTCAGGGCCGGTGAGCAACTGCGATCCGACCTGCAGCGTGTCGCCGGCAGCAAGCACGTCGTCACCGGCGGCGCGGTACTGCTGGTAGCCGGCCTCGAAGCCGCGCCCGGGGCCGGCGGCGCCGTTGCGCGCCCATGCCGCCGGGCGAACCGACACGAGCAGCGCGGCTTCGTTGCTGTTCTTGTCGTTCAGCGTCAGGCGCTGCAGCGGCCCACCAGCCGGCCAGCAGCGCGTCGCGAAGGCGAGGATGGCGGTCGTCGCCGCTGGTGCACGCCGGGCGTGGCCGGGCGTTGCGCCGCGGAACGTTGGATGGATCATCGGCACTCCCTTGCTTCTTCGCTTGTCTTGCCGTTGTGTTGCCGTCGTCCTCTGCTGGCGCGGCCAAGCGTGCCGCGTCAGCGCGGCGATCATAGTGAGCGGCTTGGCCCATGCAGGGCAAAGTGCGCGCGCGAGCCGCAGGCTGCGGCCGCCCGGGGCAGACGCCGCATGCCGCTACAGTGCGGCGCACCGTGAGCGAAGGTCCTGCCGAGAACGCGACGCCGCTGCGCCAGGCCGCCGCCAATGAGGGCAGCGGCGTGGCCGTCTTCGACGAAGACACTGCGCGCGCTGTGCCTCGTGAGGGCCTGCGAGACCGGAGCCGCTGACGAAGCGCTGTGGTCGCGCCGAGACGCTGCGTGGGCGAGCCGGCTCGCCGACGAGACGGCCACTGCAAGGCTGGCGCAGCCGGCACGGCCGATTGGCTCGCAGCGCGCAGCGCCAACCACGCGCTGCGTCGCATCGTGCCGCGCCGTGCGGCGCTGGCGCGAGCGTTCGAACGCCGGCGCTGGAGCGGCCGCTGGGTCGTGCTTGCGGCTCGTCGCCGCGGTGCTCGGCGCCGCCGGCAATCTCGTCGGCGCCAGCCAGGTAGTCGACCTGCTCGCTGCGCCGCTGTGGGTGGTGGTTGCGTGGAACGCGCTCGTCTACGCGTGGCTGGCCGTCGCCGCGTTGCGCCGTTCGGGCGCAGCGGCGAAGGGCGATGCGCCGGCCAGCGCTGGCCCGTTGCGCCGCACCGCGCAACGCCTGGATCGGCACACTGGCTCGTCCCTCGCCGAGGAGCGCGCGCGCACGCCGGAGCAGCGCTTCGCCATCGCCTGGGCGCGTGCGGCGGCACCGCTGGCCCGTGGCGCGCGGCGTGGCTGCTGCACGTGGCCGCGCTGGCGCTGGCACTCGGGCTGCTGGCGGGGATGTACGGCCGCGCCCTCGTGCTCGACTACCGCGCCGGCTGGCAGAGCGCTGCTCGAACCGAGCAGGTGCACACGCTCGCGACGCGCTGCTCGCGCCGGCCGCCGCGGTGAGCGGCATCGCCGTGCCGGGCGTCGATGCGGTGGCGCGATTGCGCACCGGGCCTGGCGGCGTGCCGCTCGCGCCTGTAGGGGCCGCTGCCGCGGGGCGCGAGGCCGACGGGGTGCCTTGGCTGCACCTCTTCGCGTTCACCGTCGCGCTCGCCGTGCTGGTGCCGCGCTCGCTGCTGGCGCTGCGCGGCGTGGCGGTCGTGGCGGGCGTCGCGACACTGCCGTTGGCGATCGACGGCCAGCCACCGCGAAGCTGCTGCTCGGCCGCCGCGGCGCGGCGGCCGCGGCAGGCGGTGCAGGTGCTGGCGCGGCTTCTCTCCTTCGCCATGAGGCGACGCTGGCGCTGCGTTCGCTGCTGGCGGCGCAGTTCGGTCCGGCGCTCGAACTGCACGCCGCGCCTGCGGTCGCGTACGGCGACGAAGACCAGCCCGTGCCGGCGCCGCCGCCCGGCGCAACTGGCGCATCGCCTGGTTCGACCTCGCCGCGACGCCCGAACTAGGCGCAAGGTGATTCGCCGTCGCTGGAGCTCGCGCCGCTTCGCCGCCGCTGCCGCTGGTGTTGCTGGTCGATGAAGCCGCCTACCGCCAGCGAATGGGTGCCGCTTCGCCGCGCGCCTGGCCGAACGCCGCCGCGCCTGGCAGGACTTCGCCAGCGAAGCGGGCGCGCTCACCTGTGTGGACCTCGCCCAAGCCGCGCTGGACGCGGCTGCGGGATCGGCGTCGGCAGAGCTGACCGCAGCGTTCGATGCAGCAGCGCGCGCCGGCGCCGCGCCTGCAGCAGAGCACGATGACCACCATCACGCTCAGCCTCGTCTCGCACACCAACGTCGGCAAGACGACGCTGGCGCGCACGCTGCTCGGGCGCGACATCGGCGAAGTGCGCGACGCGCCGCACGTCACCGAGTTCGCCGACGAGCACCTGCTCGTGCAAAGCACTGGCGGCCACCGCCTCGTGCTGTGGGACACGCCGGGCTTCGGCGACAGCGTGCGCCTGGCGCGGCGCATGCGCCAGCTCGGCGGCTTCGAGCCGCTTGGCTGGCTGCTCGGCCAGGTGTGGGACCGCTGGCGCGACCGCGCGTTCTGGCTCAGCCAGCAGGCGCTGCGCCACGTGCGCGAAGGCAGCGACGTGCTGCTGTACCTCGTCAATGCCAGCGAGCCCGACGCCGGCTACCTGCAAAGCGAGATGCAGCTTCTCGGCTGGACCGGGCGGCCGGTGCTGGTGCTGCTGAACCAGCTCGGCGTGCCGCGCGAGACGGCGCTCGAACAGGCCGAGGTCGAGCGCTGGCGCGAGCAACTGGCGCCGTGGACGCACGTGCGCGCGGTGCTGCCACTGGATGCTCGCGCGCTGCTGGGTGCACGAGCGCGTGCTGCTCGATGCGGTGCGCGGCGTGCTGGCGACGAGCGGTGCCAACGGTGGCCACGACGGCAGCGGTGGCGGCAACAACGATCGCAACGGCAGCAGCGGCCGCCTTGCTGCGTGGACGAACTGCGCGCCGCGTGGCGGCCGCGCGCGAAGCGACCTTCGAGCGTTCGTGCGCCGAGATCGCCGCCAGCCTGGCGCGCGCGGCGCTGGCGCGCGAAGGACATGCCGGCGTCCACCTTCTCGGGCCGCTTGCGCGAATGGGGCGCGCGCCTCGTGCAAGCCGACGCCGCCGACCCCGCCGCCACCGCGGCCGAAGAGCGGCTGCTGCCGCGCGCTGGCCGAGAAGTCCGCACGAGCACGCGCGCATTGCTCGACCTGCACGGCATCAGCGGCAGCGCTCGATCCGCATCGCGGCCGCTGCCGGCAGGCGCCGCGGCGGGCGACGGCGGCGCCGACGATCCGCTGCGCGCGTCCTCGCCCGCGCGTCGCCGCGCAGATCGAGTCGCGCCGCCGCGTGCCCAGGCCGGCATGCCGCGGTGCTCGGCGGCGCGCTCACCGGCGCATTGGCAGGCTTGAAGGCCGACATCGCCGCAGCGCGGCCTCACGCTCGGCGGCGGCTTGATCGCCGGCGGCATCCTCGGCGCGCTGGGAGCCGCCGGGCTGGCGCGCGGCATCAACGTCGTGCGCGGCACCGGGCGCAGCTTCGTCACCTGGAGCGCCGCGGCGATGGGCCCGCTCGTCGAAGCGGCGCTGCTGCGCTACCTGGCGGTGGCGCACTACGGCCGCGGCCGCGGCGAATGGGCCGAAGGCGAGGCGCCGGCGCACTGGCCGGCCGCGGTGGACGCGGCGCTGGCGTCGCACCGCGACGACTTCGAGCCGCTGTGGAAGGCCCGCGGCGAGCCCGTGCCCGCAGGCGGCGAGGCCTGGCGCGACGCGCAGCCGTCGGCGCAGGCGCGCCTCGCGGCGGCCGTGCAGCCACTGGTGGCGGCCACGCTGCGCGAAGTGCTCGCGGCGCTGTACCCGGCCGCAACAGCAGGGCTTGCGGCCGGCACGTTCGCGTCCGCTGCCACCGCCGCCGTCAGCGTCCCCGTCAGCACCGCCGCACAGAATCCGCGCCCATGAAGATCCTCATCCTCGGCGCCGGCCGCGTCGGCGAAAGCGTCGCCGAGAGCCTGGTGTCGGAGCACAACGACATCACCGTCATCGACACCGAGCCCGTGCGCCTGAACGCGCTGCAGGAGCGGCTCGACCTGCGCGGCGTCGTCGGCAACGGCATCCAGCCGAGCGTGCTGCGCGAGGCCGGCATCGAGGACACCGACATGCTGATCGCCTGCGCGCCGCTGGACGAGACCAACCTCGTCGCCTGCAAGGTGGCGCACGACCTGTTCAACGTGCCGACGACGATCGCGCGCGTGCGCAGCCCCGAATTCGAGGACGGCAACCCGCTGCTGGACAAGAAGGGCTTCGCCGTCGACAAGGTGATCTGCCCCGAGGAGAGCGTCACCACGACGATCAGGAAGCTGATCGAGTACCCCGAGGCGCTGCAGGTGCTCGAGTTCGCCGAGGGCCTGGTGAGCCTGATCGCCGTGCGCGCCGTGGTCGGCGGGCCGCTGGTGCAGCACAGCCTGGCCGAGATCCCGACGCTGATGCCCGGCGTCGAGATGCGCATCGTCGCCATCTACCGGCCGCAGAAGGGGCGCGGCGCGCACGAGGGCGGCGTGCTGACCGAGGTCGACGGCAGCACCCGCATCGAGCCGGGCGACGAAGTCTTCGTGCTCGCCGCCACCGCCGACATCCGCACCGTGCTCGGCGCCTTGCGCAAGATGGACCGGCCGGTGCGCCGCATCATGATCGCCGGCGGCGGCAAGGTCGGCCTGCGCCTGGCGCGCCACGTGCACGCCGACTACCAGGTGAAGCTCATCGAGCCGCAGCCGGCGCGCTGCGAGTACCTGGCCACGCAGCTGCCGCCCGAGGTACTGGTGCTGCAGGGCGACAGCACCGACGAGGACCTGCTCGGCGACGAGAACGTGCAGGAGATGGACCTCTTCATCGCGCTGACCAGCGACGACGAGGACAACATCATGGGCTGCCTGCTCGCCAAGCGCATGGGCGCGCGGCGCGTCATCGGCCTCATCAACCGCCGTGCCTACGCCGACCTCGTGCAAGGCACGGCGATCGACATCGCCATCGCGCCCAGTCAGGCCGTCATCGGCGAGCTGCTCGCCTTCGTGCGTCGCGGTGACGTCGAGGCCGTGCACAGCCTGCGCCGCGGCGCCGCCGAGGCGCTGGAGGCCATCGTCCGCGGCGACGCCAAGACCTGCCGCATGGCCGACCGCCGCGTCGACGAGCTGGCGCTGCCCAAGGGGGCGCAGATCGGCGCCATCGTGCGCGGCCTGCATCTGGCCGACGGCAGCGCCGCCGAGGACGCGAAGCCGCGCGTGCTGATCGCGCACCACGACACGACGATCCTGCCGCACGACCACGTGATCATCTTCGTGCCCAACAAGCGCGTCGTGCGCGAGGTGGAGAAGCTGTTCCAGGTGTCGGCGACGTTCTTCTGATGGGCACGCTGGCTGTCGTCGCGCTGGTGGGCCGCATGGTGGCGCTGTTCGCGCTGCTGATGGGCGTGCCGCTCGCCTTCGCGCTCGGCGAGCACGACCCGGCCGAGGGCGCGTTCCTCGCCGCCGGCGGCATCACGCTCGGCTGCGGCGTCGTGATGAGCCTGGCGACGCGGCGCTTCCGCCGCGAGCTGCAGCCGCGCGACGGCTTCGTGCTGGTGACGCTGACATGGGCGCTGCTGCCGGCCTTCGGCGCGCTGCCGCTGCTGTTCGCGATTCCGGGCCTCAGCTTCACCGACGCCTACTTCGAGGCCATGAGCGGCCTCACCACCACCGGCGCCACGGTGCTCACCGGCCTGGAGAAGCTGCCGCTGTCGGTGAACGTGTGGCGCTGCTTCATGGTGCTCATCGGCGGCATGGGCATCATCGTCCTCGTCGTGGCGATCCTGCCGCTGCTGGGCGTCGGCGCATCGCAGCTGTTCAAGAGCGAGACCGCCGGGCCGATGAAGGACCAGAAGCTGACGCCGCGCATCGCCGAGACGGCGCGCGGCCTGTGGACGGTGTACTTCGCGATCTCGGCCGCGTGCTTCTTCGCCTTCCGCCTTGCCGGCATGGGCTGGGCCGACGCGTTCATGCACATGTGCTCGACGATGGGGCTGGGCGGGCTCGCGGCCTACGACGACAGCTTCGGCGCCTTCAAGTCGCCGGCCATCGAGGCGGTGGCGGTGGTCTTCATGACGCTGGCCGGCGTCAACTTCTCGCTGTACTTCCTGGTGTGGAAGAAGCGTTCGCTGGCCGCGCTGTGGCGCGACCTCGAGGCGCGCGTGTACTTCGCCTTGATGGCCGGCTCGGTGCTACTGGTGGCCGTCTACCTCAGCGCGCATGGCGTCTATCCGACCTTCGCCGAGTCGCTGCGGCACGCCGCCTTCAACGTCGTCTCCATCGCCACCACCACCGGCTTCGCGACCGAGGACTACGCGAAGTGGCCGGTTTTCGCGCCGGCCTACATGCTGTTCCTGTGCAGCTTCGCCACCTGCGCCGGCAGCACCGGCGGCGGCATCAAGCTGATCCGCTCGCTGCTGATGATGAAGCTCGCGCGGCGCGAACTGACGCGCATCGTGCACCCGCGCGTCGTGCAGCCGGTGACGCTGGCCGGCACCGTCGTGCCGCCGCAGGTGCTCTATTCGGTGCTCGCCTTCATGCTCATCTACGGCTCGGTGTCGGCGCTGGTGACGCTGCTGCTGCTGTTCTCCGGCATGGACCTCGTGAGCGCGGCCACGGCCACCATCGCCTGCATCAACAACACCGGCCCCGGCCTCGGGCAGGTGGGGCCGGCGAGCAACTACCAGGGGCTCACCGACTTCCAGACCTGGGTGTGCACCTTCGCGATGATGCTCGGGCGGCTGGAGCTGCTGTCGGTGCTGGTGCTGTTCACGCCGCAGTTCTGGCGCAAGTGAGCCGGCCCGCGCAGCTGCGCGCCGCGCGCCGCGCGTTCACCGAGCCGGCGCGTCAATCGCGCCAGCTGCCGTCGATGCGGTCTGCCAGGCGCACCATCGCGTCGAAGGTGTCGCGGCCGAACTCGGGCTCGGCGTTGACCTTCTTCGCGTCCTCCTGGCACGACAGGCGGATGGTGTCGCTGATCGGCACCGTGGCGCCCAGCGGCGTGCCGGCGAGCTGGATTTCGCACGAGCGCTGCAGGATCCACAGCGTGTAGAACGTCGCCGGCAGCGAGGCGCCCCAGGCGAGCAGGCCGTGGTTGCGCAGGATCACGGCCGGCTTCGGTGGACCACCCTCACGGCCGTTGCCGGCGATGTCGGCCACCAGCCGCGGCCCTTCGTCGGCGCGCACGGTGATGCCTTCGAAGTCGTGGTACGCGACGCGGCCGAACAGCTGCGCGGCGTAGAAGTTGTCGAAGCCGAGGCCGGCGCGCGAGCAGGCCACGGCCATGCCGGCCGTGGTGTGCGTGTGCATCACGCAGTGCGCGCCCGGCACGCCGGCGTGGATGGCGCAGTGCGGCGCCACGCCGGCGGCGTTCACCGGCGCGCCGGCCGGCGCGACGATGCGCCCTTGCAAATCGACCTTGACGAGGTTGCTCGCCTTGACCTCGGTGTAGTGCAGGCCGAAGCGGTTGAGCAGCAGGTGCCCGGGCGAGCCGGGCACGCGCAGCGAGATGTGGTTGTAGATGAGCTCGGTCCAGCCGAGCAGGTGGAAGACGCGATAGCAGGCGGCCAGTTGCTGGCGCGCCGCCCACTCTTCGGCCGTGCAGCTTGTGCGCGCCACGCTGAAGGTGCCGTCGCCGGCCGGCGTGGGGAAGGCGGGGCGTGCCGGCGGCGTCGGTGCTGCGGCTTCGGCAAGGGTGGTGGTCATGGCGCGTTTCCTCCGGGTCGGTCGTCGGGCAGGTACAGCCGGTCGGCGTAGGTGGCCAGCCACCGCGGCCGGAAGGCGACGAAGATGGCCGTGATCATGCCTGTGAGGACGGCATCGCCCCAGCCGGTGAGCCAGCGGGCCACCAGCAGGTCGGCCAGCGCCAGCCCCTGCGGCAGCGGCGAGGCCAGCGCCCACGCCGAGCCGGCCACCAGGTTGGCCAGCACCGGCACGAGGAAGCCGCGGCCGAAGATGTAGACGAAGAGGTGCGGCGGCGCGAGGCGCCGCACGGCCGCGCCCAGCAGCAGTGCCGCCGTGGCCGGCGCCAGCCCGAGCCACAGCGCCTGCTCGATCGCCTCGGCCGCGCCGAGTTGTCCGAGCCACGCCGCCAGCAGCGTCACCGGCAGCAGCGCCAGCGTTGCCAAGGGCCAGCCGGCCATCAGCAGCAGCAGGCAGGCACCGGGAAGAGGCTGCGCCGCCGGCATCGCGCTCCAGCGGTCGGCGGTCCACAGGAACGGCATCACGGCGCACCAGAGGAGCCAAGGCCAAGGCGGACCGCCGGGGCCGAGCGTGCGCCAGGGCCGCAGCGCCACCGCAACAGCGAAGGCCAGCACGCATGCGGTGCCCGGGAAGAGGAGCATGGCCGATGCTAAGGGCGGGCTTGCCGTGGTTTGGCGCCCACACCGGCCGCCGTACGGGCTTGCCCCGGCCTGCCGAAGAGCGGGAATCCGCGGCGGCGGCGTGCTTTTCGGGCTCAGGAATCGCACCGCCTTGCCGATTCATTGACCGACGGGGACAGGCAGGCGCCGCTGGCGGGTGCATTCATCCGCTGCCTGCCGGCGCCCCGGAACAACGACACCAAGGAACCTCGATGAAGAACCTCCTCTCGTTCGGCATCGCCGGGCGGCTGTATGCCGCCGCCGGGCTGCTGGCGCTGGCCCTCGTCGGCGTGGGCGTCTTCGCCTACGTCCGCCTCACCGGCGTGGCCGAAACGGCGCGGCTGACGGCGGAGCGGCGCGTGCCGCAGCTCTCGCGCGTGGCCGAGGTGGAGCTGAACGTGACGCGCGTTTCGCTGCAGCTTCGCCACGCGATGCTGGCGCGCACGCCGGCCGAGCAGGAGGGGGCGCTTGCCGACATCGGCGAGAAGCGCAAGCGCATCGACGGCCTGCTGGCCGAATACGAACGCGACATCAGCAGCGACGAAGGCCGGCGCCGCCTGGCGGTGGCCAAGCCGCAGATGGTCCGCTTCTGGGAGACGGGCGATGCCAACGTGCGGCTGATCCAGGAAGGCAAGAAGGCCGAGGCCTTTGCATTCCTCGTCGACCGCGTGATCCCCGCCCGCAACGAACTGCTGGCCAGCCTGGACGGCATCGTCAAGTACCAGCGCGAGCGCCTGAGCACCGACATCGCCGACGTGCAAGGCGGTGTGGGCAGCACGCTGGTGCTGCTGGAGGGGCTGGTCGTGGCCGCGATCGCCGGCGTGCTGCTGCTCGCCTGGCACGTGTCGACGCTGCTGCGCCGCCGCGTCGCCCTGGCGCAGCACGTGGCGCAACGCGTGCGCGACGGCAACCTGGCCGAGGCCGTGCGCGACGGCCGCCGCGACGAGTTCAGTCCGCTGCTGGCTTCGCTGCAGGAGATGCAGGACGAGCTGGCGCGCCTCGTGCGCACCGTGCGCGGCAACGCCGACAGCGTGGCCACCGCGAGCGTGCAGATCGCGCAAGGCAACAAGGACCTTTCCGGCCGCACCGAGCAGCAGGCCAGCTCGCTGCAGCAGGCTGCGGCGACGATGGACCAGCTCGGCTCCACCGTGCGCCACAACGCCGACAACGCGCACCAGGCGGCGCAGCTCGCCAGCGGCGCCTCTGCCGTGGCCACCGAAGGCGGCACCGTCGTCGCCGAGGTCGTGCAGACGATGAAGGGCATCCACGACAGCAGCCGCCGCATCGCCGACATCATCGGCGTCATCGACGGCATCGCTTTCCAGACCAACATCCTCGCGCTCAATGCGGCTGTCGAGGCGGCGCGCGCCGGCGAGCAGGGGCGCGGCTTCGCCGTCGTCGCCGCCGAGGTGCGCAGCCTCGCGCAGCGCAGCGCCGAAGCGGCGCGCGAGATCAAGACGCTCATCACCGCCAGCGTCGAGCAGGTCGAGCACGGCAGCGCGCTCGTCGACCGCGCCGGCACGACGACCCAAGAGATCGTTGCCGCAATCCGCCGCGTCAACGACATCGCCGCCGAGATCAGCGCCGCCAGCGCCGAGCAGTCCTCCGGCGTCGGCCAGGTCGGCCAGGCGGTGACGCAGATGGACCAGACGACGCAGCAGAACGCCGCGCTCGTCGAGGAAAGCGCAGCCGCGGCCGAGACGCTGCGCCAGCAGGCCGAGACCCTGGTGAAGGCGGTGGCCGCGTTCCGGCTCGCCGGCGATCGCGGCGACGGCGGCTTCGCGCCGGTGGCCAGCGCCGCCGTGGCGTCGCCGAGCGCCACTTGGCAGGGCAGCGAACGGCGCGGTCCCGACTGTGCCCGCAACGTGGCGCGTCCGGCCTTCGGCAAGGCGGCCTCGCCGAGCGAGCGAGCCGGCGCTGCGGCAGCGAAGCCCGAGCCCATTGCGAAGCCGGCCGCGGCTGCGAAGCCCGCTGCCGCCACGCCTGCTGCGCCGGCCGCGATGCCCGCGCCGGCGCGCACGGGCACCGACGACGACTGGCAGTCGTTCTGAGCCTCTGAGCTCCGGCGCGGCATGCGCCGCGCCGAGGCCGTATGCTGCGGCCGAGCGCGCCCTTGTCCTCACCGGCGGCGCGCCGAAACGAGGAGGAGCATCCCGTGGCCGCAGCGATCCATTTCTGGTTCGACTTCTCGTCGCCGTACTCGTACCTCACCAACGAGTGGATCGACGCGCTCGCAGCGCGGCACGGCCGCACCGTGGCGCGGCACGCGGTGCTGCTGGGCGTGACCTTCCAGGTCGCCGAGTTGAAGAGCCCCGTCGCGCACCCGCTCAAGCGCGAGTACTCGATGCGCGACTTCGCCCGCTCGGCCCGCTTCGAGGGCTTGCCGATCTGCATGCCGCAGAGCTTCCCGCTGCCGACGCAGAACGCGGCGCGCGTGTTCTGGTGGCAGCACGACACCGTGAGCCCCGAAGCCGCGGCCGACTGGGCGCGCGCCGCCTTCCGCGCCGTCTTCACGCGCGGCGTGCAGATCAACGAGCCCGCGGCGCTGAAGGCGCTGGCCGCCGAGAGCGGGCTCGATGCCGACGCCGCCGAAGCGGTGTGGAACGACCCGCGCTGGAAGGCGCGCCTGAAGAGCGAATGCGACGCCGCGGTCGCCGGCGGCATGTTCGGCGCGCCGTGGATCGTCATCGACGGCGAGCCCTTCTGGGGCAACGACCGCAAGGTGCAGATCGAGCGCTGGCTGTCGCAAGGGCCGTTCTAGCGGCGCTGCCAAGGTGTCGCTGCCGTCGCAGAAGCGCCACGGGCTAACCGCTGGGGTGCGGCGAGGCGACAACTATTCCTCGCCTGGCGCGCCGCGAGTGCCGCGGCGCCCCCCGCAGACGCAGGCCGCCCCACCGAGAAGCGGGGAGCAAGCGCGACCGTTGCGCGCGAGGCGGGTGCTACGCTGGCCCGCATCATGCTGGATCTCGCCCAGGCGCTGCGCATCCAGGCGCACGCCAATGCCCTGGCCAACCTGCGGCTGCATGCCGCGATGTCGATGCTCTTGCGCGACGAGCTGCACGCGCGCCGCACGAGCTTCTTCCCGAGCCTGATGGCGACGCTGAACCACATCCTCGTCGTCGACCGCTACTACATCGCCGCGCTGCACGGCGAGGCCGACGCGCGCACGGCGCAGAAGCGCTTCCGGCCGCTGGCGGACCTGGCGCCGCTGGTGGCCGCGCAGCGTGCCAGCGACCTGCGCCTGCGCGCCTTCTGCGATGCGCTGAACGCGGCCGGCTGCAACCACGTCGTTTCGCTGCCGCGCGCCGGCGGGCGCATCCAGCGCGACCGCGCCGCGCACGTGCTGTCGCACCTGTTCATGCACCAGACGCACCACCGCGGCCAGGTGCACTCGATGCTCTCGGGCACGTCGATCAAGCCGCCGCAGCTCGACGAGTTCCTGATGCCCAGCGAAGCGCACCTGCGCGAAGCCGAGATGCTGGCCTTCGGCTGGGAAGAACGCTCGGTGTTCGGCTCGCTGCCGAAGAACTGAGGCGCTCTCGCGGAAGGTCTCGTCGGCGGCTCTCGCTGCCGGCGCGGGCGCGCCGCGAGCTGCCCAGGGCACTGCCTTTCTCCTGCCTAGAATCGATTGACGCAAACGTCAATCGGTCCCGTGCTTCGACCTTCGTCGCACGCGCTCCGGCCCCGAGGAGACAAGCCCCATGCCCGCGCTCGCGTCCAAGCTCAACCCGCGTTCGGCCGAGTTCAAGGCCAGCGCCGACGCGATGCGCCTGCTGGTGGCCGACCTGAACGCGCAGTTCGCGAAGGTGGCCGAAGGCGGCGGCGCCGGCGCCATGGCCAAGCACACCGCGCGCGGCAAGCTGCCGCCGCGCGAGCGCGTCGAGATGCTGCTCGACCCCGATACGCCGTTCCTCGAGATCGGCCCGCTGGCGGCGCTGGGCATGTACAACGGCGAAGCACCCGGCGCCGGCCTCATCGCCGGCATCGGTCGCGTCAGCGGCGTCGAATGCGCCATCGTCTGCAACGACGCCACCGTCAAGGGCGGCACCTACTTCCCGCTGACGGTGAAGAAGCACCTGCGCACGCAGGAGATCGCGCGCGAGAACCGGCTGCCGTGCATCTACCTGGTCGATTCGGGCGGGGCCAACCTGCCCAACCAGGACGACGTCTTCCCCGACCGCGAGCACTTCGGCCGCATCTTCTACAACCAGGCCAACCTCAGCGCGCAAGGCATCCCGCAGATCGCCGTCGTGATGGGGTCGTGCACCGCCGGCGGCGCCTACATGCCGGCGATGAGCGACGAGACGATCATCGTCAAGAACCAGGGCACGATCTTCCTCGGCGGCCCGCCGCTGGTGAAGGCGGCGATCGGCGAAGTGGTGAGCGCCGAAGACCTGGGCGGCGGCGACGTGCACACGCGCCTGTCGGGCGTGGCCGACCATCTGGCCGAGAACGACATGCACGCGCTGGCGCTGGCGCGGCAGATCGTCGCCAACCTGAACTGGGTGAAGCGGCCGCAACTGCTGACGCGCGCACCGCGCGCGCCGCTGTTCGACGCCGCCGAGCTGCACGGCGTGATCCCCGCCGACCCGCGCAAGCCCTACGACGTGCGCGAGATCATCGCCCGCATCGTCGACGGCAGCGAGTTCGACGAGTTCAAGGCGCGCTACGGCACCACGCTCGTCACCGGCTTCGCGCACATCGAAGGCATGCCCGTGGGCATCGTCGCCAACAACGGCATCCTCTTCTCCGAAAGCGCGATGAAGGGCGCCCACTTCATCGAGTTGTGCTGCCAGCGGCGCGTGCCGCTCGTGTTCCTGCAGAACATCACCGGCTTCATGGTCGGCAAGAAGTACGAGAACGAAGGCATTGCCAAGCACGGCGCGAAGATGGTCACCGCGGTCGCCTCGGCGACGGTACCCAAGTTCACGTTGATCATCGGCGGCAGCTTCGGCGCCGGCAACTACGGCATGTGCGGCCGCGCCTACTCGCCGCGCTTCCTGTGGATGTGGCCGAACGCGCGCATCAGCGTCATGGGCGGCGAGCAGGCCGCCAGCGTGCTGGCCACCGTGCGGCGCGAAGGCATCGAGGCGCGCGGCGGCACCTGGAGCGCCGAGGAGGAAGCGGCGTTCAGGCAGCCGATCCTCGACCAGTACGAGCGCCAGGGGCACCCGTACTTCGCCAGCGCGCGGCTGTGGGACGACGGCGTCATCGACCCGGCTGACACGCGCCGCGTGCTGGCGCTGGCCATCAGCGCCAGTCTCAACGCGCCGATCCCCGAGAGCCCGAAGTTCGGCGTCTTCCGCATGTAGCGGTGTATGATGTGCGCATTCTTCGATATCCATACACATCATGCGCACGAACATCGACATCGATGACGCCTTGATGGCCGAGGCGATGAAGGCGGGCCCGTACCGCACCAAGAAGGAAGCCGTCGAGGCGGCGTTGAAGCTGCTCGCCCGCCAGGCGGCTTACCGCGAGATCCTCAAGTGGGAAGGCAAGCTGAAGTGGGAGGGCGACGAGTCGATCGACTGGACGCGGCCCGCCGAGGCCGAGTCGCCTGCCCGCTCCCTCGCCGTCGCCGAGCCTGCGGCCCGCTACGCCAAGCCGGCGTCGGCGTCGGCGCCGGCCAGGAAGAAGCCCCGTGCTCGTCGCTGACTCAGGCGTCTGGATCGACTTCTTCAACGGCCGGCCCAACCCCGGCCGCGACGCGCTGCGCCAGGCGCTGCACGAAGGCAGCGTGCGCATCGTCGTGCCCGACCTCGTGCTGTTCGAGGTGCTGCGCGGCTTCCGGCACGAGCGCGACCTGCGTCAGGCGCGCGCGCTGCTGCTCGAGCTGGACATCGAGCCGGCCGGCGGCGCCGCGCTGGCGCAGCAGGCGGCCGAGCACTACCGCGCCTTGCGCGCTGCGGGCATCACGCCGCGCAGCAGCATCGACGTGCTCGTCGCCGCGTTCTGCATCGAGCGCGACTACCTGCTGCTGCACGCCGACCGCGACTACACCGCGTTCGAACGACAGCGCGGCCTGAAGAGCTGGCGCCACTGAGATGTCCTTCGCCACCGACGCCTACAGCACGCCCGAGCACGAACTGCTGCGCGAGCAGGTGGCGCGTTTCCTCGCGCGCGAGGTCGAGCCGCATGTCGATGCCTGGGAGCGCGAAGGCCGCGTGCCGCGCGAGGTGCTGCGCCGCATGGGCGAGGCGGGCCTGCTCGGCCTCGCCTTCGAGCCCGCGTACGGCGGCGGCGGCGCCGACGCGCTGACGAACCTCGCCTTCACCGAGGCGCTGGCGGCGAGCCTCTGCGCCGGCTTCGTCATCACCGTGCTCGTGCACACCGACATGGCCGCGCCGCACCTGCACCACGCCGGCACGCCCGAGCAGAAGGTGCGCTGGATGCCGGGCATCACGGCCGGGCGAACGATCACCGCGGTGGCGATCACCGAGCCGGGCGCCGGTTCGGATGTCGCCGGCATCGCCACGCGGGCGCGGCGCGACGGCATCGGGCCCGAAGCGCCGTGGGTCATCGACGGCAGCAAGCTCTTCATCACCAACGGCGTGCTCGCCGACCTGTACTTCGTCGCCGCCCGCACCGGGCCCGGCCGGCACGACATCTCGATTTTCGCCGTCGAGCGCGGCACGCCGGGGCTGCGTGTCGGCCGCGCGCTCGACAAGACCGGCTGGCGCGCCAGCGACACGGCAGAGCTCTTCTTCGAGGGCTGCCGCGTGCCGGCCGGCCACCTGCTCGGCGAGGAGAACCGCGGCTTTCGCGCCGTGATGAAGAACTTCCAGACCGAGCGCATCGCGCTCGCGTCGATGGCGGTGGCCACCTGCCGCCGCGCCATCGAGCTGACGCTCGAACACGTCAAGGCGCGCCGGGCGTTCGGCGCCCCGCTCATCGACAAGCAGGCGGTGCGGCAGAAGATCGCCATGCTCGACGCGAAGACGCGCGCGGCGCGCCAGTACCTCTACCACTGCGCCTGGTGCGTCGCTGCCGGGCATGACGCGACGAGCGTCGTGCAGGACGTCTCGCTGCTGAAGGCGCTCACCGGCGAGCTGGTCAACGAAGTGACCTACGGCTGCCAGCAGCTCTTCGGCGGCATGGGCTTCATGACCGGCATGCCGATCGAGCGCCTGTGGCGCGACGCGCGCGTGCTGGCCATCGGCGGCGGCGCCACCGAAGTCATGCTGGAAGAGGCCGCCAAGCGTTATTAGCGCCGCAGGCCGGCCGCAACACGGGAAGGCCGCACGACCCCCACTCCAGGAAGGCGCACGATGAACCCGCTACCGAACCTGAACGCGATGGACCTCGGCCAGCTCGCCGCGCTGGCCGCGGCGCTCGGCTGGGCGAGCGGCTTGCGCCTCTATGCGGTGGTGTTCATCACCGGCGCCGCCGGGTACCTCGGCTGGATTCCGCTGCCCGAGGCGCTGAAGATCCTGCAGCACCCGGTGGTGATGGTGGCGAGCTTCGCGATGTTCGTGGTCGAGTTCGTCGCCGACAAGATCCCGGGCCTGGACAGCGTGTGGGACGCGGTGCACACATTCATCCGCATCCCCGCCGGCGCGGCGCTGGCCGCCGGCGTCTTCGGCGGCGACCACGCGGCCTGGGCCTTGGTGGCGGCGCTCCTGGGCGGCACGCTCGCGGCCACGTCGCACGCGGCGAAGGCCACCACGCGGGCGGCGGCCAACACCTCGCCCGAGCCGTTCTCCAACCTCGCGCTGTCGCTGGCGGGCGACGCCCTCGCGCCGGCGACGCTGTGGCTCGCGGTGGCGCACCCGATGGTGTTCTGGCCTTTGCTGGCCGTGGGTGTCGTGGTCGCGGTGGTCGCGGTGGTGGTGCTGTTCCGGTTCCTGCGCGCCGTGTTGCGCCGCCTGCGCGGCACGCCGCCGCCGGCCGGCGCCGCGGCATAGAACGACAAGAGAAGGCCCACGAGGAAGGCACGACGATGTTCAAGAAGATCCTGGTTGCCAACCGCGGCGAGATCGCCTGCCGCGTGATGAGCACGGCGCGCCGGCTGGGCATGCGCACCGTGGCCGTCTACTCCGAAGCCGACGCGAAGGCGCGCCACGTGCAGATGGCCGACGAGGCGGTGCCCGTGGGCGGCGCCGCGGCGCGCGAAACTACCTGCAGTGGCAGCGCATCATCGATGCGGCGCGCGCCACCGGGGCGCAGGCCGTGCACCCGGGCTACGGCTTCCTCAGCGAGAACGAGGACTTCGCCCGCGCCTGCGCCGAAGCCGGCCTCGTCTTCATCGGCCCGCCGCCGGCGGCGATCGCGGCGATGGGCAGCAAGAGCGCCGCCAAGTCGCTGATGGAAAAGGCCGGCGTGCCGCTCGTGCCCGGCTACCACGGGCAGGACAACGACCCCGCGCTGCTGGCGCGCGAGGCCGAACGCATCGGCTACCCGGTGCTCATCAAGGCCAGCGCCGGCGGTGGCGGCAAGGGCATGCGCCGCGTCGAGCGCGCCGAGGACTTCGCCGCTGCGCTGGCGAGCTGCCAGCGCGAGGCCAAGGCGAGCTTCGGCGACGACCATGTGCTGGTCGAGCGTTATGTCACCCGGCCGCGGCACATCGAGATCCAGGTCTTCGGCGACAGCCGCGGCCACGTCATCCACCTCGGCGAGCGCGACTGCTCGGTGCAGCGGCGGCACCAGAAGGTGCTCGAGGAATCGCCGGCGCCGGGCCTTTCGGCGGCGCGCCGCGCCGAGATGGGCGCGGCGGCCGTGGCGGCAGCCAAGGCCGTGGGTTATGTCGGCGCCGGCACGGTGGAGTTCGTCGCCGAGGAACTCGACGACGGCGACATCCGCGCCTACTTCATGGAGATGAACACGCGGCTGCAGGTGGAGCACCCGGTGACGGAAGGCGTGACGGGCCTCGACCTCGTCGAATGGCAGCTTCGCGTCGCCGCCGGCGAGCCGTTGCCGCTGACGCAGGAGCAGGTGGTCATGCGCGGCCACGCCATCGAGGCCCGCATCTGCGCCGAGAACCCGGACAACAACTTCCTGCCCGCCACCGGCACGCTGGAAGTGGTGCGCTGGCCGGCCGCGCACGTGGCCTTCGTGCGCGACGACGTGCGCCCGCGCGTGGACAGCGGCTTCGGCGAAGGCGACGCGGTCACCCCGTACTACGACTCGATGATCGCCAAGCTCATCGTGCACGGCGACGACCGCGCCCAGGCGCTGGCGCGGCTCGACGCGGCCCTGCGCGACACGCACATCGTCGGGCCGGCCACCAACGTCGCCTTCCTGCGCCGCGTCGTGCACTCGCACGCCTTCGCAACGGCGGACCTCGACACCGCGCTCATCGAGCGCGAGCGCGCCGCGCTGTTCGGCGCGCCGCCACTGGCACCCGAATGGGCTGCCGCCGGCGTCGCCGCGCATGTGCTGGCGGCCGAGGCCGCCGAGGAAGGGCCCGACCCCTGGTCAAGGCGCGACGGCTGGCGGCTGCACGGCGGCGCCCGCCGGCGCATGAGCCTGGAGCTGAACGGCGCGCCGCTGGCCGTGACGCTGGAGCGGCAGCACGACGGTGCCACGGTGCTCGCGCTCGAAACGCAGGGTGCGGCGGCGCAGCGGTTCACTTTCGCGGCGCGCCCGCTCGGCGAGCAGCGGCACGAGGTGCTGCTCGGCGGCGGTGGCGAAATCGGCGCGTCCGGCGAGCGCCGTTCGGTGCTGACGGTCTACCCGCGCCCCGAGAGCTACGCCGTCTTCGGCGCCGGCGGCAGCGCCCTCGTCGCCGAGTTCGACCCCATCGTGCACGCCGGCGACCACGCGGGCGAAGGCGGCACCTTGAGCGCGCCGATGCCGGGCAAGGTGATTGCCTTCCACGTGAAGGCCGGCGACGCGGTCAAGCGCGGCCAGGCGCTGGCGGTGATGGAAGCAATGAAGATGGAGCACACGCTGCACGCGCCGCGCGACGGCCGCGTGCTCGAACTGCTCTACGCCGCCGGCGACCAGGTGGTGGAGGGCGGCGAGTTGCTGCGGCTGGGCGAGTAGCGCGGGTAGCCCAGCCTGCGTTCGGCGATGCAAGTTCGCGCGAGCCAACCCTCCGTTCGCCCTGATCCTTCGACAAGCTCAGGACAGGGTACGCCTGACGGCGTATCGAAGGGCGGCGCCGCGCGGGGCTTCCTTCGATACCTCAGGACGGTCGGGACCTCAGCCCGAACGGTTTCTATGCGATCGAACGCAAGACCCTCTCATCCGGCCTCGCCGTAGAACACGAGCCGCGGCAGCGTCCAGGTGCGTTCGGTCGAGCCGTTGTTGCCGATATCGAGCGCGATCGTCACCGTCGTCGCGCCGTAGGTCACCGACCACTTGTCGCCGCCGGCGACGATGGCGAAGCCGCCCGAATCGATGAGGCCGTCGGCACCGATGACGAGGGTGCCGATCGTCGCCACCGACAGCGTCGCCGAAGGCCGCCGCGGCGTGCTGGCGAACAGCGTCAGCGAGCCGTCGTGCGAACGCGAGACCGGCCGGCCGAGGACATCCCAGCGGTCGGTGACGGTCCAGTCCATGTTGCGCAGCTCGTAGCTCGCCTGGCGCGTGCCGCCCGCCGTGCTGGCCGCCAGCGTCGTGCTCGTCGTGGCCAGGCGGTCGGTGCGCTCGGTGCCGCCGCCGGCGAGGGTGCGCGTGCTCAGCTGGTGCCGCCAGGCGCCGTCGAGCACGAAGCGGCCTTGCGCCGTGGTGCTGCTGAGCGCAGTGGCAGTGGTCGAGAAGTCGAAGCCGCTCGCGTCGGCGGTGTTGACGAGTACCCGGAGGTTGCCGTTGAGCACGACGCCGGTGATGGCGGTGGCGCAGTTCGTGTAGGTGATGTCGTAGGTCTCGCCGGCGTCGAGCTGCTGGTTGAGCAGCTGCGCCAGCGGCAAGCCGCTGGCCACCCAGCTGACGTTGCCGCCGAGCGCACAAGGCACGCTGCGCCGGCTGGTGATGTCCAGTGCCCGCGCATCGCCCGGCGCCTCGCTGGCCCGGCCGGCGGCGCCTTGCTTGGCGGTGACGCTGTCGATGCTCGCGCTGCTGTCGGCCAAGGCGGCTTGCAGCGTCAGCGTCGCCGCGGCGACGGCGGTCGTTGCGGTCACCGGCATCGTCGCGGCATCGGCCGCGTAGCCTTGCGCGTTCTCGTTGCTGACCGGGGCGCCGTCGCTGTCGGTGCCGTTGCCGCCGCAGGCCGCGAGAAGCGCGACGGCTGCGGTGGAGGCCATGGCGCCGAGCAACGTTGCCGTGGCAGCGCGGGCAGGGTCGGCAGGAGAAGGCTCATGGCAGGGCGGCGAGCGGGAGCAGCAGCTTGTTCGGCGGCAACCGCGATTGGACCGCAGGCGGCGAGCGGTTCGCGGCACAGAAGTGGCGAATCAGTGGCGACAGTGCCGAATCATTTCAGCGCCGCCGCTTGCGGTGGAACTGCACGGCTCGCCGAGCACGCGCCGCGCAGCCGTGTGCCCCGAGACCCGACCCGCGGCCAGGTCGGCGCGGCCAGCCCGATAAACTGCCTGCGACCCGACCCATGAACGGCACCGTCTACCCCGAAGGTTTTCGAGCGCGTGCGCGCCGCGCTGGCAGCGCTCGGCCACCCGCACGAGCCGCTGTGGCTCGAAGTCAGCGCGCACTTCGCAGGAGGCGGCGACGCGCTCGGCATCACCGTCGGCCAGATCGCCAAGAGCGTGATCTTCCGCCGCCTGGCCGATGCCGAAAGCGGCCAGGCGGAAGCCGCGGTGCTCGTCATCACCTCGGCGACAAGCGCGTCGACGAGAAGCGCGTCGCGGCGCAACTCGGCGCGCGCACGAAGCTCGGCCGCGCCGACGCGGAGTTCGTCAAGGCCGCCACCGGTTCCTCGATCGGCGGCGTGGCGCCGCTCGCGCACGCGACGCCGGTCGTGACGCTGATCGACCGCGAGCTCTTCCGCTTCGGCGAGATCTGGGCCGCCGCGGGCCACCCGAACGGCGTCTTCAAGCTCGCGCCGGCCGACCTCGTGCGCCTGACCGGGGCGCGCCGGTGGCCGACGTGGTGGTCGCAGCGCAGGAGGCGAAGCCGTGAGTGGAAGTCGCTGCGAGTGCCGGTCCCGGGTTCGCCGCGCAGGACGGCCCGGTGCCGAGCCCTTGCATCAACGTGTGCCGCATGGAGCAACCGTCGGCGGCAACGCCGCGGGCGGCGTGCCGCTGTGCGCCGGCTGCCTGCGCACGCTCGACGAGATCGCCGCGTGGGCGCAGCTTTCGGAAGCCGGCAAGCGCGCGGTGTGGGCGGCCATCGGCAGGCGGCGCGCCGAGCGCACAGTGCCCGCAGCGCCCACAGCGCCGGCAGCGCCGAATCCCGGCGCAGCCGACCGGGAGCCGCGGCGATGAAGCGCATCGAGTTCTTCCTCGACTTCGTGTCGCCCTTCGCCTACCTCGCCTTCGAGCGCTTGCCGCAGGCGCTCGAAGGCCAGAGCTACGCGGTGGACTACCGGCCGGTGCTCTTCGCAGGCCTCCTGCAGCACTGGGGCCAGAAGGGGCCGGCGGAGATCGAGAGCAAGCGCGCCTGGACCTTCCGCCACGTGCATTGGCTGGCGGCGCAGCAAGGCACGCCGATGCAGACACCGGCGGTGCACCCGTTCAATCCGCTCACGCTGCTGCGCCTGGCGATCGCCTGCGGGCCGAACCGGCGCGTCGTCGAAACGATCTTCCGCCACGTCTGGGCCGGCGGCGGTGCAGACGCCAACGACGCCGCGCGCCTGGCCGAACTCGCGGCGCGACTTGCGCCGGCGCGCGACCCCGCCGCCGATGACGTGAAGCGCGAGCTGCGCGAGAACACCGAGCGCGCGATCACGCTCGGCGTCTTCGGCGTGCCGAGCTACGTGCTCGACGGCCGCGTCTTCTGGGGTCTCGACGCGCTGCCGATGCTGCGCGCCGCGCTCGCCGGCGACGCGTGGTTCGCCGGCCCCACGTGGGAGGCCGAAGGGCGGCCGCGCGCCGGCGTCGTGCGCCGCTAACGGTCTCCGCCCGCCGCGGGCCTTGTCAGCCAGCGTTGGCTGCGCGTCAGTTCCTGTTTGGTTCGCGTCAGAGTCCATTCAGTGCCCGCCTTCACAGTCGCGCCTGCCGCGACGATGGCCGGCGTTCACGGTGCCTTTCGGTGCCGCGCCGCCTTCACGCATGCCGCTGCCGAAGGAGACAAGCGATGGACGACACGCTGGTGGCCAAGGTCACCGCCCACCCCCGCTACCAGGAGCTGAAGGCACGCCGAACGCGCCTGGGCGTGTGGCTGACGATCGCGATGCTGATCGTCTACTACGGCTTCATCCTGCTGGTGGCGTTCGACAAGCCGCTGCTGGCGTCGCGCATCGGCGACGGGGTCACGACGCTGGGCATGCCGATCGGCCTCGGCGTCATCGTCTTCACGGTCGTCATCACGGCGATCTACGTGCGGCGCGCCAACAGCGAGTTCGACCGCCTCTCCGACGACATCAACAAGGCGGTGCTCAAGTGAACTCCAACAACAACAGCAGCAAGCTCAAGCTCGCCCTCCCTGTCGCGGCGCTGATCGGCGCCGGTGCCGCATCGGCCGCCGGTGCCGACCTCGGCCAGGCGCAGAAGCAGGCGACCAACTGGACGGCGATCTCGATGTTCGCGATCTTCGTCGCGTTCACGTTGTGGATCACCAAGTGGGCGGCGGCGCGCACCAAGAGCGCGGCCGACTTCTACACCGCCGGCGGCGGCATCACCGGGTTCCAGAACGGCCTCGCGATCGCCGGCGACTACATGAGCGCGGCGTCGTTCCTCGGCATCTCGGCCGCGGTGATGGCCTCGGGCTTCGACGGCCTGATCTACTCGATCGGCTTCCTCGTCGGCTGGCCGGTGGTGACGTTCCTGCTCGCCGAGCGGCTGCGCAACCTCGGCAAGTTCACCTTCGCCGACGTGGCCGCGTTCCGCTTCGCGCAGACGCCGGTGCGCCTGTTCGCGGCCAGCGGCACGCTGGTGGTGGTGGCCTTCTACCTGATCGCGCAGATGGTCGGCGCCGGCCAGCTCATCAAGCTGCTGTTCGGCCTCGACTACATGTACGCGGTGGTCATCGTCGGCGTGCTGATGATGGTCTACGTGCTCTTCGGCGGCATGACGGCCACCACCTGGGTGCAGATCATCAAGGCCATCATGCTGCTGGGCGGCGCCACCTTCATGGCCTTCATGGTGATGATGCAGTTCGGCTTCAGCCCCGAGGCGATGTTCGCCAAGGCGGTGGAGATCAAGACCGGCCTCGCCGCCAAGGGCGGCAAGGATGCGGCCGCTGCGGCCAAGGAAGGCTTCTCGATCATGGGCCCGGGCGGCTTCGTCAAGGATCCGATCAGCGCCATCAGCTTCGGCATGGCGCTGATGTTCGGCACCGCCGGGCTGCCGCACATCCTGATGCGCTTCTTCACCGTGCCCAACGCCAAGGAAGCGCGCAAGTCGGTGCTGTGGGCGACGACGTGGATCGGCTACTTCTACATCCTCACCTTCATCATCGGCTTCGGCGCCATCACCTTCGTGCTGACCAACCCGCAGTTCCTCGACGCCAAGGGCGGCCTGCTCGGCGGCGGCAACATGGCGGCCGTGCACCTGGCCAACGCGGTGGGCGGCAACGTGTTCCTCGGCTTCATCTCGGCGGTGGCGTTCGCCACCATCCTCGCCGTGGTGGCCGGCCTCACGCTGTCGGGCGCCTCGGCGGTGTCGCACGACCTGTACGGCACGGTGCTGCGCAAGGGCCAGGCCGACAGCAAGGACGAGCTGCGCGTCTCCAAGATCACCACGGTGTGCCTGGGCATCATCGCGGTGCTGCTGGGCATCGCGTTCGAGAAGCAGAACATCGCCTTCATGGTGAGCCTGGCCTTCGCCATCGCCGCTTCGGCGAACTTCCCGGTGCTCTTGATGAGCGTGCTGTGGAAGGGCTGCACGACCAAAGGCGCGGTGATCGGCGGCTTTGCCGGGCTCATCAGCTCGGTGCTGCTGACGGTGGTTTCGCCGGCGGTGTGGGAAGCGACGCTCGGCAACCCCAAGGGCTCGGCCTGGTTCCCGTACACGAGCCCGGCGCTGTTCTCGATGACCATCGGCTTCGTCGGCATCTGGCTCTTCAGCATCCTCGACAGCTCCAAGCGCGCCGCCGAGGACAAGGCCGGCTTCCTGGCGCAGCAGGTGCGCAGCGAGACCGGCATCGGTGCCGCGGGTGTGTCGGGGCACTGAGCCTGACCCTCTCCCTCTCCTGCCTTGCGGGAGAGGGGGCCGAGCATGACCGCTCGCGCGCCGGCGGATGAGCTGCTGCGCGATGCGCCCGCGCGCATCGCCGCGCAGGCGGACGTTGCGAGGAGCATCGCCGACCTGAAAGCCGTGGCGCTGCGGGTCGATGCGCTGGTGCAGGACCTGCACGCTGCCGGCGCCCATCGCGCCGCTGATGCGCGCGGTGAGCGAACTCAACACGCATGTCTTCGCGCTGCCTGTGGTCGCGCTGCTGGCACCGCCGGCGTGGCTCGAGCATTCGTGCCTGCTGGCGATGGGCAGCGAAGGCCGCGGCGAGCAGATCCTGAAGACCGACCAGGACAACGCGCCTGCTGCATGACGGCGTCGCGGATTGGCCTCGCCGACGTGGCGGCGCGCGCTTCAACGACGCGCTCGTCGAACTCGGGCTGGCTGCGCTGCCCGGGCGACATCATGGACAAATCCGTTGTGGCGGCAGCCGCTGGCGGCGTTCCGCGAGATGCTGCGCGGCTGGATCTACGGCCACGACCCCGAAGGCCGATGCACCTGGCGATCTTCTTCGACGCCGCGGCGAAGGCCGGCGACGCCTCGCTGCTGGCAGCGGCGAGCATTCGAGTATATCGCCGGCGGAGCCGACATCTTCCTGGCCTGCCGGCGGCGGCCGATCAGTTCCACGAGCCGGGCCATTGGTGGACCGCTTCGTCGGCACCCGCGCGACGAGCGGCCGCTGACCTGAAGAAGGCACCTTCCCCATCGTGCACGGCGTGCGGGCGCTGTCGCTGCAGTACGGCGTGCACGCCGCGGGCACGCTGGACCGCCTGGCCGCGCTGGCCGCCGCCGGCCGCCTGCCGCAGCCGCTGGCAGGCGAGCCGGTCGAGGCGCTGCCACAGCTGATCGGCATCCGCCTCAATGCACCAGCTGCGCCAGCGCCAGCGGCGCAGCCGGCAACGAGGTGCGGGCCGCAGAGCCTGGCCGGTCCGAGCGAGAGGCACTGCGCGCGGCCTTGGCCGTCGTCAAACGGTTCCGCCTCTTCCCTGCGCCACATTTCCATCTGGAAGCGCTGTGAGCGGGCCGCTGAAGACAAAGCGCCGCGCAGCGAACGGGATGGCCTTTCGAGGAGACGCGACGATGAGCGAGGCGCCGCCGGGCTCTGCCGGCTTGCGCGCGCAGCGCCGGCTGGCGCTGTTCGTCGCCGGCTGGGCGCTGTTCGACTTTCCGCTGCTCGGCTCGGCGCTCGGTCGCGGGCCTGGCGACGACCTTCGGCTGCCGCGGCTGCCCGTGCTGTTCGCCGCCTGGTCGGCGCTGATCGTGGCGCTGGCCTGGCTGATGGAGCGAAGGGCCTCGAGCCGGACGAGCACGCCATGCCACCCGCAGGCGATGCGCACGCCGCGTCTGCGCCTGCGCGCGAAGCCTGAGGCACGCGAGACGCCACGATGGTCGAAGCGACGATGAGCCCTGCGTTCGCATTGCCGCCGGCAGCGGTGCTCGGCGCATCGCTTGCGTACCTGCTGGCGCTCTTCGCGCTTGCCTGGTGGGCCGACCGGCGCGCCGCGGCGGGGCGCTCGGTCATCGGCAACGCCTGGGTCTACACGCTGTCGCTAGGTGTGTATTGCACCGCCTGGACCTACTTCGGCAGCGTCGGCCGCGCGGCGGGCGGCGGCGTGGTGTGGTTCCTGCCGATCTACCTCGGGCCGATGCTGGCGATGGTGCTGGCGTGGCTGGTGCTGCGCAAGATGATCCGCATCGCGCGGCGCTTTCGCATCACGAGCATCGCCGACTTCATCGCCAGCCGCTACGGCAAGAGCCGCCTGCTCGCCGGCGCGGTGACGCGATCGCGCTCGTCGGCGTCGCCCTACGTCGCGCTGCAGTTGAAGGCGGTGGCGAGCGGCTATGCGGTGCTCACCGGCACCACCGCCGGCGACGGCAGCGCCGGCGCCGGCACCGCGCTGATGGTGGCCTTGCTGCTGGCCGGCTTCACCATCGCCTTCGGCACGCGCCACCTCGACAGCACCGAGCGCCACGAAGGCATGGTGGCGGCGATCGCCGCCGAGTCGGTGGTCAAGCTGCTCGCGTTCCTTGCCGTGGGAGCGTTCGTCACCTGGGGCCTCTTCGGCGGCCTGTCCGACATCGCCGGGTGCCAGCGCGCTGGCGCGGCCCGAACTCGCGCGCGTGCTGCAGCCGGCCAGCGGCGCCCGGCGGCGCCGTTCGCCTTCGACGCCTGGTTCGCGCGCTGATGGCGCTCGATGTTCCCGGCAGTTCCTGCTGCCGCGCCAGTTCCAGGTGATGGTGGTGGAGAACGTGTATCGCGAGCGGCACGTCGCACGCGCGGCCTGGGGCGTTCCCGGCGTACCTGCTGGCGATCAACGTCTTCGTGCTGCCGATCGCGATGGGCGGGCTGCTGTATTTCAGCGGCGGCGCGGCGCCCAACGCCCATAACCCCGAGACGTTCGTGCTGTCGCTGCTGCTGGCCGCGGGGCAGCCGGCACTTGCGCTGCTGGCCTTCGTCGGCGGTCTCTCGGCGGCCACCGGCATGGTCATCGTCGAGGCGATCGCCGTGTCGACGATGGTCTGCAACGACTCCGTGCTGCCGCTCGTGCTGCGCGCCAAGCGGCTCGCGCCCTCAGCCGATGGGAGCAGCAACGGCAGCGGTGACTTCACGGCGTTGATCCTTCATTCGCCGCGCCGTCATCGTCGCGCTGCTGCTGCTGGGGTGGCTCTACCGCTGCCGGCGAAGCGTATGCACTCGTCAGCATCGGCCTCATCAGCTTCGCCGCGGTGGCGCAGTTCGCGCCGGCGCTGCTGGGCGGCATGTACTGGAAAGGCGGCACGCGCGAAGGCGCGCTCGCCGGCGCGTCGCCGGTGCATTGTTGTGGTCGTACACGTTGATGCTGCCCTCGATCGCCAAGAGCGGCTGGCTCGACGCGACGTTCGTTCGCGACGGGCTCTTCGGCCTGCGGCTGCGGCCCGAAGCGCTCTTCGGCCTCACCGGCATGGACAACCTGACGCACTCGCTCTTCTGGAGCCTGCTCGCGAACATCGGCGGTTATAGCGGCCGGCGTCTGCTGGCGCGGCCGCCGCACGCCGAGGCGAGCCAGGCGCTGCAGTTCGTCGACGTCTTCGAGCGCGCCAGCGAGCAGCGCGTGTTCTGGAAGGGCCGCGCGCGAACGGCCGACCTGCTGGCGCTGGTGGGGCGCTTCGTCGGCGCCGAGCGGGCGCGCAGCCTCTTCGCGGCGCACCCAGCGAGCGCGGCTTCTGCCGGGCCGACGAAGGAAAGTCGCCGCGGCGCCGGCCGACGCGGCGCTCGTGCAGTTCGCCGAGATGCGCTCGCCGGCGCCATCGGCAGCGCCAGCGCGCGTGATGGTGGCCTCCGTCGTCGAGGAGGGGAGACGCTCGACCTCGACGACATCGTCCACATCGTCGAGGAAGCGGGCGAACTGCGCCAGCTCAACGAGCGCCTGAAGAGCCTCGACCGCCTGAAGGACGACTTCATGAGCAGCGTCACGCACGAGCTGCGCAATGCGCCGCTGGCGAGGCATCCGCGCGCTCGCCGGCTCGATGCGCGACGAGCCCGGACATGGAGCCGGCCCAGCGGCAGCAGTTCATCGCCATCGTCGTCAGCGAGGCCGAGCGCCTGTCGCGCCTGGTGAACCAGGTGCTCGACATGGCGAAGATCGAAGCCGCCACGCCGAGTGGCACACCGCCGATGTCGATCTCGGCGCGCTGCTCGAGCAGGCGGTGCAAAGCACGGCCGATGCTGCTGCGCGAGCGCGGCGCAGGGGTGGAGCTGGAGCAAGCCCGAGCGCGTGCCGCTTCTGCGCGCCGACCCTGACCGGCTCCTCCAGGTGGTGTTGAAACCTGCTCTCCAACGCAGCGAAGTTCACGCCGCCCGGTGCCGGGCGCATCGCGCTCAGGTTGCCCGTGCGGCCGCAGGGCGCCACCGTCGAGGTCGAGGACAACGGGCCCGGCGTGCCGCGCGAGCAGCAGCAGCTCGTGTTCGAGAAGTTCCGCCAGGCGGCGACGGCCGCCGGCGCCGCAGGGCACCGGGCCCGGCCTTCTGCCGATCAGCCGCCAGATCGTCGAGCATTTCGGCGGCAGGTTTCCTGGGCTCGTCAGCGAGCCGGGCCACGGCAAGGCCCGCTTCGGTTTCGACCTGCCGTGGCGGCAAGCCGACGCGGGCAACGATGCGCCAGCGCGGCCGTCGCAACCGGAAGCGGAAGCACCTGCGGCGCGCCCCGCGGCCGAGCCCGCACCGTGACGTGAAGAGGAGGCGTTTGCGATGACGACGACCCCGCAGCAGCAGCAACAGCGCGTGCTGATCGCCGACGACGAGCCGAACATCGTCGTCTCGCTGGAGTACCTGATGAAGCGCGAAGGCTACGAAGTGCACGTGGCGCGCGACGGCGACGAGGCATTGGCGGCGCTGCGGCGGCTGCGCCCGGCGCTGGTGCTGCTGGACGTGATGATGCCCGGCAAGACCGGCCACGAAGTGCTGGCCGCCGCGCGCGCCGACGAGACGCTGGCGGGCCTCAAGGTGCTGATGCTCACCGCCAAGGGCCGCGACACCGACGTGGCGCAAGGCCTCGGCCTCGGCGCCGATGCCTACATGACGAAACCGTTCTCGACGCAGGCGCTGGCGGCGAAGGTGAAGGAGCTGCTGAAGTGATCGGCGGCGGACCGAAGCCTCGGCTGGCGGCACTCGTGGCCGCGGCCGTGCCCGGCGCCGCCTTCGCGCTGCTGCTCGCTGCCGCCTTCGGCGCGCTGCGGCTGACGTTGCCGGCGGCGCAGCGCGAAGCGGTGTGGAGCGCCGTCGAGCCTAACGCGGCATTGGTGCTGATGATCTGGTTCTTCGCGTCGCTCGCGGCAGGCTGGTACGCGCACCGCCTGTGGCAGATGCATGCCGCCGCGCCCGGGCGCCTGGCCGAGCGCGTGCAGGTGCTGCTCGCCGAAGGCGCCGAAGGAACAAGTGCCGGTGCAGCGGCCGAAGGCAGCGTCGCCCGCGACGGCAACGCGACGCGCGCTTTGCTCGACGCTGGCGAAGGCGCCAGCCCCGACAGCGTGAACCTGATCGCCGCCGTGGCGGCGCTGGTGATGCAGCGCGATGCGCTCAGGCGCGAGATGGCCGAGCGCGTGGCCGAAGGCAGCCGCGAGGTCGAGCAGGAGAAGAGCCGCCTCGCGGCGCTGATGGCCGAGCTGACGCAAAGCGTGGTCGTGTGCAACCTCGACGGCCGCATCCTGCTGTTCAACTCGCGCGCGCGGCTGCAGTTCCGCGCGCTGGCAGCGGCGCCGGCCGGTGCCAACGGTGCATCAGCCGGTCCCTCTGCCGGTGGATCAGCGGCTGGCACAGGCGGCGGCCCGATCGGCGGCGCCGAAGCGATCGGCCTCGGCCGCAGCATCTACGCCGTGCTCGACCGCCGCCTCGTCGCGCACGCGCTGGAGGCGGTGCAGCAGCGCCTGGCGCGCGGCGTCGCGCACCCGGCGGCGCAGTTCGTCACGCCCACGCCGCGGCGGCCAGTTGCTGCGCGTGCAACTGGCGCCAGTGACGAGTCGGCGCCTGCTGCAACCGCCGTGCCGGCGCTCAGCAGCTTCGTGCTGATGCTGGAGAACATCACGCAGCAGATGAGCGAGGAGCGCGCCCGCGCGCGGCTGCTGCATACGCTCACCGAAGGCAGCCGCGGCAGCATCGGCAACATGCAGGCGGCAGTGGAGTTGCTCGAAGACCCGGCGCTCGATGCACCGACGCGCGAGCGCTTCCTCGGCGTGATCCGCGAAGAGACCGGCGCGCTGGCGCGCCGCCTCGACGAAGCGGCCGCGCAAGGCGCCGCCGTGCTCGAGCAGCGCTGGCCGCTGGAAGACATGCTCGGCACCGACCTCGTCGCCGCCGCGGTGCGCCGCCTGCAAGCGGCCGGCGGCCCCGCCGCCGCGGCCGAAACCGTTGATCCCGACCTGTGGGTGAAGGTCGAGAGCTACTCGCTGATCCTTGCGCTGCGCCATCTCGCGGCGCGGCTGCACGAAGCCTGCGACGTGCCGCGCGTGACGCTCAGGCTCGCCGCGGCCGAACACCAGGGCGTGCGCCGCGCCCAGCTCGACCTCGCGTTCCCGGTGGCGGCGATGAGCACCGAGGTGGTCGTCGGCTGGGAAGGCGAGCCGCTCGCCGACCACGAAGACGCTGCGGCGGCCGGCAACGCCGGTGGTGGCGCGCAGCAGCCGGTAGGCACGCTGACGCTGCGCGACGTGGTGCAGCGGCACGGCGGCGCCTTCTGGTTCGAACGCGAGCGCGCGCGCCAGGAAGGGCGCTTCCGCTTCCTGCTGCCATTGGCAGGCGTTGGCGCGCCGCTCGAAGCGGGCGCGGTGCTGCGCCACGAGAGCCGGCCCGAGTTCTACGACTTCAACCTCTTCGCCGCTCGCGTGATGCAGCCCGGCAGCCGCCTCGGCGAGCAGCGCCTGGCCGACCTGCACTACACCGTCTTCGACACCGAGACCACCGGCCTCGCGCCCGCCGCGGGCGACCGGATCATCCAGATCGGCGCCACGCGCATCGTCGCCGGCCGGCTGCGCCGGCAGGAGGCGTTCGAGCAGCTCGTCGACCCCGAGCGCAGCCTGCCCGAAGCCGGCATCGCGATCCACGGCATCCGGCCCGAGATGCTGCAAGGCCAGCCGAAGCTCGCCACCGTGCTGCCCGCCTTCCACGCCTTCGCGCACGACAGCGTGCTCGTCGCGCACAACGCCGCCTTCGACATGCGCTTCCTTCAGCTGGCCGAGCGCGACACCGGCGTGCGCTTCGAGCAGCCGGTGCTCGACACGCTGCTGCTGTCGGCCGTGGTGCACCCGCGCCAGGAAAGCCACAGCCTCGAAGCGATTGCCGCGCGCCTTGGCGTCACCGTCCTCGGCCGCCACACGGCGCTCGGCGACGCGATGGTGACGGCCGAGGTGTTCCTGAAACTGCTGCCGCTGCTGCAGGCGATGGGCATCACGACGCTGGCCGAAGCGCTGGAGGCTTCGCAGGAGACGTATCTGGCGCGGGTGCGGTACTGACGCTTCCGCGTCATCCCGCCGCAGAGCGCGCAGCCCGAGGAGACTGCGCGCGGCGGGCCTGCCCTGTTCAGCGTGGCGCGCGGCTTGCGCGAACGGGCTCCGGCCCACGCTCGCGGACGATGCGCACGTTGCTCAGCCCGCGCCGCGGCACCTGTCGGCACGATCAGGCACCACCGCCGCATGCAAGCCTTTGTGCGCCACGGTCGTGCAGCCGAAGGGAATCGAGGTGGGCCCTTCTGCGGAAGTAAGGAGGAGCAACGGCCGCCTCAGCGGCGGCCGTTTGCAAGGAGACATGGAGCAGAAGAGGCCAGTTCCCTCGGCCCGCGCAGACCTCCGAACGCCGTGCGCCGCACCAGCCGGCGAACGCCGTGTGCCAGCGCAACTGCTGCTGACCTCGGAAGCGGTGCTTCTGCCACTGCTGTTAGCCTCCGCCGCCATGCCCCTTGCAGAGCACGCCGGCGCCTTCATGCAGGCGCTGTGGATCGGCCTGGCCATCGCCGCACCGGTCGGTCCCATCGGCCTGCTCGTCATCCAGCGCACGCTCGATCACGGTCGCGCGGTCGGGCTCGCCACCGGCCTCGGCGCAGCGGCGGCCGATGCGTGCTACGGCGCCATCGGTGCTTTCGGCGTGGTGGTGGTGATGAATGCGCTGCAGGCCGCGCGCGTTCCGCTGGCGCTCGCCGGTGGCGCGCTGCTGCTGTGGCTGGCGTGGCGAAGCTGGACAGCGGTGCCGGCCGAGCGGGCCGCCGCGGTGAGCGCCGCGCCGGGGCTTGGCGCCTCGTTCGCGGCCACGTTCGCGCTGACGCTGTCGAACCCGGCGACGATCCTCTCGTTCATCGCCATCTTCGGCGCGATGGGCGGGCGGCAGACGCAGCCGCTGTCGCCGCTGCCGCTGGTGCTGGGCGTGCTGCTCGGCTCGGCGCTGTGGTGGCTGATCCTCAGCGCCGCGGTGGCGAGGTTGCGCCACCACATCGACGTGCGCGCGCGCCGCTGGGTCGGGCGCGTCTCGGCGCTGCTGCTGGCCGGCTTCGCGCTGTGGCAGTGGGCGGGGCTGGTGCCTGCAAGCGGCTGAGCCGCGCGGCTCGCCTCCTCAGCCCCCGAACAACCCCTTGTGCTGCTCGCGCAGCAGGTTCTTCTGCACCTTGCCCATCGCGTTGCGCGGCAGGTCGGCGACGACGAAGACGCGCTTGGGCACCTTGAAGTTGGCGATGCGTGCTTTCAGCGTCGCCAGGATCGCTTCGCCGTCGAGCGCGGCGCCGGGCCTGGCGACGATGGCGGCGACGCCGACTTCGCCGAAGTCGGGGTGCGGCACGCCGACGAGCGCGCTCTCGGCGACGCCGGGCATCTCGTTGATGAAGCCTTCGATCTCGGCCGGGTAGACGTTGTAGCCGCCGCTGATGATGAGGTCCTTGCTGCGGCCGACGATGGTGACGTAGCCGTCGGCGTCGATGCGGCCGACGTCGCCGGTCTTGAACCAGCCGTCGGCCGTGAACTCCTCGGCCGTCTTCTCCGGCATGCGCCAGTAGCCCTTGAAGACGCTCGGCCCCTTCACTTCGATGCCGCCGATCTCGCCGGCCGGCAGCGCCGTGCCCTTGTCGTCGCGCACGCGAACGCCCACACCGGGCAGCGCCGGGCCGACGGTGCCGCCGCGGCGCGCGCTCTCGGGGCGGTACGGGTTGCTCGTCAGCATCACCGTCTCGCTCATGCCGTAGCGCTCGAGGATCGTGTGGCCGGTGCGCTGCTGCCACGCCTCGAACGTCTCGATCAGCAGCGGCGCCGAGCCGCTGATGAAAAGGCGCATCCGCGCGCACTGTTCGCGCGTCAACGCCGGCTCGCCCAGCAGCCGCACGTACAGCGTCGGCACGCCCATGAACACCGTGGCTTCGGGTAGCCGCGCCGCCACGCCGCGCGGGTCGAAGCGGTTGAACCAGACCATGCGGCTGCCCGACAGCAGCGCGGCGTGAGTGGCGACGAAGAGGCCGTGCACGTGGAAGATCGGCAAGGCGTGGACGAGCACGTCGTGGCCGCCGGCGCGGTTCACCTCGGCCCAGCCCCACGCCTCGTGCAGCACCTGCGCGTTGGCGAGCAGGTTGCCGTGCGTGAGCATCGCGCCCTTGCTGCGGCCGGTGGTGCCGCTGGTGTAGAGGATCGCGGCGAGGTCGTCGGCCGCGGCGGGCACCGGCTCGTGCCGGTCGGCATGGAACGCGGCGCGGTCCAGCAGCGTGCCGCTGCGGTCGTCGTCGAGCGTGTAGACATGCTTCGTGCCGGCGTTGAACGCGGTGCGCGCCACCCGGCCGAAGTTGCGCTTGCTGCACACCACCACCGCCGGCTCGGCGTTGCCGATGAAGTAGGCGATCTCGGCTTCCTGGTACGCGGTGTTCAGCGGCAGCACCACGTGCCCGGTGCGCAGCACCGCCAGGTAGAGCATCAGCGCCTCGACGCTCTTGTCCACCTGCATCGCCACGCGCGAGCGCGGCGGCAGCGCCAGCGATGCCAGCAGGTTGGCCAGCATCGCGCTGCCGCGCTCAAGGTCGCCCCAGGTGTAGGCGAGCGGCGCCGGCGTGTCGGCGGTCTCGATGGCGACGCGCGACAAGTCAGCGGGAAAGGCCGCGCGCAGCGCGGTGAAGAGGTTCATGCGCGATGTGCTCTTTCTTGCTCGTACTTCTTGCTGGCTCTTTCTCGACTCAGTCCAGCTTGGCCCCCGAGGACTTCACCACGTCGGCCCAGCGCTTCACTTCGGCGCTGACGAAGCGGCCGAAGTCGGCGCCCCACAGGTTCGGCGTCTCGGTGCCCAGGCCGACCCACATCGTCTTCAGCTCCTCGCTGTTGAGCGCCTTGCGCATCTCGGCGGCCATGGCGTTGGTGGCTTCGGCCGGCGTGCCCTTGGGCGCCCAGATGCCGTACCAGGTGGAGACCTTGTAGGTCGGCACGCCGCTTTCGGCCGCGGTGGGCATGTCGGGGAAGGCGACGGCGCGCTTGTCGGCGGCCACCGCGATGCCGCGCAGCCGGCCGCCGCGGATGTGGCCCGCGGAGGAGCCGAGGCCGTCGAACATCATGTCGACCTGGCCGGAGACGAGGTCCTGCAGCGCCGGCCCGGCGCCACGGTAGGGGATGTGCGTGATGAACGTGTTCGTCTGCAGCTTGAACAGTTCGCCGGCCAGGTGGTGCGAAGTGCCGTTGCCGGCCGAGGCGTAGTTGAGCTTGGCCGGGTTCTTGCGGATGTAGGCGAGCAGCTCGGACAGCGTCTTCGCCTGCACGCGCGTGGGGTTCACGACGATCACCTGCGGCACGCTGGACACCAGGCCCACCGGCACGAAGTCGTGCTCGATGTCGTAGTCCAGCTTGGGATACATGCTGGGCGCGATGCTGTGGTGCACGGCGCCCATGAAGAACGTGTAGCCGTCGGGCGCGGCGCGCGCGGCGACGCCGGCGCCGAGCGTGCCGCCGGCGCCGCCCTTGTTGTCGATGACGAACTGGCGGCCGGTGTTCTTGCTCATCATCGCGAACAGCGGCCGCGCGAAGGCGTCGGTGCCGCCGCCGGGCGGGAACGGCACGACGACGGTCACGGGCTTCGCCGGCCACGCCCCTTGGGCGTTAGCAAATGGCGCCGCCAGCGTGGCGGCGGCACCGAGCAGCGCCTGGCGGCGGGTGAGTGCAAGGCGGCGGGTGAGGGCAGGGCGGTCAGGGCGCATGGGAGATCGTTTCTCCTTCGCGGCGGATGGTAGGCAGGCCGCGGCACGCCGCCACCGGGGGAATGTCCCGTGGTGTCGCGTGCCGCGATGCGGCCCGCCGCTTCCGGCAGGCTTCTAGTCGAGCGCCGCGCCGGGCTGGTCCCGCGGCAGCGGCACCGAGCGCAGCGGCATCACCGCCACGCCGACGGCACCGGCGGCACCGCCTTCGGCACCTGGGCGCAGCGCGCGTTCGAGTGCCACCAGCAGCCGGTGCCCGGGTGCCATCGGCTCCTTCACCGGCAGCGTCGGCCACCACTCGGGCGGCTGCTCGAACGCAACGGCGAGCAGCTCGTCGGTGCCGAACGGCGGCGCCACGCGCAACGGCGTCGCCGGCGAGGGCGTCTGGCGCACCGCGTGCGCGGGTGGCGTTGCGCTTCTTCGGCATTCAACGGGTACAGCGCCGCGATGCGGCCCTCGGCATCGACGACGAGCACCAGCACGACCGCTTCACGCTCGGCGCGCAGCGCGAGCGTGAACGTCTCGCCTTCGACGAACGTGCCGCCGCGCGTGGCCGGCACCGTGTGCATGTCCAGCGCCATGCGCTCGCGCTTCGGGTGGTCGGCCGCGGCCTGCAACTGGCGCAACCACGCGGTGGCGACGAGACGGCGGCGCACGTGCCCCGGGGCATCGCGGCGCGCTTGCAGCACGAGGTCGCCGGCCGGCGAGCGCAGCCGCCACGGCAGCGCTTGCGCTTCGAGGACGAGGTCGGCTTCGGCGCCGTCGGGATCGCCGGCCGAGGCTGAAAGCCAGCGCACGCCGGCGAGGTCGCGCAATTCGACGGGCGGCTCGCGCAGGTCCGCGAGGCGCACGCGCAACGGTCGCGTTGCGGCGCTGGGCGGCGACGTGAGTTGCGCCGTGGCCGCTGCGCCCGAAGGCCGAACGTCCGGCGGCGCAGCGTCGAAGACCCGTGCGCGCGCGAGCCGCGTCGTGTCGTCGCGCGCCGGCGGCAGCGCTTGCGGCGTGTGCGGGTAGGCACGCATCGCCATGAAGCGCTGCACCGCGGCGAAGATCTCGCCGTGATCGACGGCGCCGTCGCGGTTGGCGTCGATGTCGGGCAGGCGCCCGGTGAGAGCGCGCAGCAGCGCATCGGTGAGCGCGCCGTGCGGCCGGTTGTCCAGCGTCGGCAGCTTCGCCAGCGAGTCGCTGCCGATGTCCATCGCCGGTTCGCTGTCGCTGGCCGCGGCGATGTAGAAGATGTGCCGGTAAGGGTAGGGCTCGGGCTCGGGCCGCGCGGCGCTTGCTGACGACCGTGTGGCCGAACGCGTAGTCGTTGTGGCCGTTGCTCCAGCCGCGTCGGTGTTGCCGCTCAGCGCCTCGATGGACAAGTGGCGCGGTCGCAACCGCACGCCGCCGGGCAGCGCGCCCAGCATGCGCACGGCCTGCCCGGAGTAGCAGCTGTCGGAGACGACCAGCACCTGGCGCCCGCCGGCGTCCAGCCGCGCCAGCCGCGGCCGCAGGTCGCGCGCGCCGACGATGAGGCCGGCGGCGATCTCGGCCTTCGTGCCGTCCACGCGCACGACGTGCGGCACGAAGGCGCCCGAGCTGTGCGGCAGCGGCAGGCTCAGCGTGCGGTCGCCCGCGCTCGTGCCGTGCCCGGAGAAGTAGATGAACAACTGGTCGCCGCTGGCACTGGCACGTTCGAGCTGCTCGATCGCGCCGAGGATCGCCTCGCGCGTGGCGGCGCGGTCGCGCAGCACCGTGATGTCGGCGGCCGCGAAGCCCCAGTGCTCGCGCAACGCGGCCTGCATCGCTTCGATGTCGTGCGCGGGCCCTTCGAGCGTCGGGATGCGCTTGTCCGCGTACTGGCCGATGCCGATGAGCAAAGCGAGCCGCTTCGGTGTTGCGGCCGCGGCACACGTCGCGAGCGCAACGGTGAGAACCAACGCGAGGAGTGAGGGGAGTGTCGAGAAGTGGTGTGGAGTTCTGCGCGTCACGTCGAGGAGTGCGGCTCGGGGTCCGTCGCCGGAAGGACACCCGGCCTAGTATCGGCGGGTTGTGTCGCAGTACTGGATGCACGTTTGTTCCTGATGACGAAAAAGTGCCTGCATCGCGTCGCCGACGCCGTGCAGGGCCGCTGGATCCTGTGGTGTGTGTGGTGGTGCGTGGTGGCAGCCTCGGGGCTGCTGCCGGCGATGGCGCAGGAGCGCCACGCGCTCGTCATCGGCAACGCCGCCTATGCGCATGTCGAGCCGCTGCGCAACTCGGTCAATGACGCCGACCTGATCGCCCGTTCGCTCGGCCGCGTCGGCTTCAAGGTCACGCTGCTGCGCGACGCGACGCTGGCGCAGATGCAGAAAGCGACGGCCGCATTCGGCGAGCGTCTCTCGCGCGGCGACATCGCCTTCGTCTACTTCGCCGGCCACGGCGTGCAGCACGCCGGCGAGAACTACCTGATCCCGGTCGATGCGCAGATCGAGCAGCCCGAACAGCTCGCAGCGCGCGCCTTCGGCATCGGCCAGTTGTTCAAGGCGCTGCCGGCCGACGGCCGCTCGGCGCACATCATCGTGCTCGACGCCTGCCGCAACAACCCGTTCGTCGGCCGCAGCCCGGCGTACTCGCGCGCGCTGGGCGTACCCGCCGGCGGCGAACGCGCCGAGCGCGGCGTCGTGCGCGACGAAGTGCCTGCGGGCTTGTCGCAACTGGACAACGTGCCTGGCAACACGCTCATCGCCTACGCCACGTCGCCGGGCAAGGTGGCGCTGGACGGCAACGGCCGCAACAGCCCTTATGCCGAGGCGCTGGCCAGCGTCATCGGCGACGAGGGCCTGGAAGTCACCGCCGTCTTCCAGGAGGCCACGCTGCTGGTCAAGCGCGCCACGCGCTTCGAGCAGGAGCCGTGGATGAACTGGTCGCTCAACGACCGCATCGTCCTGAAGCGCCGCAAGAGCAACAACGTGATCTTCTGAGCGTCCGAGCGCCGCCCTCGGTCCGCGTTCGGCGCGCGTTCGTTCTTCGTTTCCCTCCCCCCAACCCCGGAGTCGTACCCCGATGAAGAAGGCCCTTCCACGCCTCGTTGCCACCGCCTGCCTCGCCGCTGCCGGCGTCGCACCTGCCTACGCGATCGACCTGCTGCCGCGCGTGGGCGTGCAGCTCGGCAATGCCTACATGCTGGCCGGCGCCGAGTCCAACGGCCCCACCGGCGGCCTGTCGCTGGGCCTCACGGCCGCCGGCGAGCGCGTGTTCTTCGACGTCAACGTCGAGTCGCTGGCGATGGACATCCCCGGCGGCAACGGCACGCTGCTGTCGGGCCTCCGCTCCGAGGTCGGCGCCACCGTCGGCGTGCACGTCTACGACGGCGTGGCGCTGATTGCCGGCTACCGGCGCGCCAACTACGGCGAGAGCGTCGGCTCGGGCAAGCTCGCCAACAACAGCGGCCCGTTCGTCGGCGTCAACTTCCCCGAGTTGCGCCTGGGCTCGTCGAACCGCGACATCCTGTCGCTGTCGCTCGCCGTGCAGCGCAACACCTACGAGTCGCGCGTCAACCCGCTGCCCAATGACTCCGATGTCGGCTTCAGCATCCGCCTGGGCTACCGCAAGGCGGGCAGCCCGCACTCGTTCGGCCTGCGCTACCAGGGCTTCGGCTCGGCGCAGTTCGACGAGAGCATCACGACGCTGCAGTACTCGTACGTGTTCGGCAGCTTCTAACCCTGAAACTGTGCGGCACCCCGGCGCCGGCGTCTACTCGATTACCTTGACGAGCTGACCCGGCTTCGGGTCGGGCGCGGCCGCGCTGCTGCCCGCCGGGCCTTCGCCGTGGTAGGCGCCGTTGAGCAGCCGCAGCTGCTGCTCGGGCAGCTCGGTGATCGGCGAGCTGCGCGCCAGCTGCGCGAAGCCGCCGGCGGGCATCGGCACGAGCTTCACGCGCCACGGCCGGGCCAGCGTGCGATCGCCGGCCGTCATCGGCCGGAAGCTCGATTCGGCTTCGCGCAGCGTCGCGCGCGAGCGCTGCATCGCCTGCGCGTCGCGCGCCAGCCATTGCAGCAGGAACATGCGGCCGGCGGGGCCGCTGGCGACGGTGGCTTCGAGCGCCGAGACCTGCCCCTGCGCGTTGCGGCGCTGGCCGGAGAAGTGCGCGGCGTGCAGGCCGCCGGCCAGCGGCACCGGCTCGAAGCGGCCATCGCTGGCGCCGAGCGCGCGCAACAGCGCCTGCGGGTCGCTGCTGCCCACCTTCTTCACCGCTTCATCGGGGATCAGCTTCATCACCAGCGCCGCGTCGCCGGCGCCGCTCATCAGCACCAGCTGCTCGGCCTCGTTGCCGATGCGCCAGCCTTGCGGCGCGGTGAGCGCGATGGAAAGCGGCTCGTGGAAGAACTGCCGGCCGCGCACGACGCCCTGCTCGCGGCTGTCGCCGAAGGTCATGCCTTCGATGGCCTTCAGGTAGCGGCCGCGGCCTTCATCGTCCCAGGCCGCGGCGCCCGGCGTCGAGGCCAGGCGCTGCGCGATGCCGCGGATCGCCGCCAGGCGCTGGTCGTTGCTCGGGTGCGAAGCGAGCCAGCCGCTGGCTTCGGGCGCGGCGCGGCCGGCGGCGCGCGCCGACTCGGCGGCGAAGCGCTCCTGGTCCTTCAGCACCTGGATCACGTCGACCATGTTCGTGGGGTTGAAGCGCACGCGCGCCAGGTACTGCGCGCCGAGTTCGTCGGCCTGCAGTTCCTGCTCGCGGCCGTACTTGGCGATGTTGCCGGCAGCGAGGGTCTGGCCCAGCTCGCCGGCCGCCTGCCCGACGCCGAAGAGCGAACCCAGCACCACCGCGCCGAGCACCGCCATGCTGGCGTTCTGCTGCCGCGTGGCGCGCTGCGCGCCGTGGCGTGCGGTGACGTGGCCGATCTCGTGCCCGACGACGCCGGCGAGGTCGGCCTCGCTGTCGAGGTAGGCCATGATGCCGCGCGTCACGTACACGTAGCCGCCGGGCAGCGCGAAGGCGTTGACCTCGTCGCTGTCGAGCACGGTGAAGGTCCACTTCAGCTCCTTGCGGTGCGACTGCGCCGCGAGCTTCTGGCCGAGGGCGTTGACGTAGGCTTGGACCGCCGGGTCGGCGACGACGCTGTAGGCCTTGAGCACTTCCTGGTGGCCCTTGGCGCCTTCGGCGATCTCGGCCCGCTCGTCCATGTAGGTGCGCTCGGTCTGGCCGGTGACCGGGTTGACCACTTGCGTGCCGCAGGCGCCGAGCGCGAGTGCCAGCGCGGTAGCCAGCGCAAGCGAGCGCGAGCGAAGCAGGGAAGGGCGGGTGACGTTCATCGCATCGGACCTTTGGCGGCCAGCCACGGGAATGGAGAGGGCGCGAGAGGTTAGCCCAGACATGCCCGCCGCGCCCCGTCCGCGCGGGTGGCACCGGCGCCGGGCGGCAGCAGCCGGCAGCGCGCGCCCGGCAAGCGGCAAGCCCGGGCCGCGGCGCCGATCACCGCCGTGACCGACACCGCACGCACCCCGCCCGCCGCCACGCCGCCCGCGAGCCTGGGCTCGACGCGGCCCGCGTGCTCGAGCTGGCGGCCAGGAAACCTCTTCGACGTCTTCAACAACACGGCGATGGGCACGGTGGTCGTCGACCGCGGCCACCGCATCGTCTGGATCAGCGAAGGCTACGGCGCTTCCTGCCCGCGCTCGAGCACGCCGAGGCCGACTTCGTCGGCCGCCGCGTCGAAGAGGTGGTGCCCAACACGCTGATGGGCCAGGTCATCGAGAGCGGCCAGCCGATCCTCGTCGACCTGCTGACGAACCAGGCCGGCACGTTCCTCGTCAGCCGCCTGCCGTTGCGCAACGACGCCGGCGTGGTGATCGGCGCCGTCGGCCACGCGACTTGCTCGACCACCCGGAGACGACGATGCAGCCGCTCCTGGCGAAGTTAACGGCTGCAAGGCGGAAACCGACGCCGCGCAGCTCGGAGATCACCAAGGCGCGGCGAAGTACAGCATCGCCAGCTTCATCGGCGCCAGCACACAGGCGCTCGAAGTGAAGCGCCTCGCGCGCCGCGCCGCGCTCACCGACAGCCCGGTGCTGCTGCTCGGTGAAACCGGCACCGGCAAGGAGCTGCTCGCGCACGGCATCCACGCCGCCGGCCGCAACGCCGGCCGCCCTCGTGAGCGTGAACATCGCCGCCGTGCCCGACACGCTGCTCGAAGCCGAGTTCTTCGGCGTCGCGCCCGGTGCCTACACCGGTGCCGAGCGCAAGGAGCGCGAAGGCAAGTTCAAGCTCGCCGACGGCGGCGCTGTTTCTCGACGAGATCCGGCGACATGCAAGCGCCGCTGCAGGCCAAGCTCCTGCGCGCGCTGCAGGAGCAGGAGATCGAGAAGCGCTGGGCAGCAATCGCGTCGAGCGCGTCGACGTGCGCGTCATTGCCGCCCACCAGCCGCGACCTGGCGGCGATGGTGAACAGGGGGCGCTTCCGCGCCGACCTGTACTACCGCCTGGCGGTGCTGCCGATCACCGTGCCGCCGCTGCGCGACAAGCTGGCGAGATCTCGAAGCGCTGGTGGAGGTGCTGGCCGAGGACATCGCGCGGCGCAGCGGCCTGCCGGCCAAGCCGCTGGCGCCCGAGGCGCTGGAGCTGCTGGCGCGGCAGCCCTGGCCGGGCAACGTGCGCGAGCTGCGCAACACGCTCGAGCAGGCGACGCTGATGACCGACGAGACGCCGCTGGAACCGCGGCACTTCGAGGCGGCGCTGCGGCTGGTGCCTGGGGCCGGCGCAGGGAAGGCTGCGGGCGCTCCCGCGGGCGCTCCCGCAGGCGCTTCTGCGAGCGCTCATGCTGTCGCTTCTGCGGGCGCTTCTGCCGGCACTCCCGTCCGCGCCCCTGTCGGCAGTGCTAACGGCGGTGTTGCTGCTGCCCAGACGCCGCCGCCACCGCAGGGCGCCGCCGTGCGCTCGCTGCCCGAGCGCGTGGCCGAACTCGAACAGGAAGCGCTCGCCGAAGCGCTGGCGGCCACGCGCGGCAACCGCGTCGCCGCGGCGCGGCTGCTCGGCATTTCGCGGGCGGCCTTCTACGACAAGCTCGCGCGCTGGCCCGAGATCGACAAGCGGCTGCGGTGAATAGACGGGCTTCGATACCTCAGCCCGAACGGAACAGCCCGGCCGTTGGGGCAACCCGGCCGGGATCAGGCCGAGCGTGGCCGTATCCGCTGCAACCCGGAGTGCACAGTCCATGAACACCGCCGTTATGCCTTCAAAGCCCGCCTTCGTCCTCGTGCACGGCGCCTGGGGCGGCGCGTGGGTCTGGCGGCGCGTGCTCGGGCCGTTGCGCGCCGCGGGGCACGAGGTGCACGCCGTCACGCTCACCGGCGACGGCGAGCGCGCGCATCTGCGCCATGCCGGCATCAACCTCGCCACGCACGTGGCCGATGTGACGGGGCTCGTGCAGGCCGAGGAGCTGGATCGCTTCGTGCTCGTGGGCCACAGCTACGGCGGCATGGTGATCACGGCCGCGGCGGCGGCGCTGGCCGCGCGCGGCGTGAAGCTGCACGCGCTCGTCTACGTCGATGCGATGGTGCCGCTGCCCGGCGAATCGTGGTCGAGCCACCATGCGCCGGAGGTCGTCGTTTCGCGCCTGGCCGCGGCCGCCGCGCACGACAACGCGCTGCCGCCGCCCGACATGGCCGGCTTCGCGCTCGCCGAGGCCGACGCGCAGTGGCTCGCGCGGCGGCACGTGAACCATCCGTTCGGCATGTACCTCGAGCCGGTGCGGTTCGACGCGGCCGCCCTGGCTGGCGTGCCGCGCTGGTTCGTCGACTGCACAACGCCCGCCTACCCGACCATCGCGCCGATGCGCACGCGTGCGCGAGCAGCCGGGGTGGACGGTGCGCGAGATCGCCACCGGGCACTTCCCGATGGTCAGCGAGCCGGCGCAGCTCGTGCGGCATCTGCTCGACGCGGTGGCCTGAGTGGATGTCTGACTTGCAGACACAGTGACCACTCTCAGGCCATGCGTCCACCCCTTCAGCGGCGCGGCTGTGTTCCGATTCGCGCCTTGACCGGTGGGAAGGCGGTCAGAAAAGGGCCGCACGCCGCCTGAAGCATCAGGGTTTGCACCAGTTCTGGGCGAACTGGCACGGCCGTTGCGCCGAGGTGATCCAGCCATCCGCTACTGTCCGACTTCCATACACTCCGGAGGACTCGATGCCCCGTTCATCGCACCCGACCCGCCGCCAGGCCCTGGCCACCGCCGCCGCGCTCGGCGCCAGCACGCTGCCGCTGGCCGCCTTCGCGCAAGGCAAGGGCGACATCAAGATCGCCGTCATCCAGAGCAAGACCGGCCCGCTGGAGGCCTATGCGAAGCAGATGATCGTCGGCTTCATGATGGGCCTGGAGTACGCCACCGGCGGCACCATGGCCGTGAACGGCCGCAAGCTCGTCGTCATCGAGAAGGACGACCAGGGCAAGCCCGACGTGGGCAAGGCGCTGCTTGCCGCCGCCTACGGCGACGACAAGGTCGACATCGCCGTCGGCCCCACCGCCAGCCCCGTGGCGCTGGCCATGCTGCCGGTGGCCGAGGAGTACAAGAAGGTCCTGCTCGTCGAGCCGGCGGTGGCCGACAGCATCACCGGCGACAAGTGGAACAAGTACATCTTCCGCACCGGCCGCAACTCGAGCCAGGACGCCGCCGCCAACGCCGCGGCGCTGGACCAGCCGGGTGCGGTGATCGCCACGCTCGCCAACGACACCGCGTTCGGGCGTGACGGCGTGAAGGCGGCCAAGGAGTTCACCAAGAAGGCCAAGTTCGTCCACGAGGAGTACCTGCCCACCGGGACCACCGACTTCACCGCCGGCCTGCAGTGCATCATCGACAAGCTGAAGGACCAGCCGGGCAAGAAGTACCTCAGCGTGGGCTGGGCCGGCAGCCCGACGCCGTTCCCGAAGATCGCCGACATGGATCTCGAGAAGCGCTTCGGCATCAAGCTCGCCACCGGCGGCAACATCCTGCCGGCGATGGTGGCCTACAAGAACTTCGCCGGCATGGAAGGGGCGCTGTACTACTACTTCGGCATCCCGAAGAACCCGGTCAACGAGTGGTTCGTCGCCAACCACTACACCAGGTTCAAGGCGCCGCCGGACTTCTTCACCTGCGGCGGCATGAGCGCCGCGATCGCCGTCGTCGAGGCGCTGAAGAAGACCCGCGGCGACACCGGCACCGAGAAGCTCATCGCCGCGATGGAGGGCATGAGCTTCGAGACGCCCAAGGGCAAGATGACCTTCCGCAAGGAGGATCACCAGGCGATGCAGGACATGTTCCATTTCCGCATCAAGAACGACCCGGCGTTCGCCTGGGGCGTGCCTGAGCTGGTGCGCGTGATCCCGGCTTCCGAGCTGCAGATCCCCATTCGCAACAAGCGCTGATCGACGCGATGCGAACGAGCGGCGGCGCGCGCTGAACGTGCGTGTCGCCGGCGCTGCCATGCTCGAAACCCGCGACCTGACCATCCGCTTCGGCGGCCACGTGGCCGTCGATCATGTGTCGTGCACGTTCCAGCCCGGCACGCTGACCGCCATCGTCGGGCCCAACGGCGCCGGCAAGACGACCTACTTCAACCTCATCTCCGGGCAGCTGCCGGCGAGCGATGGCCGCGTGCTGCTGCAAGGCGAGGACATCACGAAGCTGCCGGCGCCGCTGCGCACGCGGCGGGGCCTGGGGCGCGCGTTCCAGCTGACGCAGCTCTTCCCGCACCTCACCGTGCGCGAGAACGTGCGCCTGGCGATCCAGGCGCGCGAGACCGGGCGCGCCGGCGGCCTGGCGGGGCTGGACTTCTTCCGCGTCTGGCTCGACCGCAAGGCGTGGATCGACGAGGCCGAGGCGCTGCTCGAACGCGTGCGCCTGGCGGCCGTGTCCGGCGCCGCCGCGGCGAGCCTGCCGCACGGCGACCAGCGCAAGCTCGAAGTGGCGATCCTCATCGCGCTCGAGCCGAAGGTCTTCATGTTCGACGAGCCCACCGCGGGCATGAGCGTGGACGACGTGCCGGTGATCCTCGACCTCATCCGCGAGCTGAAGCAGCGCAGCGATGTCGCCGTGCTGCTCGTCGAGCACAAGATGGATGTGGTGCGCGAGCTGTCGGACCGCATCGTCGTGCTGCACAACGGCCAGCTCGTCGCCGACGGCGAGCCCGCCGCGGTGATCGCCTCGCCCGTCGTTCAACAGGCGTACCTCGGCATCGCGGCCGAGGAAGAGGAGGCCGCGTGAGCGCGCCGCTCCTCGAGCTTGCCGCGGTGCAGACGCACATCGGCGCGTATCACATCCTGCACGGCGTCGACTTCACCGTGCCCGAAGGCGAAGTGACGGTGCTGCTCGGCCGCAACGGCGCCGGCAAGACGACGACGCTGCGCACGATCATGGGCCTGTGGAGCGCGAGCGCCGGTGCGATCCGCTTCCGCGGCCAGCCGATCCAGCGCCTGAGCACGCCCGACATCGCCGCGCTCGGCATCGCCTACGTGCCCGAGAGCATGGGCATCTTCGCCGACCTGACGGTGAAGGAGAACATCGTGCTCGCCGCGCGCTCGGCGCGGCATGCGGGTGAGCTCGACACGCAGCGGCTGGAGTGGATCTTCGGCCTCTTCCCGGCGCTGAAGAAGTTCTGGCTCTATCCGGCCGGCAAGCTCTCCGGCGGGCAGAAGCAGATGCTCGCCGTGGCACGCGCCATCTGCGAGCCGCGCGCGCTGATCCTCATCGACGAGCCGAGCAAGGGCCTCGCGCCTTCGATCATCCAGAACCTCATCGGCGCGCTGCGCGAACTGAAGCGCCAGCGCACGACGATCCTGCTCGTCGAGCAGAACTTCCACATGGCGCGCTCGCTCGGCGACACGGTGGCGGTGATGGACGACGGCCGCGTCGTGCACCGCGGCGCGATGGCGGCGCTGGTGGAAGACGAAGCGCTGCAGCACAAGCTGCTCGGGCTCTCGCTGGGGGCGCACGCATGAACACCACCGCGACCACTGCCGGCGCGGCCACCGCCGCAACGCCGGCCGCCGGCGCCGCCATTCCCGAGGCCCAGTTCGACTGGAAGCCGATCATCCTGCTGCTCGCGGCGATGGCCGCGGCGCTTCCGGCGATGGGCAGCGGCGCCACCTGGCTGACGCTCACCGTGGCCGGACTCGCGATGGGGCTCATCGTCTTCGTCATCGCCTCGGGTTTGACGCTCGTGTTCGGCCTGATGGACGTGCTGAACTTCGGGCACGGCCTGTTCATCGCGCTCGGCGCGTACATGGCCACGAGCGTGATGGCGGTGATGACCGGTGCGCCGGTCGCCGGCGTCTTCGTCGCGATGGCCGTCGCGATGGCCGTGGCCGGCGCCATCGGCTGGGCCTTCGAGCGCGTGATCGTGCGGCCCGTGTACGGCCTGCACCTGAAGCAGATCCTCATCACGATGGGCGGCATGATCGTCGGCGAGGAGCTGATCAAGGCGATCTGGGGGCCGCTGCAGATCGCACTGCCGCTGCCCGACGTGCTGCGCGGCTCGTGGGTGTTCGGAGAAGCCGCGGTCGAGAAGTACCGCGTGCTCGCCGGCGGCATCGGCCTCGTGGTGTTCGCCGCGCTCGTCTTCACGCTCAACCGCACGAAGATCGGCCTGCTCATCCGCGCCGGCGTGCAGGACCGCGAGATGGTCGAGGCGCTCGGCTACCGCATCCGGCGGCTCTTCGTCGGCGTCTTCGTCGCCGGCTCGGCGCTGGCGGGGCTGGGCGGCGTGCTGTGGGCGTTCTACCAGCAGAGCGTCATTCCGCAGATCGGCGCGCAGGTGAACGTGCTGATCTTCATCGTCATCATCATCGGCGGCCTCGGCTCGACGCTCGGCTGCTTCGTCGGCGCCTTGCTGGTGGGGCTGATGTCCAACTACATCGGCTACCTCGAGCCGAAGGTGGCGCTGTTCTCGACCATCGGCCTGATGGTCGGCGTGCTGCTGTGGCGGCCGCAGGGCTTGTACCCGGTGGCCAATCGCTAGTCATGCAGCCCCGACGCTCACTTCGTTTACTGCCCCCCGAGGGGGCTCGGCCGCCTTCGGGAGCGGCCCGGCAGGCGGCCGGCGAGAACGACCATGCTTGACCGCCTGCTCTCGCACGACCGCCCGGGCCACCCGGCGCTGGTGCTGATGCTGCTCGTCATCGTGCTCGCGCTGGCCGCGGCGCCGTTCCTCTTCCCCGGGGCGAAGGCGCTGTCGGTGGCCTCGAAGATGCTCGTCTTCATCCTGCTCGTCGCCAGCTTCGACCTGCTGCTGGGCTACACCGGCATCGTCAGCTTCGCGCACACGATGTTCTTCGGCATCGGCGCCTACGGCATCGGCATCGCCAGCTCGCGCATGGGTGAAGGCTATGCGGCCGTCGCCATCGGGCTTGCCGCGGCGGTGGCGGTGTCGCTCGCGCTGTCGCTCGTGATCGGCCTGTTCTCTCTGCGCGTGAAGGCGATCTTCTACGCGATGATCACGCTCGCCGTCGCGGCGGCGTTCCAGACGCTCGCTTCGCAACTGTCGGACTTCACCGGCGGCGAGGACGGCATCACCTTCAAGAACCCGGCGCCGTTCACGCCGTCGTTCGAGTGGGCGGTCGGCGAGAGCTTCGTGCTCGACGGCAAGGTGCTCACCTACTACCTGCTGTTCTTCGCCGTCGCCGCGCTCTTCCTCGTGCTGCTGCGCATCGTCAACTCGCCGTTCGGGCGCGTGCTGCAGGCGATCCGCGAGAACGACTTCCGCGCCGAGGCCATCGGCTACCGCACGGTGGTGTACCGCACGCTGAGCAACGTGATCTCGGCGCTCTTCGCCACGCTGGCCGGCGCGCTGCTGGCCCTTTCGCTGCGCTACGTGGGGCCGGACACGACGCTCAGCTTCGAGATCATGCTCGACATCCTGCTCATCGTCGTCATCGGCGGCATGGGCACGATGTACGGCGCGGTGGTCGGCTCGGCGCTCTTCGTGCTGGCGCAGAACTACCTGCAGGACCTGCTCAAGCTCGGCGCCGGCGTGCTCGAAGGCGTGCCGGTGCTCTCGGTGCTGGTGAGCCCGGACCGCTGGCTGCTGTGGCTCGGGCTGCTGTTCGTGCTCTCCGTGTACTACTTCCCCACCGGCATCGTCGGCCGGCTGCGGCTGATGGCGCTCATGCGCAAGGGTGGTCGATGAACACAGTGGCGACCTCGAACTACGTCGCCTGCGCCGGGCGCGAGATCCACTACATGGACTGGAGCGCCGCCCACGGCGCGCCTAACGGCGAAACGGTGATTGCCTGGCACGGCCTGGCGCGCACCGGGCGCGACATGGACGCCATCGCCGCGCACCTTTCCCAGCGCTACCGCGTCATCTGCCCCGACACGCTCGGCCGCGGCCTGAGCCAGTGGAGCCCCGACCCCGCCAGCGAGTATTGCCTCGCCTTCTACGAGCGCACAGCCGTGGCCTTGCTCGACCAGCTCGGCGTGCGCGAATGCCACTGGCTCGGCACGTCGATGGGCGGCGCCATCGGCCTGAAGGCAGCGGCCGGCGCGCTGCGCGGGCGCATCAAGCGCCTCGTGCTCAACGACATCGGCCCCGAGCTGGCCGCGCCAGCCGTGGAGCGCATCCGCAGCTACGCCGGCAGCCCGCCGTCGTTCGCCACGGTGAGCGAACTCGAGGCGTACTTCCGTACCGTCTACAAGCCCTACGGGTGGCTCTCCGACGCGCAGTGGCGCCTGCTTACCGAGAGCAGCACGCGCCGCCTGCCCGACGGCCGCGTGACGCCGCACTACGACCCGGCGATGGTGCAGCAGTTCACCCACCACCCCGACGACTACCGCCAGTGGGATGCGTGGGACTCGCTGACGCTGCCGGTGCTGTGCCTGCGCGGCGAGACGAGCGACCTGCTGCTGCCCGAGGTGGCCGAGGCGATGCGTTCGCGCGGGCCGCGCGCCGTCGTCGTCACGATCCCCGGCTGCGGCCACGCGCCGGCGCTGAACACGCCAGAACACTTCGCGCTCGTCGAGCGCTTCCTTGCCGCCTGAGGCCGACAACATGGAGACAACGCAGATG
>JAXMEZ010000119.1:0-2873 GCA_046348035.1 Rubrivivax sp. | reverse complement strand
GCGCCGGGCGACTTCTGCGTCGCCTGCCACGCGTATGCGGCGGTGAAGATCGACTGCTTCGACTGCCACGCCACGCGGCCGGCCGCGGCGGCAGCGGCAGCAGCAGTAACAGCGGCACCCGCGGCGACCGCAGCAGCGACGGCAGGGACGACTGCGACGGAGGCGCCGAAGTGAGCGCGCCTGGCAAACAGGGCCGGCGCGGCTTCCTCGGCATGGCCGCCGCGGCAGCGGGCCTGGGCGGCGTGATGCTCGCGCCGGGCGTGCGCCTCATCGAGTTCGCGCAGGCCGCAACACCGACGGCAGGCGCCAGCGCCAAGGTGCGCTGGGGCATGCTCATCGACACCACGAAGTGCGCCAGCGGCTGCACCGAGTGCATCACCGCCTGCCAGGACGAGAACGGCCTCGAAGCGAAGCCCACGCGCACCTCGGCGCGGTGGATCCGCAAGGTCGAGCTGAAGGAAGTGGCCAGCGGCCGCCGCGCCTCGGTGCCGGTGATGTGCCAGCACTGCGCCTCGCCGCCTTGCGTGGACGTGTGCCCCACCGGCGCCAGCTTCAAGCGCGCCGACGGCATCGTGCTCGTCGACCGCCACGCCTGCATCGGCTGCCGCTACTGCATGATGGCCTGCCCGTACAAGGCGCGCAGCTTCGTGCACGAGCCCACCGTGAACCAGAAGCCCGACGTGCCGCGCGGCAAGGGCTGCGTCGAGAGCTGCACGCTGTGCGTGCACCGCCTGGACCGCGGCGAGAAGACGACCGCCTGCGCCGAGGCGTGCACGAAGGCGGGCCACGGCGCCATCGTCTTCGGCGACCTGAACGACCCGCAAAGCGAGATCGCGCGCCGCGTGCGCGAGGTGCGGACGACGGCGCTGCGGCCCGACCTGGCGCTCAACACCGGCGTGCGCTATGAAGGGTTGTGAAGGATCGGGACCGCGATGGCGCAACCCTCTTCTGCGATGACGACGACCAGCAGCATCGGCACCGTGAGCGCGGCCCGCGCGAGCACTGTCGCGGCAAAGTTCGAGGCGCACCAGGACCCGGCCCGCGAGGCGCGCAGCTTCTGGCTGCTGGCCGCCGCCGGCGCCTGGGTGACGCTGCTGGGCCTGGCCGCCGCGCACGTGATGGAAGAGCACGGCCATGCCATCACCGGCATGGACAACCAGATCGTCTGGGGCCTGCCGCATGTCTTCGCGATCTTCATGATCGTCGCCGCTTCGGGCGTGCTCAACGTCGCCAGCATCGGCTCGGTGTTCGGGCAGCCGCTGTACAAGCCGCGGGCGCCGCTTTCCGGGCTGCTGTGCCTGGCGCTGCTGGCCGGCGGCCTGATGGTGCTGATGCTCGACCTCGGCCGGCCCGAGCGCGTGATCGTCGCGCTGACGCACTACAACTTCACTTCGGTCTTCGCCTGGAACGTCTTCCTCTATTCGGGCATGAGCGCCATCGTCGCGGTGTACCTGTGGACGATGTTCGAGCGGCGGCTGAACGCGTGGTCGAAGCCGGCCGGCATCGCGGCGCTGGTGTGGCGCTTCGTGCTCACCACCGGCACCGGCTCGATCTTCGGCTTCCTCGTCGCGCGGCAGGCGTACCAGTCGGCGTTGCTCGCGCCGCTGTTCATCGTGCTCAGCTTCGGCTGGGGGCTGGCGGTGTTCGTCATCGTGCAGGCTGCGATGTACACGTGGAACGGCCGCGCGCTGTCGCCCGAAGCGCAGGCGCGGCTGGCGCGGCTGCTGGCGATCTTCCTTGCCGCTTCGGTGTACCTCGTGGCGGTCTTCCACCTGACGAATGCGTACTTCGCGCGTCAGGCCGACTTCACCGCCTTCGTCCTCTTCGCGCCCGGGCAGCCGTATCCGCTGCTGTTCTGGATCGGCTATGTGCTGCTCGGCTCGGCCGCGCCGTTCGCGATGTTGCTGTGGCCGGCGGCGCGCTCGGGCCCGGGGCTGCCCGTGGCCGCGGGCTTCGTCATCGTCGGCGCGTTCGCGTTCCTGTACGTGTTCATCGTCGGCGGGCAGGCGTGGCCGCTGGAGATCTTCCCCGGCCACGTCGCCAGCAGTTCGTTCGGCGACGGCCAGATCGCGAGCTACACGCCGCGCTGGCCCGAGTGGCTGCTCGGCATCGGCGGCCTCGGCGCGGCGTTCATGCTGACCGTGGTGGGCGTGCGCGTGCTCGACTTCATGCCGCAGGACGACCTGCCGGAGGGGCGGCATTGAGCCCTGCCGCCGAGGTGGCCTCGAGGACGGTCGGCGAAGGCGCGGCTTCGTCGCCCGCTGCGCTGCCGCGCCTGCTCGTGAGCGCCGCCCACAAGTCGTCGGGCAAGACCACCGTCACGCTCGGCCTCGCCGCGGCGCTCGCGGCCGCGGGCCGCACCGTGCAGTGCTTCAAGAAGGGCCCGGACTACATCGACCCGATGTGGCTCGCGCTCGCCAGCGGCCGGCCGTGCTTCAACCTCGACCCGCATCTCAGCGACAGCGATGCCATCGTGCGCCGTGTTCGCCTCGCCGGCGAAGGCGCCGACCTGGCGCTGATCGAAGGCAACAAGGGCCTCTACGACGGCCTGGCGCTCGACGGCAGCAACAGCAACGCCGCCGTCGCGCGCCTGCTCGCGGCACCGGTGCTGCTGGTGCTCGATGCGCGCGGCATGACGCGCGGCATCGCGCCACTCATCCTCGGCTACCAGGCGTTCGAGCGCGACATCCGCATCGGCGGCGTCTTGCTCAACCGCGTCGGCGGCGCACGCCACGAAGCGAAGCTGCGCGCCGTGATCGAGCACTACACCGACGTGCCGGTGCTCGGCGCCGTGGCCGAGGACCCACGGCTGGCGCTGGCCGAGCGCCACCTCGGCCTGCCGACCTGCGAAGAGCGCGCCGACGCGCGGGCGT
>JAXMEZ010000118.1:0-3089 GCA_046348035.1 Rubrivivax sp. | reverse complement strand
GAGTTCGCGCGAGGGTGCGAACTGGCAGATGCCGGCGAGCGTGGCCTGCGTCAGCGCGCTGATCGGGTTGAAGGTGAGGTTGCCCCAGAGCTTCAGCCACATCTCGGCGCGGATGTCGGCGAGCACCGGCGCCTTGAGGCCGGCAGCGGCAAAGGTTTCCGACAGCCGCGTCGCGCGCTCGGTCGTGCTGCCGTCGAGTTCGCCGACGGGGAAGCGCTCGCCTTCGACGTGGCGCACGACGCCGGGCGCCGTGAGTTCGGCTGCCGGGTAGACGACGCAGCCGAGCACCTGCGCCAGCGGGATGCCGGCCATCAAAGCGCCGTTCGGGTCGACGCTGCGCACGGGCGTGCCGGCGAGCGTGCCGCCGTGGCCGTGGAAGTACCAGAACGGGATGCCGTTCTGCATCGGCACGATCGTCGTCGCCGGGCCGATGAGCTGCGGCAGTTGCGGCAGCACGGCCTCGACCTGCTGCGCCTTCATCGCCAGGATGACGACGTCCTGCACGCCCGCTTCGCCGTAGCGGTCGGTGGCGGCGACATCGCGCGCCACCTGCTCGCTGCCGTCGGCGCCGACGAGCTTCATGCCGCGCTCGCGGATGGCCGCGAGGTTGGCGCCGCGGGCGATGAACGTCACCGCGTTGCCGGCCAGCGCCAGCTTCATGCCAACGAGCCCGCCGATGGCGCCGGCGCCGATGACGGCGATCTTCATCTTCTTCTCCCTTCCCTCGATGCTTGTGGCCCGCCTGTCGGGCTCGGTCGCATCGTAGGGGCCGGCGGCGGCGCGCCGCCGTGAAGCAGGTCAAGGGCGCGCGTCCTTTGCGCCCCTTGGCGCGGGAGTGGCGCGAATCGCGACGCGCCGGCGCGCGCTCAGGCGCTCATTCAGGCGCCCGCTTGAACGTTCCTCAGACGCCGACCTCGCCCCAGCGCGCGTCGGACCAGCGCGCCCAGTCGAAGCCGGCGCCGGTGTCGCCCGGGCGGACCTCGGCCAGGGCGCGCCGGCAGCGCGCCTTGGCGTCGAGGATCGCGTCGGCCAGGAACCCCGGCTCGTAGGCGCGCAGCAGGTGCGCCTGCTCGGTCTGCAGATAGCGCTGCACGCGCTCGCGCTCGCCGGGCAGGGCGCTCAGGGCATCGTAGGTCGCGTCGTCCCAGTGCCAGCGCAGGCCCAGCTCGCAGAAGGCAGCGTTGAAGGCAGCGCGGTCGATGTCGTCGGTGCGGCGGCTCATGGCGGACTCCTTGGGGATTCGATGCGTCCATCGTAGGCGGCGCAATCGATAAATGACAATCAAACTAAAATATGCAAACCATCAGCGATCGGTGATGGGTCGAGGGACACCGAAAGGGCCACCGTGCGCCACGCCACCTTCCGCCAGCTGCAGGTGTTCGAAGCCGTCGCGCGGCTGGCGAGCCACTCGCGCGCCGCCGAGGAGCTGCACCTCACGCAGCCGGCGGTGTCGGCGCAGATCCGCAAGCTCGAAGGGCACGCCGGCCTGCCGCTCTTCGAGCAGCTGGGCAAGAAGATCTACCTCACCGCGGCCGGCACCGAGCTGCTGCACCACTGCCGCCTCATCGTGCAGCAGTTCGAGCAGGCCGAAGAGGCGATGACGCATTTCCAGGGCGTTGCCGGCGGGCGCCTCAACGTGGCCGTCATCAGCGCCGGCGACTACTTCCTGCCGCGCCTGCTGGTGGAGTTCGCGCGCCGGCACGAAGGCGTGAAGATCAACCTCTCGGTGCACAACCGCGGCGACCTGCTCGAGCACCTGGCCGACAACCGCACCGACCTCGCGGTGATGGTGCGCCCGCCCGAGGACGCCGACGCGCTGGCCGAGCCGTTCGCGCCGCACCCGTACCTGATCGTCGCGCCGCGCGGCCATGCGCTGGCGCGCGAGCGCGACATCCCGCTGGCGCGCCTGGTGCGCGAGCCGTTCATCGTGCGCGAGCACGGCTCGGACACGCGCATCGCGATGGCCGACGCGCTCGGCCGCCAGCACGGCAACGTCAACGTCGTGCTCGAAGTGCGCAGCACCGAGACGATCAAGCAGGCGGTCATCGCCGGCATGGGCGTGGCGTTCCTGTCGGCGCACACCGTCAGCCGCGAACTCGCAGACGGCAGCCTCGTGGCGCTGGACATCCAGGGCTTCCCGCGCCTGCTGAGCTGGTACCTCGTCATGCGCCGCAACAAGCGCCTGCCGCCGGTGGCGCAGGCGTTCCGCGAGTTCCTGCTGCGCGAAGGCGCGGGGCTGCTTTCGCGCGTGCTGCCGCTGCCGCGCTCGCTGGCGGCGCCGCAGCGCCCGCCGAAAGGCCGCGAGGCTACGGTGCCGGCGCGCGCCGCGGCGGCGCCGCCGCGGCGGAAGCGGCCGGCGCCGGGGAAGCCGAAGCCGGCGTGAGGTGCGCTTCGCGCATCAGCACCTTGTGGAAGTGCTCGGTGCGGTCGAGCCAGCGCGCGAACGCCTCGCCGCTCATCGGCTGCTGCTTGAAGGCGCCTTGCTTCATCAGCGCCGCCCATTCGGGCAGGCCGCGCACCTGGTCGAGCAGGTGCTGGTAGTAGGCCACCTGCGCCGGCGTCGCACCGCCGGTGGTGAAGATGCCGCGCATCATCAGGTACTGCACCGGCACGCCGCTGGCCATGCAGGTGGGCAGGTCGGCCCAGCCGAGCGGCCCGCTCACCTTCTCGGGGTACGGCAGCGGCGCGCCGTCGAACACGCACAGCGGCCGCACCTTGCCGGCGCGCCACAGCGACTCGGCCTCGATCGGGTTGTTGACGGTGATGTCCACCTCGGCCGCGGCGAGCGCCTTGGCCACGTCGCCGCCGCCGCGCATCGGCACGTAGGCGATGCGCGTTGCCAGCGCCGTCTCCAGCAGCACGGAGATGAGCTGGTCCTCCTGCTTGCTGCCGGTGCCGCCGAGCTTGACGCTGCCGGCCGGGCCCTTGCGGATGGCGTCGAACAGCGCCTGCGGCGTCCGGTACGGCGAGCCCGCCGGCACCCACAGCACGAACTGGTCCAGTGCCAGCATCTGCACCGGCGTCAGATCGCGCCAGGTCACCGGCAGCGCCTGGCCGAGCGGCGCCGTGAACAGGTTGCTGAGCGTGAT
>JAXMEZ010000117.1:0-3244 GCA_046348035.1 Rubrivivax sp. | reverse complement strand
GCCCGCCATCGAGCACGCGCTCGGCACGACGCTCCTGCCGGCCAGCATCTACTTCATCAGCCGCATGCCGAGCCTGCCGCTGGCCAGCGACATCGTGCCGATCGCGCTGGCTTCGCTGGCGCTGGCGTTCGTCGCCACGCTGTACCCGAGCTGGCGCGCCAGCCGCGTGCGCCCGGCGGTGGAGTTGCGCGGGGAGTAAGCGGCGACTGATGCGGGTTTGGGTTCCGCGATTCAAATTCGAGCGAGCCAACTGTCCGTTTGCCCTGATCCTTCGACAAGCTCAGGACAGGGTACGCCTGACGGCGTATCGAAGGGCGGGCTTCCTTCGATACCTCAGGACGGTCGGTACCTCAGCCCGAACGGCACTTGGGCGATTGAACGTTGAACGGAAAGCCGCCTCAGGCGAGCCGTGCGTCCCAGGTGCCGTTGTCGATGAGTTCGCGCACCAGCGCCTGCAGCTCCTCGGCCACGGCGGCAGCGGCGGGCGTGAGGCCGCGATGCAGCGGCTGCGCCAGGTGGTAGCGGCGCACGATCTCGGGCTCGACGATGCGCGCGCGCAGCCAGCCGTCCAATGGCGTCGGGTGCTCGATGGCCGACGACGCCGGCGAGAACGTGAAGCCGGCGCCGGCCAGGTGCAAGGAGCGCAGCACGCGCGTCGAGTCGTGCTCGTGCACGACGTTCAGCGCCAGGCCACGCTCGGCGGCGATGCGCTCGACGCTCTGGCGGATGGCGAAGCGCGGCGACTGCAGCACCAGCGGCAGGGCAGCGGCGACGTCGAAGCGCACCGTGCGCACGCCGCCCTGCCACTCGCAGCGCACAGCGCCTTCGCGGTCGCGGCCGGCAAGGAACAGCGCTTCCTCGGCCAGCGGCTGGCACGCGAGGCCGCGCACCTGCGGCGTGTCGACGAGGATGCCGAGGTCGGCGCGGCCTTCGAGCATCGCCTTGCGCACCATCAGGCTCATGTCGTCGAGCACGAAGACGCGGATGCGCGGGTAGGCCGCCTTCAGCCGCACCAGCAGCGGGCCGACGAGCAGCGCCACCAGCAGCAGCGGCACCGCCAGCGTCACCGAGCCCTCGGGGCTGGCGGCGCTGCGCTGGATGCGCTCGCGCATCGCCGCGGCGTCGGCGAGCAGCCGGCGCGCGTCCTGGTGCAGCTGCAGGCCCACCGGGGTGGGTGTGACGCCGGCGTGCGAGCGGTCGAGCAGCTGCGCGCCCAGCTCGCCCTCGAGCTTCTTGATCTGCGCCGTCAGCGCCGGCTGCGCGACGTGCAGCGACGCGGCCGCCTTCGAAAGGCTGCCGGCATCGACGACGGCGATGAAGTAGCGCAACGCTCGCAGGTCCATCGGTGCGCCGCCTCTTCTTCGTGCGCTCAATGCACCGGTGGCGCCTCGGCCGGCGGCATGTGCGCGTCGCCGACGTAGCGGCGCACGAGCGGCGGCTCGCTGCCGGTGTGGAACGACATGCGCAGCTCGCGCAGCTCGGCGTCGAAGGCGGTGAAGCGTTCCAGCCGCCGCAGGTGCTCGATCCAGGTCTCGTCGACGAAGTACTCGATGTAGCGGCCGGGCTCGGCCACGTCGCGGAACAGGCCCCACGACAGCGCGCCCTGGCGCAGACGCGCCCGGCGCGTGCGCTGCATCACTTCGGCGAACTCGGTGGCGCGCGCGGGGTCGACCTGGTACTCGATCGTCACCATCACCGGGCCGTCGTCGGGCGCCACCGGCACCTGCGGCTCGGGCAGCGGGCGCGGCGTGGTGGCGGGCGAGAAGTCGATGTCGCGCCCGCCTTCCACGGTGAGCCGGCGCGTCAGCAGCAGCACCGCCAGCGCGAAGCCGGCCGCCGCCCACACGGTGGCGTTGACGCCGATCCAGCCGGCCACCTGCCCCCACACCAGCGAGCCCGCGGTGGCGCCGCCCATCAACGCCGTCTGGTAGATGGCCATGCCGCGCGCGCGCACCCAGTCGGGCATCGCCACCTGCGCAGCGATGTTCAGCGAGTTGGCCACCGACATCCACGCCATGCCGACGACGAACATCGCCGGCAGCGCCAGCCAGATCTCGGGCACCGCGACGATGAGGCTCGTGAACGCCGCGTGCACGAGCGTGCCGGTGCGCACGAAGCGGTCGCGGTCGAAGCGGGCGCGCCAGCGCGGGAACATCAGCGCCGCGACGATGGCGCCCAGCCCCAGCGCCGAGAGCATCAGCGTGAACGTTCCCGGCCCGCCGCCGTGCAGGCCGCGCGCCACCAGCGGCAGCAGCGACGACAGCGCCGACACCTGCACGAAGAACAGGAAGATGCGCAGCAGGATCACCTTCAGCCGCGGCGACTGCAGCGCAAAGGTGAGGCCCACGCGCACCGCGCCGACGAAGCGCTCGCCCGGCAGCGTGCTCGTGCGCGGCGCGCTCTTCCAGCGCAGGATGAGTCCGAACGACAGCACCGCCGCGGCGGCGTTGAGCGCGAACACCGCGTCGGCGCCGAGCGTCGAGAGCAACGCGCCGGCGACCATCGGCCCGGCCACGCGCGACAGGTTCATCGAGATGCCGTTCAGCGCCAGCGCCTGCGGCAGGTGCTCGCGCGTCACCACCTGCGGCACCACGGCGGCGAACACCGGCCAGCGCATCGCCAGCGCCATGCCGTTGGCGAACGTCAGCAGCAGCAGCAGCGGCGCGCTCAGCGCCCCCGAAGCCACCAGCACCACCAGCGCCACCGCGGTGATGCTGACCCACACCTGCGTGACGGCGAAGAAGCGGCGGCGGTCGACGATGTCGGCCAGCGCGCCGCTCGGAATGCCGAGCACGAACACCGGCATCGCCGAGGCGGTGGACACCAGCGCCACCAGCGCCGGGTTGGTGGTGAGCGAAGTCATCAGCCACGCGGCCGCGACATCGTGCATCCACATCGCCATGTTGGCCGCCAGCGAGGCAACCCACAGGCCGCGGAAGACTGCGTTCTCGACGAGCGGCGCGAAGGCGGCGGGGGCGGGCATCGGCTGAGGGCTTCGTTGCCTATGGCAAGGGTGATTCTGGCTTGCGGATCGGGTCGGTCTCGCCCGGCTGGGGTTTCCTCGTGCGGAGGACCGCGCCGGTCTCGCCCGGCGGGCGACCTACTTTCTCTTTGCTCGTGCAAAGAGAGAAGTAGGCAAAGAGAAAGCACGTGGGGCTGTGCTGCTTAGCTTGTAGGGCTCGCTTCGAGTGAGGGTCGCCCGAAGGGACCGAGCGCTCCGGAACCTAACACCCTTGAAACCGCC
>JAXMEZ010000116.1:0-3531 GCA_046348035.1 Rubrivivax sp. | reverse complement strand
TCACGGCGGCCGGCGGCGCCGGGTACTGCGTCACGCAATGCAGCAGCGTCACGCGCTCGCTCAGCAGGGCCAGGCCGGATTGCGAAGCGCGCGCCGCATCGCATTCGGCGCGGCTCTGGGGCAGGCCTGGCTGCGTGAGCGCGAACGCGATGACGCCGAGTGCGGCTTCGATGTCGGCCAGCGTGCTCATGCCGGTGGAGACGATGAGCGGGCGCCCGAGGCGCGCGGCCTGCAGCAGCATCGGTGCGTGCGTGATGTCGCCCGAGGGGATCTTCACGGCCGGCATGTCCAGCGTCGCCAGGAAGGCGAGGCTGTCGGCGTCGAACGCCGTCGACATGAAGCGGATGCCGCGCTCGCGGCAGCGCGCGGCCAGCGTGTGGTGCGCGGCGCGCGGCAGTTCGAGCCGGCGCAGCATTTCGAGCTGCGCGCCGGCCTCGCCGGTGTTGGCCACCTGGTAGTCGGCCTTGCGCGCCGGTGCGGTGACGAGCTGCGCGGCCTGGAAGGTCTGGAACTTGACGACGTCGGCGCCGGCGTCGGCGGCGGCGTCGACGAGTTGAAGCGCCAGCTCCAGCGAGCCGTTGTGGTTGACCCCGGCTTCGGCGATGAAGAGGCAGCGGTCAACCATCGATGGATCCCGTGGCTTCGGTGTCATGCCGCGCCAGGCGCGAAGAACGGCTTGCGCAGCAGCGTCGCCGCGTCCGGCAGGCTGCGCAGCGCGGCGACGATGCGGGCGGCGCTGTGGCCGTCGCCGTAGGGGTTGACGACCCCGCTGCAGTCGAGCGTGCCCGCCTGCCCGATCGCGCGCGAGATGGCTGCGCGCTCGGGCGGGCAATGCAGCACTGAGGCGGCGGCGAGCCGGCCGCGCTGGCGGTCGCCGACGTTCACGGTCGGCGTGCCGAGCGAAGGCGCTTCATAGAGGCCGCTGGACGAGTTGCCGACCACCGCGTCGACCTCGGCCATCAGGCTCAGGTAGCGAAGCTGGCCGAGCGAATCGTGCACGTGCACGCGCCCGCCGTGCTGCGCCGCGAACTCATCCAGGCGCTGCGAGATCGCGCGGCCGCCCATGTCGGCGTTGGGGCGCGTGAACCAGATCGTCGTTGGCTCATCCGTCGCGGCGAGCGCCGCGAGCAGTTCCTCGAATTCGCCGCGTCCGTCGTCGGCGGCCAGCGTCACCGGGTGGAAGGTGACGAGCAGGTTGTGCCGGCCGAGCGGCGCGCCGAGCTGGCGTTCGAGTTCGCTGCGCGCCAGCAGCGGGCGCCGGCGCAGGTGGTCCAGGCCCGGGCTGCCGACCACCTGCACGCGAGCAGGATCCTCGCCCATCTGGCGCACTCGCCGCGCCGCGTCTTCGTTGGTGACGAGGTGCAGGTGCGCCATCTTCGTGATCGCGTGGCGCATCGAGTCGTCGATGGCGCCTTCGCTCACGTCGCCACCGGCCACGTGCACCAGCGGCACACGGTGCATCAGGCAGGCGATGGCGGCGGCCAGGATCTCGAAGCGGTCGCCGAGCACGAGCACGGCGTCGGGCTTGAGCTGTTCGAGCGCGTCGGACATGCCGATCAAGCCGAGCGCCGTCGACTTGCTGACCGCGCCGGCGGTGTCGCCGGCGAGCAGCATCTCGACGCGGCGCGCGATGGCGAAGCCGTCGGCTTCGATTTGCCGCACCGTGAGCCCGAACTCCGGCGCCAGGTGCATGCCGGTGACGACGAGCTGCAACTCGATGCCCGGCTCTTCGCGTAGGTCGTGCAGCACCCAGCAGCAGCCCGTATTCGGCGCGGCTGCCGGTGACGACGCAGATTCGCTGGCGGCGGTCCATCGTCGGCATCTTTGATGTTCGGGCCGCGGCGCGCTTCAGCCGGCCAGGCGCGCGCTGCTGGGCACGTTGACGACGCGCGCTTCCAGCGACTCGGCCACCGGCAGCGGCATGCGCGGACTGGCGGCGTACATCGGCAGCCGGTGCATCAGCGTCCACAGCGGGCGCGACATGTAGCCGGCGTCGTTCAAGGCCGCGAGCAGGTCGTCGCGCCGCGGTGCGTTCGCAACGTCGAGCACCAGCGCGTTGAGCCAGTAGTTGCCGCGCGTGTGCGGCGGCTCGCGCAGGACCTGCACGCCGGGCACGCCGGCGAACGCTTCTGCATAGCGCGCCGCCAGGCGCCGCTTGCGCTCGACGAACGACGGCAGCTGCTCCAGCTGCGCGCAGCCGAGTGCCGCGTTCAGATTCGGCAGCCGGTAGTTGTAGCCGACCTCGTCGTGCAGGAAGTTCCAGCGGTGCGGCACGCGCGCCGTCGTGGTGAGGTGCTTGGCGCGCTGTCCGAGGGCGGCGTCGTTGGTCAGCACCGCGCCGCCGCCGCCGGTGGTGACGACCTTGTTGCCGTTGAAGCTGAGCGCGGCGAGCTGCCCGACGTTGCCGGTGTGCCGGCCCTTGTAGCTGGCGCCGAGCGACTCGGCGGCGTCTTCGATGAGCACCAGGCCCCAGCGCGCGGCAAGGTCCGCCAGCGCGTCGAGGTCGCAGGGGTGGCCGAAGACGTGCATGACCACGAGCGCGCGCATGCGCGCGCCGCTGCGGCGGTTGAAGGTGCCGCCGTCGCGGCGCTCGGCGATTTCGGACAGGTACGCTTCGAGCGCGCGCGCATCGACGCCGAGTGAACGCGCCTCGGAGTCGACGAAGTGCGGCGTCGCCTGCGCATACGACACCGCGTTGGCGGTGGCGATGAAGGTCAGCGCCGGCATCAGCACTTCGTCGCCGGGGGCGACGCCGGCCAGCAGCAGGCAGATGTGCAGCGCCGCGGTGCCGTTGGCGGTGGCCACGGCGTGGCGCGCGCCGGTGACGGCGGCGAGGTCGCGCTCGAAGCGGTCGACGTAGGAGCCGACGGAGGAGACCCAGCCGGTGTCGATGCACTCCTTGACGTAGTCCCACTCGCGGCCGCCGAACTCGGGCTCGTGCAGCGCGATGGTCCCTTGTGGCGTGCCGAGCACCGCGCGCACGGCGCTCACGGCCGCGGCAACGGTATCGAGCGTCGGAGAGGAGGCGTCCATCGCGCGCGGCCTTATCAGCCTCTCAGATGTTGTAGCGGCCCGCCTTGTAGCGGGCCAGGTGCGCCGGGTCAGCGAACCAGTCGATCGTCTCGCGCAGGCCGCGCTCCAGGCCGGCGAGGCCGGCGTACTGCGGCGTCCAGCCGGTGAGGTTGCGTGCCAGCGTGTTGTCGGCCCACAGGCGCTCGACCTCGCTGCCGGCAGGGCGCAGGCGTTCCTCGTCGCTGAGGATTTCCACTTCGCGGCCCATCAGGCGGGCGATCAGGCGCGCGGTGTCGCCGATCGACACCTCGTAGTTGCTGCCGACGTTGACGACGCGGCCGACCGCGGCGTCGCTCTCGGCCACGGCGACGAAGCCGCGCACGGTGTCGTGCACGTGGTTGAAGTCGCGCGTCGGGTGCGTGGCGCCGAGCCGGATCGAACGCGAGCCGGCGGCGATCTGCGTGATGATGGTCGGGATCACCGCGCGCGCCGACTGCCGCGGCCCGTAGGTGTTGAAGG
>JAXMEZ010000115.1:0-3676 GCA_046348035.1 Rubrivivax sp. | reverse complement strand
CCACAGAGTGCCCGAAGCGCTGGGCGAAGCGCTGGCGCCGCTGCGCGCCGGCATCGGCAAGGCGGTGTGCATGCGAACGGGCCTGCGCAGCGGCCAGGGCAGCATCACGCTGCGCAGCCCGGTCTTCGCCGACCACGCGCCGATCCCGCTGCGCTACACCGCCGACGGCGAAGGCCTTTCACCGCCGCTGTACTGGGAAGACGAGCCCGACGGCGTCAAGGAATGGGCGCTTATCGTCGAGGACGCCGATTCACCGACGCCGCAGCCTTTCGTGCATGCCATCGTCACTGCCGTCGAAGGCAGCGTGCATTCGCTGGACGACGGCGCGCTCGGCGGCGGCGACGGCTACAGCAACCTCGTGCCGCTGGGCCAGAACTCGCTCCTGCAGACGACATGGCTGCCGCCCGACCCGCCGCCCGGCCACGGGCTGCACCGCTACATCTTCCAGATCTTCGCGCTGAAGGGCGGCGACCCGGCGCCCGAAGGCGCCGGCCGCGAAGCACTGCGCGAGGTGATCGAGCGCCGCGCCGTCGCCAGCGGCTGGCTCGTCGGCACCTACGAGCGCAGCACGCGCGTGGAGCTGCCGGTGCGCTCGGCGGCGCGCATCACGCCGGTGACGCCGGCCTGATACCCCTTGCCAAGAACCGTTCGGGCTGAGGTATCGAAGCCCAGCCCTTCGATACCTCAGGGCGAACGGAGGCGCGAGCCTGAATCGCGGGCGAGGTCGAGGACCGACGCGCGCCCGCTCTCCTCACGAGAAGGGCACCATCAGCGCGCGCTGCCGCCGCCGTTCCACCGCTTCGATCTTCAGCATCTGGCGGTACTTGGTGACGGTGCGCCGCGCGAGTCGCAGGCCCTGGCGGCCGAGCAGGCGCGCGATCTCCACGTCCGACAGCGGCGCGTCGGCCGCCTCGTGCGCCACCATGTCCTGGATCACGCCGCGGATCGCCGTGCCGGTGCAGGTGCCGCCGCTGGCGGTGGCCATCGCGCGCGAGAAGAAGTGCTTCAGCTCGAACACCCCCAGCGGCGACAGCAGGTACTTGTTGTTGGTGACGCGCGAGACGGTGGACTCGTGCATGCCGAGTTCCTCGGCGATCTCGTTCAGGCACAGCGGCCGCATCGCCATCGGCCCGATGTCGAAGAACAGCCGCTGCCGCCGCACGATGGCCTCGGCCACCGCGAGGATGGTGCCGAAGCGCTGCTCGACGTTGCGCACGGTCCAGCGCGCGTCCTGGAGCTGGCTGCTCAGTTCGGCGTTCACTTCCGCCGGCGCCTCGCCCGAGCGCGCCGGCGCCCGGCGGCGGGCGCGCTGCAGCAAGTCGGCATAGAGCCGGTTCAGGCGCACGCGCGGCACGACGGCCGGGTTGAGCTTGACGGTCCAGGCACCGCGCACCTTCTGCACGATGACGTCGGGCACGACGTAGGGCACGGCTTCGGCGCCGTGGCGCCAGCCGGGCTTGGGGTCGAAGCGGCGGATGCGTTCGCACGCCTGCCCTGCTTCCGCCGGCGTGCAGCCGAGCGCGCGCGCCAGGGCCGGCACGTCGCGCGCGGCCAGCAGCGCCAGATGGTGGTCGATGATGCGGCGCGCGCTCGCGCAACACGTCGTCAGTTATGCCAGGCAGCTGCAGGTGCAGGCATTCGGCGACATCGCGCGCCGCCACGCCGGCCGGCTCGAGCGCCTGCACCGCGGCGAGCGCGCTTTCCATCTCCTCGAGCGACGGCGGCGGCTCGAAGTCGCAAGTGCGCGCCGCGATCTCGGCCAGCTCCGCGAGCGTCGTGCGCAGGTAGCCGTCGTCGTCGAGCGATTCGACGACCACGTGCGCCGCAGCCGCCGGCGCGGCGGCAGCGACTCGGCGATGAGCTGGCCGTGCAGGTGCTGCGCCAGCGTCGCCGGCGCCGGCATGCGGTCGAGCGCGCCGAGTTCGTCGGCATCGGCGCGCGGCAGCCGCGTCAGCGCGCCGTCGCCGCCTTGCCAGATCTCGCGGTCGTTGTCGCTGCCGGCGCCGATGTCGTCGCTGCCGGGCTCGTGCGCGCTCAGGCTCGCACGCTCCGGCGCGGCGTCGTCGCGCGTACGCAGGTCGGCCGCCGCATCGTGCTCGGTGTGTCCGGCGACGGCGTGCAGCGCCGTGCCGTCGCCGTGCGACGCATCGTGCGCCGGCGCGGCGGGGCCGATGCGACAGCGGCGCTGCCGGCCGCCTCGTCGGCCTCGAGGAACGGGTTGCGATCGAGCGCCTCGTGCACCGCGCGGGCGTAGTCCAGCGACGAGAGCTGCAACAGCCGCACCGCCTGCTGCAGACGGGGGCTGAGCGCTTGCACCTGTCGAGCATCGGCGCGTAGATCGAGCGAACCCATGCGGTCCTCCGGCCATGATGGTTGCCAGTGCAACCGCAAGGTCCGTGCCGGATTGCGGCGACGTGGCAATCGAAGGAGCGGGTTTTGCCTTGCGCGAAAGGAACTTGCCGCGCATGGCTCGACCGCGACACAACTGCTTCTTGGCGCGCACAGCGCCGTCGCCGCGCAGCCCTGACCGGGCCGCGGGCCGAAGTTGCAGCAACGCCTGCCGATGCCGCCGTGGCGCGTTGCGCGCGTTCAGTCCCAGTACGGCCGCGCACCGTAGAAGCGGTGCACGTTCTCGTGCCAGTCGATCGCGATGCCCGCGCTGCCGCGGTCCTTGGGCAGCATGGGCGCGCTGTCGAAAGCCCAGCGCGAAGCGTCGAGCACGAAGCAGCGGCGTTCGCGGTCCAGCGTCAGGGCCGTCCATGGCAGCGGGAAGTGGCGCTCGCCGATGCCGAGCACGCCGCCGGCCGCCATCAGCGCATAGGCGATGCGGCCGCTTTGCACATCGACGAGCAGGTCCTGCACTTCGCCCAGCGGCTCGTCGAGGCGGTTCAACACCTTGCGGCCCTTGACCTCGACGGCACCGGCGAGCGGGCCGGGCGTCTCGATGCCCGGCTGTGTCCAGCCCTGGCTCAAGGCATCGTCTTCCGGCACCTCGAAGCCCGCGGCGGCACGGTGCTCAGGCGGCCGGCCCCCCTTGTCCCGCGGCAAAGTGGTCCAGGGCATCCAGTGGTCCTTTCTCGGCAGGCGTCAAGCAGGCGTTTCGCATGTCTTGGCAATGGTCTTGGCAATGCCGGTGCCCGGCCGCGGTGCGTAGGACCTGTCCTACAGCGTCATAGGCTCCCCGCCGACGGCAAGGGCACCCCACCAGCCCCACAGTGCGGCCACCGCTTTGCCGCACCGATGACTGCAAGAACCGCCACGCCCGACCAGGCCGCGCCGCGCCGCGCCGCGCTGCCGCTCATGTCGCTGGGCACCTCGCTCGTGGCGGCGATGCTGGTGGCCAGCGTGCCCGTGGCGCTGCTGCTGGCCTGGCAGGCGCTGGACCGCCTGCACGAGCGGCGCGAACGGATCGACGGCGAGCTTCGCCGCTCGTCGCACGCGCTGGCGCTGTCGGTGCAGCGCGAACTCGTCTCGACGACGGACTTGCTGCAAGCGCTGGCGCATCAACTGGCTTCGCAGCGAAGTTCGCAGGAGGACGGCCCGGCCGTGCTGCGCCGCACGCTCGCCGAGCAGCCGGTGCGCGACGGCTGGCGCTCGATCCACCTGCTCGGCCCGGGCGGCACGGTGCTCTTCGACAGTGCCGCTGCGGTCTCGCTGGCGTCGCGGGCGCCGCCGG
>JAXMEZ010000114.1:0-3985 GCA_046348035.1 Rubrivivax sp. | reverse complement strand
GCTGCAGGTCTCGCGGGTGCGCTTCGCAACCTTGCCGCGCGCCACGATCGACGCCTACGTCGCCGGCGGCGAGCCGTTCGGCAAGGCAGGCGCCTACGCGATCCAGGGCGCGCTGGCAGGCTGGATCGAGCGCATCGACGGCAGCCACTCGGGCATCATGGGCCTGCCGCTGTTCGAGACCGCGCAGTTGCTGCGACGCGCGGGGATCGCTTCGCGACTGGATCGCTGACCTCCCGTCGGCGCGACGCGAGTCCGGCACCGGGTCGAACAACGGCGCAAGCGCGTGGCCTGGCCCGCGTGCCGTGCGGGCCCCCGGCGGCTGGCCGTGCCGTGTCACCTGCGCGTCACCTGCGCGCGCTTGAGCGCTCGCCTGTGCGCGCTTAGGGTTGTGATGTTCGAGCCCGCCCGATGGACATCGTCACCTGCCCGCCATTCGCGCTGCGCCGTTCGCCCCTTGCGCCAGGCGAGCCCTGGGGGCGGGCCGAGCCCCCGGTCCGGCATCGGGGATCAGTTCGCGCGACGATGCCGCTGCAGCAGCGAATCGAACGCCGCCACGCCGTGCAGCGCCGCGAAGGCCGGGTCGGTGGGCGCGTAGATCAGGTTCGGGTCGCGCGACGCGGCGGCCTCGTCGAGGCAGCGCAGCGTGCTCGCCGCATCACCCAGCCGCCAGTGCACCAGGGCGACCTGGTACGGCGAAACATAGCGCTGTGCGAAGCGCTGGTGCAGGTCGGCCAGCGCCGCGAGCGCCTCGTCGCGGCGCCCGGCCAGCGCCAGCGCCTGCGCCACGCCGGCGAGGCCGACGCTTTGTCGCGGTGCTTCGCCGTCGAGTGCGCGGTAACGTTCGAGCGCTTCGGCGGCGCGGCCGGTGTAGAGGCAGACTGCGGCCGTCATCGCGCGCGCGGGCATGTCGGCGGGCGACAGATCGAGCACCGCGGCGAGTTCCTTGTCGGCGTCGGCGAAGCGCCGCTGCGCGATGCGCAGCATCGCCATCTGCAGCCGCCCGTTGAGGAAGTGCGGGTCGAGCTCGCGCACGATCTTCAGCTGCGCCTGCGCCTCGTCGTAGCGGCCGGCGAGCATCAAGTGGTAGCCGTAGCCGCTGTGCGTGAATGCGCGCTGCGGCGCGAGTTCGATCGCACGCCGCAGGTGCGACTCGGCGGCGGGCCAGTCGAACTCGTAGCGGTGCAGCACCGAGCCCAGCAGCGTCAGCGCCTCGGGCTGCGCCGGGTCGAGAGCGAGCGAGCGGCGCAAGGCCTCGGTGGCGTGCTCGACCCACGGCAGCGGCGCCTCGAGCAGCCCGCTCACCAGATTGAGCCAGGCGCGCGCGGCGCCGAGGTGCGCGCCGGCATGGTCGGGCTCGAGGCGCAGCGCCGCCTCGAAGCGCTCGAGCCCCTTGCGGATGCCGGCCTCGTCGGCCTGGCGCATGAAGTGGTGACCGCGTTCGACGAGGTCGTTGACCTCCAGCGAGCCGGCGCGCTGCGCGGAGCCGTCGATTCGCTGCTTCAGCGTCGGCACGTAGCTGCCCACCGGCAGACTGATCTGCACCAGCGCGTGCGCGCCCTCGCCGGCGTAGTACTGCTGCAGCCTCTGGCGCAGCCGCCGCGCCTCGACGCGCACGATGGTGTCGCGCACCGGGTCGAAGGTGGCCAGCGGGCGTTCGAATACCTCGGCGGCGAGCACCGATTCCTTCAGCGCCGCCTCGTGACCGTTGACCGTGTGACGAACGAGGTACTCGAGCAGGTGGCGGTGCCGGCGCGAGGGCTTGAAGGTGGTGCTGGCGAGGACGCGCTGCAGTTCGGCGTCAAGGTGCGCCTGCCGCATGGGGTCGGCGCGCGCAGGCGCCGACGCGTCGTAGTGCCGGTCCGAAGCTGCCATCCGCAATCGCGTCCCTTGCGGACCAGCATAGCGCGACGCCGTTGAAGTCCACCACCCGGAATCGAAGGAGGATCGAATGACTCGCTTCAGTCCGAGCGCCAACCGGTCACGTGCGCGGCGCCTGCCGCTGATTGCATCGCTGCTCCTGTGCGGCGGCATGTCGGGAGCGCATGCACAGGGCGTGGAGCTCGTATTTGGCTTTTGCTTTGGCTATTTCTGGCTCCTGGCAGAAGAAGGTGAGGAAGCGCGGAAGTTCGCGTGCGCCGGTCAAGCCCTCGAACAGAACAAGGCCCGGCCAACGAAGCTGAGCCACGACCTCGTTACCGGGCAGACGAGCCGAGTCGTCCTCACTCCGCCGAACACCGACGCCATTGGCAGCGGCACCAGCCAGGATCGCAACCGCACCTGCGTCGTCGGCTTTCAGGACGCCGGTAACGGCACGCCGTACCACGCCTTTCGCTGGACCGAAGCCACCGGCCCGGTCGACCTGGGCACGCTGGTACCGGCCAGCAACTCGAGCCTCAGCTCCGACGCAAGCGCCGCCAGCGATGACTGCGGCGTCATCGTCGGCACCTCGCAGATCAGTGGCAGCGCCAACCATGGCTTTCGCTGGACCAGCGCCGGGGGCATGGTGGGCCTCGGCGCGCCGGCCGGTGCCGACCGCAACTCGCGCGCGTTCGGCGTCAGCGGCGCGGGCGATGTGGTCGTGGGGGAGGCGGAGTTCATCGACCCCGCCGCCTTCAGCGGCATTCGCACCGGAGCGTTCCGCTGGACCGCCGCCGGTGGCTTCCAGAGCCTGGGCGCGATCGAGCCGGGATTCTTCACCTCGGCCACCGCGGTTTCCGCCGATGGCAGCGTGATCGTCGGCAACGGCGGCGTGGAGGTGCGCGTGGGCAACACCAGCACCAACGGCTCGCGGGCGTTCCGCTGGACCCAGGCCACCGGGCTGGTGCCAATCGGTCCGCTGCCCGGCCACCAGTTCGTCGATGCGGCTGGCGTCAGCGACAACGGCAGGATCGTCGTTGGCACCTCTTCGGCCGCGCCGCTCGACCGCTTCGCCGCCGGCGGGCTGCTGCGCGGCAGCGGCACCGCCTTTCGCTGGACCGAGGCCACGGGCCCGCGGGACCTGCGGCAGTTGCTGGTGGACTCCGGCGTCGACATGACCGGCATTGCGCTGCTCAGCGTGACGGCCATGTCGCCCGACGGCCAGTGGCTATCGGGCCAGGCAACGACACCAACCACCCCCGCCGGCGCGACCGTCGGCTACATCGTGCAGTACTGCGACGACGCGATCGGCGCGGTCTGCGCATCCATCGGCGGTGGCGCCGCGTCGTTCGCCCTGGCGGCGTCTGCGGCGACGCTCAACGTCGCGGCGGGCCAGAGTGCGAGCGCCACGCTGACGATCACGCCGGCGGGCGGCTTCAACGGCGCCGTGACCTTCGCCTGCTCGGGCCTGCCCACTGGCGCGGCGTGCAGCTTCGCGCCGGCCAGCGTCACGCCCGCGGGCGCCGCGGCCACCACCACGCTGACGATCAGCACCAACGGCGGCCCGGTCGCGCTGTGGCTGCGCGAGTACCCGGCCGCCGCGCTCGCCGTCTTCATGCTGCCGCTGCTCGGCTGGCGCGGCCGGTGGTCGGGCGCCCTCGCGCTGGCCTTCGCGTTGACGGCGGTGCTCGTCGTCGGCTGCGGCGGCGGTTCGGACAACGGCGCCGCCAACCCGCCGCCGCCTGCCGGCGGCACGCCGGCGGGCACCTCGACGGTCACCGTCACCGCCACCTCGGGCAGCGGGGCCGCCGCGGTCACCAGCACGCTGGCGCTGACGCTGAGCGTCACCCGCTGACGCGCGTCGGCCGCGGGAGAACGCGCCGATCAGGGTGTCGCGGTGGTGACGGCGGTCGCCGGGTCGGCCGACATCGGCCGCAGACCCTAGACTTGCCGTCCATGGCCAACCACGACATCCTGATCAACTGGGCGCCGCAGGAAACCCGCGTGGCCATCGTCGAGAACGGCGCGGTGCAGGAGCTGCACATCGAGCGTGCGCTCGAACGCGGGCTGGTCGGCAACGTCTACCTCGGCAAGGTGGCGCGCGTGCTGCCGGGGATGCAGAGCGCCT
>JAXMEZ010000113.1:0-3999 GCA_046348035.1 Rubrivivax sp. | reverse complement strand
GGTGCAGGTGCTGCCAGCCCACCGCGGCGCGTGCCGCGGCGAGCGCGGCGTCGTCGGGGCGCACGCCGGCGCGGTAGTCGTACAAGTGGCCGACGGCGGCGTAGGTGATGTCGAAGGCGCCGCGGGTCAGTTCAGCGAACTGCTGCGCGCGCGTCAGCAGCGCGAACATCTCGGCCGACAGGAGCACCGCGCGCTCGCCCGCTTCGCGGTTGATGCGCGACAGCTCCGAGGCTTCCTTGTGCGGGCTCATGCGCCGGTCGATGCGGTGCATCTCGCCCATCACCGCGGCGCAGGCGGCGGCACCCGTGCGCGCGTCGTCGGCCCACAGCTCCACCGAGATCGCCGTGCCCATGATCGCTTCTTCGCGCTTCATCCAGCCGGGGCCGGCGAGCGCGGCGGTGCGGCCGGAACGCGCACTGGCCGGCGATTCGTTCGGCGCTTCGGAGAATGAATCGCCCGACGGCTCGGTCGGGTCGTGGGTGGCGCTCAGCAGCATCGCGAGGTCTTCTTCGTCTTGCTTGTGGTGTTGCGTCTTGTCTTGCGCTTCTTCGTGCAGGGCCGGTTCACGAGAATCTCCGCTGGCGCCGCGCCGCAAGCCGCGCAGCAGCGCATGCGCCATCCGGATGGGCGCGGACCATAGCGACCGACGTTCGCTCATGCCGTGACGATGGGTGCGGGGTTGCGAAGAGATGCTTCAGTTGTGTCGTGCGCGGCCGCTGCGCACGAAGCACGGGCGCTCATCGACGCGTAACGGGGGCCACCCGAAACGCGGGGGTCGTTGGAATGCGCGGGCAGCAGCTGCATGCCGGGGCTGCACCACGTTGGCGCGGCGGGCCGCGCCTTCTCACATGCCCTTGAACAAGCCCGCGTAGCTGCGGCTCACCTCGAGCTTGTCGGCGCGGCCCTTGACGGCGACGACCTGGCGGCCGCGGAAGTCGCGCGCGACGCCGGCGATGGCGTTGACGTTGACGAGCGTGCTGCGGTGGATCTGCCAGAACTGGCGCGGGTCCAGCTCGTCGACGAGTTCCTTGATGGGCTTCCTGATCAGCGCTTCGACCTGCGCCGTCTGCACGCGCGTGTACTTCTCGTCGCTGATGAAGAAGAGCACCTCATCGACCGCGATCATCTGGATGTTCTGGCCGACGTTGGCCTGGATCCATTGCAGGTACTGCGGCGCCTGGCCCGTGAGGCGCGATGACAACTGGTGCAGCAGCTGCTGCAGCGGCACGCCGGCGGCGGCGTCGGCAGGCGCCGGCTGGCCTTGCGCACGCGCCGCGAGGCGCCTGCGAATGCGCGCCACGGTCGTCTGCAGCCGCTCGCGCTCGGCCGGCTTGAGCACGTAGTCGACGACGCCTTGCTCGAAGGCCTCGACCGCGTACTGGTCGTAGGCGGTGATGAACACCACCTCGGGCAGCAGTGCGTCGTCGTCGCCGGGCGGCGGCGGCAACTGGGCGATCTGCCGCGCCGCCTCGACGCCGGTGATGCCGGGCATGCGGATGTCGAGGAAGACGATGTCGGGCCGGTGCTGTTCCACGGCGGCCACCGCCTCGGCGCCGTTCTTCGCCTCGGCGACGATCTCCAGCTCGGGCCACACCTCGGCCAAGCGCGAGCGCAACTGTTCGCGCATCAGCCGCTCGTCGTCGGCGATCACCGCGCGCGGCGGCGCGGAGCGTGGGGTGACGGTGAGGTTCATCGCGCGCTGCGGGCCTGCCGGAAGCGAAGCCGCGATGATGCCTGCGCCGGCCGGCGCGCGGCGGCCCGCGCGCTCGCCGTCAGGCCTCGGTGCCTTCGACGGTCTTGTACGGCACCGTCACCGTGACCACGGTGCCGCTCGGCGTGTTCTCGGCCACCGTCAGCGAGGCCTTGGTGCCGTAGAGCAGCAGCAGGCGCTCGCGGATGTTCGCCAGGCCCACGCCGGTGCCGGCAGTGGCCGCCTTGCCGAACCCGAGGCCGGTGTCGGCGACGACCACCTGCAGCTTGCCGTGCACGATCTGCGCCTTCACGCTGAGCTTGCCGCCTTCGGGCTTGGGCTCCAGGCCGTGCTTGATGGCGTTCTCCACCAGCGTCTGGATCATCATCGGCGGGAACTCGGCCGAGTGCAGCCCCTCGGGCACGTCGAGCTCGGTGGCGAGGCGCTCTTCCATGCGCACCTTGAGGATCTCGAGGTACGGGCGGATCACCGCCAGCTCGCGCCCGAGGTCGCGCACGCCGTTGGCGGTGCCGGCGCCGCCGGCTTCGCGCATCGTCGGCATGCTGGCGCGCAGGAGCGCGATCAGGTTGCGCTGCATCTGGCTGGCGCGTGCCGGGTCGGTCTCGATGAGGTGGTCGATCGAGGCCAGCGTGTTGAACAGGAAGTGCGGCTCCACCTGCGCCTGCATCGCGGCCATGCGCGCCTCGACCACCTGGCGCTTCAGCGACTCGGCCTCGGCCGTCTCGGTGGCGCGCGCAGCCTGGCGCTCGGCCTGCATGCGGCCCTTGTAGGTGGCCTTCAGGATCGCCGAGCCGAGGATCCACAGCACGGTCAGCTGCATCTGCGCGTCACCGATGCCCACCTGCGTGCGGCGCGTGCGCTTGCGCGTGCCGGTAGCCTCGGCGATGGCGCGCTCGGCGTCGGCGCGCGCTTCCTCGGCATCGCGCTGCGCCTGCTCGGCTTCCTCGCGCGCTTCGCGCACGGCTTGCTCGATCTGCCGCCGCGCCTCGGCCACCGCCTCGCGCACCGATTCGCTCGTGGCGCCGGGGGGCAGCGTGATGTGCACGCCGCCGTCGGCGCCGGAGGCCGGGGTTGCCGCGCTCGCCGCCTGCGCGGCGCTGGCGGCCGGGCGCGGCGTGATGCGGATGCCGTCCTTGCCGATGCTGATGTCCACGCCTTCGGTGGGTTCGCCGCGGCGGGGCCGCTCGATGCGGATGGGGCTGCGGTCCTTGCCCGCGGTGCCGGGCTGGGCGCCGCCTGGCTGCGGCGTGGCCGGTGGCTTCGGCGGCACCGGCGTGCGCCGCGACACCGGCTCATCGATCTGCTCGGTTACCGTCCACATGAAGGGCGGCTTGTCGTGCAGGATGCCGACGAACATCAACAGGCCCAGCGACAGCGCGATGAAGCGCCACCATGAGATGCTGACCAGCCAAGTCGCGTAGGCGTGGAAGGCCTTCAGCGACGCCGTCGAGAAGCGCTGCCAGCGCTGCGGCGAGGGCGACGGGCCGCCGGCCGGGCGTGCCGGGCCAGCGGGTTCGCGCTCGGGTGAGGGGGGCGCGGCAGCGGGCTCGGTCATGGCTGAAGCGGGTGCGGATCGGTGGGCGGGATGTTCGGCGGCACTGTAGCGAGGCGGCGCTGCGGGCCGCCAGCGCGGCGCGACGCAACGGCGGCGTTGGCCGACGGGCTGCGCGGGCGCGGGACGGGCCGCTTCGAGGTCGTCGGTGCGGCCCGCGGGCAAACCCCGGGAACCTTTGCCGCGGCCCGCTTCAATACGCGGTGAGATCGAGCCGGGAACGCGCTGCGATGGCGCATGGGCCGCGCGCGGGCAAGCCGCAGGACGAGGGGAACGATGAGACGGGGAAAGCGAGGGAGCCGGTGACGGTATGCAAGCGACCCGGCTTTGCAGCGGCAGCAAGGCGCTGCGCTGGCCGATGATGTTCTTCGCCCCGCGCCGCCGCGGTGGGCCGCGGTCGCCCTCATCGGCGCTCTCATCGGCGCACTCGTCGGCGCACTCGTCGTCGATCGCGGCGGCGCAGGACGGTGGCGGTGCCGCCGCCGACGACGACCTCCCTGCGCCGTCGTTGCTGCTGCGGCTGGCCGGCGGTGACCTCGGCGCGCTCGACACGCTGTACCGGCGCGAGTCGGGGCGCGTCTATCGCTATGCGCTGGCGCTCAGCGGCAACGCAGCGTGGGCGGCCGATGCGACGCAGGAAGCGTTCGTCGCGCTGGCCACGCGGCCCGAGGGGTTCGACGCGACGCGCGGCCAGCTCGGCGCGTACCTCGCCGGCGTCGCGCGGCATGCGCTGGCA
>JAXMEZ010000112.1:0-4091 GCA_046348035.1 Rubrivivax sp. | reverse complement strand
CGTGGCCGCGGCCGCGTCGAAGGCTTCGCCCGTGGCGGGCAGCACCCGCCGCCCCGACGGCGAACGCTGGAGCTCGGGCAGCACGTTCGCGGAAACCGTCAGTTCGATCCGCTCGGCCAGCACTTCGAGTTCCAGCTGCGCGCCGGGCTGCAGGTTCAGCCGCCGGCGCACATCGCTCGGCAACAGCACGCGGCCGGTTTTGTCGAGCGTGACGGTGGTGGACATGGCAGGAAGTATGGCATGGAATCTGGGAACCGATCTGCCATACACGTTGCCATGAACGCTGCCATGCCGCCGCTGTCCGCCTACGCCGTCCACCTCCGCTCGTAGTCGTTCTTCTCGAACTGCTCGACGAGGAAATCGACGAAGCAGCGCACCTTCGCCGGCAGGTGCCGCTTCGACTGGTAGGCGATGTTCACGGTCAGCCGCGGCAGCTCCCACTCCCGCAGCACCGGCACCAGGCGGCCGGCGACGACGTCCTCGTGCACGATGTACATCGGCTGCACCAGGATGCCCAGGTGCTTCAGCGCCGCGGCGCGCAGCACCTGGCCGTCGTTGGCTTCGAGCAGGCCCTGCACCGGCAGCACCAGCACCTGGCCTTCGCGCGTGAAGCGCAGCTGGTCGGGGTTGTGCGCGTTGGTGTAGATGAGGAGCTTGTGCTTCGCCAGCTCCTGCGGCGTGGCCGGCGCGCCGTGGCGCTGCAGATATTGCGGGCTCGCGGCGAGGATGCGCCGCGTCTCGGCCAGGCGGCGCACGGTGATGTTGCTGTCGGCCTCGAACTCGCGCGTGCGGATCGCCACGTCGATGCCGCTGTCCAGCAGGTCGTAGTAGCGGTTGGCGGCGACGATCTCCACGCGCAGGTCGGGGTAGCGCTCGGTGAACTCGGGCAGGTGCGGCGCGATGTGGATCATGCAGAACGAGAGGCTGCCCGTGATGCGCAGCGTGCCCGTGGGCTTCAGCACCGCGGCGTTCACTTCGGCTTCGGCTTCGTGCAGCTCGGCCAGCAGCGGCTTGCAGCGGCGGTAGAACGCTTCGCCGACGTCGGTGAGTGAAAGCCGCCGCGTGTTGCGCTGCACGAGGCGCGCCGCGAGCCGTTCTTCCAGCGCCGCCAGGTGCCGGCTCGCGGCAGCGTTGGACAGCTCGAGCTTCTCGGCCGCTTTCGTGAGGCTGCCCAGCTCGGCCACCTGCACGAAAAGCGCGATCTCCGACCAGCGATCCATGTCGAGCCGTCGTCTCGGGTCGCGTGAAGGAAGGTGCCGGCCGGGCCGTGCGTGTCAGGCTGCCAACCGGGCGGGCAGCTTCATGTCGACGACGATCTCGGCCCAGGGCACCGAGACGAGCCCCTCCTGATCCCGCTGCACTGCCAGCCACTCGGACAAGGCCGCCACGTCGGCGTGCACGTTCCGGTAGTCGCGATCGAGCGTGCGCGCCAGCTGCGCGGTGGTCACGGGGCCGATCTCGCGCAGCTTGGCAATCAGCTCCCAGCGCTTGGGCGTGAAGACCGCCAGCATCTGGCCCACTTCGGAGAAGCCGACCGCGAAGTGCGTCTTCGGCCGCTTCCCTTGCTGCAGGGCCTCCATCACGTTGCGCGCCCGCGCCAGGCTGGCATGAACGTCCTCACCCACCCGCACGCGCAGCACGGCCTTGGCGGGAACTCGGCTATTCGGTGCGTTCACTTCGAGGCCTCCACGTCGCGCATGAAGTCTTGCAGCAGGGTTGGCACGTCCTTGAACCGATAGGGTTCTTCCGTGCCCCGCCGGTGCCGATGGTCGCCCTTGCCGCGCTCGTTGTCGTAGCCCACGAGGCGCTCGCCGTCGCGCACGAAGACAAGCCGGTACTTGAAGCCGTGCTCGCTCGGCGGCACCGGGCGGGGCAAGGCCCAGATCACCATCTCGATGATGCCGCCCGCATGGGCATCGCGCGTCCTGAAGACCAGCGTCGCGGCAGCCATATGGTGCAGTATGCCATATATGGCTTCACACGCCATAGGTGGCGCGCAGGCCGACCACTCGCGCGTCGCGTTGGATCTGAGCGCGCGACCCCGGCCCGCTGATCCATGTTTACCCGTAGTTTTCCTGTGCTCGGAAAAGTGCTTTCGCTGCATGGCCTTCTTGTTCGGTGTGCGGAAGCCTAGATTGCCGCCCGCAGCCACCACCGGCACATCCCCGCAGACGACCGCATTCGTCACGGGCGGCGCTGCAAGTGGCCGCAGCGAACACCATGCCCCTCATCGACGAGGACCACATCACCCAGGCGGTGATCGCCAGCCATGCCGGCGCTGGCGACGCGCGCCTGCGCGACGTGATGACGAGCCTCGTGCAGCACCTGCACGCCTTCGCGCGCGAGGTGAAGCTCTCCGAATCCGAATGGCGCGCCGGCCTGCGCTTCCTGGCCGAGGCCGGGCGCGACGGCTTGCCTGGACCGAGCCAGAGCGCCGATGGCGACGCGGCCCCCGAGCGCGAACTGGCCGCGCTTTCGCAGGCTCTCGGCCTGACGATGCTGGTGGCTTCGCTCGACCGCCAGCGCACGCCGCCCGGCAACGGCGCGCGGCCGGTGCTGCGCGCCGACTTCGACCCCGCAGCTTCGGCGCGCGGCGCGGGCCCGGTGGCGCGGCTCGCGCGTGCGCTGCAGGGTCAGGACCGCGCCTGAACGGCTGGACTCTTCCTCGACCCTCCCGAACTTCCCGCCAGCGCGAAGATGGACACCACCACCACCCTCACCGAAGAACTGCTGATCCGCCGCCTCGTCGAGCGCTGGGCCGTGTGGCGCGACGCCGGCGACTGGGAGCGCTTCGCCACCTGCTGGCACCCCGAGGGCGTGATGATGGCCACCTGGTTCCAGGGGCCGTGGCACGAGTTCATCCGCGTCACGCAGGAAGGCTGGGCCAAGGGCGTGAGCATCCTGCACTTCCTCGGCGGCTCGGCCATCGAACTGGGGCAAGGCGCGCACGCCGACCGGGCCATCGCACAGACGAAGATGACGATCAGCCAGCGCGGCCTCGTCGAAGGCGTGCCGTGCGACATCGTCTGCACCGGCCGCTTCCACGACTTCGTGACGAAGCACGAAGGGCAGTGGAAGCTGCTGCACCGCCAGCCCATCTACGAGAAGGACCGCATCGACCCCATCGACCCGGGCGCGGTGCCGAAGCTCGACGCGGCGCGGCTGGCCTCGTTCCCCGAGGGCTACCGCCACCTCGCCTACATCCAGACCGGCATCGGCTACCGCGTCAAGCTCGACATGCCGATGCTCAAGGGCCCGGTGGTCGAGGAGCTGTACCGCCGCGGCGCGCGGTGGCTCGCAGGCGGGCCGCTGGAGCGATAGCAACGACGAGACAGCGAAGAACAAGAACGACGCAGAAGACGACGACGAGAACGACGACAAGAAGACCCGTGCTTGCAAACCGTCAACAGAGCAAGTCTGAGTAGGAATGCCAGTCACCCAGCACCCCCTCAACAGATCCGTGCATGCGGAGCTACCGCACACGGCTCTTGCCTTGGGTCGTGACGATCAGACGCTGGCTCGGGTACGGGTGGCAATTGCGTGGTCGGGGCAACCAGTGTTCGACGATCCGGTACATGCGCTTCCAGCTCAGGTGTTTGCCCTGGCTGCGGCGGCACAGCGTGCGATGCCACAGCCGGGCGACTTGGAAGCGGAAGAGCTGCACCCGCGCCCCGTTGCAGGGCACGGCGAAGTAGCGGCTGTGTCCGGCCACCACTGCCCGCAGGTACTGTCCCTGCTCGGCGATAGGCCGGTGCATGCGCTTTCGCAACTCGTCCTTGAGCGCGCGCAGCTTGGCACGCAGCTTCTTGGCACTGGTCAACCGCAAGACCATGTATTTGCCCTTCCGGGTCTTGCCGCAGCAATGCGTGAAGCCCAGGAAGTCGAAGGTCTCGGGTTTGCCTTGTCCACGCCGGCGTCGGTTCTCGCGCGCGAAGCGTCCGAACTCGATCAGCCGCGTCTTGCTCTCGTGCAGCGCCAGCCCGAAGTTCGCCAGCCGCTGGGCCACATCGCGCTTGAAGCGCTCGGCATCCCAGCGGTGCTCGAACCCCGCGATCCAATCATCGGCATAACGCACGATGATCACGTCGCCC
>JAXMEZ010000111.1:0-4101 GCA_046348035.1 Rubrivivax sp. | reverse complement strand
CACCTGGGCGAGCGCGAGTTCATCGTCATCGACACCGGCGGCTTCGAGCCCCAGCGCCCCACGGGCGTGGTGGCGCAGATGGCGCGCCAGACGCGCGCCGCGGTGGCCGAGGCCGACGCAGTGGTCTTCGTCGTCGACGTGCGCGCCGGGCTCTCGGCGCAGGACCATGACATCGCCCGCTTCCTGCGCACCGAAGGCAAGCGCGTCGTGCTCGCCGTCAACAAGGCCGAAGGCATGGCCGACTCGCCGGCGCTGGCCGAGTTCCACGAACTCGGCCTCGGCATGCCGCACCCGGTGTCGGCGGCGCACGGGCAGGGCGTTCGCAGCCTGTTCGAAGAGGTGCTGCAAGGGCTCGGGCCGGAAGGCGCCGATGGCGAGCAGGCCGGTGCTGCCGAGGGGCCGGACGGCGAGACCGCCGAGCGTGACGCCGACGGCGAAGCCGGACCCGAAGCCGAGCCGCCGGGCAGCGCCGCGCGGCCGATCCGCCTGGCCGTCGCGGGGCGGCCGAACGCCGGCAAGAGCACGCTCATCAACGCCTGGCTCGGCGAGGAACGCCTCGTCGCGTTCGACCAGCCGGGGACGACGCGCGACGCGATCCACGTGCCGTTCGAGCGCGACGGGCGCCACTTCGAACTGATCGACACCGCAGGCCTGCGCCGCAAGGGCCGCGTCTTCGAGGCGGTGGAGAAGTTCTCCGTCGTCAAGACGCTGCAGGCGATCGCCGACGCCCATGTCGTCGTGCTGCTGATCGACGCGCGCGAGGGCGTCAGCGACCAGGACGCGCACATCGCCGGCTACATCCTCGAATCGGGCCGCGCCGTCGTGGTGGCCGTCAACAAGTGGGACGCGGTCGATGACTACCAGCGCCAGCAACTCGAGCGTTCGCTCGAGACGCGCCTGCCGTTCCTGAAGTTCGCGCCGGTGCTGCACGTCTCCGCGCTCAAGCGCAGCGGCCTTTCGGCGCTGTGGAAGGCGGTTGCGCAGGCGCACGCCGCGGCCACGGTGAAGATGCCCACGCCGGTGCTGACGCGCCTGCTGCACGACGCGGTGGCGCACCAGCAGCCGCGGCGAGAGGGACGCTTCCGCCCCAAGCTGCGCTACGCGCACCAAGGCGGGATGAACCCGCCGATCGTCGTGATCCACGGCAACTCGCTCGAGCACGTGAGCGCGGCCTACCGGCGCTACCTGGAAGCGCGCTTTCGCGATCACTTCAAGCTCGTGGGCACGCCGCTGCGCGTGGAACTGCGTTCGAGCCGCAATCCCTTCGATGACAAGGGCCGTTGAGCCTCGGCCGAGGGCCGGCCGGGAACGAAACCTGCCCCGGAGCATCGAAGCGCTGGCGCCGAGGTCGCTGTGGTAAGGTGACCGCCTCGCCCGCGCCGAATCACAACCTAACACGGAGCATATCGTGAGCAACAAAGGCCAACTTCTGCAGGACCCCTTTCTGAACCTGCTGCGCAAGGAACATGTGCCGGTGTCGATCTACCTCGTCAACGGCATCAAGCTCCAGGGCCACATCGAATCGTTCGACCAATACGTCGTGCTGTTGCGCAACACGGTGACGCAGATGGTCTACAAGCACGCCATCTCCACGGTCGTCCCGAGCCGCGCGGTGAACTTCCACCCGAGCGAGAACACGGGCGAGCAGCCCTGATGGCCGCCGGCGGCGCCGAAGCCACGCGCGCCGTGCTCGTCGGCGTCGACCTCGGCAACGGGGCGGCGTTCGACGCCACGCTCGATGAACTGTCGTTGCTGGCCGCCTCGGCCGGCGACGAGACGGTGGCGCGCGTCACCACGCGGCGCAGGGCGCCCGACCCGGCGCTCTTCGTCGGCAGCGGCAAGGCCGACGAGATCAAGGCGATGGTCGCGGCCACGTCAGCGCACGGCGTCATCTTCGACCAGGCGCTGAGCCCGGCGCAGCAGCGCAATCTCGAGCGCCACCTCGGCGTTCCGGTGGCCGACCGCACGGCGCTCATCCTCGACATCTTCGGCGACCGCGCCGCCAGCCACGAAGGCAAGCTGCAAGTCGAACTCGCGCGCTTGCAGTACCTGGCCACGCGCCTGGTGCGCCGCTGGTCGCACCTGGAGCGCCAGCGCGGCGGCATCGGCACGCGCGGCGGCCCGGGCGAAGCGCAGATCGAACTCGACCGGCGCATGATCGGCGAACGCATCAAGCAGGTGAAGGAACGGCTGGAGCGCGTGAAGCGCCAGCGCGGCACGCAGCGGCGCGCCCGCGAACGCCGCGGCACGGTGCGCATCTCGCTCGTGGGATACACCAACGCCGGCAAGTCGACGCTGTTCAACGCGCTGGCCAAGGCGCGCAGCTACGCCGCCGACCAGCTCTTCGCGACGCTGGACACGACGACGCGGCAGCTGTGGCTGCCGGCGCTGGCAGACGACGCGGAAGCCGGCACGGCGCCGCTGTCGGCGACGCTGTCGGACACCGTGGGCTTCATCCGCGACCTGCCGCACAAGCTCGTCGAGGCGTTCGAGGCGACGCTGCAGGAAGCGGCCGATGCCGACCTGCTGCTGCACGTCGTCGATGCGGCGAGCCCGGCGCTGGACGAGCAGATGGCCGAGGTCGAGCGCGTGCTGGCCGAGATCGGCGCCGCCGGCGTGCCGCAGCTGCTCGTCTACAACAAGTGCGACCGCCTGGAGCCGACGCGCCAGCCGCGCGAAGCTGAAGACCGGGTCGAGGTGCCCGGCGGCGTGCAGCGCCGGCGCGTCTTCGTCAGCGCGCTGACCGGCAGTGGCCTGGACGTGCTGCGGCGCGTGCTGGCCGAGGAAGTGCGTGGGCTGCGGCAACGGCGGCCGCTGGCCTCAGAATCCGCATCCGCCGAGCCGGCTGCCTCCGCTGCCTCGGCCTGATGAAGAACTCCGAGCCGAACTCCCAGCGGCCTGTCATGCCTGACAACTCGAACCCCACCTTCATGGACCGGCTGCGTGCCCTGGCCGCGGCCGGCCGGGCGCTGGTGGCCGCGGCGGTACTGCCGCGGCGCCGCCGTGCCAGCCTCGTCTACAACAGCGGCCGCAACGAAGGCCCGCCGGACCTCGACGAACTCTGGCGCGACTTCAACAAGAAGCTGTCGGGCCTGTTCGGCGGCAAGGGCGGCGGCGGTCCCAAGCGCGGCCCCGAAGAGCGCCCCAGCGGCGGCGGTGGCGGCGGCGGCTTCCAGCCCGACATGCGCAGCGCCGGCATCGGCGCCGGCCTCATCGCCGTGGTGGCGCTGCTGGTGTGGCTGGGCAGCGGCTTCTTCATCGTGCAGGAAGGGCAGCAGGCGGTGGTCACCACCTTCGGCCGCTTCAGCCACACATCGGACGCCGGCTTCCAGTGGCGGCTGCCGTACCCGGTGCAGGCGCACGAGGTGGTCTCGGTGACGCAGCTGCAATCCGTGGAAGTGGGCCGCAGCGCCGTGGTCCAGGCCACCGGCCTGCGCGACAGCTCGATGCTGACGCAGGACGAGAACATCGTCGACATCCGCTTCACCGTGCAGTACCGGCGCGCCGACGCGCGTGCCTACCTCTTCGAGAACCGCAACGCCGACGAGGCGGTGGTGATGGCCGCCGAATCGGCGGTGCGCGAGATCGTCGGCCGCAGCAAGGTCGACTCGGTGCTGTACGAGCGGCGCGACGCCATCGCCGCCGATCTCGTCAAGAGCATCCAGGCGCAGCTCGACCGCCTCAAGGCCGGCATCGTGGTGGCCAACGTCAACGTGCAGAACGTGCAGGTGCCCGACCCCGTGCAGGCCGCGTTCAACGACGCAGTGAAGGCCGGCGCCGACCGCGACCGCCTCGTCAACGAGGGCCGCGCCTACGCCAGCGACGTGATTCCGAAGGCGCGCGGCACCGCCAGCCGCCTGCTCGAGGAAGCCGAGGGCTACCGCGCGCGCGTGCAGGCGCAGGCCGAGGGCGACGCGCAGCGCTTCCGCTCGGTGCTGGCCGAGTATCAGAAGGCGCCGCAGGTGACGCGCGACCGCATGTACCTGGAGACGATGCAGCAGGTGTACACGAACGTCAGCAAGGTCCTCGTCGACTCGCGCAGCGGCGGCAACCTCCTGTCCCTGCCGCTCTACCGCCTGCTGCAGCAAGCCGGTGCCACCG
>JAXMEZ010000110.1:0-4145 GCA_046348035.1 Rubrivivax sp. | reverse complement strand
GCGTGACGGCTACAGGAAGCGCGCGCCCAGCACGACGGCCCACGTGAGGCCGGCCAGCACGAGTGCCAGCATCACCGCGGCGCTGCCGTAGTCCTTGGCGCGGCCGAGCAGCGGGTGGTGTTCGGTGCTCACCGCGTCGGCCAGCGCCTCGATGGCCGAGTTGACGATCTCGACGATCCACACCAGCACCACCACGGCCACCAGAGCCAGCGCCTGCAGCGGTGTCGGCGCCAGCCACCAGGCGGCCAGCACCATCGGCACGCCGAGCGCGAGTTCCTGGCGGAACGCCGCTTCGTGGCGGAACGCCGCGGCGAAACCGGCACGCGAGTAGAGGAACGCGCGCCAGATGCGCGCGAGGCCGCCGCGGCTCTTGAATTCGCTGGCGGCCGGTGGTGGTGTCGAGAGGTCGGTCACGGCAGCATTGACCCGCTGGCGCATGAGAGAACCCTTCGACACGGGGCCTTCGACAAGCTCAGTCCCTTGCTCAGGGCGAACGGCTTTGGGTCGTGGCAGGCCACGTCGGGCCTTCAGGCCGGCGGCTTCTCGGTGCTGCCGCTGGCACCGCTGGCGCTGGCGGCAGTGCCGGCGCTCTCGGCGGCAGCGGCAGGCGGCGGCTCTTCCGGCGCCTTGGTGGTGCGGATGAACACCTGCGCCGCGATGATGCCCAGCTCGTAGAGGATGACCATCGGCACCGCCAGCGCGAGCTGCGAGATCACGTCGGGCGGCGTCACCACCGCGGCGACGATGAAGGCGGCGACGATGAAGTAGCCGCGCATCTTCTTCAGCTGCTCGATGCTGACGATGCCGATGCGCGCCAGCACGATCACCGCCACCGGCACCTCGAAGGCGATGCCGAAGACGAGGAACAGCGTCAGCACGAAGCCGAAGTACTGCTCGATGTCGGGCGCCGCGGTGATGGCCGTCGGCGCGAAGGCCTGGATGAAGCGGCTCATCCCCGGGATGACGAGGTAGTAGCAGAACGCGACGCCGGTGATGAAGAGGATGGTGCTGCTGATCACCAGCGGCAGCACGAGCTTCTTCTCGTGCGAATAGAGGCCCGGCGCGACGAACGCCCACACCTGGTACAGCACGTAGGGCAGCGCCACCATCAGCGCCGCCATCAGCGTGATCTTCAGCGGCACCAGCACGGGCGAGATCACGTTGGTGGCGATCAGCGTCGCGCCCTTGGGCAGGTGCGCCACCAGCGGCGCGGCGAGGAAGTCGTACAGCCCCGCCGGCCCCGGCCACAGGCACAGCACGCCGAAGGCGATGCCGATGGCGATGAAGGCGCGGATCAGGCGGTCGCGCAGCTCGATCAGGTGCGAGACGAAGGGCGCCTCGGTGCCTTCGAGCTCGTCGCGCGGGGTACTGCTGCTGCCGCTGCTGCCGCTGCCGGTGGTCTTGTTGTCGCTGTCGCTCATGTCGTGGGCCGCGGCCGGTGCCGCGCCACGCGCGCCGCGCCCGACTGCGCATGCGTGCGCACGCCGTTGCGCTGCTTGTACCACTGCGGCGTGGCGCCGCGCTTCAGGCGCCACTTCTTCTTCGGGTGGCGGTACTGCGGCGGCGGCGGTGCGATGTCGCCACCGAGGGCGGGCGGCACTTCGCTGCCGCCGCCGGAGCCGGCGTCGAAGTTCGTGGCAGCCGACCAGTCGGTCTCGAAGGCGGAACGGGCCGAGTCCACTTCCTTCTGCACGCCGCTTTGGACGTCGCGCGCGGCCTGCTCGAACTCGGTCTTCATCTTCTTGAGCTCGTCGAGCTCGATGCTGCGGTTGACCTCGGCCTTCACGTCGGCGACGTAGCGCTGCGCCTTGCCGAGCAGGTGGCCCATCGTGCGCGCCACTCGCGGCAGCTTCTCGGGGCCGATGACGATGAGGGCCACGGCGCCGATGAGCGCGAGCTTGTCGAAGCCGAAGTCGATCATGCGCGAAGGGGCCGGGCGTGGCTGGCGCGCAGGAGCCGGAGTCGCGGTGGTGCGCGGCGCGGCGCGTGCGCGCGGCAGCTCATCAGCTCTTCGTCTTGGCCTCGACGTCGACGGTGTTGCCGTCGGCCTTGCGCGCCTGCGTCGTCACCTGCGGCGGCGCTTCGCCGCTGCCCGGCGCGCCGGTGCCGCCTTCGCCCTCGGAGCCCGCCTTCATGCCGGACTTGAAACCCTTGACGGCGCTGCCGAGGTCTTCGCCGATGTTGCGCAGCTTCTTGGTGCCGAAGATCAGCACGATGACCAACAGCACGATCAGCCAGTGCCAGATGCTTATGCCACCCATGTTCGTTTCTCCACGGAAAGGATCGCGGATTCTAGGGGAGACCCGCAGTCCGACTGGCGGCATGGCACCGGGGAAGCACGGGCCTCTCGGTGCCCTCGATCGCCATTTCTTACACCTGTGTCGCGCCCTCTTCGGCCTCGAGTTTCGGGCTCAGCCGCGTGCCCAGGGCCGCGGGCCGCCGAAGACGTGCATGTGCAGGTGGTAGACCTCCTGGCCGCCGTCGGGGCCGGTGTTGACGACGGTGCGGAAACCGTTGCTCACACCGAGTTGCTTCATCAGCCGCGGCGCCAGCGAGAGCATCTTGCCCAGCAGCCGGTCGTGCTCGACGCCGGTGTCGGCCAGCGTGGCGATGTGCAGCTTCGGGATGATGAGCACGTGCACCGGCGCCCATGGGTGGATGTCGTGGAAGACGAGCACGTCGTCGTCCTCGTGCACCTTCTTCGAAGGGATCTGGCCGGCGACGATCTTGCAGAAGATGCAGTTCGGGTCGGAGGTCGTCATGGCGTTTCGATGGCGTTTCGATGGCGTTTGTTGGCGCGGTCGCGGTCGCGCCCGTTCAGGCCGGCGGCATCGGCATCGGCCGGTTCTCGGCGAAAGCCCACCAGCCGCGCAGGAACCGGTACAGGTACCACAGGCCGATGAGGAACCATGCCACGTAGCCCGGGAAGACGAGCAGCACCCACAACGGCGCGCTCACCGCGAGCCACAACAGCGTGAACCAGAAGCTGCGCGCCTGCCAGCGGAAGTGGCTGGCGTAGAAGGCATTCGGGGCGCTGCCGCGCTTGAGCACGTTGAGCACCATCGCCACCACCGACAGCAGACCCACCGAAATCCACGACAGCGTGTGCAGCGCGTACATCACGTGCATCAGCGGGCGCAGTTGCGCTTCGGCTTCGGCGGTGTCCGGGCTTGCCGGGTCGTTGAAGGGGCGCACGCTGGTGCCCGGTACCGGGCTCGGCCAAGGGGCGTTCATGTCGTGCTCGCATCTCCTGAGCGTGGGCTTGAGCCGGCAGAGGGCGCTTCGCCGGCGCTGCCTTCGCGGTCGCGCTCATGTCGGGCCCCGCGCTGCGCCTTCTCGTCCAGCCCCGAAAGGCCCTCGCGCCGCGCCAGTTCGGCCAGCACGTCGGCCGGCCGCGCACCGAGGTGCGCGAGCGCGATCATCGAGTGGAACCACAGGTCGGCCACCTCGGCCACGACGCGCGCGCGGTCGCCGTCCTTGGCGGCCATGACGACCTCGGTGGCTTCTTCGCCGACTTTCTTGAGGATGGCGTCGGTGCCCTTGGCGAAGAGGCGCGCGACGTAGCTCTTCTCGGGGTCGCCGCCGGCGGCGGGCTTGCGCGATTCGATGACGGCGGCCAGGCGCGCCAGCGTGTCGTCGCTGCTCGAATTCGCAGTTGCCGTGGAGGCGGCCGGCGTGGCGGGCACTGGGGTCTTCATCGCCGCCGCCTCAGCCCTTCTTCGCGCCGTAGATGCGCGCCGGGTCCTTCAGCACCGGCTCGACCGGCCGCCATTGCTTCTCTTCCGCGGTGCCTTCCAGGCGCTGGAAGAAGCAGCTGTGGCGCCCGGTGTGGCAGGCGATCGAGGGTTCGCTCGCGGCGTGCCCGAGCTGCGTCACGGTGAGCAGCAGCACGTCCTCGTCGCAGTCCATGCGGATCTCGTGCACCTTCTGCACGTGGCCCGATTCCTCGCCCTTGTGCCACAGCCGCTGGCGCGAGCGGCTCCAGTACACCGCCTCGCCGCGCGCCACCGTGGCGGCGAGCGCTTCGCGGTTCATCCAGGCGACCATCAGCACGTCGCGGCTGCCTTGCTCCTGCGCGATCGCGGGCACCAGGCCTTCGGCGTTCCAGCGCACGGCGTCGAGCCACGAAGCCTGCGCCGTGCCGG
>JAXMEZ010000011.1:0-95681 GCA_046348035.1 Rubrivivax sp. | reverse complement strand
CGACGGCGCGCTGGGCTACAACGGCGATGCCGAGCTTCCGGTCACGCTTCCCGAGCCCGCGCAACGGGTGCCGGAGCCCGCGACCCTGGCGCTCGCCATGGCCGCACTGGCGCTGATGACGGGCGTGCAGCGGCGGCGTCAGCTCGCCCGCACGCGCCGCTGAAGGCCGGCCACCGTCTCGCGCTCGAGCCCGAGCGGCTCGATGAGGTCGTTGGCCGCTGACCAGTCGCGCCCCGTCAACAACGAAGCGGCCGCGACGATGGTGTCGGTGGCCGGCGTCGCAACCTCGGCGACACGGCCCAGTGCCGCGGCGAACACGAGCCCGAACGGCACATCTTCGGTGATGAAGCGCGTCTGAACGTCGGTCGGCCCGGGCGGGCCGCCGCGCTTGGCGTGCAGCTCGGCGGCGATGTCCGCGAGGCGCGTCGACTGCACGCCGAACGACTCGGCGAAGTGGCGCTCGATCGTCCGCACCTCGACGCCGAAGGCCCGTGCCAGCGCCAGCCGCTCGGCTTCGAGCCGCTCGATCACGCCGGCCACCTGCGGCGTCATGTAGTGGTACTGCGGCCAGTTCTCGGCGCGCTCGATGCGCGTCCAGTTGAACAAGGCCAGCGGCCCGTGCGCGGCAGGGTTGATGTTGGAAAGCGCGCTCGCCAGCGCGTCCTGCTGCGTGACGAACACGTCGCCGAAGAACGCGCGGCAGACGCCGAGCATCTCGTCGCTGCGCGACACCGGCAGCGCCGACAAGCCCATCGTCTGTCGCCGCGTCATCACGCGCACGCGCGCCGGGCCATCGCGGCGCGCCGTCAGCGTCGTCGTGCCGAGGCTGCCGACGAGCAGCTCGACACCGCGCCGTTTCGCGGCCTCGAACAGGTACAGCGAAGACAGCGAGCCCATCGAACTCACCAGCACGCGGTGGCGCGCTTCGACGTGCGGCAGCAGCGCGTCCATCACCGCGCGATGCGCGTTCATCGGCACCGCGATGACGATGAAGTCCGAGCGCGCGGCCAGTTCGCGGGCATCGGCGGCCACGGCCACCGGCACAACGGCCTCGAAGACGCCGTGTGCGGCGAGCGGCTCGCGCTTCAGCGCTTCGGCGCCACTGCTGCCAATGCCGGGCGCCACCGACACTGCCGCGGGCGACCAGCCACCGTCATCGCGAGGCCGGCGCGCGCCAGCCACGCCGCGCTCGCGAGGCCGATGCCACTGCGCCGGCGATGCCGACCGAACGGACGGCCGCCGCCGCTGCTGTCGCCGTCGCTGCCGCGTCGATGTTCACGGCTGCTCCTCTCACGCCCGCGCGCCGCGTGCACTCATCGGCGGGTGCTGCTCACCTCCTCGCCTGATGCCGCCGACCTTGATGACGCGGCCCCAGCGCTGGTAGTCGTCGTTGACGACGCGCTCGAGTTCGGCGCGGGCCGCCGCAGGTGACGAGCGCACCGAGCCCGGCGAAGCGCTCGCGCGTCTCGGGCAGGCGGCAGATCTGCGCGATCTCGCCCGCCAGCTGTTCCAGCCGCGCCACCGGCGTCTTCGCCGGCGCCAGCACGCCCACCCACACCGGCACTTCGAGGCCGGTGTAGCCGGCTTCGGCCACGGTCGGCGGGCTCTTCAGGTTGGCCAGGCGCGAAGCGGTGAACGTGACCAGCACGCGCGCCTTGCCGTCCTCGACCATCGGGTCGATCGAAGCCGAGCTTGTCACCAGCAGCGGCACCTGGCCGCCGAGCAGGTCGGTGATCGCCGGCGCCGCGCCCTTGTACGGCACATGCAGGAGCTTCACGCCCGCGGCCTGCGCGAGTAGTTCGCCGGTGAGGTGCGAGATGGTGCCGTTGCCGGTGGAGGCGTAGGCCACTTCGCCCGGCCGCGCCTTCGCGTCGCGCAGCATGTCGGCCAGCGTCCTGTACGGGCTCTGCGCGCGCACCGCCAGCGTCATCGGCGTGTCGGCCACCAGCGCCACCGCAGTGAAGTCGCGCTTCGGGTCGTAGGCGAGCTTGGGGTTCAGGTGCGGTGCGATGGTGATCGCGCCGCCCGTGGCCAGCAGCAGCGTGTGGCCGTCGGGCGCAGCCTTGGCCACCGCGTCGGCCGCGATCGCGCCGCCGGCGCCGGCGCGGTTCTCCACCACCACCGTCGTGCCCAGGCGCGGCCCCAGCTTGTCGGCGAGGTAGCGGCCGATCACGTCCTGCGCACCGCCCGGCGCGAAGGGCACCACCAGCTTCAGCGGCGCGTTGCCTTGTGCCTGCGCGGGCTGAAGCAGCAGCAGCGGCAGCGCCGCGAGCACGGCAACGGCCGGTGCGAAGACCAGGGCCGGCCACGAGAGCCCTTGCAACCGGCGCCCGAGCCGACGCCGCAACGAATCACCGACCACCATGGTCTTCTCCAGCAGGAACACGGATGGGGCGCGAGGCTACACCCGAAAGAAAGCACCTGTGCCGGCGCCGCGAAGGCGCAGCGACCCCATGCGACAATCCCGCGCCTTCCGCGACCCGCCCCCACGCGCCGAGCGTTCTTGCCGCAGGGGCCTTCACGCTTGAAGCCCAACGACACGCTCATCGAGATCGATCACGTCACGTTCGGCTACGACACGAGCCGGCTGATCCTCAACGACATCTCGCTGAACTTCCCGCGCGGCAAGGTCACTGCCATCCTCGGCAGCTCGGGCTGCGGCAAGACCACGCTGATGCGCCTGATCGCCGGCGTGCACGGCGCCACGTCGGGCCGCGTCGTCTTCGACGGCGAAGTCATTGACGTGCGCAACCAGGCGCAGCTCTTCCGCCTGCGCCGGCGCCTGGGCATGCTGTTCCAGTTCGGGGCGCTGTTCACCGACCTCACGGTCTACGAGAACGTCGCCTTCCCGCTGCGCGAGCACACCGACCTGCCCGAAGCGCTGGTGCGCGACATCGTGCTGATGAAGCTCAACGCGGTCGGCCTGCGCGGTGCCGCGGACCTGCGCATCAGCGAAGTCTCCGGCGGCATGGCGCGGCGAATCGCGCTGGCGCGCGCGATCGCGCTCGACCCCGAACTGATCATGTACGACGAGCCGTTCGCGGGGCTGGACCTCATCAGCATGGGCGTCGCGGCCAAGCTCATCCGCACCCTCAACGACATCACCGGCTGCACCTCGCTCGTCGTCAGCCACGACGTGCCCGAGTGCATGGCCATCAGCGACTACGTGGTGCTGATGGCCAACGGCGGGCGCATCGTCGCGCACGGCACGCCGAAGGAGCTGATGGAAAGCCGCGACCCCGAGACGCGCCAGTTCACGCGCGGCGAACCCGACGGGCCGGTGAAGTTCCACTACCCGGCGCCGGAGATCGCGGTGGACTTCGGCGTCGCCTCGAGCATGGCCGGCGCCGCAAGCGGCGCGACAAGCGGCTCGTCAAGCGAAGCTTCGGCCGGGGCGAAGCACTGATGGACTGGCTGGCGCGCCTGGGCGCGATCGCGCTCGACCAGTTGCGCGGCTGGGGCCACGCGACGGCGTTCTTCGGCGAGCTGCTGCGCGCGGTGCCGGCTTCGCTGCGCCGCTTCATGCTCATCGTGGTGCAGGTGCACGCCATCGGCAACCGCTCGCTCGTCATCATCCTCGCCTCGGGCATGGCGGTGGGCTTCGTGCTGGCGTTGCAGATGTACTACGCGCTGTCGCGTTACGGCGCCGCCGAGAGCCTGGGGCTGGTCGTGAACCTGTCGCTCGTGCGCGAACTCGGCCCCGTGGTGACGGCGCTCTTGTTCGCCGGCCGCGCCGGCACATCGCTCACCGCCGAGATCGGCCTCATGAAGGCCGGCGAACAGCTCGCGGCGCTGGAACTGATGGCCATCGACCCCAAGCAGCGCGTACTGGCGCCGCGGCTGGTGGCCGGTATCGTCTCGATGCCCATCCTGGCCGTGCTGTTCTCGGCCATCGGCATCCTCGGCGCCTATGTCGTCGCGGTGCTGCTGATCGGCGTCGACGCGGGCAACTTCTGGTCGATCCAGCAGAACGGCGTCGACGTCTGGCGCGACGTCGGCAACGGCATCGTCAAGTCGGCGGTGTTCGGCGTCATCTGCACCGTCGTGGCGCTGTACCAGGGCTACGAGACCGAAGCCACGCCCGAGGGCGTGGCCTATGCGACGACGCGCACGGTGGTGATCTCGTCGCTGTGGATCCTGGGCATGGACTTCATCCTCACCGCATTGATGTTCTCCACGCCTTGAACGGCGCTTGGTGACATCGGGGAGCTATCGAGAATCATCATGGGCAAGAAGACCATCGAGACCCTGGTGGGGCTGTTCGTGCTGCTGGGCATGCTGGGCCTGCTGTTCCTGGCCCTGAAGGCGGCCAACCTCGGCAGCGTCGGCGGCGGCGACACCTACACGATCCAGGCCCGCTTCGACAACATCGGCGGCCTGAAGCCGCGCGCGCCGGTGCGCACCGCCGGCGTCGTGGTGGGCCGCGTCAAGTCGATCGGCCTCGACCCGAAGTCGTACCAGGGCGTCGTGACGCTGGAGATCGAGCGCAGCTACCAGTTCCCGAAGGACACCGCGGCCAAGATCCTCACCGCCGGCCTGCTCGGCGACCAGTACATCGGCCTCGAGCCCGGCGGCGACGACAAGAACCTCGCCGCCGGCGAGACCGTGGCGCAGACGCAAAGCGCCGTGGTGCTGGAGAACCTGATCGGCCAGTTCCTCACCGGCCGTGCCGAGGCCGGTGCGGGCACGGCCCCAGGTACGGCGAATGCCCCTGGTGCGCCGACCCCGGCCGCCTCGGAGCCGAAGAAGTGACCTTGCCACTGCCGGCGCCGCGCTGGCTGGCGCGGCGCCGCTGGCTGTCGCGTTCGCTGTTGGCGGCCCTGTTCATCGCCATGGCCGGCTGCGCCAGCGCGCCGCCGGCGCCGGGCACGCCGCCGATGGGCACGAACCCGGCCGACCCCTGGGAAGCGTTCAACCGCAAGGTGTTCGCCTTCAACGACGCACTCGACGAGGCGATCCTCAAGCCCGTGGCCATCGCCTACCGCGACCACGTGCCCGAACTCGTGCGCCGCGGCGTCGACAACGTGCTCGGCAACATCGGCGACCTGTGGTCGGCGGCGAACCACCTGCTGCAGGGCAAGCTGCAAGCCGGCACGGAGATGACGATCCGCTTCGTCACCAACACGGTCTTCGGCTTCGGCGGCCTCTTCGACATCGCCACCGAAGCGCGGCTGCCGCGCCGCTCGGAGGACTTCGGGCAGACGCTCGGCCGCTGGGGCGTGGGCACAGGCCCCTACGTCGTGCTGCCTCTGTTCGGCCCGCGCACGGTGCGCGACACGTTCGGCCTCGCCGCCGACTGGCCCTTCGAGCCGAGCCGCCTGCCCAGCACCGAGAACGGCCGCTTCGCCGTGGGCGCGATGGCGGTGCTCAACACGCGCACCAACCTGCTTTCGGCGAGCGACTTGTTGAACCAGGTGGCGCTGGACCGCTACACCTTCCTGCGCGACGCCTACCTGCAACGGCGCCTGGACGCGGTGTACGACGGCGCCCCGCCGATGGAGACGTTCGAAGAAGAAGATGACGACAAGCCGAAGAAGTGAGGCGTGGCGCACATCGATTGCCCCGCTTCGCCTGTTCGCCCCTTGCCGCGGCCCCGCCCCGAGTAGGGCTCGTGGTGTCGGCGGGGCCGGCGCTGGTGAACCCGGCGCCGCCGCCCCGCGTTGAAGGTGGCAGCGGTCGCTCCATCGACCGGCCGCCCGTGAAAGGAAACCTTGTGAAGAAGCTTTTCCTCGCCGCCGCGACCTTCCTCGCCACGCTGGCACCGCTGGGCGCCGCGCAAGCGCAGGCAGCCGCCGGCACGCCCGAGACGCTGGTGCGCCAGATCTCCACCGAAGTGCTCGACGCCGTCAAGGCCGACAAGGCCATCCAGGGCGGCGACACCGGCAAGATCCTGGCCCTCGTGGACACAAAGGTGATGCCCAGCGTCAACTTCGAAGTCGCCACGCGCAGCGCTGTCGGCCCGAAGTGGCGCGAAGCCTCGCCCGAGCAGCGCACCAGGCTGCAGACCGAGTTCAAGACGCTGCTGGTGCGCCTGTACTCCGGCGCGCTGACGCAGATCCGCGACCAGACGGTGGAGATCACGCGCACGCAACCGGTGGCCAACAGCAGCCAGGTCGTCGTGCAGAGCGAAGTGCGCGGCAAGGGCGAGCCGATCAAGCTCGACTACCGCCTGGACAAGTTCGGCGAAGCGTGGAAGATCATCGACGTCAACGTCGGCGGCATCTGGCTCGTGCAGAGCTACCGCTCGCAGTTCCAGCAGGTGCTGAGCGGCGGCGGCGGCGTCGATGCGCTGATCACCCGCCTCGTCGAGCAGAACAAGAGCGCCGGCGCCGGCACGAAGAGCTGAACCATGCCCACGCTGCAGCTTCCCGCCACCGCCACGCTCGCCGAAGCCAGCACGCTGGCCGCCAACGCCGAGCGCGCGGTGATGGAAGGCGTGGGCACCGGCGGCGAGCGCGCGCCGCTCGTCGTCGACGCGAGCGCGCTGCAAAGCTTCGATACTTCGCTGCTGTCAGTGCTGCTGCACGCGCGCCGGCAGGCCGGCGGCGCCGGCTGCGGCTTCGACCTCACCGGCGCGCCGGCCAAGCTCGGCCAGCTCGCGCAGCTGTATGGCGTGGCCGACCTGCTCGGCCTCGGCGGCGAGGCGCCGCCGCCCTCACCAGCGCGAATGGCGGCGGCGCCGTAGCAGCCTTCCCGCCGTGCCACGGCGGCTGCACTGCTGCTGCCGCGGGCCGCTCAGCTCTCTTCAGCCCAGGTGTTGTCGTCGCGCGCCACCAGCGCGCTGGCCGCCGCCGGGCCCCAGCTGCCGGCCATGTAGGGCCGCGGCGGCGCCGGGTTCTCGGCCCACGCGGCCAGTACCGGCTCGACCCAGCGCCACGCCTGCTCCTGCTCGTCGCTGCGCACGAAGAGGTTCAGCCGCCCGGCCAGCGCATCGAGCAGCAGCCGCTCGTAGCCGCCGACGCGCTCGCTCGGGAACGCCTTCTCGAAGTCGAGGTCCAGCGACACCGGCGAGAGCATCTCCTGGCCGCCTTGCACCGTGGTGGCGCCCTTGGCGGCGAGCAGGTGCAGCTCCAGCCCGTCGTCGGGCTGCAGCTTGATGACGAGGCGGTTGGTGTGGCCGCGCGGCCCGTTGAAGATGGGGTGCGGCACCTCGCGGAAGTTGACGACGATGTGCGCGTCGCGCGCGGGCAGCCGCTTGCCGGTGCGCAGGTAGAACGGCACGCCGGCCCAGCGCCAGTTCTGCACTTCGGTGCGCAGCGCCACGAACGTCTCGGTGGTGCTGCCCGCGGGCACCTTGGCTTCGTCGAGGTAGCCCGGCACCGCCTGCCCGTTCACCGCACCGGCCTTGTACTGGCCGCGCACCACGTCGCGCTGCACGCCTTCGGGCGTGAACGGCTTCAGCGAGCGCAGCACCTTCAGCTTCTCGTCGCGGATGGCGTCGGCGTCGTTGCTCGAAGGCGGCTCCATCGCCAGCATCGTCAGCAGTTGCAGCGCGTGGTTCTGCACCATGTCGCGCATGGCGCCGATGCGGTCGTAGAAGTCGCCGCGCGTGCCCACGCCGATGCTCTCGGCGATGGTGATCTGGATGCTCGCCACCGACTCGCGCCGCCACAGCGGTTCGAAGAGCGCGTTGCCGAAGCGCAGCGCCATCAGGTTCTGCACCGCCGGCTTGCCGAGGTAGTGGTCGAGCCTGAGCGCCTGCGCTTCCGTGAAGCTGGCGCCGACGATGCGGTTGATCTCGCGCGCGCTCTCGAGGTCGTGGCCGAGCGGCTTCTCGAGCACAAGGCGCACATTGGGGCCGTTCAAACCGGCCGCGCCGAGCTGCGCGCAGACGATCGGGAACAGGTGCGGCGCCGTGGCGAGGAACAGCACCACGGTGTCGGCACCGCGCGCGTCGATCCACTCCTTGAGCCCGGGGTAGTGCCCCGGTTGCGAGACGTCCATGCGCCGGTAGTGCAGCAGCTGCGCGAAGCGCGCGAACTCCTCGTCGCTGGGCTTCTTCGCTTCCTCGACCTGCGCGAACTTGTCGCGGATGTAGGCGCGGTACTCGTCGTCGCTGCGCTCGTCGCGCGCCACGGCGAGGATGCGGCCGCCGCCGTTGGCCAGCGGCAGCTTGCAGTGCCGCCAGGCCTGGAACAGCGCCGGCATCAACTTGCGCCACGTGAGGTCGCCGGTGCCGCCGAAGAGGACGAGGTCGAAGGACATTTCCGCAAGGCCCTCGAGTCAGGCACGCGCACGTGCCAGCGCCTGTTCGAGATCGGCGATGAGGTCGTCCGCGTGCTCGAGCCCGACCGACAGCCGCAAGAGATCGGCCGGCGCGGGCGTCCCTGCGCCCTCGACGCTGGCGCGATGCTCGACCAGGCTCTCGGTGCCGCCCAATGACGTGGCGCGCTTCCACAACTGCACGTTGGCCGCAGTGGCGATGGCCGCCGCCTCGCCGCCCCTGACGCGGATGCTCAGCATGCCGCCGAAGCCGCCCTTCATCTGGCGCTTGGCCACCTCGTGCCCGGCCGCCCCCGGCAGCCCCGGGTAGAGCACTTCGCTCACGTGGATGCTTCGCGGCGAAATGCGCCGCGATTCGTTCGGCCGAAGCACAGGCCGCACGCACCCGCAGCGGCAGCGTGCGCAAGCCGCGCTGCAGCAGCCAGGCCTGAAGCTGCCGAGCGCCCCCCAGCTGCGCGCGTACCTTTCGCACTGCCTGCCAATAGGCGCTGTCCTCGCGCGCCACGAGCACGCCGGCGATGGAGGTCGCTGTGGCCGTTGAGGTACTCTTCGTCGCCGCGGCATCACGATGTCGGCGCCCAGCACCAGCGGCTGCGTCAGCACCGGCGTGGCCACCGTCGAATCCACCGCCAGCAGCGCGCCGGCGGCGTGCGCCGCGGCGGCCGCGTCGGCGATGTCGGTCACCGTCCACAGCGGGTTCGCGGGCGTCTCCACCACACCAGCTTCGTGCGCCCGGGCTTCAGTGCCGCGCGCAATGCGGCGGGATCGCCATGTCGATGAGTTCGACCTGCAAGCCCCACTGCGTGGCGAAGCCCGCCAGCCAGTTGCGCAGCGACCAGTACATCACTTTGGGCGCCAGCACATGGTCGCCAGGGCCCAGCGCCTGGAAGCACGCGGTGGCAGCGGCCATGCCGCTGGCGAACAGCATCGCCTGGTGGCCGCGTTCGAGCGCGCAGATCACCGCCTCGGCGGTGTCGAAGGCCGGGTTGTCGGCGCGCGCGTAGACGCGGCCCGAGCGGTACTGGTTGTCGGGGTCGCGCAGGAACGTCGTCGCGACGTGGATCGGCGGGATGATCGCCCGCGTGCGCTCGTCCACCTGGCCCAGCGCCTGCGCGGCGATCGTGTCGGGGTGCACCTGCCTCGGGTCCATCTTGCGGCCTCGCTTCGTGCGGCAAAGGCCGCACGATAGCGCGGTGCGCAGCGCCAGGCGTCGGGGCGAATGGTGCATTGCCAACGCCCTTCGATACGCCGTCAGGCGTACCCTGTCCTGAGCTTGTCGAAGGTTCAGGGCGAACGGGCGTGCATGCCGGCGGCGGCTAGCGCTGGTCGCGCCCGCGCCCAGGCGCACGCGGTCGGCGGAAATCGACTTCACCACCGCCGGCCAGTCGAACTCGGCCTTCGGGGCCAGGTCGCGGCCGAAGGCATTGCGCGGGTCGGGTACGCGGCCACGCCAGAACGAATCGGGCGGCAGCTCGAAGGCGCCGGTCACCACGTCGGCCAGCATGCCCAGCATCGCCGGCCGGTTGCCGATGAAGCGCGCGCCGCTGCCCAGGGCGCCGAGCTCGAACACGCCGCTGCCGACGATGAGGTTGTTCAGCGCCAGGATGTCGCCCATGCCCGGCACGCGGTCGCGGTGCAGGCGCAGGAACCACGCCGGCCGCCAGCCCTCGCTGATGAGCGTGTTGTGCGACAGCACGAGCGAGTTGTCGTCCCACAGCTTGCCTTCGCTGCCGTAGGAGATGACCACCGGGTTCTGCGAACCGGGGCTCTGGCTGATGACGTTGCCGATCAGCGTCGCGCGGCCGCCGGCGGGCAGGTCGACTTCGTACGAGGCCTGGCCGCTGCTGCCGTCGCGGATCATGTTGTAGAGGATGTGCGTCTCGCGCGCGCGGCTCTTCACGAGGTGGCCCTCGAAGCCGTTGTGGATGCGGCTGCCGGTGAGCGTGAAGCTGCCGATGGCGCCCACGCTCAGCAGGTGGTTGAGCCCGCCGACGACGCGCGGCGCGTGCGCGAATTCGCTTTCGAGGATCGTCAGCTCGGCGGCGCGGTCGTTCAGCGTCACGAGGCCATGCTCGTTGTCGAAGAACGCGCAGCGCACCACTTCGAGCCGCCCCTTCTCGAAGCGCACGCCGGCGCCGTCGCCGTCGGCGGCCCTGGCGCCACGGAACTCGAGGTTCTCCAGGCGCACATGGCCGTTCCTGACGATCAGCATCGCGCGCCCTTCGGCGAGCCGGCCTTCGAACTGCAGCACCGGCCGCGCACCCTGGCCGCGGATCGTCAGCCGCTTCTGTTCGACGATGCCGACGTTGCCCTTGTAGGTGCCGGGCAGCACGATGATCTCGTCGCCGTCCTTGGCGCGCTCCAGCGCCTCGGCGAAGCCGGCCGGTTGGCGGTCGGGGCCGACGACGATGGTCGCGGCGGTGGCGGGCGGCGCCAGCGCGACGAGCGCGAAAAGGGTGAAGAAGGCGAAGCCGGCCCGCAGCGCAAGATGCACAAGCGGCGCCCGGCTGCATAGGGTGGGAGGCATCGCCATCATGGGTTCGAGTATCTCAGCGCCATCGGCCGCGACGGCCCGGGCGCGAGGCGGGGCCGTGGCGGTCTTCGCGGTCTTCGCGGTCTGCGCCCTCGGCGCGCTCGGCGCGCTCGGCACGCTCGGCACGCCTGCTACGCGACAGACCGATGTTCGCCCCCGCCCGCGGCGCAGCGGCCGGGGCTTGGGGTTTGTCCCGTCGCTCGGTCGAGGGTGGCAGCCGTGTGACTGGGGCTAGCATGCCCGCAGCCCACGGCAAGCAACCCCAAGCGCCACGAGAGAGAACCATGAACGCAAAGACACAGTCCCGCACCCGAACCACGCCGCCGCGCCGCACCGCACTCGCAGCGGCAGCAATGGCTGCCGGCGCCGTTTTCACCGCGCAGCCGGCCTTCGCGCAGGAACAGCACGTCAACATCATCTGCTCGGTGCAGGCCGAGTGGTGCAACCTCATCCAGACCGTCTACGCCAAGACCACCGGCGTCAAGGTCAACATGTCGTTGAAGGGCAGCGGCGAAGCGCTGGCGCAGCTGATCGCCGAGCGCGCCAACCCGAAGACCGACATCTGGTTCGGCGGCACCGGCGACCCGCATCTGCAGGCGGCCGAGCAGGGCCTGTCGCTGGAGTACCGCAGCGCCAGCCTGCCGCAGCTGCACGACTGGGCGCAGGCGCAGGCGGCGCAAAGCGGCTACAAGACGGTGGGCATCTACAGCGGGCCGCTCGGCTTCGGCTACAACCCCGAGCTGCTGGCGAAGAAGAAGCTCGCGGTGCCCAAGAGCTGGGCCGACCTGCTCAAGCCCGAATACAAGGGCGAGATCCAGGTCGCCAACCCCGCCAGCAGCGGCACCGCCTACACGATGATCGCCACGCTCGTGCAGCTGATGGGCGAAGACAAGGCCTTCGAGTACATGAAGAGTCTGCACAAGAACATCCAGACCTACACGCGCAGCGGCACCGGTCCCATCAAGGCGGTGGCGCGCGGCGAGACCACGGTGTCGATCAGCTTCGTGCACGACGGCCCGGGCGAGAAGATGCAGGGCTTCCCGGTCGAGACCATCACGCCTTCGGAAGGCACCGGTGCCGAGATCGGCTCGATGAGCATCATCAAGGGCGCGCGCAACCTCGAGGCGGCCAAGAAGTTCTACGAATGGGCGCTCACCGCGCAGGCGCAGCAGTTCGGCGCCGCGGCCAAGCAGTTCCAGCTGCCGAGCAACAAGTCGGCCAAGGTCGACCCCAACGTGCCCGACTTCAAGAAGATCAAGTTCATCAAGTACGACTACGCGAAGTACGGCGCCAGCGCCGAGCGGCGGCGGCTGATCGCCAAGTGGGAGAAGGAAGTCAACTCGCTGCCGCGCTAGGGCCCCGGCAAGCGAATGCGTTCCGGCGCCACGGCGAGCCGCACGGCGCGCGCACAGCGCGTGCTGCTCGGCTGGCTGCTGCTCGGTGCGGCGGCCTTCGCGCTGCTGCCCTGGTACTTCCCGCAGAACCTGTCGCTGCTGCGTTCGCTGCCCGGCATCTTCGGCGGCAGCGAAACCGCCAGCGGCCTCGTGCACGCCGCGGTGCACGGGCGGCCGTGGCTGTGGGTGGCGCTGGTGGCGCTGGCGCTGTGCGCTTTCGCGTGGCGTTTGCCGGCCGGGCGCACGCAGGGCTTCGCGCTGCTCGGCGGCGCCGGCCTCGGCCTCGTGGGCCTCATCGGCAGCGGCTTCGCCATCGGCGCGCAGGGCTGGTCGTACGAAGTGCTCGGCGCCTGGTTCGGGCCGCTGGCGCAGGGGCAGTTCGGCGTCGGCCTCGGCGGCGCGCTGGTGCTGCTGGCGTTCCTGATGCTGCTGGGCGCGGGCATCGCGCGCCTGGGCTACTTCCGCGGCGACTTCTTCGTCGCCGGCGCGGTGGTGCTGTGCTCGGCGCTGCTGCTGCTGTTCGTCGCGCTGCCGGTCGTGAAGAGCCTCGCCGGCGCTTTCCTCGGCGAGGACGGTGCCTTCTCGCTGCGCGCGCTGGCCGAGCGCCTCGCGCACGAGCGCGTGTGGGGCCTGTCGTGCCTGGCCGGCGGCGTGCACTGCGGCGTGGCGTGGAACACGCTCTTCCTCGCCTTGCTTACCGCCGCCGGCACCACGGTGATGGGGACGCTGATCGCGCTCTACGCCGAGCGCTCGTATTCGCTGCGCGGGCGCTGGCTGCAAAAGCCCCTGAACGTGCTGGCACTGCTGCCGATCATCACGCCGCCTTTCGTCGTCGGCCTCGGCCTCATCCTGCTCTTCGGCCGCGCCGGCCTCGTCAACCAGTTCCTCGAGTGGGCCTTCGGCATCCCGCCCACGCGCTGGTTCTACGGCCTCTTCGGCGTCTGGCTGGCGCAGATGTTCGCCTTCACGCCGATCGCCTTCATGATCATGCGCGGCGTCGTGCAGGGCATTTCGCCCAGCCTGGAGGAAGCGGCGCAGACGCTGCGCGCGAGCCGCCTGCAGACCTTCCGCACCGTGACGCTGCCTTTGCTGAAGCCGGGCCTGGCCAACGCCTTCCTCGTCGGCTTCATCGAGTGCATCGCCGACTTCGGCAACCCCATCGTCGTCGGCGGCCAGTACTCGGTGCTGTCCACCGACATCTTCTTCGCCATCGTCGGCGCGCAGTACGACCAGGGCCGCGCCGCCAGCCTGGCCTTGATCCTCACCGCGTTCGCGCTGGCGGTCTTCTTCATCCAGCAGCGCCTGCTCGGGCGCACGAGCTACACCACCGTCACCGGCAAGGGCGACACCGGCGTGCCGATGGACCTGCCGCCGCAGGTGCGGCGGCTGTGCCTGGCCGTCGCCGGGCCGTGGCTCGCGTTCACGCTCGTCGTCTACGTCTTCGCCTTCGTCGGCGGCTTCGTGCAGACCTGGGGCCGCGACTACACGCCGACGCTGAAGCACTTCGGCACCGCCTTCGCGCTCGCCTGGGGCGAGCACGGCCTGGTGTGGGCGGGCACGGCGTGGAATTCGCTGTTCACGACGATCAAGCTGTCGGCCATTGCGGCGCCGCTGTGCGCGGCCATCGGCTTGCTCATCAGCTGGCTGCTGGCGCGCACGCAGTTCATCGGCCAGCGCGCCTTCGAGTTCGGCGCCCTTCTCGCCTTCGCGATTCCGGGCACCGTGCTCGGCGTCAGCTACATCCTCGCCTTCAACGTGCCGCCGTTCGAGCTCACCGGCACCGGGCTCATCATCGTCCTGTGCTTCGTGTTCAGGAACCTGCCGGTGGGCGTGCGCGCCGGCACCGCGAGCTTCAAGCAGCTCGACAAGAGCCTCGACGAAGCGAGCACGATGCTGCGCGCCGGCACCGCCACCACGCTGGCGCGCGTGGTGCTGCCGCTCTTGAAGCCGGCGCTGGTGGCCGCGCTCGTCTACAGCTTCGTGCGCAGCATGACCACGGTGTCGGCGGTGATCTTCCTCGTCACCGCCGAGAACGAGCTGGCCACCACGTACATCATCGGCCGCGTCGGCAACGGCGACTACGGCGTCGCGCTCGCCTACTGCACGGTGCTGATCGTGCTGATGTCGCTGGCCACCGCCGCCATCCAGTGGCTGGTGGGCGAGCGCAAGCTCGGCCGCCGCAGCGGCGTGCCGGCGGCAACGGCCGCGGCATAAAGGCCCTGCGGCCGGCGTGCCTGCACGACGCTGCGCATCGCAACTTCGCCTAGGCAGAACCCCGGGGGCGGCGGCGGCCGGCCGCCGCGAATAATCCGCGCCTTCATGGCCACGGACGTCATCCTCGAAACGCGCGGGCTGGTCAAGCAGTTCTTCGGCTTCGTCGCCGTCGACCAGGTGAACCTGAAGGTGCAGCGCGGCCACATCCACGCGCTGATCGGCCCCAACGGCGCCGGCAAGACCACCTGCTTCAACCTGCTGACGAAGTTCCTGCCCGCCAGCGCCGGCCAGATCCTGTTCGAAGGCGAGGACATCACGCGCGAGAAGCCGGCCCAGGTGGCGCGGCGCGGCATGATCCGCTCGTTCCAGATCTCGGCCACGTTCGCGCACCTCACGGTGCTGGAGAACGTGCGCGTGGCGCTGCAGCGCGAGCTGGGCACGTCGTTCCACTTCTGGCGCAGCGAGCGCACGCTCGATGTGCTGCACGAACGCGCGCTCGAGCTGCTCGACACCGTGGGCCTGCGCAGCTTCGCCGGCACGGTGACGGTGGAACTGCCCTACGGCCGCAAGCGGGCGCTCGAGATCGCCACCACGCTGGCGATGAACCCGAAGCTGATGCTGCTGGACGAGCCGACGCAGGGCATGGGCCACGAGGACGTCGACCGCGTGACGCAGCTCATCAAGAAGGTGGCCGCCAACCGCACCGTGCTGATGGTCGAGCACAACATGAACGTCGTCGCGAGCATCGCCGACACCATCACCGTGCTGGCGCGCGGCGCCGTCATCGCCGAAGGCCCGTACGCGCAGGTGTCGAAGAACCCGCAGGTGCTCGAGGCGTACATGGGCAGCGAAGCCACCGAGCTGCAAGGCGCGCACGGCTGAAGAAGAAGAGAAGAAGACGATGGCCGAGACGCTGCTGGCGATGAAGGACGTGCACGCTTGGTACGGCGAGTCGCACATCCTGCACGGCATCGACCTCACGGTGAACCGCGGCGAGGTGGTGACGCTGCTCGGCCGCAACGGCGCCGGGCGCACGACGACGCTGAAGGCGGTGCTCGGCCTCGTCGGCCGCCGCACCGGCTCGATCGTCGTCAACGGCGTCGAGTCGGTGCACCTGCCGCCGCACCGCATCGCGCATCTGGGCATCGGCTACTGCCCCGAGGAGCGCGGCATCTTCACGAGCCTCTCGTGCGAAGAGAACCTGCTGCTGCCGCCGCCGGTGGCCAGCGGCGGCATGAGCGTGGACGAGATCTACGCGATGTTCCCGCACCTCAAGGAACGCCGCGCCAGCCCCGGCGGCCGGCTTTCCGGCGGCGAGCAGCAGATGCTCTCGGTCGCGCGCATCCTGCGCACCGGCGCGAAGCTCCTGCTGCTGGACGAGATCTCCGAAGGCCTGGCGCCGGTGATCGTGCAGGCCCTCGGCCGCGCCATCCGCACGCTGCGCGACAAGGGGCTGACGATCGTCATGGTGGAGCAGAACTTCCGCTTCGCCGCGCCGCTGGCCGACCGTTTCTACGTCATCGAGCACGGCCGCGTGATCGAGAACTTCGCCGCCGCCGAACTGCCGGCAAGGCGCGAGATGCTGCATGAGGTGCTGGGCGTCTGAGCCACCGCACGTGTTCAACCCGAAGGAGCGAACGATGAAGCGCAAGTTGATTTCCACGATGATCGGCGCCGCCTTTGCGCTGGGTGCCGCCGCCGCGCAGGCACAGATTTCCGACGGCGTCGTCAAGATCGGCGTCATGAACGACATGTCGGGCCTGTATGCGGATATCGGCGGTCCGGCCTCCGTGATCGCCGCGAAGATGGCGGTCGAGGATTTCCAGAAGACCTCGAAGGCCGGCCTGAAGATCGAGGTGGTCTCGGCCGACCACCAGAACAAGCCCGACGTCGGCTCGACGATCGCGCGCACGTGGTACGACGTCGACAAGGTCGATGCGATCGTCGACGTGCCGACCTCGTCGGTGGCGCTGGCGGTGAGCCAGATCACGCGCGACAAGGGCAAGGCGTTCCTGAACACCGGGGCCGCAACCTCCGACCTCACCGGCAAGGCCTGCAGCCCGAACACGGTGCATTGGCTGTACGACACGTGGATGCTGGCCAACGGCACCGGCAGCGCCATCGTCAAGACCGGCGGCGACAGCTGGTTCTTCCTCACCGCCGACTACGCCTTCGGCCACGCGCTGGAGCGCGACACCGAGGCCGTGGTGCTGAAGAACGGCGGCAAGGTGCTGGGCAAGGTGCGGCATCCGTTCCCGGGCACCGACTTCAGCTCGTTCCTGCTGCAGGCGCAGGCTTCGAAGGCGAAGGTCATCGGGCTGGCCAACGCCGGCGGCGACACCATCAACTCGATCAAGCAGGCGGCCGAGTTCGGCATCACCAAGGGCGGGCAGAACCTCGCCGGCCTGCTGGTGTTCCTGCCCGACGTGCATGGCCTGGGGCTGGCCACGGCGCAGGGCCTGATCTTCACGGAGACCTTCTACTGGGACCTGAACGACAGCACGCGCGCGTGGAGCAAGCGTTTCGCCGCGGCCAACGGCGGCAAGTACCCCTCCTCGGACCACGCCGGCGTGTACGCCGTCGTGCTGCACTACCTGAAGGCGGTGGAAGCGGCCAAGACCGACGACGGCACGAAGGCGGTGGCGCAGATGAAGGCGCTGCCCACCGACGACCCGCTGTTCGGCAAGGGCACCGTCCGCGCCGACGGCCGCAAGCTGCACCCGGCGTACCTGTTCGAGGTGAAGAAGCCCAACGAGAGCAAGGGCCCGTACGACTACTACAAGGTCCGCGCCACCATCCCGGCCGATCAGGCGTTCCGCCCGCTCAAGGACGGTGAATGCCCGCTGGTGAAGTAGGCGGCGGGTAGCGATGCTGGCAGGGCTTGTGATCGGAGACGCCGCGTGACCGAAATCTTCGGCGTCCCGACGCAGGCCTTGTTCGGCCAGCTGCTGATCGGCCTCATCAACGGCTCGTTCTACGCCCTGTTGTCGCTGGGGCTGGCGGTCATCTTCGGCCTGCTGAACATCATCAACTTCACGCACGGCGCGCAGTACATGCTGGGCGCGTTCGTGGCCTACCTGCTGCTGAACTGGGCGGGGCTGAACTACTGGTGGTCGCTGGTGCTCGTGCCGCCGATCGTCGGCGCCACCGGCATCGTCATCGAGCGGCTGATGCTGGCGCGGCTGTACAAGCTCGACCACCTGTACGGGCTGCTGCTCACCTTCGGCCTGGCGCTCATCATCCAGGGCGTGTTCCGCAACATCTACGGCTCGTCGGGCCAGCCCTACGCCATTCCCGAACAGCTCACCGGCGGGCGCAACCTCGGCTTCATGTTCCTGCCGAACTACCGCGCCTGGATCATCGGCGCCTCGGCAGTGGTGTGCCTGGGCACGTGGTTCGTCATCGAGCGCACGAAGCTCGGCGCCTACCTGCGCGCCGCCACCGAGAACCCGGTGCTGGTGCAGAGCTTCGGCATCAACGTGCCGCGCATGGTCACGCTCACCTACGGCTTCGGCGTCGCGCTGGCGGCGCTGGCCGGCGTGATGGCCGCGCCCGTGTACCAGGTGAGCCCGCAGATGGGCTCCGACCTCATCATCGTCGTCTTCGCGGTGGTGGTCATCGGCGGCATGGGCTCGATCGCCGGCGCCATCGTCACCGGCTTCGGCCTCGGGCTCATCGAAGGCCTGACGAAGGTCTTCTACCCCGAGGCGAGCAACACCGTCATCTTCATCATCATGGGCATCGTGCTGCTCGTGCGGCCGGCCGGCCTCTTCGGCCAGCAGAAGTGAAGCCATGAGCGCCGTGCTGCCCACCACGCCCGCCAGCGAGACCGCGCGCCGCGACGAATGGCGCGTGCACCGCCTCGCCTTCGCGGTAATGGTCGCCTTCATCGCCGTCGCGCCCGCCTTCATCTACCCCGTGTTCATGATGAAGGTGATGTGCTTCGCGCTCTTCGCGTGCGCCTTCAACCTGCTGATCGGCTTCTCGGGCCTGCTGTCGTTCGGGCACGCGATGTTCCTCGGCGGCGCCGGCTACGCCTCGGCGCACGCGGCCAAGGTGTGGGGCCTCACGCCGGAGCTGGCCATCCTCTTCGGCACCGCCTGCGCGGCTTTGCTGGGCGTGGTGACCGGCTGGCTCGCCATCCGCCGCCAGGGCATCTACTTCGCGATGATCACGCTGGCGCTGGCGCAGATGGTGTTCTTCTTCTGCCTGCAGGCGAAGTTCACCGGCGGCGAAGACGGCATCCAGGCCGTGCCGCGCGGCAAGCTCTTCGGCCTGGTGGACTTGACGCAGCCGCTGGCGATGTACGCGCTCGTCGCCTTCGTCTTCCTCGCCGGCTTCGCGCTCGTCTACCGCACGATCCATTCGCCGTTCGGCCAGGTGCTGAAGGCGATCCGCGAGAACGAGCCGCGCGCCATCTCGCTCGGCTACGACACCGACCGCTACAAGCACCTCGCCTTCGTCCTCTCGGCCACGCTGGCGGGCCTGGCCGGCGCGACGAAGGCGCTCGTGTTCCAGCTCGCCTCGCTCACCGACGTGCACTGGTCGATGTCGGGCGAAGTGGTGCTGATGACCCTGCTCGGCGGTCTCGGCACCGTGTTCGGCCCCGTCGTCGGCGCCGCCGTCATCGTGACGATGCAGAACTACCTCGCGCAGCTCGGTGCCTGGGTCACCGTCGTGCAGGGCGTCATCTTCGTCGTCTGCGTGCTCGCCTTCCGGCGCGGCATCATCGGCGAGCTGGGGCACTGGCTGAAGAAGCCGCTGTAGCGGGCACGAGCAACGCGAGCGCCGTGATGGACGTGAGCGGCGTGATGGACGCGAGTGCCGTGACGCACGCGAGGGACGTGAGGGACGACAGCCGATGAACCTGCCGCGCGACGCTTCGCTCGATCTTGCCGACGCCGACGAAGCCGCGCCGGCGACACAAGGCGCCGCGGTCCGCCCGGGCATCGAACTGAGGCGCGTCGAGAAGCGCTACGGCGGCCTCGACGCGCCGCTCGTCGTGCGCGGCATCGACCTCGTCGTGCCCAAGGGCACGCTGACGACGATCCTCGGCCCCAGCGGCTGCGGCAAGACGACGCTGCTGCGCATGATCGCCGGCCTCGATGCGCCCAGCGGCGGCCGCATCCTCATCGACGGCGCCGACGTCACCACGCTCGGCCCCGCCGAGCGCAACGTCAGCATGGTGTTCCAGAGCTACGCGCTGTTCCCGCACATGAGCGTGATCGGCAACGTCAGCTACGGCCTCGTCGTCAGCGGCGTGTCCAAGGAGGAAGCGGCGCGGCGCGCCCGCCGCGCGATGGAAAGCGTCGGCCTCACCGGCTACGACGAGCGCAGCCCGAGCGAACTCTCCGGCGGCCAGCAGCAGCGCGTGGCCGTGGCGCGCTCGCTCGTGCTGGAGCCGAGCGTGATGCTCTTCGACGAGCCGCTGTCGAACCTCGACGCGCGGCTGCGCCGCAGCATGCGCGAGGAGATCCGCGCGCTGCAGCAGCGCCTGGGCCTCACGGTCGCCTACGTCACGCACGACCAGAGCGAAGCGCTCGCGGTGAGCGACCAGATCGTCGTCATGGACACCGGCCTCATCGCGCAGGTCGGCACGCCGCGCCAGATGTACGAAGAGCCCGAGAGCGCCTTCGTCGCCGGCTTCATGGGCGAGGCGATGCTCTTCGAAGGCGTCGCTGAGGCCGACGGCCGCAGCGTGCGCCTGGGCCCGCTCAGCGTGGCCTCGCGGCGCGTGGTGCCCGCAGGTCCCGTGAAGGTGGCCGTGCGGCCCGAGGCGTGGCAGGTGGTGCCGCCCGTGGCCGAGGCACTGGCCGGCCGCCTCGTCAAGCACGCCTACCTCGGCAGCTTCATCGAGCTGACCGTGGCCACCGAACTCGGCGAGATCTTCGTCGTCTCGCCCGACGTGCAGCGGCGCTGGCAGGTTGGCGATTCGCTCGGCCTGCGTTTGGGCGACGGCAGCTTCTCGGTGGTGGCCGCGGGGCACTGAGCGTTCAGCGCCCGGCCGCCATGGCCGCCCGCGACGGAGCGAAGCCTTCGGACGCTGCCGTTGCGACCGGCGCCGCGACACCCGCCCAGCGGTCGAGCCAGGCGTCGGGCACCACCAGCACGTCGCACGCCGCGCGGTGCGCCACGGCCGAAGCGATGCTGCCCAGCACCGCGCCGCCAACGCTCGGGCGGCGAGCGTGGCCCAGCATCAGCAACCGCGCCTGGCTCTCCTGCTGGCGCTCGAGGATCGCCTCTCGCGCACCGCCGGGCCCGCCGCGCCGGCCATGCACCAGCAGCGGCCGCGCCGGCAAGCCGCTCGCCTGCGCCAGCGACACCAGGTGTTCCAGGCCGGTGGCAGCGGCCGAGGCCGGCGCGCGCGCGAGAAGCGGGCGCCGGATCGCGAAGTCCGTCGTCGCCACGCCGCTGCCGCTGCCGCTGCCGCTGCGCGCGCGCCGTGGCGGCGCCTCGGGCAACACGTGCAGCAACTCGAAGCGCGCTCCCGTGCGCAGGCCGGCGGCGAAAGCGAGCAGCAGCGAAGAGCGCGACGAGAGGTCCACCGCGGCAGTCGCCCGCCCCCAGGCCAACGACGAAGGCTGGCGCACGACCAGCAGCGGGCTGTCGGTGTGGCGCAGCAGCCGGTCGAGCAGGCCGGGCCGCCACAGCCGCGACCAGCCGCTGCGCCACGGCGCCGGCAGCACGACGAGGTCCGCTGCCGCGGCCATGGCCCGCGCTTCGCTCCATGAAGCGGGGCCGGGCGCCGGCGGGGGAAACGGCACGCCGTATTGGCGCGCGAGCTGGCGCACGCGCCGCGCCAGGCGCGGCAGCAAGCGCTGCCGCAGCGTGCCGCGGGTGAACGGCGCCGGCGCCACGGTCAGCGCGGCCCCGGCGCCAGCGGCCACCTCCGCGGCACGGTCGACGGCGCTGTCGCCGGCGACGCTGCCGTCGGTCCATGCGAGGACGGATTGGACGTGCATCGCTTCCTCCATCGCCCGTTCAGGCCGCGCTGCCGGCAACCGCCGCGGGCCCTTCTGCCGGGCCGTGCGCGAGGGGTTGGAACGTCACCCGCTCGATGACCGCCTCGCGCTCGCCGCCCAGCGGCAGCGGCCAGCGCGCCACCATGCCCTCGCGCAAACCGAGCAGCGCCGCGCCGAGCGGCGACAGCACCGAGACGAAACCGAGTGCCGGGTTCGAAGCCGCCGGCTCGCACAGCTTGATGCGCTGCCGCCGGCCGGTGGCCGGGTCGCGCAGTTCGGCCTCCGACCACAGCGTGACGAGGTCAGCGGGCAGCGGGCCGGGCGGCACGCGCTCGTGGGTCTCGAGGGCCTCGGCCAGTTCCGGCGGCAGGCCGTCGGCTGCGGCCAGCGCACGCAGGCAGGTGATGTCGGCGCCGGGGAGCAGGCGCTCCTGGAAAACGATGTCTTTCACGACGCATCCTTCGAGAGGACGGCCGCCGCGGCAGGCGCGGGCCGTCGCAACGCGCGGGCTTGTCCGTTGCAGGCCCGGCGATGAAGGAGTTGCGCTATCTCTGGAGAGGAAGGGTCATCGCCGGGCCGTGGAATCTGCGGCCGGCGGGCAGGGCCACAGGCCGAGGCCCTGCGCCGACCGCGCGGCCGCACACGCCCGATCCGCGCGCGGCGTGGTCAGCGCGGTGGTGGTGCGGCGTGCGGCACGAGCGATCATGGTGCGCTCATTGTCCGGCCCGGGCCCTGGCCGCGCAAACGATGCCCCCGGCGCTTCTGCCGGATTGGCCTGGCCGTGAGCGGCTCACGGCGCCGGCCGCGCCTCCGCGTTCTCGGCCAGCGGCGAGCGCGCCCACGTCATCTTCACCGGCTTCACGTTCACCGGCTCGTGGCGGCCGTCGCGCTGCATGGCGGCGATGTTGTCGGCGGCGATCTCGGGGCTCAGCACCGGCATCAGCCCCACCGGCTGGCGCGGGTGGCGCTTGAACTCGCGCTTGATGCGCTCCAGCTCGTCCTTGTTCTTCTTGAAGTAGCGCATCGCCTTCACCGTCTGCGGCACATGCTTGGCCAGGTGCCACAGGCTCCAGCGGTGCTGCCACAGGCGCCGCGCGAACTTCCGGTGGTACTGGCGGCCGTTGTAGAAGCGCATGACGTGCCAGTTGTAGAGCGCGTCCATCTCCTCGCGCGTGGCGAAGGCGTGCGGCTTGTAGACGAAGTTGAGGCAGTTCATCAGCCGCCAGTCCTCGTCGAAGGTGCCCGACTCGCCGGAGAGGCATTCCTCCCAGATCGGCGCTCCGTGCAGCGGCGCGAACTTGGTCATGTTCATCTCGTCGAGACCGAGTTCGAGGATGAAGTCGCTCGTGGTGCGGAACGTCTGCTCGGTCTCGCCGGGCATGCCGAAGATGAACAAGCCCTTGGCGCGCAACCCCGCGGCGTGGATGTCGCGCACCGTCTGGCGCACCTGGTCGAGCGTCACGCCGGCCTTGTGGCGCAGCATCATCTGCGGGTCGGCCGACTCGATGCCCAGCGACACCATCAGCGCCCCGGCCTGCTTCAGCCGCCGCAGCATCTCGGGTGACGTGTGCCCGGCGCGGATGGCGCAGTTGAACTGCATGCGAAGCGGCTTCGTGATCAGCAGTTCAGTGAGTCCCTCGACGCGCTTCTTGCTGGCGGTGAACAGGTCGTCGTAGAAGTTGATGTGGTGCACGTCGAACCTGTCGCGCAAGTACTTCATGTGCTCGACCGTGTACTCGGGCGAATTCGTCTTGTACAAGCGCTCGAACACCGTGCGGTCGCAGAACGAGCACGTGTAGGGGCAGCCGCGCGAGCCCACCATCGTCGCGCCGTAGCGCAACTCGTAGGTGAACAGCGGCATGTGATAGTCGCGCGGGAAGCCGCGCAGCTTCTCGTAGGCCGGGAACGGCAGCTCGTCCAGCTCGATGATGCGGCTGCGGCGCTCGTTGAAGATGGCGCGGCCCGATGCATCGCGCCAGCACAGGTTGCCGATGTCCGAAAGCGCCTTGCCTTCGCACAGGTCGAGCAGCGCGCCTTCGCCTTCGCCGATGACGAGGTAGTCGATCTCCGGGAAGTGGTCGAGCACCGGCGTGCCGAGCGAAGAGACGTGCACGTTGCCGACGACGACCTTGACGTGCGGGCGCTTGCGCTTGATGTGCTCGGCCATGTCCACCGCGTCCATGAAGCTGGACGTCGTGGCCGAGAAGCCGACGAGTTCGGGCTCGGTGGCGAGCACGATCTCGGCGTTGGCCTCGATGCCCGGCGGCGAGTGCGGGCCGAGGCAGTCGTGCAGCTGCGTCGGGTGGCCGTGCTTCTCCAGCCAGCTCGCCAGCTGCATGATGCCCACCGGCGCCATGCGGTTGGCCAGCATCGCGAAGTCGGGCTGGCCCGGCATGAAGTTGAACCCCGCCGGGTGGACGAGCGTGACACGCATGGGCTGTCTCCTGTGCGCCGAATCCTGTGCGCCGGACGCGCTCTCGTTGGAGCGCGCTCTCGATGTTCTGTGCGGGCGGCCGACCTGGGGGCCTTGGGCCTGCGAGCGTGTCGGCCATTCGGCATGGCCGCGACGCGCGCGCGACGATACCGCGCCGGCGTGATTCACGCCCCTCGTTTCGCTGGTACCGCTGGTACCGCTGGGACTGCAAGCGCAGCGCGCGCCGAAGCGGCGGGGCTGCGCACCGCCGGCGCTTCTACGCGGCCGCTTCGGGCAGTGTCACCGCCTGCAAGCCGGCCGCGCGCAGCGCTGCCAGCAGCGGCGGCAGCACTTCCACCGAGACCGGGTTGCCCGCGGCGGTGCGCGCCGCGTCGCCGTCGTGCAGCAGCAGGATGTCGCCGGCGGCCAGCCGCCGCGCCAGGCGGCGCAACACCGCCTGCGGGTTGCTGCGCACCGAGTCGAGGCCGCGCCGCGTCCAGCACGCCTGGCGCAGGTCGAGGCCGTGCAGGATTGGGTCGAGCCACGGGTTGCGAAAGCCCCCCAGCGGCCGGAAGTAGCGCGGCCGCCGGCCGCTGAGTTCAGCGAGCGTCTCCTGCGCCGCCGCGATGTCGTCGCGCAGCCGCGCGTAGCCGAACATCGCCGTGGCGCGCGAGTGCGAGTCACCGTGGTTCTCCACCGCGTGGCCGCGCGCGGCGATCTCGCGCACCAGCACCGGCAGCTCGCGCGCGGCGGCCGATGCAGAAGAACGTGGCGCGCACGCCGGCTGCGTCGAGCAGGTCGAGCACGCGCGGCGTCGTCTCGGCGTCGGGCCCGTCGTCGAAGGTCAGCGCCACCTGGCGCCGCGCCACCGCGGCGGCAGGCAGCGCACGAGGTTCGGGCCGAGGATGCTCGAGCCCTGGCGTCAGCCCGCCCGCCAGAGCCACGCGTGGCTCGCAGCCACCGCGCCCAGCGCCCACGGCCACAGCAGCGGGTCGACCACGGCCGCCGCCGCGGCAACGCCGTGGCCGGCCACGGTGAGCTGGATCGAAGGCGCCGGCCGCCACGAACGGCCACCCGAACGTGCACCGGACGCGAGCGGCCGCAGGCTCTCGGCGGCCGCCTCGGCTGCGGGGTTGGCGGTGCCGGCTTCTCCTTGCATGGCGGTCGAAATGAGGGGGCAGGAATCAGGGGATGGATCGAGGGCGCTGTCGAGGGGGCATCTAGGGCGCGAGGGCCGCGCGAACGTTGCGCGAGGCGTGCGCCGATCGTAACCGCGGGGCTGCGGCCGAGCCGCTCCACCCGTCCCGCGGCGCGGGCTTCGGCGTGGCGAATCACGCCATTGAGGCAGATGCGGCCGCCGGCTGGCAGGGATCCAGCCGATCGTGCCCCGATTGCCACATCGCGATACGGGCGCGGCCTACGATCAGCCCTCACGCAACGAGCCGCAACGAGCCGCAACGAGCGAACACGAACCCGATGGACACCGACGTCCTCATCAGCGAGGTCGGCCCTCGCGACGGGCTGCAAAGCGTCAAGGCGACGATGCCCACGGCGCGCAAGCTGGCGTGGATCGACGCCCTCTTCGCCGCCGGCCTGCGCGAGATCGAAGTCGGCTCCTACGTCCCCGCGAAGCTGCTGCCGCAGATGGCCGACGTGAGCGAAGTCGTGCGCCATGCGCTCACGAAGCCCGGCCTCACCGTGATGGCGCTCGTGCCCAACCGGCGCGGCGCCGAGGCGGCGTTCGCCGACGGCGTGCACACGCTGACGCTGCCGGTCTCGGCGAGCGAGGCGCACTCGCTGGCCAACGTGCGCAAGACGCGCGAGCAGATGGTGCAGGAGGTGCGCGAGGTCATCGCGCTGCGCGACGAGCGCGCGCCGCAGGTGCAGGTGGAAGCCGGCGTCTCCACCGCCTTCGGCTGCACGCTGCAGGGCGCCGTGCCCGAAGACGATGTCGTGCGCCTGGCCGTGGCGCTGGCCGAGGCCGGCGCCGATTCGATCGGTCTCTCGGACACCACCGGCATGGCCAACCCGGCGCAGGTGCGGCGGCTCTTCGAGCGCGTGCGCGCCGCGATCGGCCCGCGCGCCGGCGCGGCGCACATGCACAACACGCGCGGCCTCGGGCTCGCCAACTGCCTCGCCGCCTGGGACGTGGGCGTGCGCACCTTCGACAGCTCGCAAGGCGGCCTCGGCGGCTGCCCCTATGCGCCGGGCGCTTCTGGCAACGTCGTCACCGAAGACCTCGTCTTCATGTTCGAGGCGATGGGTGTTCGCACCGGCGTCGATCTCGAACGGCTCATCGCGGCGCGCGCGGCATTGCAGGCGGGGCTGCCCGGCGAACCGGTCTACGGCATGACGCCCGAAGCCGGCCTGCCCAAGGGCTTCGCCTATGCGGGCCGACCCGAGGACGCTGCAGCGACGAGGCAACCATGACCGGCGCCGACCTGAACGACGCCGCCGACGCGACCGGCGCCACCGACGCCACCGACGCCGCTGTCCTGCCCCTGGCCGGCCTGCGCGTCGTCGAGTTCACGCACATGGTGATGGGGCCGACCTGCGGGCTCATCCTCGCCGACCTCGGCGCCGAGGTGATCAAGGTCGAGCCGCTCGGCGGCGACAGCACGCGGCGGCTGCTCGGCTCGGGCGCCGGCTTCTTCGGCACCTTCAACCGCAACAAGCTGAGCCTCGCCGTCGACGTGAAGCACCCGCGCGGACGCGAGATCGTGCTGCGCCTGCTCGCACGCGCCGACGTGTTCAGCGAGAACTTCAAGGCCGGCACGATGGACAAACTCGGCTTCGGCTACGCGGCTTTGTCGCGCCTGAATCCGCGCCTCGTCTACGTCTCGCACAAGGGCTTCCTGCCCGGGCCCTACGAGCACCGCACGGCGCTGGACGAGGTGGTGCAGATGATGGGCGGCCTCGCCTACATGACCGGCCCCGAAGGGCGGCCGCTGCGCGCGGGCACGAGCGTCAACGACATCATGGGCGGCATGTTCGGCGCCATCGGCGTGCTGGCGGCGCTGCGCGCGCGCGAGCGCAGCGGCCGCGGCCAGGAAGTGCAAAGCGCGCTCTTCGAGAACAACGTGTTCCTCGTCGCGCAGCACATGACGCAGTTCGCCGTCAGCGGCAAGCCCGCCGCGCCGATGCCCAGCCGCATCAGCGCCTGGGCCGTGTACGACGTGTTCACCGTCAAGCACGGCGAGCAGATCTTCCTCGCCGCCGTCAGCGACACGCAATGGGCGCTGCTGTGCAGCGAGTTCGGCTTCGCCGATCTCAAGGCCGACGCGCGCCTCGCAACCAACAACGCCCGCGTGCAAGCGCGCGACTGGATGCTGCCGATCCTGCGCGAGCGCTTCGCCGCCTTCGGTGCCGCCGAACTCGGCGCGCGCTTCGAGAAGATCGGCCTGCCGTATGCGCCGATCACCCGGCCCGAGGACCTGCTCGACGACCCGCACCTGCTGGCCACCGGCGGCCTGGCGCCGGTGACGCTGCCGGCCGACGCCAGCGGCGCCGGCCGCGCGGTGAGCACGCGCACGGCGCTGCTGCCGCTGGCGCTGGACGGCCGGCGGCTGGGCCTGCGAGCGCCGCCGCCGTCGCTCGGCCAGCACACGGGCGCGCTGCTGCGCGAGCTGGGTTATTCGGAAGCGGAGATCGCCGAGCTGCGCCGCGCCGACGTCATCGGCGCGCACCCCGAAGTGGCGGGACCGGCGAGCGAACCCAGCGACGCTTGACGTTCCGATATGAGTCAGCACGCCGTGGGCCTCCGGGTCGTTGCCACAAGTTCATTTCGAGTGCAAAATGAGTGCATGCGAGCTAACCGGAGTCGAGCGATGAATGCCCCTGCGCAGGCGTTGCTCGTCGAGCGCTACCGCGAGCCCGACACGGCCTATCTCTCGCCGGCGCGCGTGGGCGAGCTGTTCGGCTTTCGCGTGCAGGAACTGGCCGAGCGCGCGCACGTGCATCGCAATACGCCCACCGCGCGGCCGCAGGCGCCGCAGCTGCAGAAGTATCTGCAAGACATGATGCGCGCGCTGGCTGCCGCCACCGAACTCACCGGCGACGAGAAGCGCGCCGCCTTCCTGCTGCGCAACGAGCCGCTGCGCGCCTTCGGCTACAAGACGGCCGACACGCTGGTGCAGGAAGGGCGGGCCGATGCGCTCGTGGCCTATCTCGAATCGCTGGCCGGCGGTGCAGCCGGATGATCCCCGCCACGCTCGGTGAAGCCGGCAGCGACCGCGCCTTCTACCGAGTGATCTCGCCGGCCTTCGCCGGCATGCCGCTGTCGGGCCAAGGCGCAGCGCGGAAGGGCGGTCGCTTCAACCGCCCGGGGCAGGAAGCGCTGTACCTTTCGGCCGATGAAGCCACCGCGCTCGCCGAGTACCGGCAGGACAACCCCTGGCTGCCGCCGGGCACGATCTGCACCTTCTTCGTCAATGGCATGCGCGTGGCCGACCTGAGCGAAGGCTTCGACGCCGCGCGCTGGCCCGCGCTGTGGCCGACTTGCCGCCGACTGGCGCGCCGAGTGGTTCGGCCGCGCCGTCGAACCACCCACCTGGTACATGGCCGACGACGTGGTCGCCGCCGGCATGGACGGGCTGCTGTTCCCATCGCAGGCGCGGCCGGGCGGCATCAATCTGGTCGTCTACGCGCCGGCCCGCCGCAGCGCGACGCAACTGCGCGTGTACGACCCCGCAGGCGTCCTGCGCAAGCTCGCGCGATGAAGGCGGCGTTGTGAGCGCCCCCAGGGCCGGGTCAGCCCGGCCCGCCCCCCCAAGGGGGTTCAAGCCAGGTGACGAAGCCACAGAAGCTTGAGATCGCGCCGCTCGCCGTGCGGCTTCTCTACGCCGCCCGCGTGCGCGGCTTGGGAGCAGGACGCGCGCGCAGGAACGCCCTGCGGTCGTCGGCCTTGCGCTCGATCTGGCGCGCGATGCTGCCGCACACCAGGTCGCACAGCGCGTAGACCGAGTCGTCGGCGATGCGGTAGTACACCGCCGTGCCGCGTGCTTCGCGCTGCACGAGGCCGTGCTGCATCAGCGTGGCCAGGTGGCGCGACGCGTTGGCCGAGGTACAGGCGCAGGCCTGTGCCAGCTCGCCGACGTTGCGTTCGCCGCGGCGCAGCTGGTTGAGGAGCTGCAGGCGCGTCGGCTCCGACAGCGCCTGGAAGTACGAAGCCACTTGCGCCAGCGCTTCGGGCGGGAGACCTTCCATCGTGGGGCAGGCGGTGGTTGTGAGAAGGGGAGCGGGAACGGGCGTGGGTGCGGAAACGGGCGCAGAAACGTCAGCGCGGCGCCCCCGCCGACGCTCCGGCGCCGTGGCCGGGCCGGCCGCGGCGCGTGCGGCGCATTCTAGGCAGGCGTCGTCGTGCTTGCTCAAGTTCTTGATTGACTATTTGCTTGTGTAGTTAAATAATAACCCAACGATCGAATCGCCGTCACCCCCCTTAGGTCGCGCTCTTCGCCCGCTTCACCCGTTCCTCACCCCTTGACCCCCTTGAGCCGAACAAGACCGATGCTGCCGTCCCGCCTGACGCCTGAAGCGCCCCGCAACGCCCGCACCACACGCACCACGTTCGCCGCGGGGCTCGCCGTGGCCGTGGCGGCAGCGCTTGCCGCCTTCGCGGTGTCGCTGCCCGGCAAGGCCGGGGCAAGCGCAAACGCAAACGCGGGCACAGGCGCCAACGCCGCCGGCGACGCGGCCGCGCCCGCGCTGGCCAGCGTCACCGTCACCGCCGGCGTCGCCAACGAGGCGGCGGTATTCGACGGCGTCGTCGAAGCGGTGCGCCAGACGGTGCTCGCGGCGCAGGTGCCCGGTGCCGTGGTGGTGCTGGCGGTGAAGGCCGGCGACCGCGTCAAGGCCGGCCAGGTGCTGATGCGCCTGGACGCGCGCGCCGCCGAGCAGCAGGCCGGCGCCGCGGCAGCGCAGGTGCTCGCCGCGCGCGCGATGCTCGACGCCGCCGCCGGCGAATACCAGCGCCAGCAGCGGCTGCACGCGCAGAACTACATCAGCGCCGCCGCGCTCGACCGCGCCAAGGCGCAGTTCGAGTCGGCGCAGGCGCAGGCCGCGGCGCAGGTGGCCGCCGCGGGCGCGGCGCGCACCGAGTCCGGCTTCTACATCGTGCGCGCACCGTACGACGGCGTCGTCTCGGATGTGCCGGTGGTGCTGGGCGACATGGCGATGCCCGGCCGCGCGCTCGTGACGCTGTACGACCCCGCGGCGCTGCGCGTGAGCGCCGTGCCGCAAAGCGCGGCGCCGCGCTTGCTGGCGCGACCAGCGCAACCGGTGGGGCCGCTGCATCAGCAACGCCGCTGGCCGAGATCGCCGGCGTCGCGCCCGAGCGCATCACGCCGCTGCGCTGGCAGGCGTTGCCTGCCGCCGACCCGGCCACGCACACGGTCACGCTCAGGCTCGAACTGCCCGCCGGTACCGCCGCGGTGCCGGGCATGTTCGCGCGCGTGTGGTTGCCCAGTCGCGCTGCCGCATCGACTTCCAATGCTGCAACGAGCGGCGCCGCCGACGCACCGCGCCTCGCCGTGCCGGCGCGCGCCATCGTTCGCCGCGCCGAACTCACCGCCGTCTACGTGCTCGACACCAACGGCCGCCCGCTGCTGCGCCAGGTGCGGCTCGCGCGCGCCGTCGGTGCCGGTGGCCCCGATGGCGGCGGCCGCGAGTTCGTCGAAGTGCTGTCCGGCGTCGCTGCCGGCGAGCGCGTGGCCCTCGACCCGCAAGCCGCCGCGCGCGTGCGCTGAAGGCCGACGAGTTCCCGCGTCACCCTTACCGGCGATCACTTCTCGCGATCACTGCCCGCGATCACGCTGTCCGCGATCAGGATCCCGCAACCCGCTCCGCAACCCCGTTCCGCAACCTTCTGGACATTTCAGGACAAGGAGACAAGCCATGGCCAACGTCGTCGTCCTCGGTGCCGGTCTCGGTGGCATGCCCGCCGCCTTCGAGTTGCGCGCCGCACTGCGCCCCGGACACAAGGTCACCGTCATCAACGCGCTCGACCGCTTCCAGTTCGTGCCCTCGAACCCGTGGCTCGCGGTGGGCTGGCGCAACCGCGAGAGCATCACGCTGCCCATCGCCCCGGCGCTGGCGAAGAAGGGCATCGACTTCATCGCCAAGGCCGCCGCGCGCATCGACGCCGCCGGCCAGACCGTCGAACTCATCGACGGCCAGCGCGTGCCCTACGACTACCTCGTCATCGCCACCGGGCCGCGGCTGGCGTTCGAGGAAGTGCCGGGCACCGGGCCGCTCGCCGGGCACACGCAGTCGATCTGCACCACCGACCACGCGCAGCAGGCGCTCGAGGTCTACGAGCGCTTCGTCGCCGACCCCGGCCCCGCGATCATCGGCGCGCTGCCCGGTGCCTCGTGTTTCGGGCCGGCCTACGAGTTCACCTTCATCTTCAGCCGCGACCTGCAGAAGAAGCGCCTGCGCCACAAGGTGCCCATCACCTTCGTCACCGCCGAGCCCTACATCGGCCACCTGGGCCTGGGCGGCGTCGGCGACTCCAAGACCATGCTCGAGAGCGAGCTGCGCAACCACGACGTGAAGTGGATCTGCAACGCCCGCGTCACCAAGGTCGAAGCCGGCAAGATGTTCGTCACCGAGCTCGACGACATGGGCCAGGTCAAGCGCGAGCACGAGCTGCCGTTCAAGTACAGCATGATGCTGCCGGCGTTCAAGGGCGTCGATGCGGTGGCCGGCGTCGAAGGCCTGTGCAACCCGCGCGGCTTCGTGCTCATCGACGAGCATCAGCGCAGCAAGAAGTACCCCAACATCTTCGCCGCCGGCGTGTGCGTCGCCATCCCGCCGGTGGAAGCGACTCCGGTGGCCACCGGCGCGCCGAAGACCGGCTACATGATCGAGTCGATGGTCTCGGCCATCGTCGAGAACATCGCCGCCGAGCTCGACGGCCGCCCCGCCACCGCCAAGGCGACGTGGAATGCGGTGTGCCTCGCCGACATGGGCGACACCGGCGCCGCGTTCGTGGCGCTGCCGCAGCTGCCGCCGCGCAACGTCAACTGGTTCAAGAAGGGCAAGTGGGTGCACCTGGCGAAGATCGCCTTCGAGAAGTACTTCCTCTACAAGATGAAGACCGGCCACTCCGAGCCGTTCTACGAGAAGACGGTGATGCACGCCTTGGGCATCACGCGGCTGATCGGGCGCTGAAGAGCTGAAGGCCGAGGTTCCCGCACCCATGTCTGATAGTCCCGCCGAGCCGCTCGTACCGGAAAGCACGCTCGCCAAGCAAAGCGTTCTGGGAATCTCCGGCCGCATCGCGCGCTTCTTCCAGGGCGCGCACCTGACGCCGCTGCTGGCGCTATTGGCGTTGCTGCTCGGCGCCTTCGCCGTGTTCGTGACGCCGCGCGAGGAAGAGCCGCAGATCGACGTGACGATGGCCAACGTCATCATCCCGTTCCCCGGCGCCGCGGTGCGCGACGTGGAGCAGATGGTGGCGCAGCCGGCCGAGCAGGTGCTGGCGCAGATCGCCGGCATCGAGCACGTGACGAGCGTCGCGCGCCCGGGCGTGGCCATCGTCACCGTGCAGTTCAAGGTCGGCGTGCCGCGCATCGAGGCGCTGGTGCGCCTCTACGACACGGTGAACGCCAACGCCGACTGGCTGCCCGCGGGCCTGGGCGTCGGCGAGCCGATCATCAAGCCCAAGGGCATCGACGACGTTCCGATCGTCACGCTGACGCTGTTCGCCAACGACGCGCAAGGCAGCGCCTTCGATCTCGAGCGCGTGGCGCACACGCTCGAATCCGAGCTGAAGCGCGTGCCCGGCACGCGCGAAGTGGCCACCATCGGCGGCCCGGCCGCGCGGTGCGCGTGGAAGTGGACCCGGCGCGCCTGGCGGGCACCGGCGTCACCGTGAGCGACCTGCGCCAGGCGCTGCAATCGGCCAACCTCGGCGCGCCGGTGGGCACGCTGCTCGGCGGCGACCGCGCCGTCGCCGTCGAGGCGGGGCCCTACCTGCGCGACGCGCGCGACGTGGGCGACCTCGTCGTCGGCGTGCGCAACGGCCGCCCGGTGTTCCTGCACGACGTGGCCAGCGTCGTCGACGGCCCCCTGCCGCCGCAGCGTTATGTGTGGCACGGCATCGGCGCCGGCAGTGCCGCGGCCAAGGCCGGCGACAAGCCCGGCGACGCCGCGGGCCCGCAGGCCGGCGCCGAGTACCCGGCCGTGACGATCAGCATCACCAAGAAGCCGGGCGAGAACGCCATCGCCGTGGCCGAGGCGGTGATTCGGCGCGTCGAGGTGCTGCGCAACACGCTCATCCCGCACGACGTTCAAGTCACCACGACGCGCAACTACGGCGCCACCGCCAACGACAAGGCGATGCAGCTCATCCGCAAGCTGCTCTTCGCCACCGCCTCGGTGGTGGCGCTGGTGTTCGTGGCGCTCGGCCGGCGCGAGGCGGCCATCGTCGGCGCCGCGGTGATCCTGACGCTGGCGCTGACGCTCTTCGCTTCGTGGGCCTGGGGCTTCACGCTCAACCGCGTGTCGCTCTTCGCGCTGATCTTCTCGATCGGCATCCTCGTCGACGACGCGATCGTCGTCGTCGAGAACATCCACCGCCACATGGCGCTCGATCCGGGCAAGCCGCTCGTCGAGCTGATTCCGGTGGCGGTGGACGAAGTCGGCGGGCCGACGATCCTCGCCACGTTCACCGTCATCGCGGCGCTGTTGCCGATGGCTTTCGTCAGCGGGCTGATGGGGCCGTACATGGGCCCGATCCCGATCAACGCGAGCCTCGGCATGCTGCTGTCGCTGGCCGTGGCCTTCGTCGTCACGCCGTGGCTGGCGCGGCTGTGGCTGAAGCACGGCGGTCATGGCGACAACCACGCCGCGCCCTCGCGCCTGGGCCCGTTCTTCGAGCGCCTCTTCGCGCGCATCTTCCGCCCGCTGCTCGACCCGCGCCGCGGCCGCCGCAGCCGCGCGCTGCTGGGCGTGGCGGTGGCGGCGCTGATCGCGCTGTCGCTCGTGCTGCCGGTGGCTGGCCTCGTGGTGCTGAAGATGCTGCCCTTCGACAACAAGTCGGAGTTCCAGGTGGTGGTGGACATGCCCGCCGGCACGCCGGTGGAGCGCACGGCGGCGGTGCTGCGCGAGATCGGCGCGCACCTGGCGCGGCAGCCCGAGGTCACCGACTACCAGGCCTATGCCGGCACCGCGGCGCCGATCAACTTCAACGGTCTCGTTCGCCAGTACTACCTGCGCGCCGGCGGCGAGGTGGGCGACATGCAGGTCAACCTCGTCGACAAGCACGCGCGCAAGGAACCCAGCCACGCCATTGCCACGCGCGTGCGCCCGGCGCTGCAGGCCATCGGCCAGCGGCACGGCGCCAACGTCAAGGTGGTGGAAGTGCCGCCGGGGCCGCCGGTGCAGGCGCCGATCGTCGCCGAGGTCTACGGCCCCGAAGCGGCCGGCCGCCGCGAGGTGGCGCTGGCCGTGCGCCGCGTGTTCGAGGGCACCGCCGGCGTCGTCGATGTCGACGACTCCGGCATCGCCGCCGCACCGCGCAAGCTGCTGCTCGTCGACCGGCGCAAGGCGGCGATGCTCGGCGTGCCGCAGGCCGCCATCGTCGCCACGCTGCGCACCGGCCTCACGGGCGACGCCGCCACCTACTTGCACGACGCGAGCAAGTACCCCGCCGCGGCGACGCTGCAGCTGCCCGCCGAGAGCCACGGCAACCTCGACGCGTTGCTCGCGTTGGGCGTGCGCGGCGCAGCCGGGCAGGTGGTGCCCATCCGCGAGCTCGTGCGCGTCAGCGACAGCGAGCGCGAGCAGCCGTTGCTGCACAAGGACGGCCTGCCCGTGCACCTGGTCACCGGCGACGTGGCCGGCGCCATCGACAGCCCGCTGTACGGCATGTTCGCGATGCGGCGCGCGCTCTCAGAGATCGCCACGCCCGGCGGCGGGCGCCTGGGCGAGACGTTCATCACCCAGCCCGCCGAACCGTGGCGCGAGTACGCGCTGAAGTGGGACGGCGAATGGCAGATCACCTTCGAGACCTTCCGCGACATGGGCGCGGCCTACGCGGTGGGCCTGTTGCTGATCTACCTGCTCGTGGTGGCGCAGTTCTCGCAGAGTGCCGGCGGCCGCGCCGATGCGCCGACGGTGAACCCGTACATCACGCCGCTCATCATCATGGCGCCGATCCCGCTGACGATCGTCGGCGTGATGCCGGGGCATGCGCTGCTGGGCGCGCAGTTCACCGCCACCAGCATGATCGGCATGATCGCGCTGGCCGGCATCATCGTGCGCAACTCGATCCTGCTCGTGGACTTCATCCGCGCCCAGGTGGCAGCCGGCATGCCGCTCGAAGAAGCGGTGGTGCGCTCGGCCGCCACGCGCGCGCAGCCGATCGTGCTGACGGGCCTGGCGGCGATGCTCGGGGCGCTCTTCATCCTCGACGACCCGATCTTCAACGGCCTGGCGATCTCGCTCATCTTCGGCATCCTCGTCAGCACGGTGCTGACGCTGGTGGTGATCCCGCTGCTGTACTTCGTCGCCTGCCGGCGGCCGCGGCCGGCGCCTTCGACCACGTCGCCCTCCTCGCCCTCTTCGCCATCGTCGCCTTCCTCTCCTTCTCTTCTTCCTCGTCCCCCAACCCCACTCCCCAAGGAGCTTCCTCATGACCTCGTGGCAACTCGTGCGCCTGTTCGCCGGTTTCTTCGTGCTGCTGTCGCTGGCGCTCGGCGTGCCGGGCAGCCCGCTCTTCGTCAACACCTGGTGGCTCGCCTTCACCGCCTTCGTCGGCGTGAACCTGCTGCAAAGCGCCTTCACGCGCTGGTGCATGATGGAGACGATCTGGCGCAAGCTCGGGCGTGCAACCCGGCTGCTGAGCGCCCCCGCCTGACCCTCGGCGCCCAGGACCGCCGAGGGCCGCCCAGGACCGCCGAGGACGGATCGCGCCGCATGGCCTTCGCCGACGCCAAGGAAACGTGGAACCGCCGCTTCGCCGGCGACGCGTTCCTCTTCGGCAGCGAGCCCAACGCGTGGCTGCGCGAGCATGCCGGAGTGCTGCCGCCCGGCTCGCGCGTCCTCTGCGTGGCCGACGGCGAAGGCCGCAACAGCGTCTTCCTGGCGAAGCTCGGCCATCGCGTCGAGGCGTTCGACATCGCACCGAACGCAGTAGCGAAGGCGCAAGCCTTCGCGGCGCGCGAAGGCGTGCAGGTGGGCTACACGCTCGCCGACTGCGATTCGTACGCCTGGCCGACATGGACCGAAGGAGTGCCCGGAAGATCGCCGGCAAGATCGCCCGAAGGCGCGTTCGACGCGGTCGTGGCCATCTTCGTGCAGTTCGCCGATCCGCCGCTGCGCCAGCGTCTCTTCGCGAACATGGTGCGCGCGCTGAAGCCCGGCGGCTTGCTGCTCTTGCAGGGCTACACGCCCAAGCAGCTCGAATACCGCACCGGCGGCCCGCCGATCCTCGAGCACCTGTACACCGAGGCGATGCTGTGCGAAGCGTTCGCAGGCAGCGCCGAGATCATCGAGCTCAGCGAATACGAAGCCGAGATCCACGAAGGCACCGGCCACAGCGGCCGCTCGGCCCTCGTCGGCATGGTGGCGCGCAGACCGGTGGTGCCGGCCAGCTAAGCCTCCGTTCGCCCAGGACCTCCGTTCGCCCTGAGGTATCGAAGGAAGCCCATCCGTATCAGTTGATCGGCAACTCGATGCGCATCTCGCGCCAGCGCACGATGGCGGACTTCGGCCCGATGCGCTCGAGCATGACGCCCGGCGCGGCGGTCTCGCCTTCGCGAACGACCATGCCGTTGATGACGACGAAGCGGCTCGCCGGCTGGTCGGAGTAGATCGCGCCGCCGATCAGCATCTGCGGCAGTTGGGATCGCTGCTGGGCGGGGAGGTCGGCGAGCAGCGTCGGCTTGTTCGGCGGGGCGGGCGCGGTAGGCGCGGTGGGCGCTGCGGTCGCCGCCGGTGCTGCGGGCGCTGGCGTTACGGGCATGGCCGACGAAGGCCCCGGCGCCGCAGCCGCGCCAGCGGTGGCGGCCGTCGTCGGCGCCCGCGGTCGCGCCGGTGCAGTGCCACCACCGGCCGGCGTTGCTGCGGGCGATGGCGCAGGCGACGGCTGTGAACGAGGCGCAGGCGAAGGGGGCGGCGAAGGCGGCGCCGGGGGTGCCACGAGCAGCGGTGGCCCCGGTGGCGGCGGCGCCGTTCGCGAAGAGGTCGAAGTCGGCGCCGGTCGCGGCGCGGGCGCCGTTGCCGATGGCGCAGTCGTCCCCGACGGCGCCGCGGCGACGATCGCCCGCTCGCGTGCCGCCGTGCCGCTGTCATCGCGGCTCGACACGCCCGCGTCGCCCGCCGTCGTGTCATGCGTCCGCGTCCCGCTGCTCCACCACCAAGCGAGCCCGCCGAGCACGACCAGCGCCGCTGCAGCGATGACGCAGTCGCAGCGCCTTCACCTTGCGCGGCGGCGGCTCTTCGCCGATGCCCACGCCGGCACCGCTGCGCATGCAACCCGGGCACCTGACCGCGTTCGCCGCTCGCTCTCGGCACGGCGCAGGGCGTCGAGGATGTCGACGTATTTTCGCGCCTCGCCGCGCCACTGGCGGCGTCGCCGCCGCTGCCGTGGATGGCACTGCCGGCGCAACGCCCGCGGTGGGCGCCGCAGCGTTGCAGCCGTTGCGGCCGCCGCGTTGCCGGCGGCAGCCCGGCAAATGCGCCACCCGCCGCAGCAGCCGCACCCGCCGCCGCCTCGCGCGCGGCCGCTTGCAGCGCCGGCTCGTCGAAGCCCGGGCTGCCGCGGCCGAGCTGCATCATCGTCACCGGGCCGAGCAGGCCGTCGGGCGGCAGGCCTTGCGCCACCTGGTAGGCCCACAAGCGGTCGCGCAGCGGCTGGCCCATGTCGCGCACGCCGGCGCCGACGAGGCGTTCGTTCACCCAAACGCGCGCGCTCGCGCTCCAGCGCGGCCGGGGGCAGCGCATTGGCCGTTTCGCGCCAGCCGGGCGGCGTGCGCCACAGCGTCGCGAAGTCGCCGCGCCACACGGTCGCCAGCCCGGCGAGGCTCAGGCGCCAATGGCGGCCTTGCGTCTGCAGCGTCGCGCCGCGCTCGTCCAGCGCCACCAGCAGCGCCACCACCGGCGGCTCGTCGCGCTGGCGCAGGAACACGATGCCGGGGCGGTCGAGCTGGCGCACCGCGGCCGAGCCGCCGCGCGTGCGGTGGCACGCCAGGCCCGCGGCCGGCGCGGCCTTGGCGCAGACGTCGCCGCTCGCAGCGGCGCGTGCCAGGCCATCGCCAGCGCGCGCCACGCCGCTGCTTCATCGGCCCAGGCGGCGGCCAGCACCATCGCCGGGTCTTCGTTGCGCGACAGCACATCGGCGGGAACGGCAAGGCCCGCGCCCGCGGCGAGGCGTCCCGATGCGCCACGGGCGATGCGCCGCCGCCGAGTCTCCGCCGCGCCACTGCCTGCGTCGCCACTGCCTGCGCCGATCGCGGGCTGCTGGCGTCGCCGCTGCTGGCCGCAGCAACGGAGGGACGGGCGCCTGCCGGCCCTGCGCCCTGCACCGGCAGTGCCGCCGTGCATCCAGCCATCGCGCCAGGCCCAGGCGCCGAAGCCGAGGCCGATCGCGCCGCCCGCGGCCAGCGCCGCAGCAGCGCGCCCAGGCCGCATGAGCGCTTCGCGCCACGAGCCTTCGGCGGCGGACCTGCCGCTGCCGCCTGCACCGCCCGAAGAAGATCCCAGAGGCAACGGCCGGCTCCCGCTGCCGAGGCAGAAGACGAAGAGCCCGACCGGCCGCTGCCACGCGCAGGCCCGCCTCGACGCCCGCCGCGCGCGCCGCCGCCGCGCGCGCCGCCGCCGCGGCGCACGTCGAACACCTCGCGCGCCGCCTGCTCGACCATCGCCTTGTCCACCTGGTTGCGGCCATGCGCATAGGCGCCCAGCATCGCGCGGCCGGCAAGCAGGTTGATTCGCCGCGGCACGCCGCCGGTGAGCTGGAACAGGCACGGCGCGGCGCGCGGGCTCGAACGGCACGCTGGTGCCGCCGGACGCACCCGCCACCGCCAGCCGGTGCTGCACGTAGCGCACCGTCTCGCCGGCGGTCAGCGCCGAGGTGGCAGCGGGCGATGACGCACTGCGCGAGCTGCTCCGGGCCGGGGCTGGCGAGCATGTCGCGCAGCTCGGGCTGGCCGATGAGGATGATCTGCAGGAGCTTGCGCTCATGCGTCTCGAGGTTGGTGAGCAGGCGCAGCTGCTCGAGCACGTCGGGGGCGAGGCTTTGCGCCTCGTCGATGATGAGCACGGCGCTGCGCCCGGCGGCGTGCGCGGCGAGCAGGAAGCGGTTGATCGCATCGACGTACGTCTTCACCGTCGTCGCCGCGGCGGGCTTGCCGGCTGCCGCCTGCGCGTCCGCTGCGCCGGCCAGCGCCGGCTCCGACAGCGCGACGTGGAACTCCTCGCACACCGACTGCAGCAGCTCGGTGACGGTGAGCTTGGGGTTGAAGATGTAGGCGACGTCGCAGTGCCGGGATCTGCTCGAGGAAGGCGCGGCACACCGTCGTCTTGCCGGCGCCGATCTCGCCGGTGAGCAGCACGAAGCCGCCGCCGCCGCCCACGCCGTACAGCAGGTGCGCCAGCGCCTCGCGGTGCTTCTCGCTCATGAACAGGAAGCGAGGTCCGGCGCGATCGAGAACGGGTCCTTGCTGAGCCCGAAGAACTCGGCGTACATGCCGGCAAGCATAACGAGGGCGGGCGACCGGCAAGCCGCGGGCCCGCCGCGGCAGCACCGCGGCCGCGCGCGCCTGCCGCCCGCCGCGGCCCTGCGCTGCTTCAGCGAACGGCCGCCTACGTCTTCGGCAGGGGCTCCAGCTCCATCTCGTCGCCGCTGCTGCGCAGCGTCTCGGCGAACTCCTCCTCGAGCACCGACTGGCCCAGCTCCTTCACCTCGATCTTGTCGTCGACGAGGAAGGACGCGAGATCGGCCTGCGCACCCGGCAGCGTGGCGGCCATCGCGGCGCTCTTCTGCTCGATGGCGTCGGCCAGCTCGGCCAGCAGCCGCGCCACGCCCGGCGCCGGCGGCTGCGACACGAGACCGTGCAACTGCCTCGCCATCGACTGCAGGGATGACAGCGTCAGCTCGTGAAAGAAGGGCCACGGTTGCACGCCGAGGTGGCGCTCGAGCGCCGCCAGATGCTTGAGGACGACGCGGCTGTCATGCCGGCTGTCCAGCAGCGCGCCGAGCGAGCGCTTCATCGCCTGGGCGGGCTCGGCGGCCTCGGTGAGCGCTGCCGTCGTCACCGCCGCGGCTGCGGCCGGCCGCATCGCCGATGCAGGCGACGCAGGCGACAGACCGCCGTGCACGCTCAGCGCGATCTTCAGCTTCGCGCCTTCGCGGCGCAGGCGCAGCTGAGGTCGTGCACGAAGACGGCGCGCAGCACCGGCCTGCGGCGACAGCAAGCCGAGCAGGCGCTTCAGCTCGGGGTAATCGGTGGGAGGCGCGGCAGGGCGCGCGGCAACGGCGCGTGCAGCCCCTTCGTTCTGCTTGACCGGCGGCCGGCCGCCCGCCTTCGACACTGGCTTCGACATCATTCGCCGATCGGCACGCCGCGGGCGCACTTGAGGCCGGGCCGGCCCGCATCGCGCCGGGCGCGGCAACTTCTTGGCGCCGGATGGTCGGCGCCGGATTCGCCAACACGCACTCAAACGCTCGCTTCAACGCTCGGCGGTGACGATGGGCGCCGTGACCTTCCGCCACCGCACCATGGCCGCCCGACCCGCGGCCTGCGTGGGCGGGGGCGCGGCGACGCGAGCATCGGCAATGACGTACGACGTCATCGTGGGCGCAGGCTCGGCAGGCTGCGTGCTGGCCGCCCGCCTGAGCGAGGACCCGCAGCACTCGGTGCTGCTGCTCGAAGCCGGGCCCGACTACCCGGATGCGGATTCGCTGCCGCCCGAGATCCGCAGCGGCGCCAAGCCGGCGTTCACGCACGACTGGGGCTACCGCAGCGAGCCGGGCGCCCTCGGCGGGAGATCGCCCTCACACGCGCCAAGCTGGTCGGCGGCTGTTCGGCCACGAACGGGGCGATGGCCGTGCGCGTGTTGCGCGGAAGTTGTAGTGGGTGGCGGCCGGAAATCCGGAGTTGGGCCTTCGCCGATGTACTGCCCTTCTTCCGCCGGGTCGAGAGTGACGCCGAGGGCGGCGTCGATGGCACGGCCGTGCCGGCCGCTGCCGATCCGTCGCGATCCGGCGCCTTCAGGCGCCGCACCCGAGCATCGTGCTTCCCCTGCAGGCGCGCCGCAGCGGACTGCGCGAAGTGGCCAGCCCTATGCCGCCAGGCGCCATCAGCACCAGGCCGTGTTGCGCATCGAGATCGACAGCGCGCCGGGTGCGCGCTGAACTCCCCAGCGCAACGCATCAGCACCTCGTCCGCCAGCGCCGGTTGCATGAAGTCGTCGCGCGCTGTTCAGCCGTTGCCGAGACGCTGTTGAGCAGCAGTGCGCTTGGCCGAGCAGCCGGGCCTGCGCGCAAGCCGATGTTGCTGGCCGGCGGCGCTGTCCGGCGCTCCAGCATCACCGCCTTCTCGAGGCCAGCAGCAGCAGCAGGCGCCGTCGTTCTCGTCCAGCGCCATGCCGGCGTCCAGCAGCACTCCTCGCCCGCCGTTCGCCGCCTCTGGTTCGCCGCCGCTGGTACCGCTTCTCCGGCCAACGGCGCCAGCCAGCGCCTCCGGTCGGCCGCTCGCCTTGCACAACCCGACCTTCTGCGTTCTGCGGCAAGATCAACGCCCATAGACGATTCTCCACGGCGATAACGCATTGCGGCAATCTCTTCATTTCCCGCCATTGGTCGGCGAACTCCGCTGAGGTTTTGCTGACTTCAGGATCCGGACGAGCGCATCGACCAGCACCGCCAGCAGGGCGGCAACGTCGAGCGCCTCCATTGCAAGAAGACCCCATTCGTTGCGCCAGCGAGGGCACCAGCGCCCCAGTTCACCGTGCGCTGCGGCGCAGCGCAACTGTCCATTCCACCGCGCGCAGCAGGCCGCCAGCAGGCGAGCATCTTCTTCGGCGAGAAGGCGCGGCGCCACCAGCACCGTGGTGCAGGACCGCGCGCGGCGCAGGCGGACGCGGGCACGGTAGTCGGTGTCGGCGCGTTGCGGCGTCGAGGTAGCGCGAAGTGGCGGATGCCGTCGATCTACCGGCAGTCCGTCGACGCACCGCTCTGCAACGCTGTTGGCCGAGCGTTGCGCCGCCTGGCTCGCCGAGCCGAGGTAGAAGCAGCGCGCTGCAGCAACGTTGCGGGCTGCGCCGCTGCAGCGAAGCGGCCATGCCGGCGCGCTGAAAGCTCGTGCCGAACACGTGCGCTTGTCCAGGCGCGCTCAGCTCGCTCACCTCGCGCTGCACCGAGCGCACGCTCTCGGCATCGGCGGCGTCTTGCTCGCACACCATACGCTTGCGGTCGCTCCAGGTTGCTGCGCACCATTGCACCTTGTAGATCTCGAAGCACGGCCCATGCGCGTCGCCGAGGCCTCCCCAGACCCACATCCTCGAGCAGGTCGTCGAAGGTTCGCTCCACGATGAATCGAGGCATGCGCGTCTCCTCCGGGGGTGATGCAGGGCGGCGTCGGGCCGGGTGGCGCGGCGCGCGGCTTTAGCCCTCAAGCCGGCGGCCGCCGTTCCGACCGGCTTGATGGGCGCGAGGATGGTCGCCAAGGTGGTCGCCAAGGTGGTCGCGGGCGCGGGCACTGAGCTGTCCCGGGTCCGACACCGCGCCGGCCAGCCGTTGCCACTGCGCCGCGACCGGCGCGAGATCGTCGGGCCCGGCAATGCGTGTCATCGAAGCCGCGTCGCCGCCGAAGCCGGCCCAGCAGCGCGCACGCGACCAGGATCTCCATGCGCCGATCGACCGCCTGCGCGGCGCAACCTTCGCGAGCACGGAACAGCGCCTCCGCACGGCTGCCCTGTTCGCGCTGGATCTCGGCGGCCCAGTTGAGCGCGTAGGCAAGGTGGGCCTTGGAGTCGACCGTGCGCAGCCGTTCGAGCGCGGCCGTGAACGCGGCGGTGGCACCCGGCTCGTGCGCGGCCATCCGGGCCAGCGCGCGCAGGGCTGCCGCGATGTGCATCGGCCTCGCCCAGGCGCTGCGCCACGGCGCCGATCTCGTCGCGCGGTCGGTCGAGCAGCGTTCGGAAACCAGCAGCAGGCAGATCAGGCACTCCAGTTCGCGCCAGCGTTCGCCCTGCGCCCCCGCCAGCGTCAGCGCGCGCTCGAGCGCGGCGCGCGCTCCGGCCAGGTCGCCGTCCCAGCGCAGCAGCAAGGCGCGTCCCCACTCCAGCTCGGTGAAGCTCAACGCGTGCGCGTGCGCCAGCGCCTCCGCCTCGGCCAGCAGGGCACGCGGCAGTGCCGCCTCGGCATCGACGTGCAGCAGGCAGCGCGCCGTCGCCGCCAGCCGGCGCCCATGCGTGGCTTCATCGGTGGCCTGGCTCACGTCAGCCGCCAGCAGCAGCGCTGCGCGCGTGTGCTCCGCGTTGCCCCGGTGATAGTGCATGAAGGCCAGCGCGAAGGCGCTCGCCGCCTCCGCATGCTGTCCGTGCGCCTGTGCCACCGCGATCGCTGGCCGCCCGACGCCTGGCCAGGCGCTCGCCTACGAGCTGCCCAGCGCGTAGACCAGGTGCGCAGCAGGGTGACCTCGGCGCGTGAGCGCTCGGCGCCTGGGGCCAGCGCTCGGCCTGGGCCAGGCCACGCGTCGTCAGATCCAGCGCATCGGCGTTGGCAAACAGCTTCAGGCAGCGGTCGGCCGCCCCGGCGAAGGCGAGCGCCGCCGTGGCCGGCTCTTCGGCCAGCGCCGCGTGATGCGCCAGGTCCGCCAGCAGCGCCGGCTCGTCCGCCGCGGCGGCCTCGAGCGCGCGCGCCAGCCCGCGGTGCAGCAGGCGGCGGCGCGGTTGCGAAACGGCCCGGTAGGTGGCTTGGCGGATGAGGTCGTGCGCGAAGTCGAGCAGGCCCGCGGCACCTGGGCGCAGCAGGCCGCGACCCTCGAGCCCGTGCAGCGCCAGCGCCAGCTCGGGCGGCGGCACGTCGGCGGCGCTGCCGAGCAGCTCGGGGGCGATCTCACGCCCGTAGGCCGCGGCCCATTGCACCAGCTCGCGCAGGCGCGGGTGCAGGCGCGCCAGCTCGCCGGCGATCAGCGCATCGAGCGACACCTCGGGTGTCTCGTGGCCGCCGGCGCGCGCACGTGCCAGCTCCAGCGCGAACAGCGGCACCCCGCCGCTTCCGCGCACGAGGTCGGCCGCCGCCAGGTTCGGGTAGGCCCCGTGCACCAGCGCCTCGGTCTCCCCGGCGTCCAGCGGCCCGACCTCGATGACCTCGATGCGCCCTTCGCGTTCGAGCGACCGACGCACCCGCGCCAGGGCGCGGTTGTCGTCGATCTCGCCGGCGCGTGCCGCCGAGGCCAGCAGCCAAGGCAGCGCCGGGCGTCGGCCGAAGAAGGTGCGCGCGACGAAGTGCAGCAAGGCCAGCGAGGCCTCGTCGAGCCACTGCGTGTCGTCGAACAAGAGCACCAGCGGCCGGCCATCCGCCAGGGTCTGCAGCAGCGATGCGACGCTGTCGAAGAGCCGCGCGCGGTCGCCTTGCGCCGGCACACCCGTGCCGAGATGGGGCAGCAGCGCGGCCAGGTCGCCGTGCAGGTGCGGCGGCACTTCACCCGCGGACAGCGGGCGCAGCGCATCGATCCAGGCCCCGTACGGGCGCACCATCTCGGCCTCGAAGCCACGCCCCTTGAGCACGCGCATGCCGCCGCGCTCGGCGCGCTCGGCCACATGGTCGAGCAGGCGCGTCTTGCCGATGCCGGGCTCGCCGAGGATCAGCCGCACGGCGCCCAGGCGCGCCTGCCGGCACTCGAGGAGCGCGCGCTCGAGGTTTTCGCGTTCGCGCTCGCGTCCGACGATCGGTATCGCCGGCGACGCGCCGGCTTGCGGCTCGTCACCTGCCGCCGATTTCGGCAGGCCCGGCGCGGCACTCGCAGCGGCCTCGGCCGGCGGCTGCCACGGCAGCGGCGGCGGCGGCGGTGCCGCTCGGCCGCCCGGCGCACGCAGCGAGGCCGCTTGCAGCGAGAGCTCGCCGTTCAACGGAACGGCCAGCTCGCGCTCGAGCAGGCGCGTCGCCATGCGCGCGTGTTCGTGCGCATCGCGCAGCCGCCCCAGCGCGCCGAGCATGCGAACCACCGCGGCGTGCGCGGACTCGGCCAGCGGGTCGGCACCGGCCCAGGTGCGCGCGTGCTGCAGCGCCCTTTCGGGCTCAGCGGCCAGGCGCTCGACCAGTTCGCGCAGGACGCGGCGGCGCAGGCCGCCCGGCTCTCGCGCTCGGCCATGCACCACTCGTGGAAGCGATGGCAGCGCGGCAGGTCGAGCCCGTCGAGGAACTCGCCGGCCAGCAGCTGCGCCGTCTCTTCCAGGGCGGTGGTGGACTGTGCCGCCGTGCCGGGCTTGACCAAGGCCCGCACGGCAGCGATGTCGACCTCGACCCCGTCGGGCCGGAACTGCACGGTGTCGCGCTCGGCCACCAGGCGAACCGCCGCGCCGCCGTTGACCAGCGGCCGCAGCTTCGCCAGGCTCCAGCGCAGCGCCGCGCGCGGGTCGTCGGGGCCCTCCACAGCAGCTCGCACAGCCGCACCCGCGAGTGCGCTGCCGCGGTGGCGACCAGGTAGCCCAGCAGGGCGCGCGTGCGCCGGGACGGCGGCAGGGCGACCGCGCTCTCGCCGGCGGTGACACTGAGCTCGCCGAGCAGGCGGATCGTGAGCGTGGGGGCGGGTGCGGCCAATGGGCATGCTCCGACCGCGCGCAGAAGACCACGAAGGCCGCAGCGCCCGCGCCGACGCAACGGCGGCGGATTATCGGCCCGCGCCCCCGGGCACGGAACCGGTGCGGGCGCCGGCGGCTGCTGCGGCGATCGTCGAACAAGGCGCGGTGAGAGCGAGGCCTTCCCCGCCAGCGCGCTGCAAACGCTCGAAGTGGCTGCGCGCGACCATCGCACTGACTCAGTGGACCAGGAGACCCCCCGATGCCCCACTCCCTTGTGCACCGTCTGCTCCGTGGTCTGGTCCGCGGCGTCGGCATCACGACGCTCGTGTTCTCTTCCGCGATGGCGTGGCTCACGCTGGCGCCGGCGCCGGTTGAAGCCGCCTCGGCCTGCGGCGGCAAGGGCGAGCGCGCCTGCTGCGTGCTCGAGCGCGTGCCCTCGTGCGACAAGGGGCTGAAGGAGTCCGGCACGTGCAAGAAGAACTGCGCCTGCGGCAAGGGGCCCGGCAGCTCGATCGGCATGTGCGTGAAGGACGACGACGGGATCTCGGCCTGGGCGGCGAGGGCCAGCGCGCCTGCTGCGTGACCGAGCGCGTGCCCCGTGCGACAAGGGCCTCGTCGAGCGCGGCGATTTGCAGGGGCATCGTCGGCGAGCTCGAACGCATCCACGGCCAGCTGGCCAGGAACCGCGACCTCTTCGCCCCCGATACGCTGTGCGTGCCCAGCCGCCTGACGGCCAAACTGAAGGATCTGGCCAGATCGCTCGAGCCGGTGGTCAAGGCGGTGCTGCCCAAGTACAGCGGCCACTTCTTCATGGCCTACACGCTGAACGCGTCGGCCGCCGCCGGCGCGGGCGTGCAGGCCGGCTATGCCGTCGTCACCGACTACAAGGGCGCCGTCGGCGTCTACGTCTACCTCGGCCCTGCGGTCGTGACCAACGCGTCGCTCGGCGACTCGGTGGGCGTGCAGTTCTATCCCCAGGTCACGCTCGACGATTTCGAGGGCTGGGGCTGGGGCTTCGCGTTCTCGGGCGGGCCGCCGACCAAGGCGTTCGGCGGCGGCATCGAGGTCGACTTCGATGTCGCCAAGCCCGTGGGCCTGGGCCTCAGCGGTTCGCTCGGGCTCGGCGCTTTGCCGGTGGACGGCAGCGTGGCCGCCACCCACTCCTGGAAGCTGTGGAGCCAGAGGTGAGCGCCGTGTCCAAGTGCGCCTTGGCGCAGACGTCGTAGAGCGACGAGAACTCCATGTGCAGGTTCGGGCAGACTCCTCGACGATGCGAGTCAGGCCCGCAGCGCCGAAGACGCTGACTTCGAACCCGATAGCGCGGCTCATGCCGTCGCGCATCGTCCCGTCGGCCAACTAGACTGCGTCCCCGCCAGGAGGTTCGGCATGACCCCCCGCAAAGTCGCCTTGATCACCGGCGCCGGCACCGGCGTCGGCGCCGCCACCGCCTTGCTGCTGGCGGGCAAGGGCTATGACGTGCTCGTCAACTACTCGCGCAGCGCCGCAGAGGCCGAACAAAGCGCCGCCGCCTGCCGCGCGGCCGGCGCCGACGCGCTGGTGGTGCAAGGCGACGTCGCAGCCGAGGCGGATTGCCAGGCACTGGCCGAGGCGGCGCTGGCGCAATGGGGCCGCATCGACGCGCTGGTGAACAACGCCGGTGTCTCGGTGTTCGGCGAGGCGGCGAAGTGGGAGGCACTGAACGCCGAGGTCTTCCAGCGCGTGCTGGCGGTCAACACGCTGGGCACCTTCCAGATGGTGCGCGCCTGCGTCGCGGCGCTGAAGCGCGCGCAGGGGTGCATCGTCAACATCTCGTCGGTCGCCGGCGCGTTGGGCGTCGGCTCGTCGATGCCCTACATCGCCAGCAAGGGCGCGGTGAACGCGATGACGCTGCACCTGGCGCGCGCGCTGGCGCCGGCGGTGCGCGTGAACGCGGTGTGCCCCGGGCTCATCACCACGCGCTGGTTCGTGCGCGGCATGGGGCAGGAAGGCTACGAGGCCGGGTTGAAGGGCTACGAGGCCGGCGTGCCGCTCGGTCGCGCCTGCTCGGCCGACGACGTGGCCGAGGCGGTGGCCTGGCTCGTCGACGGCGCGAAGACGGTGACCGGCGAACTGCTGCTGCTGGACAGCGGCATGCACCTCGGGGGCGTGCAGGGGCGGCGCTGAGCCGGCGTTGGGCCGGGTGGTGCCGAGCCGGTGCTGCGGGGATGCCGGGCCGGTGTCGAGGCGCCGCCGGGCTTCGCTTCAGTTCGCTTGCGGCGCCGCGAAGGCCTGGAACGCCGCATCGAGTGCCTGCACCACCACCCCGGCGGCCACCGAGGCGTTCTGGCCCTCGCGCTGGTACAGGCCGACCTCGGTGCGCGCGTCGGCATCGGCCAGCGGCAACCACACGAGCGTGCCGGCGGCGATGTCGGGCAGCACGTTCTCCTGCACCAGCAGCGCGACGAAGTGCCGCCGGCATGCGAGCGAGCGCGCCAGCGCCACCGAGGCTCGTCTGCACCACGGGCTCCAGCGCGCGGCGCTCGCGCAGCGCCGCGGTCGGCGATGAGCCGAAGCTCCATGTCCGGCGGCGGTAGCACCAGCGGGTGCGCGAGGCAATCGCGCAGGCGCAGGCGCACACCGGTGGCGCGCGCGGCCGGTGCCCGCGAAGAGCGCTGCGGCCGTTCGCTGGAGTGAGCGGCGCGACTGGCGGGGGTGGTGGGAGTGGCGTGCACCGTGCGCGTCGCGCTCGCCGTGCGCGAGGTTCGCGCAGTGGGCGCTACCAACGCAGCGAATTCAGCCAGCGGGTGCCCCGGCGCCACCGCCGCGCCCAGCCGCTGCGGCCAGCCGCGCACCTGCACCACACCCGGCGGCGGCACGCGGTGCAGGCAGAACGCGAGGTCCACCTCGCCGCCGGCGAGCCAGCGCAGCAGCGTCTCGCCGTTGCCGGTGCGCACGTCGAAGCGGATGCCCGGGTGGCGCACGATCACGTCGCGCAGCACCGCCGGCAGCAGCGACTCGGCGCTCGCGTGCGGCACGCCCAGGCTGACGTGGCCGCGCTGCAGCGTGCCCAGGCCCTCCACCTGCGCCAGCGCCTGATCGAAGTCGCGCTGCATGCGGCGCACCGCGCCGAGCACGATCTCGCCGGCCGCCGTGAGCTGCATGCCCTTGGGCAGGCGGTCGAAGAGCGCCGTGCCCACCTGCTGCTCGAAGTTGACGATCTGCTGGTGCACCGCCGCCGCGGTGAGGTGCAACGTCTCGGCCGCCTTGCGCACCGAGCCGCGCCGCGCCACCGCGTCGAAGCAGCGAAAGGCCTGCGACACCGCCTGCATGGGCCGGCATCGTACGCGCGGTGTCAGGAAATTCCGAACGGGCCGGCAGAAAACTTGAGCTATGCCGGACAGGCGGCAAGGTCCAGACTGGCGCCCGCTCCGCTACCCGTCCTTCACCCTTTCGTCCTTCACCCTTCCGCCCGTTCGTCCTTCCGCCTTTCCCGCACGGAGGTTCCCGATGACGCTGCTCGTGAAGTCGCCTGCCCTGTCGCTTCCGCGTTCCGTGGCCGCACCCGCGGCTGCATCTGCGCCTGCCTGGCACCGCCGGCGCGCGGCCGTTGCCATCACCGCGCTGGCCGCCACCGCGCTGGCCGGCGCGCTGGCGCCGCGGCCCGCTTCCGCGCAGGGCTGGCCGGACAAGCCGGTCACCGTCGTCGTGCCCTTCGGCGCCGGCGGCGGCGTCGACGCGGCAGCGCGCGTGGTGCTGCCCAAGCTCGGCGAGCGCCTGGGCCAGCAGCTCATCATCGAGAACGTGCCCGGCGCCTCGGGCACCATCGGCACGCAGCGCGTCGTGCGCTCGCGGCCCGACGGCTACACGCTGCTGTTCGCGGTGGCCAGCCCCATCAACGTGGCGCCGCTGGTGGCGCCGTCCAGCGTGCGCTACGACGCGCTGAAGGACCTGCTGCCAGTGGCGCCGGTGGCCGTGTCGCCGTTCGTGCTCGTCGGCCGGCCAGGGCTGGCCGCCGCCAGCGCGGCCGAACTGCTGGCGCTGGCGCGCAAGCAGCCGGGCAAGATCACCTACGGCACCGACGGCATGGGCACCTCGCTGCACCTCACCGCCGCCACCATCGCGCAGCAAGGCGGCGTGAGCCTGATGCACGTGCCGTACAAGTCGGGCCCGCAGGCACTCACCGACGTGGCCGGCGGCACGGTGGACCTCGCCGTGCTGCCGGTGGCGCTGGCGCAAGGCATGGTGCGCGAGAACAAGGTGCGCGCCTACGGCGTCACGTCCCGCCAACGCAGCGAAGCGCTGCCCGGCGTGCCGAGCCTGGCCGAGACGCCGGCGCTGGCGAAGGTCGATGTCGAATCGTGGATGGGCCTGCTGGCACCGGTGGGCCTGGACAACGCGATCGTCGCGCGCATCACGCGCGAACTGGCCGCGGTGCTGGCCGACCCCGAAGTCGTCAAGCAGCTGGCGCTCGGCGGCATGAAGCCGATGCAGATGCCGCAGGCGGAGTTCGCGGCGTACCTCGCGCGCGAGCGGCGGGCGATGGCCGAAGTGGTGAACGCGGCCGGCATCAAGGTCGAGTGAGCGGCGCACGCCTGCAGACACCGATGAACCCGGCGAGCCCGATGCAGCGATGACCGCAACCGTGGCGTTGATCGTGCTGCTGGGCGGCATCGCCATCGGCGCCACCAGCATCGGCGGCGTCGTCGTCGTGCCGGCGCTCACGGCGCTGGGCGGCATCGCGCCCGAACGCGCGGTCGCCGCGGCGAGCTTCGGCTTCGCGTTCGCCGGCATCGCGGCGTTCGTGGCGCGGCCGCGGCGCGGCGGCGCCTCGGGTGCGGCGACTGCGGCCAATGCGGCCACTGCGGCCACTGCGGACGTCGCAACCATCACCCGCACGCACGGCAACCAGCGCAAGCAGCGCACTCAACGCAAGGGGGGGCGGCGTTCGGCTGGTCCGCCGTGCTCGGCACCGCGGCCGGCGCAGCCACCGGCGCAGCAACGCTCGCCTGGCTGCCGGCACGCGCGGTGGCACTGGTGGTGGCGCTCCTGGCCATCGGCTCCGGGCTGCACGTGCTGTTCGGCGCGGCACACAGGCATCGGCCGCGGGCGCGTCGCCGGCCGGTCTGCCGCTGCTGGGGCTCGTCGTCGGCGCGCTGTCGGCGTGGTCAGGCACCGGCGGGCCGGTGGTGCTGCTGCCGCTGCTGGCGCTGCTCGGATGGCCGCCGCTGCAGGCCGTGGATGCGGCGCAGCGCGTGCAGTTGCCGGTGGCCGCGGCGGCCACCGCCGTGAACCTCGCTGCCAGGCGGCTCGACCTGCTGCTCGGCGCGGCCATCGGCGTCGTCGTGGTGGCGGGCTGGGCGGCCGGGCGCTTCATCGCCGCGCGGCTGCCGGTGCGGCGCCTGCGCCAGGCGGTGGCCGTGGCGCTGGTGGCCACCGGCGTGGCCTGGCGATCGTTAGCCCGGGAGCTGCAACGCATGCCGATCCACTTCGACAACGTCGACGACGATGACTCGCTGCGCGGCGCATTGCGCGCGAGCGAACTGCTGCTCGCCTGCGAACAGACACTGCTGCCGCAAGGGGCCACGCGCGGCATCGGCGTGCTCGTTCGCAACGGCCGCTTCGCCGCCGTCGGCCCGCTCGACGAAGTCGCGCGCAGGCGCCGGGCCTGCCGCTGCTGGCGCTGCCGCAAACGCTGCTGATGCCCGGCTTCGTCGACGCGCACCATCACCTGACGCAAAGCTTCGGCAAGGCACTCGCGTTCGGCGAACCCTCGGAGATCTTCCGCCGCATCTGGGTGCCGCTGGAAGGCTCGCTCGACCCACACGGGCTGTACCTCGCCGCCAAGCTGGCGGCGCTGGAAGCGCTGCGCGGCGGCTTCACCACCGTGTGCGATGCCGGCGTGCGCTCGGTGCACGGGTTGCAGGCCCTCGCCGCGGCCACCGGCGAAGCGGGCTTGCGCTGCGTGGCCGCACACGTGTGCAACGACGACGGCAGCGATGGCAGCCGCCATGCCAAGGTGCTGGACGAAGCGGCGCGCTTTCTCGCTGCTGATGCGACGCGCTCACCGCTGTGGCACCCCTCGCTCGCGATCTCGATTCCCGAAGCGGCGACCGACGCGATGCTGCGCGACGCCGCGCGGCTGGCCGCCGAGGCCCGCGGCGTGCTGCAGATCCACGTCAACGAGCACCTCGCCTCGGTCGAGCGCAGCCTCGTCGCGCGCGGCCTGCGGCCGCTGCAGCACCTGCACGCGGCCGGCGCGCTCGGCCTGCACGCGCTTTGCTCGCGCACTGCACGATGCTGACGCCCGACGAGATGCTGCTGCTGCAGGGCAGCGGCAGCGCCGTCGCCGAGCCCGGTGGCCAGCCCCTGGAAAGGCAACGGTGGCGCCGGCGCAGATGCTGGCCGCGCTCGGCATGCGGCTGGGCCTCGGCACCGACGGCACGCGCAGCGGCGCCTTCCGCATGATGGACGCGGCCGAGAGCAACCAGCGCCTCGCCTTCGGCCTTGCGAGCGGCGACTCGGTGTGCGGCGGCGGCAAGCTGTGGCTCGACATGGCGCAGCGCGGCGGCGCCGACGCCGCGGGCCTCGGCACCATCACCGGCCGCATCGAAGCGGGCCTGGCCGCCGACTTCCTGCTGCTCGACCTCGACGTGCCCGAGCTGACGCCTTCGTGGAACCTCGAGTGGGAACTCGTGCGCCTGGCCTCGCGCGCGCAGATCGTCTCGGTGCACGTCGCCGGCCGCCAGCGCTTGTGGCGCGGCTGGCCGGTGGACTGGGATGCACGTGCGTTACTCGCCGAAGTGCGCGAAGTGGCTGCGCGGGAGGTGGCGGCGGCGCCGATCCACAAGGTGCACCGGCCGCAGGGCTGAACTCGCACGCGGCCGTCGACGGTCTGCATGCGCGAGATCGTGGCCGGAAGATCTGTTGCGAGTCAGCGCGAGATCGTGCCGCCAGGGGCGCTGCTCCGCTCCATGTCCCCGGACCTGGCCTGAACGGCCGGTCCTCCTCCTTACTTCCGCTCCGCAGCGCCCCCTGTCGGCACGATCAGGCACCACCGTCGCATGCGAGCGAGTCGTGCGCCACGACCGTGCAGCCGAGGGAACCGGGTGGGCCCTTCTGCAGGAAGTAAAGGAGGAGGGCCGGCCCAGAGCCAGGCCCGGGGAACATGAAGCAGAAGGGCCCACCCGGTTCCCTCGGCTCGCGCTGACCGTCGAACGCGAACTCATCCGCTTCCCTCGGCCCGCGCAAACCGTCGAACGCGCACGACCACGTGGACCGCGGCTCGCGCCACGCATCGAACCTGCGCGGAAAGCAAGAGGCAAGGCGCCCCCAACTTCGCTCATCGAAACGATGGCCGCAGCACCCGCATTGCGCCTATGCTCCCCGCCCCGGTGCGCGGCAGCGCCCGCGAGGAGGAGCCTGTCATGTCGATGCCATTCCACGGCCGCCTGTTCACCTTCACGCAACCCGACGGTACGCAGATCCAGCTGCGCGGCTGGGGCGACCAGAACTACGCCACCTTCGAGACGCTCGACGGCTACACGGTGACGAAGAACGCCGCCACCGGCTTCTACGAGGTGGCGCGCCTCTCGCCCGACGGCAACGCGCTCGAGCCGGCGCCCGGCCCCGCGGGCCCGATGGATGGCGCCGGCGCCGGCGTGCCGCGCGGCGTGCGCGTGAGCCATCAGCGCGCCGTGGCCATCGCGCGCGAATCGGCATTGCGCTCGCTCGGCACGCGCTGGCAGCAGCGGCGGCAGGAGCGGCGGCGGCAGGCGCAGACGGTGCGCGCCATCGGCGCCGCCGGCGGCCCGCTGCTGGCGCCGCCGCAGAACCAGACCGTGGGCGACTTCGTCGGCCTGTGCCTGCTGATCGACTTCAGCGACGTGCCCGGCACGATCGCGCGCGAAGAGGTCGAACGCTTCTGCAACCAGCCCGGCTACAGCGGCTTCGGCAACAGCGGCTCGGTGTCGGACTTCTACCGCGACAACTCGATCGGCCGCTGCCGCTACACCAACATCGTCGCGCCGTACTACCGCGCCAAGAAGCCGAAGCCCTACTACACCGACCGCACGATTCCGCAGCCGCGCCGCGCGATCGAGCTCATCACCGAGGCGCTGAACTTCCACAAGGCCAACGGCTTCGACTTCGCGCCGCTCACCGCCGACAGCCAGGGCTACGTCTACGCGATGAACGTGTACTACGCCGGGCCGGTGACGAACAACTGGGCCGAGGGCCTGTGGCCGCACTCGCACCACCTGGACAGCCCGCTCGCGCTGCGGCCGGGCAAGAGTGCCTTCGACTACCAGTTCACCGCCATCGGCTCCGAGCTCGAACTGGGCACGTTCTGCCACGAGAACGGGCACATGCTGTGCGACTACCCCGACCTCTACGACTACGGCGGCGAGTCCAGCGGCGTGGGCATGTACTGCCTGATGTGCGCGGGCAACTTCACCGAGAAGAACCCGATCCCGATCAGCGCCTACCTGAAGCGCTCCTCGGGCTGGGCGCGCAACGTGATTCCGATGGAGCACGACAAGGTCATCACGCTGGCGGCCGGCAGCAACGACTTCGCGATCTACGCGAAGAGCGGCCGCGAGTACTTCCTGGTCGAGAACCGGCAGCAAAGCGGCCGCGACGCGACGCTGCCCGACGCGGGGCTGGCGATCTGGCACATCGACGAGGACGGCGACAACAGCCACGAGCAGATGACCGCGGCGAGCCACTACGAGCTTTCGCTGGCGCAGGCCGACGGCCTCTTCCAGCTCGAGCGGCAGCGCAACAACCTCGGCGACGCCGGCGACCTGTACGACGGTGCGGCTGCGCGCTTCGCGGACGACACGACGCCTTCGAGCAAGTGGTGGAACGGAACCTCCTCGAACCTCGCGATCGACAACATCTCGGCCAATGGCGCCTCGATGTCGTTCCGCACCCGCATCGGCAGCGTCGTGACGCCGCCACCGCCGCCCCCGCCGGCCGTGCGCCACGTGTCGACACCGAACAAGGCGATCCCCGACAACAACGCCACCGGCATCAGCGACACGATCGACGTGCCTGAGGCCGTGACGATCGCGTCGATCAAGGTGGGCGTGGACATCACGCACACCTACCAGGGCGACCTGCGCGTCACGCTCACCACGCCATGGGGCGTGCTCGTCGAGCTGCACCCCAAGGGCCAGGGCGGCAACACGAAGAACCTGAAGCTCACCTACGACGAAGCAATACTGCCGGCACTCGCCACGCTGCGCGGCCGCAACACGAAGGGCGCCTGGAAGCTGGCGGTGCAGGACCTGGCTGCGGTGGACACCGGCAAGCTCAACAGCTGGGGCCTGGACTTCGGCGCCGCGGTGGCGACGCCGGGGCCTGTGGAGCTGAAGGAGTCACCGGGCACGGCGATCCCCGACAACAACGCCACCGGCATCGAGCGCTCGCTCGCGAACACGACGGCATTCGCGATCGGCAGCGTCGAGGTCTCGGTGGATATCTCGCACACGTACATCGGCGATCTGCAGGTGAGCCTCGTGTCGCCGGCCGGCACTGCGGTGCTGCTGCACGACCGCGCCGGCGGCTCGACGCGCGACCTCGCGAAGACGTACACAGCGGCGACGACGCCGGCGCTGGCAGCGCTCGCGGGCAAGGCGGCGGCCGGACCGTGGAAGCTGCGCGTGGTGGACCGTGCGGCGCAGGACCAGGGCAAGTTGAACAGCTGGCGCGTGCTGATCAAACCCTGATCACCGCGTTGTCGGGCCCCGAAAAAGGAGAAGCCCCGGTTGTTCAGACCGGGGCTTCTGGCCCGATTTCGCAATCGCTTGCTCTTCCGGGTCACGGCCTGAGCCGCGACTGAAGAGTAAGCCGTCCTCGGCCCTGTGCGCGTCGGACGAGGTGCCGATGCAGTGTAGGACGAAGGCTCGCGCCGAACGCTCAGCGCGCTCGCGATGGCGGCGATTCCACGGTCTGCGCGAGGCAGGGCGGCGGCGTCGCCTGCGTTCTCCGGCCCGCTCGCAGTCGTTGCGCACGTTGTCTCGCACGAGGATGTCGTCATCACCGGCGTGCCACCGCTCGAGCCGGCGAACCGCGGGTGGGGCCTGCGCCCGCAGGCGCCACCGCCGCCCTGCGACCACCGTCGGATGCCCCAGGGCACCACCACGGGTTCCTCGGTGGTGAGAGGGCGTGCGGCTTGCGCGAACCGGCGCAGGCCCCATTCGGTTCGCTGGACAGGGGCCTCGCGATGGTGAAGGCAGCGCGGACCTGTGAGCACACCGTGCGCATCGTCCGCGAGCGTGGGCCGGAGAACGTTCGCGCGATCCGCGCGCACCTTGAACAACGTTCGCGCCGAGCCCTGCGCTGCGGGCCAGCGGCCGTTGGCGCTCGAAGCCGCCAGCATGTCCCGCAACGTGCGCGCCACCACCTTCGTCGCGCGGCGCAGGTCCTCGAGCACAGGTGCTCGTCGGCGCGCTTGGCGTTGCTCTCGAGCACGGTGCGCGGGCCGGCGCCGTAGATGACGGCGGCGACACCGGCGGCGCCGTACAGGCGCACGTCGGTGTAGAGCGGCGTGCCGCTCACGGGGATCGGCTCGCCGAAGACCGCCTCGCCGTGGCGCTGGATCGCCGCGACGAGCGGTGCGTTCGCCTGCTGCGGTTTCAGCGAATGCGCCAGCAGCAGGCGGCGGATCTCGACGCGAACGCCGGGGCACTCGGCCACGGTCGCTTCGATGAGCGTGCGCACTTCGGCTTCCACCGCGGCGGCGTCTTCCTCGGGGATCATGCGGCGGTCGAGCTTGAGCACCACCTTGCCCGGCACGACGTTGGTGTTGCTGCCGCCTTCGATGCGCCCGACGTTGAGGTACGGGTGCGTGATGCCGGCGATGCTGGAGCGGCGGCCGCGCAGCACGTCGTTGTGCGCGTAGAGCGCGGTGAGCAGCTTCGTCGCCGCCTGCAGCGCGTCCACACCGGTCTGCGGGTAGGCCGCGTGCGAAGCCAGGCCGTGCAGCGTGACCTCCATCTGCAGGCAGCCGTTGTGCGCCGTCACCACCTGGTAGCTGAAGCCGGCGGCGATGAGGTAGTCGGGCTCGGTGAGCTGGTGCGCCAGCAGCCAGCCGGGGCCGAGCTCGCCGCCGAACTCCTCGTCGTAGGTGAAGTGCAGCTCGACCGTGCCCTTCAGCGCCCGGCCAGTTCCTCCAGCGCCAGCAAAGCGAAGGTGTAGGTGGCGAAGTCGCTCTTGCTCACCGCGGAAGCGCGGCCGTAGAGGCGCCCGTCGACGACATCGGCACCGTAGGGCGGGTGCGCCCAGCCATCGCCCGGCGGCACCACGTCGCCGTGCGCGTTGAGCGCGATCACCGGCCCGCCGTGGCCGAAGCGGTGGCGCACGATGAGGTTGGTGATCGACTCCATCCCTGCGCGCGCACCTCGGCCTGCGGCACGGGGTGCTTCTCGGCCGCGAGACCCACGCCGGCCAGCAGCTCTGCCGTCTTGTCCGCGTGCGGCGCGTTGTCGCCGGGCGGCGTGTCGGTGGGCACGCGCACCAGCGCTTGCAGGAAGCGTACCTCCTCGTCGAAGCGGCGGTCCACCGCGGCGTCGAGGCGGGCATACACGTCAGCGCGCAGGGCAGCGTCGGGGAGCATCGTTGTCGTTTCCAGTCGAGTGAAGGAGAGAGGGAGAAGGTCCGAGAAGGCGCATGAAGGCGCGCGAAGGCGGCCGGCCGCGCGGGGGGTCTACAGGTTTTCGTAGAGATGCCGGAAGGCGCGCACCGCCAGTTCGATGTCCTCGTTGGCGGTGCTTTCCAGCGGGTTGTGGCTGATGCCCGAGTTCTGCCCGCGAACGAACAGCATCGCCTGCGGCATCACCTCGTGCAGCTTCATCGCGTCGTGCCCGGCGCCGCTGGGCATGCGGAGCCGGCAGGCCCAGGTGCTGCACCGCCGTCCCAGCGCTGCTTGCGCCGGCGCGCTGGGCGCGGCAGCGGCGCGGATCGTCATCTCGGCGCTGTATTGCAGGCCGCGCCGCGCCGGCGCGCCAGTTCGGCCAGCGTGTCGCGCTCGCAGGCGTCGCGCACGTCGTTGGTGGTGGCGCGGATGTCGAGGCTGAAGCGGCAGCGGCCGGGCACGACGTTGATCGAGCCGGCGGGGACGTCGAGCATGCCCACCGTGCCGACGAGGTCGGGCACGGCGGCGGCGCGCGCTTCGAGGAACAGCACGAGCTGCGCGGCGGCGGCGGCGGCGTCGCGGCGGCGGTCCATCGGTGTCGTGCCGGCGTGGCTCGCCTGGCCGGTGATCTCGCACAGGTAGCGCACGCTGCCGTTGATCGAAGTGACGATGCCCAGCGGCAGGTCGAGCTCGTTGAGCACCGGGCCCTGCTCGATGTGCACTTCGACGAAGCCGAGGTAGCGCGCCGGGTCGCGCTTGAGCTTCGCGATCGCGGCCAGCCCGTCCGGTCCGCCGGAGGCGAGGCCGGCAGCCCTCATCGCTTCGCGCATCGGCACGCCGTCGGCGTCCTGCTGGTCGAGCCACGCGGCGTCGAAGTGGCCGGTGATCGCGCCCGAGCCGAGGAACGTGGCCTTGTAGCGCTGCCCTTCCTCTTCGGCGAAGGCAACGACTTCGAGGCCGTGCCTGAGCCGCCTGCCGCTGCGCTTCAACTCGCGCACCACGGCCATCGGCACCAAGATGCCCAGGCGCCCGTCGTACCTGCCGCCGTTGCGAACGGTGTCGTAGTGGCTGCCGGTGAGGAGCCGCGGCGCCTTCGCGTCGCTGCCTTCGTAGACGCCGACGACGTTGCCCACGGCGTCGATGTGCACGTGGTCGAAGCCGCAGTCCTCACGCATCCACTGCGCCAGGTCGCGCGCGCAGGCGCGGTGCGCTTCGGTGAGGTACGTCACCGTCAACTGCCCCGCCTCGGCGAAGCCGGGGTCGCTGTGGCGGGCCAGCTGCTCGGCCCAGTCCCACACGCGGTTGCCGTCGTCGGGCGAGGCGCCGAACTTGTCGGCCAGGCGGATCTCGGCGATGCGGTGGATGTTGCGCAGCGCCTCGGCGAACTCGAACTCGGGGTGATGCGCGAGGCGCCGCTCGAACGTGGCGATGATCTCGCGCCGGTGCAGGCCGAGGCCGCGCGGCCCGCGCACGGCGAGGATGAACGGCCAGCCGAACTTCGCGTTGTAGTCGGCGTTGAGCTTCTGGATGCGCGCGAACTCCTCGGGCGTGCAGTCGGTCAGGCCGGCCTTGCCTTGTTCGTTGGTGCTCTCGGCGGTGAGCGTCTTGCTCACCATCGCCTTGCCGGCGAGTTCGGGGTGGGCGCGGATCAGCACGAGCTGCCGCTCGCGCCCCGCTTCGCGCACCGAGCGCACGAGCGCCAGCTTCAACGCCGCCAGCGTGGCGAACGGCCGCCGCGCCGCGGCCGCCTCGGCCACCCACGGCGAGTGCTCGTAGGTGCCTTCGAGCAGCGTGGTGAACTCGGCGCTCGAGGCGGCGTTCAGCTGCGCCAGGGTCAACGTCGGCTTGCTCACTTGCGGCTCACTCCTTGCGGCGGCTCTCGCTTGCTCATTCCCACACGAACGCGCCGGCGGCGTCGAACGGGTGCACGGCGCGCCAGTGGCGGGCGATGTCGATGCGCCGCGCCACCCACACGCGGTCGTGCCGCTGCACGTGGTCGAGGAACTGCTGCAGCGCGCGCATGCGCCCGGGGCGGCCGAGCAGGCGGCAGTGCATGCCGATGCTCATCATCGCCGGCCCCCCGTGGCCGGCGGCGGGGTCGCGCTCGCCCTCGGCGTAGAGCACGTCGAACGTGTCGCGCAGGTACTGGAAGAACGGGTCGCCGTGGCTGAAGCCCTGCGGCAGCGCGAAGCGCATGTCGTTGCAGTCCAGCGTGTACGGCACCACGAGGTGCGGCGCCAGCGTGCCGTCGCTCTTCTTCACTTGCAGCCAGAACGGCAGGTCGTCGCCGTAATAGTCGCTGTCGTACTCGAAGCCGCCGAAGTCGGCCACCAGCCGGCGCGTGTTGGGGCTGTCGCGGCCGGTGTACCAGCCGAGGCCGTGCACGTGGCTTGCGTTGCCGCCACGCTTGCCGGTGAGGCGCTCGATGATCTCCATGCCGGTGCGCAAGTGCTCGCGCTCGGTCGCCTCGTCGACGTTCTGGTAGTGGATCCAGCGCCAGCCGTGGCAGGCGATCTCGTGCCCGAGTTCGACGAAGGCCGCGGTCACCTCGGGGCAACGCTCGAGCGCCATGCTGACGCCGAACACCGTGAGCGGCAGGCCCCGCCGCTCGAACTCGCGCATGAGGCGCCACACGCCCACACGGCTGCCGTACTCGTAGATGCCCTCCATGCTCAGGTGCCGCGCCGGATAGGACGCCGGGTTGAACATCTCGGAGAGGAACTGCTCGCTGCCGGCGTCGCCGTGCAGCACGCTGTTCTCGCCGCCCTCTTCGTAGTTGAGGACGAACTGCACCGCCACGCGCGCGTTGCCGGGCCAACGCGGGTTCGGCGCGCGCGGCCCGTAGCCGCGCAGGTCGCGCGGGTAGCGCGGGTAGCGCGACGAAGGAGACGGCGAGGAAGGACTCGATGCCATCGTGTTCACCCGCGCGGCTTCAGCACGGCGGCGAGGTCGGGGTTGCGGGGGTCCAGGCGCAGGTTGCGCTCGACGCTGGCGATGTGCTGCTCCATCAGCCGCAGCGCAGCGCGCGCGTCGCGCTTCTCCAGCGCGTCGACGATCTGCACATGCTCGCTTTGCGAATGCTCGGCCGAATGCGCCGACTGGTACATCAGCGCGATCAGCTGCGAGCGGCTGAGCAGGTCGGCGACCAGCTCGGCCAGCACTTCGTTGCCGAGCATGCGCGCAAGGATGACGTGGAAGTCGGCCAGCAGCCGCGTTCGCCCCGAGACATCGACGCGCGAGACGGCGCCGCGCTCGTCGCGCAGGTGCGTGCGCAGCTCGGCCACCTGGGCGTCGGTGATGGTGGCGGCGAGCTGGCGCGCCATGCCGCCTTCGACCATTCGCCGCACCTCGAACACCTGGCGCGCTTCCTCGACGCTGGGCATGGCGACCATCGCGCCGCGCGCCGGCTCCAGCGTCACCAGGCGGTCGCGGCTCAGCTGGTTCAGCGCTTGCCGCACGACCGTGCGCGAGACGGCGAAGACATCGGCGATCTGCTGCTCCACCAGGCGCGTGCCGGGCATCAGCCGCCGCTCGACGATGGCGGTGGTGATGCTGCCCACGATCTGGTCGGTGGTGCTCGCCGCGCCGCCGCCGGCAGCAGAACCGCCCTGGCGCGAAGCCGCATCGACGAGGCGGAGCTTGGTGGCGGCGGGCTTGCGGGGCATGGGGAACGGCGTCTTGACGCGGCGGACTGTATACACTTCTTCCGCCCACCACAAGCCGGCCATGCGGGCACGGCGGCTCGGTGCACGCCGGGCGCGGCTCCCCGCCGGCACGCGTCCCCGGGGGGATGCCGGCGGCTCACGTGCCGGACCCGGGAAAACCCGATGCGCCGTGCGCACATGACTGTATACAGTCTGCGCCGCTCGTCTCACCTTCGCCCGCCGCCCCGATGGAAGCCTACCTGCTCGACTGGACCAACCTGCTGCTGCGCTGGGTGCACCTGATCACGGCCATCGCCTGGATCGGCTCGTCGTTCTACTTCGTGCTGCTGGACAACAGCCTTTCCAAGCCCGAGCTCGACGAGCTGAAGAAGAAGGGTGTGGACGGCGAGATGTGGGCCGTGCACGGCGGCGGCTTCTACCACTCGAACAAGTACATGGTGGCGCCGCGCTGGTGTGCGCTGCCCGAGAACCTGCACTGGAGCTACTGGGAGAGCTACTCCACGTGGCTCACCGGCTTCGCGCTCTTCACGGTGCTGTACCTGTTCAACGCCGGCAGCTTCCTCGTCGACAAGAACGTGCACGACTGGTCCGCCGGCGCCGCGGTGGCGGCGGCGCTCGGCTTCCTGGTCGCGTTCTGGTTCATCTACGACGCGATCTGCCGCGTCTTCGGGCAGAAGAAGAACGGCGACCTCATCGTCGGCGCCGGCGTCTTCGCCTTCATCGTCTTCGCCTCGTGGCTGGCGTGCCAGCTCTTCGCCGGCCGCGCCGCCTTCGTCATGGTGGGGGCGATGATCGCCACGGCGATGAGCGCCAACGTCTTCGTCTGGATCATCCCCGGCCAGCGCAAGGTGATCGCGCAGCTGCGCGCCGGCCAGGAGCCCGACCCCATCCACGGCATGCGCGGCAAGCAGCGCAGCGTGCACAACACGTACTTCACGCTGCCGGTGATCGTGGCGATGCTGTCCAACCACTACGGCTGGCTGTACCAGGGGAAGAACAACTGGCTCGTGCTGGTGCTGCTGATGCTGGCCGGGGCGCTGATCCGGCACAGCTTCGTCGCCCGGCACAAGGCGCATGTGCTCGGCAAGCGCACGCCGTGGGAGCACGCCGTCGCCGGCACCGTGCTGCTGGGCGCGGTCGTCGTGTGGCTGGCGCCGGCACCGCCGAGCGCGGCGCAGCTCGCCGCCGCGCAGGCGATGGCCACCCGGCCCGCCGGCTACGCCGAAGTGCGCGCCGTCCTCGACCAGAAGTGCGTGATGTGCCACAACGCCACGCTGCAGAACAAGAACGTGGCCCTGCACACGCCCGAACTGCTCAAGCAGAACGCGCAGGCGGTGTACCAGCAGGCGGCGGTGCTGAAGCTGATGCCGCTGAACAACGCCACCCAGATCACCGACGCCGAACGCGAGCTGATCAAGCGCTGGTTCGACAGCGGCGCGCCGGTGAACTGAGACGGCGCAAGCGCGGCGAGCAACGGGCAGGCGCATGGCCACGCTGCTGATCCGCCACGCGCGGCTGCTGGCGACGCTGGACGCGGCGCGGCGCGAGATCGCAGGCGGCGCGCTCTTCGCGCGCGACGGCGTCATCGAGTGGGTGGGGCCGACCGCCGAACTGCCCGCCGCCTGCGGCCAGGCCGACGACACGATCGACGCGCGCGACGAGGTCGTGATCCCCGGCCTCGTCAACACGCACCACCACTTCTACCAGACGCTCACGCGCGTGCTGCGCCCGGCGCAGGACGCCGAGCTCTTCACCTGGCTGCGCGTGCTGTATCCGGTGTGGGCGCGGCTGACGCCCGAGATGGCGCACGCCTCGACGCAGGCGGCGCTGGCAGAGCTGGCGCTTTCCGGCTGCACGACGACGAGCGACCACCTGTACCTGTTCCCCAACGGCACGCGGCTCGATGGCTGCTTCGAAGCCGCGGCCGAGATCGGCCTGCGCTTTCACGGTGCGCGCGGCGCGATGAGCGTGGGCGAGAGCGCCGGCGGCCTGCCGCCCGATGCGCTCGTCGAGGACGAAGCGGCGATCCTCGCCGACAGCGAGCGCCTCATCGCGCGCTGGCACGACCCGGTGCGGCACGCGATGCAGCGCGTCGTCGTGGCGCCGTGCAGCCCGTTCTCGGTGAGCGCCGGCCTGATGCGCGACGCGGCAGCGCTGGCGCGCGGCTGCGGCAAGGCCGGCGTGTCGCTGCACACGCACCTGGCCGAGAACGACAACGACATCGCCTACACGCGCGAGAAGTTCCGCTGCACGCCGGCCGAGTACGCCGAGCAGCTCGGCTGGCTCGGCCCCGATGTCTGGCACGCGCACTGCGTCAAGCTCGACGCGGCGGGCATCAAGCGCTTCGCGCGCACCGGCACCGGCGTCGCGCATTGCCCCGGCTCGAACATGCGGCTCGCCTCGGGCATCGCGCCCATCCGCGCAATGCGCGACGCCGGCGTGCCGGTCTCGCTGGCGGTGGACGGCTCGGCCAGCAACGACAGCGGCCACCTGCTCGGCGAAGCGCGGCTGGCGCTCTTGCTGCAGCGTGTCGCGCACGGGCCGGTGAAGGGCCCTTCGGCATTGACGGCACGCGAGGTGCTCGAGATCGCCACGCTCGGCGGCGCGCGCGTGCTCGGCCGCGACGACATCGGCGCGCTCGCGCCGGGCATGGCCGCCGACATCGTCACCGTGCCGCTCACCGATATCGGCCTCGCCGGCACCGGCGACGACCCGCTCGCCGCTCTTCTTCTGCCACGTGCCGCGCGTGAAGCACACGATCGTCGGCGGCCGCTTCGTCGTGCGCGGCGGGCAGCTCGCAACCGCGGACCTGCCGCGCGTCATCGAGCGCCACAACGCGCTGGCGCGGCGGCTCGTGGCGGCTGCGTAGCGTGGCGGTCGTGAGCAACGCGAGACCGCCGCGCACCGAGGCGCAGGTGCGCACCGACCTCGCAGCGGCGTATCGCCTGGCTGCTGGGGGAGGCGCGGCGGCGGCGCTCGACCGCCTCAGCCCGGGTTCTTGCGCTTGAACTGCGGCGGCGGCACGAACTGCGAGTCGCGCACCGGCTCGACCTTCCAGGTCTTCACTTCCTGCGTGAACGACAGCAGCGGCTTGTCGCCACTGCCGCCCGACGACGAGCCACCGCCCGAAGACGACGAAGACGAGCCGCGCCCGAAGAGGCCGGAGATCGCGCCGGCGATGCCGCCGGCTCCGCCCCCTGCACCGCCACCGGCGCCGGCGCTGCCCTCCTCCGCGCCGCCGCAGGCGTTGCCGCTGAAGAACAAGCGCAGCGTGGTGACGATCGGCTGGCCCTTGATGCGCTCCATCTGACGGCCGATGTTGAAGAGCGCCGCGCGGTCCGCCGGCGTCATCGACTGGCCGAAGTAGCGGTTCATCATGTCCATGAACTGCTGCGGCAGCACGGCGCCTGCCGCGGCGGCCGCGTTGCGTTCGGCAGCCGTGGCGGCGAAGGCCGTGCGCACGTAGCTCGCTTCCATCGCCATCGCGTCGCGCAGCGCCGGCGTCACCGGCGTCGTCCACAGGTCCATGGTGAGCTGCAACGTCGAGCGGCGCTTGTTCGGGTCTTCCAGCGCCACCGTCCAGTCCACCGCGTACTGCTCGGTGTCGAAGCCGTTGATCGCCTTGCGCTGCGAGGTCGGCTTGACGTTGAAGGTGTTGCTCGCCACCTTCATCTTGCATTCGGGCTCGCGGCTGGAGCCGGGCTGTTGCGGCTCGCGCTGCTGTTGCTGCGGCGGCGTGGGCTGCGCGCAGCCGGTGAGCGGGCACTCGGTGTATTCGGAGCGCGGGATGTCGAGCGCGTAGACGAGCTTGCGGTCCAGCCGCGTGATCGTCGCGTGCGCGCTGTTCGACATGATGAAGCGCGACACCGCGCCGGTGCCCTTCAGCGTCGTCTCGTCGCGCTTCATGTCCGAGCGCGTGAACGTCGATGAGGTGCCTTCGAACGGGAAGAAGCCGGCGAGCCCGTCACTGGACAACGCGACGACGTGCACCGCGGTGGGCACGGCCGGCGAGTTGTCGGCAGCGGCCGGTGCCGACGGCGTCGAGGAAGACGATGAGGACGAAGACGATCCGCCGGGCATCGTCAGCGGCCCGATCTGGGCGCCGCAACCGGCAAGGAGCCAAGCTGCGGCAGCGGCGCTGGCCGCAAGGCGAAAGACGGGCAGGCAAGGCGAAGAATGCATGGCAGCGCCTCCGGTGTCGAGATAGTCAGGTGGTCGGATGCCCGCCACCACGGCGGGCCGCTCGAGGAGCGCGAGCATGCACCACAGCGCTGGCGCTGGCTAGCCGTGGTCCGTTCGAGCGCGGAGACGAGCGAGGCGTCCGGCACGCGAGCCGGCAGGCACCGGGCGCCACGGTCGCGCGGCTCGTTGCGCGCGAGTCACAGCGCCCGGTTCCACCACTCGCCCTGCAGCGCGCCCTTCGTCCACTCGATGAAGTGGCTCACCTTGTGCGGCACGAGCTTGGGTGAAGGGAACACGGCGTGCACGTCCTGCGCGGGCAGGCGGTGGTCGGCCATCACTTCGTGCACCGCGCCTTCGGCCAGCGATTCGCGCGCCACGTAGCGCGGCAGGATCGCCAGGCCCATGCCGGCGCGCGCCGCGGCGAGCACGGCGCTGAGGTTGTTGCTGCGCAGCGGGCCGCGCACCGGCACCGCCTGCTCGCGGCCGTCGCGGCCGGTGAGCGCCCAGCGGTCGTCGCCCTGCACGCTGCTGTAGACGAGGCACGTGTGGCGCGCCAGGTCGCGCGGCTTCTTCGGCGTGCCTTTCTCGGCGAGGTAGCCCGCGGCGGCGACCATCACCCACGGATTGGTGCCGAGGTAGCGCGCCCCCAGCGATGAGTCCGCGAGCCGCCCCATGCGCATCGCCACATCGACGCCCTGCTCGACGAGGTTGACGTAGCGGTCGTCGAAGCTCAGGTCCACGGCCACGTGCGGCTGCTCGCGCATGTAGCGCAGCACCAGCGGCACCATCACGCGGCGGCCGAAGGCGACGCTGGTGCTGATGCGCAGCGTGCCGCCGATGCCGCCTTGCTTCAACGCGGCCAGGTTCTCCGCCGCCTCGACCTCGCGCACGATGAGCTTGCAGCGCTCGTAGTACAGCGCCCCCACCTCGGTGGGCGTGACGCCGCGCGTCGTGCGGTGCAGCAGGCGCGCACCGAGCCGCTTCTCCGCCGCCGCCACCGCCTTCGTCGCCGTCGGCTGCGTCGTGCCGAGTTCCGCGGCGGCGCGGCTGAAGCTGCCGGTCTCGACGACGCGGATGAAGACGCTCATGCCGGCGAGGCTGTCCATCGGCGCAGTCTAGCGAGGGGCCGTGCGCGGGCTCCCGCGCAGCAGTTCCATTTTCCGCTGATTTGCCAAAAAAACGGAACGCCGGTACGATGCAGCGATTCACTGCCCGGGCCTGCGCGATGTCCTTCCCCTTCTCCGGCGTTGTGGTGCTGGACCTCACCCAGATCTACAACGGCCCCTACGCCACGTTCCTGCTCGCCCAGGGCGGAGCCGAGGTCATCAAGGTCGAGCCGCCCGGCGGCGAGCACCTGCGCCGCCGCCAGGGCGCCAGCGGCGCGGCGATGCCGTTCGCGATGCTCAACGCGAACAAGCGCACGATGACGCTGAACCTCAAGACCGACGAAGGCCGCGAGGTGCTGCTGCGCCTGGCCGCGCAGGCCGACGTGCTGGTGGAGAACTTCGCCCCCGGCGTGATGGACCGCCTCGGCCTTTCCGCTGCCACGCTGCACGAGGCCAACCCGCGCCTCGTCATCGCCTCGGGCTCGGGCTACGGCAAGACGGGGCCTTATCGCGATTTCCCGGCGATGGACCTCACGGTGCAGGCGATGGCCGGCGTCATCGACACCACCGGCTACCCCGACGCGCCGCCGGTCAAGGCCGGCCCCGCGATGGCCGACTTCCTGGCCGGCATCCACCTCTTCGGCGCCATCGCCGCGGCGCTGTTCGAGCGCGAGCGCACAGGGCGCGGCCGCACGGTGGAGGTGTCGATGATGGAGGCGGTGTACCCCACGCTCGCCTCGGGCCTGGGGCTCCTTTACGGCGGCGGTGCCGAGGTGGTGCGCACCGGCAACCGGCACTCGGGCCTTTCGCTGTGCCCGTACAACGTGTACCCGGCGGCCGACGGCTACATCGCCATCATCACCAACAACGACCAGCATTGGCGCTGGCTCGTCGAGGCGCTCGACTGCAAGCAGCTGGCCGACGAACCGCGCTTCGCCACCGTTCGGCAACGGTGCGCGAACATGGACGAAGTCGATGCGGCGATCGGCGAACGCACGAAGCGGCAGAGCAAGGCCGAGCTGTTCGAACTGCTGATCCGCGCCCGCGTGCCTTGCGCGCCGGTGCGCACGCTGGCCGAAGTCGTCAACGACCCGCACCTGCACGCGCGCGGCTCGCTGCGCTGGATCGACCATCCCGAATACGGCCGCATGGTGGTGCCGATCTCGCCGCTGCGCTTCGATGGCGATGGCGATGGCGGTGAAGCCGGTGATGGCAATGATGGCGGTGACGGTGCCAACGGTGCCAATGCTGCTGCTGAAGGCACCGGCGGCACGGTGCCCTACCGGCCGAGTTCACCGCTGGGCGCCGACACCGAGGCCATCCTCGCCGAGCGCCTGAAGCTCGACGCCGCCGGCATCGCGGCCCTGCGCGAACGCAAGGTGCTGTGATGGCCGCGGCGCCCGCTGCTTCGTCATCGCACCCACCGGCCCCGCTGCTGCTGGCCGGCAAGCTGGCGCTCGTCACCGGCGCGGCCAGCGGCATCGGCCGCGCCATTGCCGTGGCCTACGCTGCGGCCGGTGCGCGCGTCGCCGTCACCGACCTCGCGCTCGATGCCTGCGCCGAGACGCTGGCCGCGGCGCGCGCTGCCCGGGCCTCACGCGCTGGCGACGGCCCGGGCGCGCACGACGATGCCGATTGCCGCGCCTACGCCCTCGACGTGACCGACGCCGCCGCCGTGCAGGCGCTGGCCGAGCGCATCGGCGCCGAGATGGGCGACATCGACATCCTCGTCAACAACGCCGGCGTCATCGTGCGCGAAGGCATCGAGAGCCCGCGCGTGCGCGACAACGTGCGCCGCATGATCGACGTCAACTACCTCGGCGCCTTCGACGTCATCCACGCCTTCCTGCCGGCGCTGAAGCGCACGCGCGGCAGCATCGTCAACATCGCCTCGGTGGCCGCCCTGCGCGGCCAGCGCGGCGCCGTGGGCTACTCGGCTTCGAAGGGCGCGCTGCGGCTGCTGACGCAATCGCTCGCCGCCGACCTGGCGCGCGACGGCATCCGCGTCAACGCCATCGCGCCCGGCGTCATCGAGACGCCGATGACGGAAGCGACGCGCAACGACCCGAAGCGCCTGCAAGGCTTCCTCGCGCGCATCCCCGCCGGGCGGCTCGGACAGCCGGGCGAGATCGCGGGACCGGCGGTGTTTCTCGCTTCGGATCTGGCGAGCTACGTCACCGGGACCATCCTGCCGGTGGACGGGGGGTTGCAGGCGACCTGAGCTGGGTCGGCTCGGCGGGCGCCCCGAACGCATGGGGCGTGACGAAATACTTGAAGCCACCTTGTAGCGGCCCTTTCGAGTGACGATAGACGAGGAACTCGAACTTCTACAGGGCTCCCTGCAATCATGCGCACCTTGAACCTGACCGCGGCAGTACTGGCAGTTGTGTTGGCTTCAGCCATTGGCGGCTGCGGCAGGGTGTCCGAGGCCGAGGTTCGCGCTCGTGCGGAGCAGAAGGCGCAGAAGGCCAGGGGAGTGGCGAGGGCCAATCCTTGCGAGGGCGTCAGGTTCAACGCCTGCTTCATCAACAGCGATGGAACGACGTGCCGAAACGAAATGGACGGTCCGCTGGGCAGGTTGATCGCGAACGGAAGCTATTCGGTCGTCGGCGAGTCGGCTGACGCCAAAGGCATTTGCGTCCTGACCTTGTCCGTCGCCGGCACCGTTGACGGCAATAGCTATTCGAGGACAGTCCGAGTTTGGGGACACCGGGTTCCTTGACGGCCACGACGTCATCGCCGGGCACGGCCTCCGTGCGCTGGCAGCAAGTCGGCGACAGGATCAGCGAACAGCGCTCGCGCGCCGCAAGCGCATGAGGTTGCCGCCGAGGATGGCGCGCAGGGCGTCGTCCTTGTAGCCCCAGCCCTGCAGCACGGCGACGATCTCGGTGAGCTGCTCGGGCGCGACGAACCGGATGCCGTTCTCGTAGCCCAGGCCGGGCGGGAACGTGTGCTTCATCTTCTCCATGTACTCCTCCAGCTCGCTCATGTCGAAGACGAAGTCGAGCGAGATGCAGGCGTGCTCCGGGCCCACGAGCTGCACGACATGGTCGACGTGCCGGGCGTACGTTTCGCTCGAAGCGTCGTTGTTGCCGAGGAAGATCCCCACGCCATTGAGGCCGACGACGCCGCCTGACTTCGCGCAGGCGCGGATCAGGTCGTCGGGGATGTTGCGCGGGTGGGCGTGGAGCGCCGCGCAGTTGCTGTGCGAGAAGATCACCGGCTTGGTCGCCACGCTGAAGACGTCGCGCGCCGTGCGGTGGCCCGTGTGGCTCAGGCACGCCAGCATGCCCACGCGCTCCATCTCCGCCACCACGTCGCGGCCGAACGGCGTGAGACCGGGGTCATCGTCCTGGCAGCCGCCGCCGACACGGTTGTTGATGTTGTAGGCCATGGCCATCCAGCGCACGCCCAGCTCGCGATACATCTCGATGAGGCTCAGCTGGTCGCCGATGCCGTTGGCGCCCTCGATGTCGAAGTCGACCACGAGCCGGCGCGATGAGCGCACCGATTCGGCGTCTTCCACGTCCTCCAGCAAGACATAGTCGTCGGCATGCTGCCTGAGCCAATGGCGCAGCACCGAGAGCATGCGCACATGCTCTTCGATGCCCGTCTCGCCGAAGCCGATGTTGACCGTCACCGCGTCGAAGCCCGCTGCCTTGTGCCGGCGCAGCTGCGGGAAGAACTTCGTCTCGTGCGGGCGCAGCGGCAGGCAGGCGTGGTTGTCCCAGACGAACGTGTCGTCGATGAGGGCACGAGCGCGGTTCAAGTCGTTCATGGTCGGGTGGGGTGGCTTTCGGAAAGCGGAGGGTGTTCTCGCGGCTCCCTGGCCCGCAGCCGGCCCAGCATGGCCATGAAGGCATCGGCAAAGGCTTCGGGGCGCTCGCACGGCAGGAAGTGACCGGCGTCGCCGATCAGCTGCACGGGCAACGCGGCAAAGCGTTCGACGAGCGGCGCCACGTGAACCTTCACCGGCGCGACGTAGTTCGCATCCGATGTGCTCGCGATCACGCCGACCGCCGGCTTCAGCCCCTTCAACATGTCGGCGAGGTCCACCTTCGCCCACGGGCTTTCGGGGTTGAACATCGCCGCGCCCTTTTGCGCGAAGTAGCTCTCCATGCCCAGCCGCGCGCGCTTCATGCCGGCTTCCCAGCGAGGATCGACGGGGCCGTGCCACTGCGTGCGGATCATCTCCATCCACCACGGGTTCCGGTCCAGGTCTTCCCAAGCGAACTCGCCCTCGAGGGCTGGCTGCACGAGCGGCAGGACATCCTTGACGAAGCGATCGTGCAGCGTCGGGTCGACGCGATCGACCTGACGTTGCTGTGCCTCGGGGTCGGGACCGGCGGCGTTGAGAATCCGCAAGGGGTTCACGAGAATCAGCGCCGCGGCCTTCGATGGGAATCGCGCCGCGTACTCGGCGGCCACCAGCGCGCCCGATCCGTGGCCCAGCAACACGACGGGCGCATCACCCTCACCCATTTCCTGGCGCACGGCTTCCACGTCAGCCGCGTAGGCCTCGAGCGAATAGCCGGCGGCGCCGTGGCGGGACGACTCACCGCAGCCCGGCAGGTCGATCAGCATCACCGGCATGCGCTTGGCCAGGACTTCCATGCCCGGCTTCAGGCTTTCACGCGTGAATCCCGGGCCGGCGTGGATCACGATGCAGGCCAGCGGGCCGGCATCGCCCAGCAGTTCATAAGCGACTCGCCGCTCTTCACCGGCGAAGAGATGGGTCACGCTGCTCATTCGGCGCCGGCTGCGAAGTCCATGTCGAGCTGCTGCATCACGAAAGCGAGCCACTCGGCGTGGTACTGCGTCGACGTTGCCGCATCGGTGGGTCCGTGCCCCACGTCCTTCCACACGCGCATGTGCACCGGGCGGCCCGACGTGGTCGCGGCGCGCAATGCAGCGGTGAACTTGCGGCCATGGAACGGCAGGCAGCCCATGTCCTTCTCGCCGAAGATCTGGAACACGGCGGGATAGGCCGTGTCGCTGCGGATGTTGTGGTACGGCGAGTAGCTGTACGTCACCTTGCCGAGCACGGCATCCTTCGGGTCGCCGTAGTCTTCCAGGAAGATGGCGCGAACCGGCGCGAAGTGCGGCAGGTCGGGCAGCGGCTCCATCATGTCGAACAGCGGCACGATGGGGACGACGACACGCCACAGCTCGGGCCGGTGGACGATCGCCACGCCCGCGAGCAGGCCGCCGTTGCTGCCGCCCATCATCGCGAGCTTCGCGGGCTCGGTGACCTTGTCCGCGATGAGCTTCTCCGCCACGGCGAAGAGGTCGGCGAACACGTTCCACTTGCACGCCAGGCGGCCGGCTTCGTGCCAGTGCTTGCCGTACTCGCCGCCGCCGCGCAGGTTGGAGTGGATGAAGATGCCACCGGAGCGCACGAAAGGCGTGATGTGCGACAGCGGGCTCGGCATCATCGCCATGTTGAAGCCGCCATAGCCTGTCAGCAGCGCGGGGTTCGGGCGCGACAGGTCGAGGTCGTCGCGATGGACGACGAAGTACGGGATGTGCTCGCCGTCGATGCTGCGCGCGAAGTGCTGCGTGACCGAGATGCCTTCCAGCTTCGGACCCGGTTCGCCGATGACGTGCAGCGACCGCGTCGCGAAGTCGTAGCGGTAGTTCGTCGTTCGCTGCACGAAGGTGGCGAAGTCGAAGCACAGCGCATCGCTGCGTTCGAAACGGCGGGCCGCTAGCGCGACCAGCGACGAGCCGGGGCCCTTCAGATCCAGCGTTAGCAGCGCCTGCGTCGCGGAGTCGAGCACGCGCAGCCGCACGGCGCAGTCCTCGACATCGGCGAGCACGGCATGGCCTTCCACCCACGTCACCGCGCGCAGCACGGCCTTGCGTTGCGGCACCAGTTCTTGCCACGTGGCCGCGTCCTGCGAGGTGGCCACGGGGATGTCCACCACGCGGCCGTTCGGCCAGTCCAGTCCGTGGGCGCGGGCAACGTAGTGGGCGTCGTCCTTCCACGCACCCTGGCATTCGCCTTCGAACCCTTGCGGCAGGAAGGTGCGCCACTGGCCGGTGGCGACGTCACCGAGCATCAGGGCGATGCGCTCGTGCGGGCCGGCCAGTGCGATGGCCTGGCGGCCGCCCGGTGCGACCTCGATCGTGATGCCAGAGACGTTGGCCGCGATCTCGGCGAATTCGAAGACGCGCGCGGCGCGCGCCGCCGTGCCGGCCTTGACGGGCACGAAGCGGACGCGGTGCTGGCCGCCCTCGGCGCGGTCGGCGAGGAAATAGCCCGATGCATCGGGCAGCCACCCGGGCAACCCGCCCGTGTACGCGGCGCACGGCTCGACGACGTCGAGCACGCGGCCGCTGGCCACTTCCACGACGCGCCAGGAGCCCAGCATCGAGCCGCGCGACACGCAGCCGCAGACGACGAACTCGGCGTTCGGCGACGGCTCGAACCAATGGAACGTCGTCGAGGCCGGGTCGTCTTCGGGACCGGCGAAGTCCGCCTGCTCGACGACCACGCGCCCTTCCGTCGGCGACGTGCCGGCCCACAGCGCGCGTGTTGCGCTCTTTGCCGACGGCGCGGCCCAGAACCACAGCGCGCCGACGAGGCGCGGAACGGATCGCGAGTAGTTCTCGAGTGTCGTCCCGGCTTCGGCGATCGCCTTCTTGAGCGCCTCGTAGGCCGGCGCCGCGTGGGCGGCTTCCTGTGCCTGCGCGTCGAGCGCCCACATGACCCCCTGCGTCTCGGGCGTGTCTTCCTCGAGCCACGCGTAGTCGTCGCTGAACGTGACCGGCCCGATCGTCTTCGTGACCGGCTTCCTGGGTATCTGCATGCCTTGACCGCTCGCGGGTGATTCCGATGGATGAACGGTAAGCGCAGACGGTGGCGCAGGCTTTTGTGGGCGAAACCCGGTTTTAGGTGCTCGCCCGGCCTGCCGACACGCCGCCAAAGATCCGCAGGTCTCAGCCAAAGCGTCAGCACACCCGGGCGGTAAGGTCGGGCACATGAACCTCACCCGCGATCTCATCGACGACCTCACCGCGCGCGCGCGCTTCGGCCGCAAGTCCAAGGCCGCGGGCCGCAGCGGCTTGATCATCTCCTCGCACCCTGTCGTCTCCCGTGTCGGCGCCGACGTGCTCCGCGAAGGCGGCAACGCCGTCGACGCTCTGCTGGCCGCCGCGGTGGCGCAATGCGTGATCGAACCGCACATGTGCACGATCTTCGGCATGCTGAGCCTCCTGCATCACGATGCGGGCAGCGGCAAGACCGAGTACATGAACAGCTCGATGAACGCGCCGCTCGCGGGGCTGGACGGCTTCTCGGCGGCGGAGATGACGGGCGGCCGCGCCGTCGGTGTGCCCGGGTTCTGGGCGGGCTTCGAGGCGGCACGCGAGAAGTTCGGCACGCGGTCGCGCGCGCAACTGCTCGCACCGGCCATCGAGATCGCGCGCACGGGCTTTCCGATCTATCCGTTCCTCTACGGATTGATGTTCGAGCAGGTCGGCAAGATCGGCCTCACCGCCGAGGGCCGCGAGACCTACATGAGGGGCGGCGCGCTGATGAACCCGGGCGACCGCCTGGTGCAGCCGCGCCTGGCCGACACGCTGGAGAAGCTCGTCGAAGGGGGCAGCGACTACTTCTACCGCAGCGCCTTCACGCAGAAGGTGATCGACACCGTGAAGGGCATCGGCGGCGTGCTGACGATGGAGGACTTCGACCGCTTCGCCGTGCGCTGGCAGGAACCTGCCTGGGGCAGCTACAAGGGCCATCGCATCGCCGGATCGCCGCCGCCCGACAACGGCGGCACGCACCTGATCGAGATCCTCAACCTGCTCGAACAGCTGCCCGTTGCGCAATGGGGCGCGCCGCACGAAAGCGCCGACACGATGTACTGGCTGGCGCGCTGCTGCACCGAGGTGTTCAACGAAGGCGGGCGCCAGCGCGACCCGAAGGACTTCCCGCTGCCGCTCGACCTGATCACCGGCAAGGCCTACGCGCAGCAGCGCCTGGCGCTGATGAAGATGAGCTTGCCGAACACCTTCAGCGCCACGGGCGCGCCCTACCCCGGTTCGAACCACCTGACGGTTGTCGATGCGAAGGGCAACATCGCGACCGGGCTGCACTCCGTGATGTCGCATCCGTGGACCAACGGCCTGGTCGTCGACGGCGTCAACATCTGGGCCGGCGGCGTGCATTTCCTGCGCCAGATGCCCAAGCCCGGCGGGCGCGGCACGGTCTATGTCGCGCCGCACCTGGTGTTCGACCCTGCAGGCAAGCCGCTGCTGGCCGGCGGCTCGCCGAGCGTCGGTCTCATTCCCACCTGCGTGAGCAACATCCTGAACATCGTCGAGTTCGGGCTCGACATCGAGACCAGCGTGCACCAGCCGCGGGTCGGCGGGCCGGCCCTGGCATCGATGCTGACGCCGGGCAACCTGACGACCTCCGTGGAAGTCGATTGCGGTGACGACAAGCTGCGCGAACAGGTGAAGGAGCGAGGCGTGCCGCTCGAGACGACGAACGCCTGGAGCTTCATGTCGGGCAGCTACGAAGGCATCCACTTCACGGGCGACGGCACCGCCGAAGCCTGCGCGGACCGCGCGCCGGCGCGGCGGAAGCGGCCTGAACTCAGCCGATCAGTTCGTCGCAGAAGAAGGTCAGCTCGTCGATGTCGCGCAACGCCAGCATCTCGCTCGTCATCAGGTTGTGACCCGCGCCCCGCGCACGCGCAGCAGCAAGCGCGTGCCGGCGGCGTTGGCGTCCTTCAACGCCGCGATCATCTTGCGGCTGTGCCACGGCGGGCAGGAGATGTCCTGCACACCCGCATCGCACAGCACGGCGGGGTAGCGCACACCGGTGCGCACGTTGTGAACCGGCGAATACGCGTGCAGTACCGCGCGTCCGCGGGATCGTCCGCCAGGTCGCCGACCTTGTAGTTCTCGATCAGCACGTCAGCCTTCATCGCCAGCTCGCGCACGATGGCCTGGCCCTCGGGCTTCGCGAGGTCCACCGTCACCGACTTCTTGTTGCGGTTGGCGCTCATGAAGAAGCCCGATTCGCGGGTCGGCTGGCCGGCGTCGTCGCGCAGGAAGGGCGGGCCGAGGCGGCGCGCGTCGTCGCCGTCGCCGGGGCGCTCGACCTTCACGACTTCGGCGCCGAGGTCGGCGAGCATCTGCCCGGCCCACGGGCCGGCGAAGACGCGGCTGAGATCCAGCACGCGGATGTGCGACAGCGCGCCGGGGCCCGGCTTCGGCTTCGCGGTGTCGTCGTTGCTGCTGCTCATGGCTTGTGCAGAGGCATTGCGTTCAGCTGATCAACGCGCGGTCCACGCGCCATCCAGCGGCAGCGCCGCGCCGCGCATCTCGGCGGCCGCTTCGCTGCACAGCCACGCCACGAGCGCGGCCACCTGTTCCGGCGCGACGACGTTGCCCGATGGCATGTTGGTGGCGGCGATGCGCCGCTGCGCTTCTTCGCGCGTGATGCCTTCGCGCTCGGCCATCAGCTTGGCGTTGCGGTAGTAGATGCGCGTCGCCACGTCGCCGGGGCACACGGCGTTGCAGGTGATGGCGCTCGTCGCCGTCTCCAGCGCCACCGCCTTCGTCAGGCCGACGAGCGCGTGCTTGGAAGCGACATAGCTGCTGCGCTCGACACCGCCGACCAGGCCGTAGACGGAGGCGATGTTGACGATGCGGCCGAAGCCGCGCTCGCGCATGCCGGGCAGCGCGGTGCGGATGGTATGGAACGCGGCGTCGACGTTGAGCGCGAACACCTCGCGCCAGCGCGCCGCCGGGTGGTCCTCGACAGGCCCCTTGTGCTGCGTGCCGGCGTTGTTGACGAGGATGTCCAGGCGGCCGAAGCGTTGCAGCACCTGCGCCACCAGGCCCGAAGCCGCGGCTTCGTCGCGCAGGTCGGCGTCGGCGTGCGCCACGTCTACCTCGTGCGCGGCGGCGATCTCGGCCGCGAGCGCGGCGATCGCCGCCGGCTCGCCGAGGCCGTTGAGCATCACCGCGCGGCCTTCGGCGGCTTGAGCCGCCGCGCCGTGGCCAGGCCAATGCCGTCGGTGGAGCCGGTGACCAGCGCCACGCGACGCTCGACGAGCCGGTCAGCGAGCGCGCGCCCAACGTTGCCTCGCCCAACGTTGCCTCCACTAACGTTGCCTCACCCAACGTTGCCTCGCACCAGCGTTGCCTCGCCCAACGTTGCCTCGGCCCATCAGTCGAGCTGGATGTTCAGTGGCGCGATAGGCCGGCCCCAGTTGCGCGTGTGCTTGTCGATCAGCTCGCCGAACTGCTGCGGCGTCAGGAGCGGCGCGGTGGCGCCGTCCTGCTCGACACGCGCACGCACCTCCGGGTCGCGCAGCGCTTCGTTGGTGGCCTTGTTCAGCGCATCGATGGTCGCCGCCGGCGTGCCCGCCGGCGCCAGCAGGCCGTACCAGGAACTGGCCTGCATCGCGGGCAGGCCCGACTCGGCGAACGTCGGCACGTTCGGCGCCGCCGGCGAACGCGCTTCCGACGAGATGGCGATGCCCTTGAGCTTGCCCGAGCGGAATTGCGGCGCCGACGTGGCGATGCCGTCGAAGAAGAGCTGCACATGCCCGGCCATCAGGTCACTCAGCGCCGGGCCCGCGCCCTTGTACGGGATGTAGGTGAGGTTGACGCCGGCCGCCTCGTTGAACATCGCGCCCACCAGGTGCGTCGAGCTGCCGGTGCCCAGCGTCGCCAGGCTCAGCGTGCCGGGCTTGGCCTTCTCCAGCGCGATGAGTTCCTTCACCGTGTTGGCCGGCACCGAGGGGTGCGCGCTCAGCACGAACGGCGTCAGGCCGGTGAGCGCGATCGGTTCGAAGTCGCTCATCTTGTAGCTGAGCTTCTTGAACAGGAATGGGTTGGTCGACAGCGTCGTCGTCACCGCCATCAGGAGCGTGTAGCCGTCGGGCGCGCTCTTGGCCACGTACTCGGCGCCGATCATCGTCGAGCCGCCGGCCTTGTTCTCCACCACCACCGGCTGGCCGAAGCGCGCGCTCATCTTCTGCGCCACGAGGCGCGAGACGATGTCGGTGAAGCCGCCCGGCGCGTACGGCACGATGATGCGGACGGGCTTGTCGGGCCACGCGGCGCGGGCGATGCCCGGCAACGCGGCCGTGGCGGCCAGCGCCTGAAGGGTGCGGCGGCGGGTGATCATGGTGCTGGGGTCTCCGTGCGATGCGAGCGAGGCGAAAGGGCGAGAGAGGCGAATAGAGGCGAACAGGGCCGGCGGTTCACCGTGCCGGTGCGGAAGGGGAAGAGTCCGGGCCCGGCAGCGCTGACGCGCGCACCGCAGCGAGGAAGGCATAGAGCGGATCGCCAGCGTCGCGCCGGCCGGTGGGCTGGCGGCGGCCGAAGAGCGTGGCGTCGTCGCTTGCGAGCGCGGGGCAATCGCGCTCCTCGATCCAGTCGTAGACGACGGTGCGCGCGGCGATGCGCCATTCGGTGCCGCGCTTCTCGAAGCGGTCGAGGTAGCGGCCGCAGAGGACCGTGCATTGCGCCGGCGCCGCGGCCGTGGTCTGCAAGGCGAAGAAGCTGCTCTCGACGGCGGCGGTGCGGTTCGGCCCACCGGCCGCGCCGCACTGCTCGCCCTGCAACTCGATCAGCACGTTGCTCACCTGGTGCACGCCGCGGCCGCCGGCGCGCAGGCTCGCCAGCGCGCGATCGATGAAGCCGCTGGCGCTGCCGCGGTAGGCGCCGTGGCAGTCGGTCGCGTCGGGCCAGTAGGCCGAGCGCAGCATCGCCTCGTCGGCACGGTCGATGCCGCGGCAGTAGCGGCGCAGCGCGTCGCGGATGGCCTCGCGGTCGGTCAGATCAGCGAGGCCGGCCAGCGCCCCGAGCAGCGCCGGGCATGCCGAGAACGCCGAGGACGGGCCGGAATCGGTTTGACAGCGCTGTTCCACAATCGGAGAATATACGCAGAAAATGGAACTGCGTCGAGCCGGGGCGAGCCTGGCCGCCGCCGCCCCGCCACCCGCTCACCGAGGCCTTAAGCGCATGACGCCCGACTACGCCCGCTACAAGTACCTGAGCATCCAGCGCGAGGGCGGCATCGCCACGCTGACGCTGAACCAGCCCGACAACCGCAACGCCGTGCACGCCGAGATGCACGCCGAGCTGGAGCACATCTGGCGCGACCTCGGCAGCGACCGCGAGGTCAACGTCATCGTCTTCACCGGCGCCGGCAAGACGTTCTCGGCCGGCGGCGACATCAAGCGCATGGCCTCGCGCTTCGGCACCGACGAGGGCTGGGACTTCTCGCTGCACGTGCCCGCCGCCACGCACCGCCTCTTCGAAGGCATGCTCGACGTGCAGCAGCCGATCATCGCCGCCGTCAACGGCGACGCGGTGGGCCTGGGCGCGACGCTGGCGCTCTTCTGCGACGTGGCCATCATCGCCGACAGCGCCAAGTTCGGCGACTCGCACGTCAAGGTCGGCCTCGTCGCCGGCGACGGCGGCGCCGTGGTGTGGCCGCTGCTCGTGGGCCCTTCGCGCGCCAAGGAGTTCCTGATGCGCGGGCGGCTCGTCAACGGCACCGAGGCGCACGCGCTCGGCCTCGTCAACCACGTGGCGCCGGCGGCCGACGTGATGAGCACGGCGATGAAGATGGCCGAGGAGCTGAACGCGCTGCCGCCGCTGGCGGTGCGCTGGACCAAGCTCGCGGTGAACAAGTGGATCAAGCACCAGCTCAACCTGATCCTCGACGCCTCCATCGCCTACGAGATGCTGAGCATCAACTCGCGCGACCACCACGAGGCGGCCAAGGCCTTCATCGAGAAGCGGCCGCCGGTGTTCAAGGGGCGCTGAGGGCGCGATCCACCCGGCACTCCACAAGCACTTCGAGCAGCGAACCGCACGATGACCGACACCGCCCCTGCCGACGCTGCCCGCCCGGCGCGCCCTGCGCGCGACTGGAACGCGCTCAGCGATGACGAGTTCCGGCGCGCCGCCGCGGAGTTCTTCGCCGCGCATGTGCCGGCGCACCTGCGCTTCCTCAGCCGCCGCCCGCGCTGGGCCGAAGTGCGCGAGTGGTACCTGACGATGTCGCGCCACGGCTGGCTGGTGCCGGCATGGCCGGCCGAGCACGGCGGCATGGGGCTCACGCAGTCCAAGGTGCTCGTCTACATGGAAGAGCTGGAGCGCAGCGGCGCGCCGCGCGTGATGGACCAGGGCCTGATGAACCTCGGCCCCGTGCTCATCGCGCGCGGCAACGACGAGCAGCGGCGGCGCTTCCTGCCCAAGATCCTCGCCGGCGAGCACCTGTGGTGCCAGGGCTACTCCGAGCCCAACGCCGGGTCGGACCTGGCCAGCCTGCGCACCGAGGCGCGCATCGAGGGCGACGAGTTCGTCATCAACGGCCAGAAGATCTGGACCAGCGTCGCCTTCGACGCCACGCACATGTTCGCCCTCGTGCGCACCGACAAGACGGTGAAGAAGCAGGCCGGCATCAGCTTCGTGATGATCGACATGCGCCAGCCGGGCGTGAAGGTGCGCCCCATCCGCAACATCGCGGGCCACGAAGAGCTGTGCGAGGTGTTCCTCGACGACGTGCGCACGCCGGTGGCGAACCTCGTCGGCGAACTCAACGGCGGCTGGAACGTGGCCAAGGCGCTGCTCGGCTTCGAGCGCATCTGGTCGGGCTCGCCGCGGCAGTCGACGCTGGCGCTGCTGCGGCTGGAACAGCTCGCGCGTGCCAGCGGCAAGTTCGCCGACCCGGTGTTCCGCGACCGCTACGCGCAGGTGACGATGGACGTGCTCGACGCCGGCTCGGCCTACGAGCGCTTCGCGCAGATCATGCGCACCGGCGGCAGCTTCGGCTTCGAGGTCTCGATGCTGAAGATCTGGGCCACCGAAACGTGCCAGCGCGTGACCGAGCTGATGGTGGAAGCGGCAGGCGACCTCGGCGGCTTGGGCGGCGAGGTGGACGTGGCCGGCGAGGCCATCGACATCCTCTACCCCTTCCTCGACTGCCGCGCCTTCACCATCTACGGCGGCTCCAGCCAGGTGCAACGCAACATCCTGGCCAAGAACGTGCTCGAGCTGCCTTCGTGATGCGCGCGCGAGATGCTGAGAGAAGAAGCCATGCCTGAGATCGCCGCCGATACCGACACAGACAGCGACGCCGAGCAACTGCAGATGCTGCGCGAGAGCGCGGCCGACTTTGTTCGCCGCGCTTCCGACCTCAAGCGCCTGCGTGAGCGCCGCGGCACGCTGCCGGGGTACGACGCTGCGCAACTGCGCCAGATGTCGGAGCTCGGCTGGTTCGGCCTGCTCGTGCCCGAGGCGCAGGGCGGCCTCGGCCTCGGATTGCCCGAGATGGCCGCGGTGCTGGAGGAACTCGGCAAGGGGCTGATGGCCGATCCACTGGGGCCGGTCGCGTTCGCCACGCGCGTGTTGCACCACGCAGCGGTTGGCGGTGATGCGGGCCGAGGCATCGCCGCCTCGCTGCTTGCTCAGGTCGCCGAGGGCGCGCTGCTGCCCGCGGTCGCGTGGCAGGACGGGCTCGGCGGCATCAATCTGCGGCCGTTCAAGCACGCGCCGATTCCGACGGCACCAATTGGCGCCTCAACGGCCGCAAGCGCTTCATCGCGGGTGCGGCCGCGGCCGGAGGCTTCGTCGTCAGCGCGAACACGACACTGGGGCCCGGCCTCTTCTGGGTCACCGCCGATGTGCCGGGTGTCACGCTCACGCACGAGTGGCGCGCCGACCAGACGCCGAGCGGCGTGCTGGACTTCGCCGATGTGCGCGTGCCGTCGCAGCACGTGCTCGCCACGGGCGAGAACAGCCTCGCACCGCTGGCGCGCGCCTTCGACGAGGCTTGCGTGCTCGCCGCGGCCGAGATGCTCGGCGTCGCCGAAGCCGCGTTGCAGATGGCGCTGGCCTACATGCGCACGCGCGTTCAGTTCGGCAAGCCGATCGGCAGCTTCCAGGCGCTCCAACACAAGGCAGCGGATCTGTACGTGCAGCAGGAGTTGCTGCGCGCTGTGCTGCAGGACGCCGTGCGCACGCTCGCCGGCAGCGGCACCGGCGCCGCAGCCGATGCAGCCGATGCAGCCACCGAGGCCCGCGAGCGCACGATGACCGCCAGCCGCTGCAAGGCGCGCGCCAGCGACGCCGGCCTGCGCATCACGCGCGAGGTGATCCAGCTGCACGGTGCCATCGGCTTCACCGACGAGTACGACGCGGGCCTCTACCTCAAGCGCGCGCTGGTTCTCTCCGCGTGGCTCGGCAACGCCGGCGCGCACCGCGCCCGCTTCGCCGCGCTGCACGAAGCGACCGCTGCGCAAGCGACCGCTGCGCTATAGTCGTTCCGCCGAACGAAACGAGGTCCGGGAGGAGCAATGATCCGTGCCGTGGGCCGCGCGCTGGCCATCTTCGACGCCTACGACAACGCGCACCTGAGCTTGTCGCTGCAGGAGATCGCCGAGCGCATCCGCATGCCCAAGACGACGGCGTTCCGCCTCGTCAACACGCTCGAAGGCGCCGGCTTCCTCATCCGCCTGGACAACCAGCGCTACTGCCTCTCGCTGAAGCTGGCGCGGCTCGGTGGCTTGGTGCGCAGCACGCTGAACATCCGCGACATCGCGCGGCCGATCATGCTGCAGGTCAACGAGCAGGTCTCGGAGACGATCACGCTCAACGCCATCGTCGGCAACGACCGCATGGTGCTCGACGTGGTGGACACGCCCTCGCCGCTGATGTCGATGGCCCGGCCCGGCGAGCACCAGCCGCTGCTGCTGGGCGCCAGCGGCCGGATCATGATGGCGTACATGAAGGCCGAGGAACTCGAATCGGTGCTGGCGGCCAATGCGCCGAAGGACTTCGACCGCGGCGCGTTCGACCGCGAGATCGCGCGCATCCGCCGCCAGGGCTACGCCATCACGCGCGGCCAGCGCGTGGCCGGGCTCACGGCGATCGCGTTGCCCATCTTCGACCTGCGCGACGAGGTTCGCTATTGCCTCTCGCTCACCGGCCCCAGCGTGCGCGTCGACCCGCGCGACCACGAACTGGCCGAGATCATGATCACGGCCGGCCGCGACATCTCGAGCCGCCTCGGCGCGAGCCCGGAGAATGCCGTCGACCAGCAGTTGCTGGCCGCCGACGAGGCACGAAGCACCGCCGAGCGCGCCGCGGCGAAGAAGCCAGCCGCGAAGGTCGTCGGCAAGCCCGCCGCCAAGCCCGCACCCAAACGCACGGCCAAGGCGCCGCGGCGGCCGCCAAGGCGCGCAAGACGGTCGTAGCGGCCTGATGTGACACCACGTCGCGGGGGTCGGTCGCGGGAAGCTGAAGTCGCGGCGCGGTGAGGTCGTGGCGCGGTGAGGTCGTGGCGCGGTGAGGTCGTGGCGCGGTGAGGTCGTGGCGCGATGAGGTCGCGGCGCGGTGAGGTCGCGGCGCGGTGAGGTCGCGGCGCGCCAAGGACGCCGGGGGTCGGCTCCGCTCGTGTCCTCTTTCGGCCGCCCGGCTCGCTGCGCTCGCAGGGCGCCGAATGCCCCCTTTACCTCGCTGAGCCGACCCCCCGGCGTCCTTGGCGTGGCACCAGGGTCTGTCTTCGAAGAGTCTTCGAAGAGAGGCCTGCGATGCGCATCAGCGAAGCTCCGGGTCTTCTCGCCGAACGCCATTGGGGGTGCCGGATCGGGACGGCGGGGTGCCCTGCTTCGTAAGGTAAAGGGGGCATTCGGGCGCCCTGCGGAGCTTGCGGAGCAGGGCGGCCAGCAGGACACGAACGAAGCAGGGCACCCCGCCGGCCCGATCCCGCCACGACCTTGGAGCGCGATCCGCCGCAACCCGCCCTTCGATACGCCGTCGGGCGGACCCTGTCCTGAGCCTGTCGAAGGATCAGCCCGAACGGGGAGGGGCTTCCCTCGATACCTCAGGACGGTCGGCACCTCAGCCCGAACGGTTCTCTTGCGATCGAACGCGAAGGCGTGTCAGTCCGGCTTCGCGAACGTCTTACCGCTCTCAGCCAGCCGTGCCAGCAGCGGCGCCGGCTTCCAGAACTCGCCTTGCTGGCGGTGGAACTCGCAGACGCGCTCGTAGACCTTGGTCAGGCCCACGGTGTCGGCATAGAACATCGGGCCGCCACGCCAGGCCGGGAAGCCGTAGCCGTTGACGTAGATGAGGTCGATGTCGCTGGCACGCTGCGCGATGCCGTCTTCGAGCACCTTCGCACCTTCGTTCACCAGCGCGTATATCGTGCGCTCGACGATCTCCTCGTCGCTGATCGTGCGCCGGGCGATGCCGGCTTCGCGCGCGCAGTCCTCGATCACCTGCTGCACCACGGGGTCTGGCAGCGGCGTGCGGCTGCCGGCCTCGTAGCGGTAGAAGCCGGCGCCGGTCTTCTGGCCGAAGCGGCCCATCTCGCACAGGCGGTCGGCCACCTTGCTGTAGCGCAGGTGCGCCGGCCGCGTGGCGGCGGCGCGCTTGCGGCTGGACCAGCTGATGTCCAGCCCCGCGAGGTCCGACATCGCGAAGCGCCCCATCGCGAGGCCGAACTTCTGCAATGCGCCATCCACCTGCTGCGGCGTGGCGCCTTCCTCGAGCAGGAACTCGGCCTCGCGCGCGTACTGCGCCACCATGCGGTTGCCGACGAAGCCGTCGCACACGCCCACCAGCACCGGCAGCTTGCCGATGCGGCGCGCCAGATCCATGCAGGTGGCGATGATGTCCGCCGCCGTGTCGGCGCCGCGCACCACTTCCCAAAGGCGCATCACGTTCGCCGGGCTGAAGAAGTGCAGCCCGATCACCGACGCCGGCCGCGACGTGCTGCGCGCGATCTCGTTCACGTCCAGGCGCGACGTGTTGGTGGCGAGGATCGCTTGCGGCTTGCACAGCGCATCGAGGCGCGCGAAGAGACCCTTCTTGACCTCCATGTCCTCGAACACTGCCTCGATGACGAGGTCGGCGTCGGCCACGCGCTCAAGCTCCAGCGTCGGCTCGATGCGCGCCGCACGCGCATCGGCCTCGGCCTGCGCGAGCTTGCCCTTGGCCACCGTGCCGGCGTAGTTGCGGCGGATGTTGGCGAGGCCGCGGTCGAGCGCTTCCTGCTTCGTCTCGACCAGCGTCACGGCGATGCCGGCGCTGGCGAAGCTCATCGCGATGCCGCCGCCCATGGTGCCGGCACCGATGATGGCGACGCGCTTCACGGGCCGAAGCGGAACGTCCGCCGGCACGTCGGCGATCTTGGCCGCGGCGCGCTCGGCGAAGAACAGGTGGCGCAGCGCCTTCGATTCGGTGCCATTGACGAGCACGTCGAAGCGCTCGCGCTCGAAAACCATGGCGTCGTCGAACGGCCGCGTCACCGCGGCTTCCAGGCAGGCCAGGCATTCCGGTGGCGCCGGCTGGCCGCGATGGCTCTTGCGCACGGCGGCGCGTTGCTCGTCGAACCAGCCGGCACCCGGCGGCGTGGCAGCGCGGCGCGATGCCACCGGGTGCTCGCTGCGGGCGGCCGCCATGCGGCGCGCGAAATCGATCGCAGCGGGCACCAGCTCGCCTGCGGTGACTTCGTCGACGAGGCCCATCACCAGCGCTTCGTCGGCACCGACCGGCGCGCCGGAGATGATCATCCGCGCCGCGGCTTCGACGCCCACCAGCCGCGGCAGGCGCTGCGTGCCGCCGCCGCCGGGCAGCAGGCCGAGCTTGATCTCGGGCAGGCCGAGCTTGGCGCCGCGCTGCGCGATGCGGTAGTGGCAGCCCATCGCGAACTCGAGCCCGAGGCCGAGCGCGTTGCCGTGGATCGCGGCGACCACCGGCTTGGCCGATTCCTCGATGCGCTTCAGGATGGTCCGCGAGCTCGGCTCGGCGCGCGATGCCGGCGTGTTGAACGCCTTGATGTCGGCGCCGCCGCAGAACATGCGCCCGGCACCGGCGACGACGATGGCGCGCACCTGCGGGTCCGCCGCCGCGCGGTCCAGGTCGGCGGCGAGCTGCTGGCGCACCGCGTGCCCCATGCCGTTGACCCGCGGGTTGTTCAGGAAGCAGACGGCGACGTCGCCGTGCACGGCGTAGGTCGGCTCGGCGGATTCGGTGGATGCGGTGGGCTCGGACATGACGCCGCAGTCTATTTTCCGGAATTGATTCCGTCAAGCGAAACCGCTAGCATCGCGGCGCCTGCTGTCGCAGCGGCCGCCCTCGTCGGCGCCGCCGCGGCCGCTGGCCGCCGCACAGCAAGGAATATCCGCATGAGCCGCATCGACATCGAACGGCAGGGCGCCGTCGCCATCGTCACGATGAACCACCCCGAGCGCCGCAACGCGCTCGACATCGACATGCGCCGCGCGCTGCTGGCGGTGCTGCGCGAACTGGCCGAAGACGAAGCCGTTCGGGCGCTCGTGCTCACCGGCGCCGGCAATGCCTTCTGCGCCGGCGCCGACGTGAGCCGCATGGGCGGCAGCGACCTCGCCGGCGCGCGCGAGCGGATGAAGACGCTGCACGCGATGGTGCTGGCGCTGCACGGCCTGGACAAGCCCGTGGTGGCTGCCGTGCGCGGCGCGGCGGTAGGCATCGGCTTCAGCCTGGCGATGGCGTGCGACGTGGCGATCGCCTCGCCCTCGGCCGACTTCTCGCAGGTGTTCACGCGCGTGGGCCTGGCGCCCGACGGCGGCGCCATCTGGTTCCTGGCCCGTCAGCTCGGCATGTCGCGCGCCAAGGAACTCGTCTTGAGCGGCCGCAAGCTGCGCGCCGACGAGGCGCTGGCGCTCGGCCTCGTCGCGCGCGTGGTGCCCGAGGAGCAGGTGCTCAGCGACGCGCTGGCGCTGGCCGCCGAGTACGCCGCCGGGCCGCCGCTGGCACTGGCGATGGCCAAGCAGCTCTTCGGCGCCGCGGTGGCACCGACGCTTGCTGCGTTCCTCGAGCAGGAATTGCTCGTCGGGCCGCAGCTCACGCAGACCGCCGATCACGCCGAGGGCCGCGCCGCGTTCCAGGAGAAGCGCAAGCCGCAGTTCACGGGGCATTGAGGGCGTTGCGCCGGCTGTCCAACGCCAGCGACGTGCGGCCTGCGCGCACCGCAGGCCGGCACCTCCGTAACCAGGCATCAGCGCCCGCAGCAGCGCGGGCCGCAGCCGCAGGCAGCGTCGTCGGTCGCCGCGGCCGTTGAAGACGCACTCGCCCCGCTGGCCGCAGTCGCCTCGCCGGCCACACTCGCCGCACCCGCCGCACTGCCCGCAGCCTGCGCCATCGGCTTGCGCGCGCGCACGAAGCCGCTGACGAACTTGCCGTCCACGTCGCGGGCCAGCCGCTGCAGATCGGCGCCCTGGCCGGCCAGGAACTCACTCGCATCGTCGGCCGAATAGACGCGTGTCACCTCGATACCGGCCGCCTCGAAGCCCGCGGCTTGCAGCTTGCCCAGGTACTCGGTGTCCTGCAGCGCCCCGGCCACGCAGCCGATCCACAGTTCCATGTTCTGGCGGATCGATGCCGGCACGTCGCCGCGCACGACCACGTCCGAGACCGCGAAGCGCCCGCCCGGCTTGAGCACGCGGAACGCCTCGCGCAGCACCTGGTCCTTGTTGCCCGACAGGTTGATCACGCAGTTGGAGATGATCACGTCCACCGAGTTGGCCGGCAGCGGGATGTGCTCGATCTCGCCCTTGAGGAAGTGCACGTTCGCCAGGCCGCTCTTGCGCTTGTTCTCCTCGGCCAGCGCCAGCATCTCGTCGGTCATGTCCAGGCCGAAGGCCATGCCCGTGGGGCCGACGCGGCGCGCCGACAGCAGCACGTCGATGCCGCCCCCTGAGCCGAGGTCTAGCACCGTCTCGCCTTCCTTCAGCTCGGCCAGCGCAGTGGGGTTGCCGCAGCCCAGCGAGGCCAGCATCGCCGCGGCCGGCACGTCGGCCGCCTGCGCCGCGTCGTACAGGTTCGCCGTGATCGGGTCGCATTGCCCGATCGCCGCCGCCGCACCGCCGCAGCACGCGTTGGCGCCGCCGCGCGCCACGCGCTCGGCCGCCGCGCCGTACTTCTGCCTCACCACGTCCTTCACATCGACACTCGCACTCATCGGTCTCTCCAGCGTTCAGGAACAACACACGACGCGCCGCGGCTCCACCGCCTTGTTGCGGGTGCAGCACTCGGCGTACAGGAATCCCAGCAGCTCTTCCAGGCCCGCCGCGTTCGCCGTGCAGCGCAGGAAGGTTCCCTCGCGCTGCACGTTGACCAGGCCCTCGTGCTTCAGCTTGTCCAGATGGTGCGAGAGCGTGGAGCCGGCCATGCCCAGCTCGGCGGCGATTTCGCCGACGACCAGGCCCTCCGGGTGCGCCTTCAAGAGCAACCGCACGATGTTCAGGCGCGGCTCGGTGCCCATCGCGGCCAGCATGCGGGCGAAGCGGGCGGTGGCGTTGCGGTCCTTGGCGGCACTCATGCGTGGTGACTTGTCTGCATTCGGCATTTCCACAATAATCGAACTGCGGAAGGCCGTCAAGCCGCGGCCATCCGCCCGCCACCAGCTACGGCTTCGACGCCACGACGCTGCGCGAGTTGGCGGAAGTAGCGCAAAGCAACCGCGAGATGATCGAAGGGCTTGGCATGACTACTTCGGCTAAGGCGGTGCGCTTCGACGACGACAGCATGTGGGTCCATCTGGACGACGGCCGGGTCATCGCCGTGCCCTTGGCCTGGTTCCCGCGGTTGTTGTCGGCCAAGCCTGAAGAGCGCGCTCGGTTCGAACTCAGCCCGCGCGGGATTCACTGGGAAGCGCTCGACGAGGACGTCTCGATCGACGGCCTGCTGGCGGGGCACGGCGACATGACGCACGGACGGCTCGTGCCTCAGCCCTGACGAGCGCCGCTACCCGCGTCACACCGCCGCCGCAACCGCCACCACCGGCCCGCGCCGCGCCACGCGCAGCACCGCTGCCGAACGCGCCGCGAAGCCGCCGCTGAAGAGGCCGAGCGCGAAGCCCGCCACGGCCGCAACCGCCGAGTGCCCCGACACCGGCGTGCCCATGCCGGCGGCGGCGCCGAGGACGAACTTGATCGCGAAGATGCCGAGCATCAGCGCCAGCGGCCACCAGCTGCCCGGCACGAACACGCGCCGCCGTTCGGCCACGAACGCCAGGCCGCGCGGCACCACGACGCGCGCGCCGAGCGTCAGCGCCGCGGCCATGCCGAGCAGCCACATGGCAACAGGCGCCAGCGCGGCGCCGAAGCCCGAAACCACGCCGAAGAGCGACAGCGCGCCCATCCCGAGCGCGAGGCCGAGCGCGACACCGGGCGCCTGCTCGCGCGAACGGCTCAGGCGGATGCCGGCCGCAACGAGCGCGGCGAGCAGGAACGGAACCCAGACGGGAATGGCGGCAAGGGCAGGCATGGCGGAACCAGCGGCGGTGGGCATCGTGTCCTCGGCAAGGAGTGGGGTTGCGATGCCGGGCAGTGTGGGCGGCCGCGACCGCCGGCGCCGCGGCGCTGCGACGAAACGCGCCGCGGCGTCGCGAGTTGCCGCCGCGCTGCCGCGAAGCGCTGCCCGAGCGCGGGCTCAATGCCCTGCGGCCGCCAACCTGCCCGCTGGTGGGCAGAGCCAACCGAAGGATGCCGCAGCCACGCGCAGAGGCCGTTGGCCAGCAGTCGCGCAGCTTCAGCGGGGCGGGCTGGCCGCAAGGCCACCGGCAACGCCCTGAACCTTGGGGCACGATGCCGCATTGCCGAGCGTGCACGAAAGCCGATAGAAATGCGCCGCCCGGGCGGGGTCGGGAACGGCCCAGCCTGGCGCCACGCCCGTCAGCAACTCGGCCACGCGCAGGCAGCCATCGACTTGCGTGCCATCAGGCAAGAAGGGGAGGACGCTGCCACCAGCAGCCACCGCGCAGCTGCGAGCGAAGAGTTCCAGCGCGCGCGCCGGATGCGCTTCGACCCACTCCTGCCCGGAGGCGCGGGCCAGCGCGCCGCGCCAGCAGGCCCCGGCCTGGAGAGGCTCGGTCGCGTAGGGCAGCCGAAAGCCTCCAGCAGATCACGCGCGGGTTGGTACCGGCCATCGGGAAACGTGGCGCGGCCTTCGGACTCGGCGATGAAATGGGCCAGATGAAGGCAACGCTCCGGCACTGCCGGACAGCCCCGCAAACCCCACAGGCTCTGTTGCGCCGACTCGAGCATCAGCAAGGCCAGGTGGGCGTTGCGACGCGCGCGCTCATCGGGTGCCGTGCGGCTCAGGGCCGAAAGCGCGTTCCTGCGCTGTTCGATGTTCCGTATCGACTCCGGGCGCCAGCGTTCGATGCGCGTGCGCAGGCTGCGCTCGGCCTCGGCGGCACCGCTGCCTTCGGGCAGTGACTGCACCCAGTTGATGGTGTCATGGACCAGCGCCTCGCCCGTCAGCTTGGTGTGCAGGATGCGCAACTCGACGGCACGCGGGTTCGCTTGCAGCCCTTGTTCCAGCACGGGCAAGGCGTCGCTGTACCGCCCCAGGCGGCCGAGCGCGAGCGCGCGCTGCAGATGCGCGGCGGGGTTGCCCGGTTGCGCGCGCAGCACCGCATCGGCCTGAGCGGCCGAACCCTGGAAGTCGGCCACTTTGAAGAGGAACTCCGAGTAGTCCAACGCCCGACGGACGCCGGTCGCGGTGCTCAGGGTTTCGCGCTGGACGGTGGCGTTGTAGGCCGCGCGCCTGCATCACGAAGGTGTCGAAATCGCGGTCGTACGCCGCCCGGAAGCTTTCGCTGTCCGACGTCTTCAGGTCCTGCCAGACGACAGCTGCCTCGACGTACCGGTCCGTGGCGGCCAGCGCCCGCACCAGCAGCAAACGTTCGTCCAGACCCAACGGGTGCTGTCCGGCAGATTCACGGGCGATGCCGAGCGCCTCGTTCACCGCGCCCGTTTCGAGCAGGGTCTCGGCGAACCAGCGGCCCTGCGCGCGAGACCAGGCGGGCGGCGCTGCGCGGAAGGCAGCGATGGCGCCAGCACGGTCCGGCGGCTGCTGGCGCAGCAGAGCCGCAACCAGCGTGCCATGGCGCCCGTCGGGCACCGGGTCCTGTGCGATCGCCTCGCGGGCCTGGCTTGCGGCGCGCGCTAGTTGCGCTTGTCCAGTTCATCTTTCGCCGACAGCGCCAGCATGCGCGCGCCCGTCGCTCGCGCGCTCTCGGCGCTGGCGGCAGCGGCAGCGCTGCGCCCTTGCGCGGCCGCGCGCGAGGCCTCGACGGCTGCGCGCTCGCTGATCTCCAGGTCGTCGCGCAGGCGCAGCGCGCGCTCGGCGTCCTGCAGCCACTGCGGGTTGTCCGATGTGCGGCAGGCGCAGGGCTTCATGGCAGGGCCGACACCGCCGCCCGCCCACGAAACGGTTGCGCGCGCCGTGGCCAGCTGCTCGCGCGTGCGCTGCCAATGGGGCTGGCGCTCGTGCCGTGCAGCGGCGTCACCCTCGCACATCTGCACGGCCGTATTCACCATCGCCGAACACAGGGCGAAGCAGGCCTGCTCGGCGGGCCGCAAGCTTGCGTTGACGAGCTTGGCGAAACCCTCCCAGCGGGCCAGGTTGGCTGCCATCGCACGTGCGCCTGCGCGCAAAGGCGCAGCGCAGGCCGGCGCAGCGGCCATCTCGCGCAGCCCGAGTTCGAGTCCGCGCGTCTGCGCTTCGAGGGCCGCGAGCCAGCCGGGCACGACGCGCGCCGCGTAGAGGGCCTGTACGGCGGGCACGGGCTCGGCGCAAGCGCGATCCCCGCAGCGGGCTTCTCGCAGGCGGCGCGCTTCGTCTTCGGTGGGGGAGCACGCCAGCTGGCGCCCGATGCGTTCGCTTTCGCGTTCCCGTTCGGCCACCTCCCGCGGATCGGGTTTGAAAAGGCCAGAGTCCCCGACCTGCGGCCGCGGCGGCGGCGGGTTGCTGCGCAGGCGCTCGAACTGCTCGGCTCTGCGCTCTTGTGCCGCCCTTGTTCTCGACTCGAAGGTCTGGCAGCTGCGCCTGACGCGCTCCAGGATCTGCTCGAGCGGGCGTCGGGCGTTGGCCAGCGCGCTGGAGTACTCGCTGACCGGGGGCTCCGGCGCCGCCGCCCGTGGTGCGCCGGGCTGTTGGGCCCGGGCCGCCGCGCCCACCATCAAGGCCGCGGCCAGTGGCCACGACGCGATGGCGGTCCGTATCGAGGTTGGCATGGGATCCCCTCTCGCGGCGGGCGTCGTTGCGCCGCATGCGCGTCGCGCGATCTTCGTGCCGTGTGCGCCTGCGTGTCAGCGGGAAACTCCCGCGACGCCCTCGGCATGCTTGTCAGAGCGTGATCGGCTCCCGCTCGCTGACGGTCATGGATTGGTCATGGATTCCACAGCCTGTAGGCAACCCACAGGACGACGATCGCGCCCGCGTAGACGAGGCGGCCGTAGCGGCCCATCGGATGCAGCCAAGCGAGCCGGCGATAGTGGCGCTCGCACCACGCGCCTGTGCTGGGCGAAGAACCCGGGAAGTGGCGTGTGTGCCCGGGTCGGCCACAGACTTCGCATTTGCCGCAGAAGCCCTGAGGGATACCTTGCGAAGCCAGGAAGTCCGGCCGCGTCGTCCAAAGCGAACATTGGCAATCAGGTTCGGACATCGATGCCGTGCCGCTGATCTGTACCCGTGACGCAATGTAGACGCGCACCCTTATCGGCGGATTCGATTGACGCGCGAGAGGATTCCCGGGCGCCTCACACCGCCGCCGCCGTCCCCAGCACCACCGTGCTCTGGCTTGACAGCACGCCGCCGTTGCCGTGCGCGATGGCGGTCTCGGCACCGTGCACCTGGCGCGCGCCGCATTCGCCGCGCAGTTGCCGCACGGCTTCGATGAGCACGAAGAGCCCGAACATGCCCGGGTGGCAGTACGAGAGGCCGCCGCCGCTGGTGTTCACCGGCAGCCGGCCGCCGGGCGCGATGGCGCCGTCGGCAACGAAGCGGCCGCCCTCGCCCTTGGGGCAGAAGCCGAGATCCTCGAGGAAGAGCAGCGTCGTGATCGTGAACGCGTCGTAGACCTGCACGACGTCGATGTCGCGCGGCGCGAGGCCGGCCATCGCGTAGGCCTGCGCGCCGGAGAGCGCGGCGCCGGTCACGGTGAGGTCGGGCATGCTGCTGATCGCCTGGTGGCTCAGGCATTCGCCCACGCCCAGCACGTAGGCCGGCGGCGTGGCGAGGCTCTTCGCGCGCGCCGCCGAGGTCATGACGATCGCGCCACCGCCGTCGGTGACGAGGCAGCAGTCGCGCACGGTCAGCGGGTGGCTCACCATGCGTGAGGCGAGCACGTCGGCCACGGTGAGCGGCGCCTTCTCCCACGCCGCCGGGTTGAGCAGCGCCCAGCGGCGCGCGGCCACCGCGATCTCGGCGAGCTGCTCGCGCGTGGTGCCGTACTGGTGCATGTGGCGCGAAGCCGCCAGTGCGTAGGCGCTGGCCGGGGTGAGCGGCTTGAACGGCGTCTCGTAGGGGTTGAACTCGCGCGGCGCCACGTTGCGGCGGCCGGCGCTGCGCTGCGTGCTGCCGTAGGCGATCACGGCCACTTCGCACAGGCCCGCCTCGATGGCCGCCTGCGCGTGCGCCACGTGCGTCATGAACGACGAGCCGCCCATCATCGTGCTGTCGTGGACGCGCGGCTGCAGGCGCAGGTACTCGCACAGCGCCGTGCTCGGCATGCGGCTCTGGCCGCTGGCGGCGAAGACGCCGTCGACTTCGGCGAGCGTGAGGCCGCAGTCATCGAGCGCACGGTGAACGCCTTGGGCCATCAGGTCGATGACGCTCGTGCCTTCGGCCACTTCGCCGAGGTCGGATTCGGCAGCGCCGACGATGGCGGCGGCGCCGCGCTTGAGGCCGATGGGAGATTGGACCGGCGCGTTCATGCCGATGCTCCCGCGGTCTTGCCGTCGAGCGGCACGAACACCGGATACGGATCGTCGTCGCCCGCCGCCGGGTGCGCGCGCATCTTCACGCGCAGGCCGATCGTCACCGCGCTCGGCGCGATGCCCTCGACGCGGCTCATCAGGCGGAAGCCTTCGTCCATGTCGACGAGCGCCACGTTGTACGGCGCCTCGCCCTTGGGCGCGATCCAGGTCGTCGCGTAGACGGTGCCGAGCCCCGCGCTCGCCGCCCAGCGCAGCGCGCCGCGGTAGCCGGCCGGGGCTGCCACGCGCGGGAAGAAGAGCGCGCGGCCGTCCTCGTCGAGCTGGTAGCCGAGCTGGCCGCGTTCGAGGAAGCTGCGGTATTGGGCCAGCGGCGAGCCGGCGGTGTCGGGTGCGGGCGTCGGGCTCATGTCGATGCTCCAGGCTTGAAGGTCACGCGCGAGGGGCCACTGTGGCAGCGCGCGCAATGAGCGCATCGACGGCGACGATGCGCTCGCCGTCGCAGATGAGCGGGTTCACGTCGAGCTCGGCGATGCGCTCGCTTTGGTCGGCGGCGAGTTCGGAGACGCGTGCCACGATGGCGGCGAGCCGGTCGAGATCTACCGGCGCCGCGCCGCGGAAGCCCGCCAGCGCGCGCTGCGCCTTCAGTTCGCCGAGCATGCGCCGCGCCTCGGCCGCACTGACCGGTGCCACGCGCACCGCCGTGTCGCGCAGAAGCTCGACGAAGACACCGCCCAGGCCCACGACGATCATCGGCCCGAACTGCGCATCGACGCGCGCACCGACCATGATCTCGGTGCCTTGCGGCACCATCGGCTGCACCAGCACGCCGGTGATGCGCGCTGGCGGCTGCACGACCCGCGCGCGCGCCATCACGTCATCGAACGCAGTGCGCACTTCGGCGGCGGTGCGCAGGTTCAGGCGGATCACGCCGGCTTCGGTCTTGTGCGGGATGTCGGGCGACTCGACCTTCAGCACCACCGGCAGCGCGGGCAGCCCCGCTTCGGCCGCAGCCGCCACCGCTTCATCGGCGCTTTGCACGAGGCGGTCGCGCACCACCGGCACGCCGTAGCAGGCGAGCACGTCCTTGCCTTCGCGCTCGGTGAGCGTGGCGTTCGGCGATGCGTCGATCAACGCCGCCGCGCGCGCCGCGGCATCGGGCGCGCTCAGGCGTGCAGCGCCCTCACCGCGACGCCCCAGCCAGTCTTCACGCTTGTGCCACGCGGCGAGCGCGGCCATGCAATGGCGCATCGAACGGAACGTGGCCACATTCGGATGGCGCTCGCTCTCCCAGGCGCCGGGGCCTTCGAGGTGCTGCGTCAGCCACAGGTTGCAGGCGATCTTGCCGTGCTCGGCGGCAGCACGGCCGAGCGTCGCGATGCGCGCCGTCGCGGCTTCGTAGGCGAAGGTGTGCGCGACGACGAGCGCACCGTACTGCGAATCGGCCATCAGCGCCTCGAAGCACTCGTGCAGTTGCTTGGGCGTGGCCAGCACCTGCGCCGTCATGTCGCAGGGGTTGCCCGGCGCGCCGTACTCGGGGATCAGGCGTTCGAGCACGGCCATCGTCTCCGCGCCCGGGTGCGGCAGGTCGACGCCTTGCTCCTCGGCGCGGTCGGCCAGCGCGATGCAGGCGCCGCCCGACACCGCCGCCACCGCCACGCCGCGCGCCTTGGGCCGCGGCGCCTTGGCGAAGAACGAGGCGGTGTCCAGCAGCGCCTCGATCTCTTCGACCATCACGACGCCGGCCTGCTCCAGCGCGGCGCGGTAGGCGCTGTGCGACCCGGCCACGGATCCGGTGTGCGACACCGCCGCTTCGGCGCCGCGCGCGCTGGTGCCGAGCTTGTGCACGACGAGCGGTTTGCCGGCTTCGTGGCACAGCGCCGCCGCGGCGAGGAAGCGCGCCGGCTCGGCCATGCCCTCGAACACGCAGGCCACGGCGCGGCACGCGGGGTCGGCGGCGAGGTAGGCCACCTGGTCGGCCACGTCCACGTCGCTGGCGTTGCCGCAGGTGAGCAGGTGGCTCAACACGAGGCCGTGCTCCTGCGCCTGCGCCAGCGCCGCGCCGACCGCGCCCGACTGGCTGACGAGGCCCACCGCCGGCACCTCGGGCTTGCCGCGGAAGCCGGCCGCGCCGAACGTGCCGACGATGCCGAGGCCGTAGTTCATGAAGCCCACGCAGTTGGGGCCCAGGAGCCGCATGCCGGCCTCGCGCGCGATGGCGACGAGGCGCTGCTGCTCCTGCACACGCTCGGGGCGGCCGGTCTCGCCGAAGCCCGAGGAGAACAGCACCACGCCGCCGACGCCGCGCTGCGCGCACTCGCGCACCACGCCTTCGACGGCGTCGCGCGGCACGGCGACGAACACGCAGTCGGGCGTCTCGGGCAGCGCCGTCACCGAGGGGTGGCAGGGCCGGCCGCCGATCTCCGGATAGCGCGCGTTGACGAGCTGCACCGTGCCCTCGAAGCGCCCGGGCCCGGCGATGTTGGCCAGCGTGACGGCACCGAACGACCCCGGCGTGGCCGAGGCGCCGACGATGGCGATGCTGCGCGGCGCGAACAGGCGCCGCATCTCGAGCGCGGTGTACAGGCGGCGGGGCGGGGTCACGGTCATGGGGTGCGGGTCGGGCGGATCTCGGAAGGGTGCAGGGCGCAGCTTCGGAGGGGGTTCGGAAGGGTCGGCCGAGGACTCGGCCATGACTTGGCGAGGCATCCGGGGGCGGACTCGGAGAGATTCCGCGCGCCGGATTGCGGTTCATTATCTCGGCCGCCGCCGCCGCACGTCAACGAGAATTCCGTTTGACGGACTGTGTTCCATTTGCCAGAATCTCGTCCGTCGCCCCCGATTCCCTCCTTCCCCTGCTTCCGCAAAG
>JAXMEZ010000109.1:0-4194 GCA_046348035.1 Rubrivivax sp. | reverse complement strand
CGCGAGGTGATCGAGCCCGGCCTTGGCGGCGCAGTACGAGGCAGCGCCGGCCATCGCGGTGCGGCCGAGGCCCGAGGAGATGAAGACGAGCTTGCGCGTGGCCGTTGCCCAGCCGGCGGTGGCGTGCAGGAAGGCCGCGCTCAGCACGATCGGCGCTTCGAGGTTCACACGCATCGCTTGCGTGAGCTCGGGCAACGGCACGTCGGCAAGCGGGGCCGGCGTCGAAAGCGTCGCGGCGTTGTGGATGAACACTACCGAGCGGAAGGTCTCGCCACGCGGGCCTGCGAGCCACGCTGCCAGCCGGTTCGCCAACGGCAAAGGGTCGGCGAGGTCAGCGTTCCAATCGTCGTGCCGCGCGTTGCCGCGGGTGCCTGTCAGCACGCACGGCCGGCGCGAGATCGTCAGCAGCGTCGCGCCGCGCGCATGCAGCGCCGCTGCCAGCGCATGGCCAAGGCCGCGCGAGGCGCCGGTGACGATGGCGAGTTCGTTACCCTTCGACGTTGCGGTCATGTCGGGGTCCTTCTTGCCTCGCAGCGGCTCAGAACGGCGCGGGACTGTTGATCGCCAAAGCGCGGCCGTCACGCGGGTGTGCGAACGCCAGACTGCTCGCGTGCAGCAGCAGCCGCGGCTCGCTGGCCGTGCATTCGCCGTACAGCGCATCGCCGACGATCGCGTGGCCGATGCTCGCCAGGTGCACGCGCAACTGGTGCGTGCGCCCGGTGAGCGGTTCGAGTTCGAGGTGCGTGCGCGAGGCCGCAGCGTCGCGCGCGACGACGCGCCAGCGCGTCAGCGACGGACGGCCGTGCGCCGCGTCGACGCGCTGGCGCGGCCGGTTCGGCCAGTCGGCGGCAAGCGGCGCATCGATCTCGCCCGAGTCTTGGGCGACGAGCCCGTGCACGACGGCGCGATAGCCCTTGCCGACGCGGCGGCCGGCGAAAGCATCGCCGAGCGCGCGCTGCATTGCGGCGCTGCGAGCGAAGAGCATCAGGCCCGAGGTCGCCCTGTCGAGCCGATGCACGACGAGCGCGCCGGGCCAGCGCGCGGCCACGTCGGCGGCTACGCAATCGCGGCCCGCAACGCCCCGGCCGGGCACGGCCAGGCGGCCGGCAGGCTTCTCCACCGCCAGCAGGTCGGCGTCTTCGTGCCACACGTGCATGTCGCTCGGAGGATAACGAGGCGCCGAAGGCCTTGACGCCGTGGCCGTGCGCGGGCACAGTGCGCGCCGCTTCGAGCGCACTGCGCTTCGCGCCGCTGCCCGAGCACCGAGCTCCCGGCACCTTTGCCGGGCTCACCACCACGCACCGAGAGGAGGCCGCGATGAAGACCCGAGACATTGCCCGCCTGTCGGTTCGTGGCGCCCGCGCGTCGCGGACGTCGCCAAGCCTGCGCACACGCTGAAGCTCGACGGCCGCTGCACGGCGGCCTCGTTGCCCGCCTCTCGCGTTGGCCGCGCTGTCGCCTGCGCTCGTGACCTGAGCGTCACGCACCGACCCGCACCAACCCCTGCTTCCTGAGCGCCGCGCGGCGCGGCTTCGCCGTGGCCGCTGCGGCAACCCGTGAGCGGGCCGTGCCGCCGCTTGCGTTCGCCTGGATGAAAGCGCGTCCGTGTCGGTCCTGCTTGCCAAGCGAGAGACGGAACTCGACCGATGTTCAACGAAGAAACACTGATCGGCCTGCGTGGCATCGGCCTCGCACCGGCGATGGCCCGGCAAGCGGAATTGCGCTTGCTCGGCCACGGGGGCAACGGAGACGATGGCGCGCCGCTCGCCGCCGCTGCGCATCCCGCACTGATGCGCGTGGCCGAAGTGCAGCGCGAAGGCCTGACGCTGCACGACGGCCGCCACGAGCACGCAGCGCGCATGCTGCCGGCGCTGCGTGCAGCACTCGCCGCCGAGGCCGACGCACTGGCGGTCGGCGACTGGGTGTTCGCCACGCGCAACGCGTTCGGCGAGTGGTGGGTTCACGAGCGGCTGCCGCCGCTCAGCCAGCTCGCGCGCCGCCTGCACGACGGCCGCGACAAGGTGGAGCGCGTCGTCATCGTCAGCAACGCCGACACGGCGATGCTCGTGATGGGCCTGGACCACGACTTCAACCTGCGGCGGCTGGAGCGCTACGTGGCGCTGGTGCGCATGGCCGGCGTGACGCCGCTGGTGGTGCTGACGAAGGCCGACCTGTGCGCCGATGCCGCCCTCGTCGCGGCGCGCCAGGCGGCGGCGCAGGCGCTGCTGCCCGCGGGCGCCGTGGCCGTTGCGCTCTCGGCGCTCGGCGAAGAACCGCAGCGGCTGCTGGCGCCGTGGCTCGGCAGCGGCCAGACGGTGGTGATGCTCGGTTCCAGCGGCGCCGGCAAGAGCACGCTGACCAACGCGCTCGTCGGCCATGCGGTGCAACGCACCGGCGCCGCTCGCGCCGGCGACGGCCGCGGCCGCCACACGACGACGGCGCGCGTGCTGCATCGCGCCGCCGCCGGCGGCTGCATCATCGACACGCCGGGGCTGCGCACGCTGCGCCTGGACGGCGATGCGCAGGCGCTGGAGCAGGTGTTCGACGACATCGCCGAGCGCGCGCTGGCTTGCCGCTTCCGCGACTGCCGGCACGAGAGCGAACCCGGCTGCGCCGTGCGCGGCGCGGTCAGCGACGAGCGCCTGCGCAACTGGGGCTAGCTGCAACGCGAAGCCCGGCGCGACACGCAGACGGCGCTTCAGCGCAAGGCCGAGGTCGCGGTGTGGAAGGCGCGCGCCAGAGGGGCCAAGGCGCGCATGGCGGCGAAGCGGGGCGAGGGCGGGTGAAGGCGGCCTTGCGTTCGGCGACTCAAGTTCGCGCGAGCCAATCGGCCGCTCGCCCTGAGGTATCGAAGGGCGCTGCTGCGTGGGGCTTCGATACCTCAGCCCGAACGGTTCTTATGCGATCGAACGCAACACCGCGTGAGACCGTGGCCACGAGCGCGCCTCAACGCCCGGCCAGCGTGTCGCGCCGCGCCAGCGCCGGGAACAGGCGCAGCCACAGCGCCGCCACCACGATCGTGCCGATGCCCCCGAGCACCACCGACCCCACGGGCCCGAGCCACGCCGCGGTGGCGCCGGACTCGAACTCGCCGAGCTGGTTGCTGGCGCCGATGAACACCGAGTTCACGGCACTGACGCGGCCGCGCATCGCGTCGGGCGTCTCGAGCTGCACGAGCGACTGGCGGATGACGACGCTGACCATGTCGGCTGCGCCCGAGATCGCGAGCGCGGCCATCGCCAGCCAGAACGACGTGGCGAGCCCGAACACGAGCGTCGCCACGCCGAAGAGCGCCACCGCCGCCAGCAGCGTGCGGCCGGCGCGGCGGCGGATCGGCCAGCGCGTCAACGCCAGCGACATGCCAAGCGCGCCCACCGCCGGCGCGCCGCGCAGGAGGCCGAGGCCGAAGGTGTCGGTGTGCAGGATGTCCCGCGCGAACATCGGCAGCAGCGCCGTCGCGCCGCCGAGCAGCACCGCGAACAGGTCGAGCGAGATCGCGCCCAGCACCACCTTGTTGCTGCCCACGTAGTGCACACCGGCCAGCAGCCGCTGCCAGCTCACCGGTTCCATGCGCGGCGCATGCGCGTAGCGGATCGCCAGGCACAACAGCGCCGCCAGCGCGAACAGCGCCGCGCCGAAGCCGTAGGTGGCCGCAGCGCCGAGGATGTAGACGAGGCCGCCGAGCGCCGGCCCGGCGACGATGGCGCCTTGCATGCCGGCGGAGGAGAACGCCAGCGCCCGCGCCAGCAGCTGCGGCGGCACGAGCGAGGGCGTCAACGCCTGCTGCGCCGGCATCTGGAAGGCGCGCACGGTGCCCAGTGCCACCGAGGCGGCGAAGAGCGCCTCGCGCGTCATCGCGCCCGCGGCGGTTGTCACCGCCAGGCCGAGCGCCACGGCCACCTGCGCCGACAGGCACAGCGCCAGGATGCGTGCGCGCTGGTGGCGGTCGACGACGTGCCCGGCGACGAGCACGAGCGCCAGTGCCGGCGCGAATTGCAGCAGGCCCACGAGGCCGAGATCCCACGCCGAGGCGGTCAGGTCGTACATCTGCCAGCCGACCGCCACCATCAGCATCTGGCCGGCCGCGGTGCCGGCCACGCGCGCCACCCACAAGCGCAGGTAGGCGCGGCATTCGCGCAGCGAGGTTGGTGCGGGGTCCGACGCCGGCGCGAGATCCGACGCGGGCGCCGCATC
>JAXMEZ010000108.1:0-4771 GCA_046348035.1 Rubrivivax sp. | reverse complement strand
GCCCCAGCATCGGCAGGTTCAACCCCTGCTCGCGCGCACACTGCACGGCGCTGTCGTAGCCCGCGTCGGCATGGCGCATGACACCTGTGCCCGGGTCGTTCCACAGCACGCGCTCGATGCGCTTGGCAGCGGCGTCGGTGCCGTCGCAGACGATCACCACGCCGGCGTGCTGCGAGTAGCCCATGCCGACGCCGCCGCCGTGGTGCAGGCTCACCCAGGTGGCGCCGCCGGCGGTGTTGAGCAAAGCGTTCAGGAGCGGCCAGTCGCTCACTGCGTCCGAGCCGTCCTTCATCGCTTCGGTCTCGCGGTTCGGAGAAGCGACCGAGCCCGAGTCGAGGTGGTCGCGGCCGATGACGATGGGCGCCTTCAGCTCGCCGCTTCTCACCATCTCATTGAACGCGAGGCCGGCGCGGTGCCGCTCACCGAGGCCGATCCAGCAGATGCGCGCCGGCAGGCCCTGGAACGCGATGCGCTCGCCGGCCATGTCGAGCCAGCGGTGCAGGTGCGCGTCGTGCGGGAACAATTCCTTCATCTTCGCGTCGGTCTTGCGGATGTCCTCGGGGTCGCCGGACAAGGCCACCCAGCGGAACGGCCCCTTGCCGCGGCAGAAGAGCGGCCGGATGTACGCCGGCACGAAGCCCGGGAAGTCGAACGCGTTGGCCACGCCCTGGTCGAACGCGACCTGGCGGATGTTGTTGCCGTAGTCGACGGTGGGAATGCCCATCGCCTGGAAGTCGAGCATCGCCTGCACGTGCACGGCGCAGCTCTTCGCGGCGGCGGCCTTCAGCGCCGCGTGCTGCGTCGCATCGGCTTGCGCCGTCTTCCAGCCCTCGACGCTCCAGCCCGCGGGCAGGTAGCCGTTGACGAGGTCGTGCGCGCTCGTCTGGTCGGTGACGAGGTCGGGCTTCATGCCCCCGACTTTCGCCTTCTTCACGAGCTGGGGCAGCAGCTCGGCCGCGTTGCCCAGGAGGCCGATCGAGATGGCTTTCTTCTCCGCCGTGTACTTCGCGATGCGCGCCAGCGCGTCGTCGAGATCCTTCGCCTGCTCGTCGAGGTAGCGGCTGCGCAGGCGGAAGTCGATGCGCGACTGCTGGCACTCGATGTTGAGGCTGCACGCGCCGGCGAAGGTGGCCGCCAGCGGCTGCGCGCCGCCCATGCCGCCCAGGCCCGCGGTGAGGATCCACTTGCCCGCCAGGCTGCCGCCGTAGTGCTGGCGGCCGGCTTCGACGAACGTCTCGTACGTGCCCTGCACGATGCCCTGGCTGCCGATGTAGATCCAGCTGCCGGCCGTCATCTGGCCGTACATCATCAGGCCCTTGCGATCGAGCTCGTGGAAGTGCTCCCACGTCGCCCACTGGGGCACCAGGTTCGAGTTGGCGATGAGCACGCGCGGCGCGTCGGCGTGGGTGCGGAACACGCCCACCGGCTTGCCCGACTGGATGAGCAGCGACTCGTCTTCCTTCAGCTCGCGCAGCGCGTGCAGGATGGCCTCGTAGCACTCCCAGTTGCGCGCCGCCTTGCCGATGCCGCCGTAGACCACGAGCGCGTCGGGGTTCTCGGCCACCTCGGGGTCGAGGTTGTTCTGGATCATCCGGTAGGCGGCCTCGATCAGCCAGTTGCGGCACGAGAGCGCGCTGCCGCGCGGCGCACGCACGGGGTGCGGCCGGGCCAGCGCATGCAGGTTGGACAGGTCGGTCATCGCGGGGCCTCGTCGGAAGAAGGGGAAGGAAAGGGATGAGGGGAACCGGGGGTTCGGATGGCCGGGACTGTAGTTGTCTAGACAAGCCTAGGCAAGCGTCGAAGCCTCGGGGTTTACCCGGGTGGCGGGCCGTTCTGACGCACTTGTCTAGACATGACTGGGCAACTACACTGCGCCGGCCATGATGATGGAAGCCGTACCGACCGCCGCCGCCGCGCCGTACCTGAAGGTCAAGCAGTACCTGAAGGCGCAGCTCGCCGCCGGCCGCTGGCCGCCGGGCGCGTTGATGCCTTCGGAAGCCGAGCTGGTGGCGCAGTTCGGCGTCAGCCGCATGACGGTGAACCGCTCGCTGCGCGAGCTGCAGGTCGAGGGCCTCGTCGAGCGCGTGCAGGGCGTGGGCACCTTCGCCGCGCAGCTGGCGCGCGTGTCCTCGACGCTGACGATCCGCGACCTGCACGAGGAGATCGAGGCGCGCGGCCACCACCACCACGCAGAAGTGCACGTGAAGCGCGAGGAACGCGCCGCGCCGGCGCTGGCGCAGCAGCTCGGCCTCGCTTCCGGTGCCGCGGTGTTCCACACGCTCATCGTCCACCACGACAACGGCGTGCCGCTGCAGTGCGAAGACCGCTACGTCAACCCGGCCTGGGCGCCGGCGTACCTCGACGTCGACTTCACGCGCACCACGCCCACGCACTACCTCCTGGAAGTGGCGCCGCTGTGGGAAGCGCAATACACGATCGAGGCGAGCGCGCCCACCGAGCAGGAGGCGCGGCTGCTCGGCATCGGGCGCAACGACCCCTGCCTCGTCGTTGTTCGTCGCACCGTGAGCCGCGGCGTGCCGATCACGATCGCGCGGCTCGTGCACCCGGGTTCGCGCTACCAGCTCGAAGGGCGGTTCAGTCCGTGAGCGGGCAGCGTGTGGACGAAGGGGCGGCTGGCGCTGCAGAGCGCAGCGCCGATCACGGCAAGCGTGAAGGCGAAGCCGCGCGTCATTGCGCTGGCCGACGTGCCAGCGCAGCCGTGGAAGAACGGCGGCGGCCTGACTCGCGAGCTGCTCGCCTGGCCTTCGCGCGAGGATTGGGTGGTGCGCGTCAGCGTCGCCGACATCGAACGCGACGGCCCGTTCTCGGCCTTCCCAGGAGTCGCGCGCTGGTTCGTCGTGCTCGAAGGCGAGGGCGTGCGCCTCTCCTTCGCGGATGGCGAGCGCCTGCAACGCCGCGGCGACGCGCCGATCGCTTTCGACGGCGCCGCTGCACCGGCTGCCGGCTCGTCGATGGCCCGACGCGCGACTTGAACCTGATGTTGCGAGGCGCGGACGGCATGCTGGTGCAAGCCGAGGCCGGCCGCGCGTGGCGTCCGGACGCAGCGGCGTGCGGCCTCTTCGCCGCGGTGGCGGGAACCTGTCGCGATGACCACGGCGCGGCGCTCGGATGCCCACGTTCTCGCTCGCGTGGTTCGATGCCGCGCCGGCGCTCTCTCGGTTTCGACCCCACGCCCGGCGGTGTCGCTGCAACAGCAAGCACCAGCGGCGGCGCCGCGGTCGTCGGCTGGTGGATCGCTGCCACGCCTGCAACGGGAGCCGGCGCATGAAGAGTGCGGCGCAGGCGATGAACGCGACGCAGCCCGCAGAGCCCGCGACGCTTTGGCGTCACGCCCGCCTCGCCACGCTCGCAGCCTCCACCGGCTGGGGCCTCGTCGAACGCGGCGCACTCGTCACCGAAGGGCCTCTGATCGCCTGGGCCGGCGCCGAGGCCGAACTACCCGCCACGCTGCGCGAACGCATCGCTGCCGAGCACGACCTCGGCGGCGCGCTCGTCACGCCCGGCCTCGTCGATGCCCATACGCACCTCGTCTACGCCGGCCAGCGCGCGGCCGAGTTCGAGCTGCGGCTGCAAGGCGCGAGCTACGAGCAGATCGCGGGTGCCGGCGGCGGCATCCGCTCCACGGTGGCGGCGACGCGCGCGGCTGACCGAGACGCTTTTCGCGCTGGCCGCGGCGCGCGCGCGGGCGCTGCTGGCCGAAGGCGTAACGACGGTCGAAGTGAAGTCCGGCTACGGCCTATCCGAAGCGCACGAGGCACGCTGCCTGCGCGCCGCGCGCCGGCTCGGCGCCGAGCTGCCATTGACGGTGCGCACGACGTGCCTCTCGGCGCACGCGCTGCCGCCGGAGTTCGACGGCCGGCCCGACGACTACATCGCCGCCGTGTGCGACTGGCTGCCGCGCCTGCATGCCGAGGGCCTGGTCGACGCAGTCGATGCCTTCTGCGACCGCATCGCCTTCACGCCGGCGCAGACGCGGCGCGTCTTCGCTGCGGCGCGCGCGCTCGGCCTGCCGGTGAAGCTGCACGCCGAGCAACTCTCCGACCAGGGCGGCGCGGCGCTGGCGGCCGAGTACGGCGCTCTCTCGTGCGACCATCTCGAGTGGCTGAGCCCCTCGGGCATCGCCGCGATGGCACGCGCCGGCACCGTGGCCGTGCTGCTGCCCGGCGCCTTCTACTTCCTGCGCGAGACGCGGCTGCCACCGGTGGCCGCGTTGCGCGCCGCCGGCGTGCCGATCGCCGTCGCCACCGACCACAACCCCGGTTCGAGCCCGGTGCTGTCGCCGCTGCTCATGCTCAACATGGCCTGCACGTTCTTCCAGCTCGCGCCCGAAGAGGCGCTGCGCGGCATGACGGTCAACGGCGCCCGCGCACTGGGTCTTTCCGACCGCGGCAGGCTCGCCGCGGGGCGGCGCGCCGACTTTGCGGTGTGGGACGTGGAGCATCCGAACGAACTCGCCTACTGGTTCGGCCGCAACCCGTGCCGGCGCGTCGTGCAGGGCGGACGAGCGGTGCAAGGCCCACGCATGGCCGCAAGCGAGGTGAACGCATGAGCAGCAGCACGGATAGAGGTAGCAGCGACGCGTCGCCCATCTTCACGCTGTATCGCGGCACCGCGCCGCTCGTCGTCAGCGTGCCGCACGCGGGCACGCGGCTGCCCGAAGCGCTGAAGGCGCGCCTCGTGCCGGCGGCGCACGCCGTTCCCGACACCGATTGGCACCTCGATCGGCTGTACGCTTTCGCGCGCGACGAAC
>JAXMEZ010000107.1:0-4846 GCA_046348035.1 Rubrivivax sp. | reverse complement strand
GGCGGGCGGCGGCCGGTCGCGTTCATCGTCGCGCTCACATGCTCTCCGCTTCGGCCGCCACGGGCTTGGCCGAGATCTGCGTCTTCACGTCGACGTCGGGCGGCACGTTCAGCGAGCGCAGCGTGCTCTGCACGACCTGGCTGAACACCGGCGCTGCGACGTCGCCACCGAAGTACTTGCCGGCGCGCGGCTCGTCGACCATCACCGCCACCACGATGCGCGGAGCGCTCGCGGGCGCCAGGCCGACGAACCACGCGCGGTACTTGCCGTCGGCGTATTCGCTGCCGACCATCTTCTTTGCCGTGCCGGTCTTGCCCGCCACCGAGTAGCCGAGCGTCAGGCGTTGCAGGTCGGGCGCGGTGCCGCCGGGCGAGGCGGCCATGCGCAGCATCTCGCGCACCTGGCGCGCGGTGGTGGGGCTGAAGACGCTCTGGCCGGGCACCTTGGCGGGCATCGCACCGGCGCTCGCGCGGGCGCTCGCACCGACGTTCGATCCGCTCTTGCCGCTCGTGACTGTGCTGCTGGCCTCATCGGCGGCGCCATCGCCCGCCTCGGTGCGCTCGGACGCCTCGCGCTTGAGCAGCGTCACCGGCGCGATGTCGCCGTCGCGCGCGAACACGGTGTAGGCACGCGCCATCTGCAGCACGCTGGCGCTGGCGCTGTAGCCGAAGGCCACGCGCGCGTGGTCGGTGGGCCTCCAGGTGCGCCACGCGCGCAGCTTGCCGCTGGCCACGTACGGCAACTCGATGCGCGGCCGGCTGCCGAGGCCGAGCGCCGCGTAGGCGGCCCACAGTTCCTCCCGCTCCATCGCCAGCGCGATCTTCGCGGTGCCGACGTTGGAGGACTTCTGCAGCACTTCGGCGACGGTGAGCGTGCCGTGCGGATGCGCGTCGGTGATCGTGGTGCCGGTGACGACGAGGCGACCGGGCGCGGTATCGATCGGCGTCGTCGGCGTCACGTGCTTGGTCTCCAGCGCCAGCGCGATGGTGAACGGCTTCATCGTCGAGCCGGGCTCGCTGGCGTCGCTGACGGCGCGGTTCTGCAGCAGCGTCGCGGCATGCGCGCCGCGCTTGTTGGGGTCGGCACCGGGGTAGTTGGCCATCGCCAGCACTTCGCCGCTGGCGCTGTCGAGCACGACCACGGTGGCGGCCTTGGCGTTGTGCGCGATCACGGCGTCGCGGGCGCGCTTCCAGGCTTCGAACTGGATCTTGCTGTCCAGCGACAGCGTGATGTCGGCGCCGTGGCGCGGCAAGGCGATGTCGCCCACGTCCTCGACGACGCGGCCAAGGCGGTCGCGCACCACCGTGCGCTGGCCCTGGTGGCCTTGCAGTTCCTGCTGCAGCAGCAGCTCGATGCCGGCACGGCCGATGTCGTCGCTGTCGGTGAAGCCCACCACGTGCGCGGCGGCTTCGCCCTCGGGGTAGCGGCGGCTGTACTCGCGCTCTTCGACGAGGCCTTGAGGTGGTGCGCTCTCGGCGTACGCCTTGGTTTCCTCGGTCCACGCGGTTTCCTCGACGTGGCGGCGCAGCAGGACGACGGTGTTGGCGGTGGCTTCCGGACGGTCCGGTCGCTCGGCGCGTTCCGGCGTTCGAGGCGCTCGTCGAGTTCGGCCAGGCTCATGCCGAGCAGGCGCGCGACTGCCTTGCGCTCGGCAGCGTCGGGCTGGAAGAGCTTGGTGTCGGCCTTCACCGTCGGCAGCGCAACGCTGGTGGCGAGCACGAGGCCATTGCGGTCGAGGATGCGGCGCGGCTCGCCGGCAGCGTCTGCGTGTGCACGAAGCGCTTCTCGCCCTGGATCTGGAAGAACTGCGTGGCGATGATCTGCACATAGGCGGCGCGGCCGAGCAGCACCGCGAAACCCGCACCCACGAGCAGCACGACGAAGGGCGAGCGCCACGGTGGCGTCTTGCTCGCCAGCAGCGGGCTCGTCGCGAAGCGCAGGCTCTTCACGCTGGCGTTGCCCATGCGGCCGATGCCGGCGGCAGCGGCGGCGCCCATGCCGGGCACGGCGTTGCGGGCGATCGAGCGGGCGCTCATGTTGTTCTTCGTGCGTACTTCCGGCGTTAGCGCGGGCGCTGCCGGTTGCCGCGGTCGCCGCGGGGGCGGCGGCGGGCGCGGTAGGGGCGTCGCGGCGGCGGCCGCTCCGGGGTCGGTGACATGCACGGTGAGCGCCGGCGTGGCCGTGCGCATGCCGAGCTTCGCGCGCGACGCGCTCGACGCGCAGGTGCGTGGCCTGCGTCTGGCGTTCGGCATCGAGGCGGCGGTATTCGGCGTCCAGCCGCTGCTGCACGCCTTGGCGCGGTCGACCTCGGCGAAGAGGCGCTGCTTCGTACGACGTGCGCACGAGCGCCAGGCCGCTGGCCAGCAGCACGAGCAGCAGCAGCACGTTGACGCGGCTCATCGCTTGCGGCTTGCGTTGCGCGTTGGTTCCGGCGTGGCGCCTGCTCAGGCCGCCACCGGCACCGCGGTGCGCTCGGCCACGCGCATCACCGCCGAACGGGCGCGCGGGTTGGCGGCGATCTCGGCGGCGCCCGGCTTCACGCGCGCGACGGCGCGCAGGCGCAGCGGCCGCGGTGGCGCGAACGGGGCGCGGCGGTCGGGCTCGTCGCGGCTTTCGCGGGCGATGAAGGTCTTGACGATGCGGTCCTCCAGCGAGTGGAAGCTGATGACCACCAGCCGCGCGCCGGGCGCCAGCAGGTCGAGCGACTCGTTCAGCGCCTGCGCCAGCGCATCGAGCTCGGCGTTGACGTGAATCCGAAGAGCCTGAAACGTGCGCGTCGCCGGGTCCTGCCCGGGCTCCCGGGTCTTGACGACGCGAGCCACGAGCGCGGCCAGCTCGCCGGTTCTTTCGACCGGAGCACCGCTTGCGCGGCGAGCCACAAGCGCCTTTGCAATCGGAACAGCAAACCGTTCTTCGCCGTACTCACGAATCACCTCCGCGATTTCGCGCTCGCCGGCGCGGGCCAGGAAAGCGGCGGCCGTCTCGCCGCTGCTGGTGTCCATGCGCATGTCGAGCACGGCGTCGTGGCGGAAGCTGAAGCCGCGCGCGGGGTCGTCGAGCTGCGGCGAGCTGACGCCCAGGTCGAGCAGCAGCCCGTGCACCTGCGCGATGCCTAACGCTGCGAGTTCGGGGCGCAGGGCGGCGAAGCTGGCGTGCGTGATCGTGAAGCGCGCGTCGGCGATGCGCTGCGCTTCGGCCACCGCGGCGGGGTCGCGGTCGAAGGCGACGAGGCGCCCGCCCGGCGCCAGGCGCGCGAGAACTGCGCGGGCGTGGCCGCCGCGGCCGAAGGTGCCGTCGACATAGATGCCGTCGGCGCGCGTGACAAGCGCATCCACCGCCTCGGCGAGCAGCACGGGGCGGTGGCCTCCGTGCCCCACGTTGGCAGCGGCTGTGGAGGCGGAAGCACTGCCGCGGTTCATGGGCGCCCTCCTCACTGCCAGACGAACGTGCGCAAGGCGTCGGGCTTGCCCTTGGCCAGCAGCTGGGATTCCTGCGCTTCGTTGCGGCCGGGGTCCCACAATTCGAAGTGCGTGCCGATGCCCATGAAGATCACCGAGCCGTTCTCGACGAACCCTGCCCAGCGGCGCAGCTCGGGCGGAATCAGGATGCGCGAGGCGCTGTCGATCTCGAGGTGGTTGAGGCTGCCGTTGTACAGACGCTTCCAGCCGGCATGCTCTTCGGGTAGCGCGTCGAGCACCGCGGCGAGCTGGGCGTACACGCTGGGCGGGAACAGCGCCAGGCAGTTGGCCGGGTCCTTGGTGAGAATGAGCTTGCCGCCGGTATGTTCGATGAGCTGGTCGCGCCATTGCGCGGGCACGGTCAAGCGCCCCTTGGCATCCAATGTGAGCACTGGCCCACCGAAATACCGACGCTGAGACACGACAGACACCGAACCCCACTTCGCCCCACGATTTCCCACTGTATCTGACAGCGATACCGGGGTCAATGCGGGCCGGAGTGCGAAAGTCCCGTCAAATCAAGTACTTAGGGCTGGGTGTTCATCCAGCGTGTCGCACGAATGCCTTATGAATGAAGCACTTGCGGCGTTGACCGAAAGTGCTTTCGAGATGGAGGCTGTTCAGGCATACAGCCTCGCCGTTACACCCGATTTACGTCCTGCTACGGACGCTGCCACGGAGAGAAGCGCTTGCAGAACGACCCGCTGTGGACCCTGCGACACGCCTTGGCGGGCGTGGCCATCGCGCTGGCGCTGTCGGTGCCGATCGCGGCGCTGGTGGGCGCGGTGCTCGGCGACTGGCTCGGCCACAGCTACGGCTGGCGCGCGGCGCTGTACGGGCTCTTGCTCGTCTACGTGGTGGCGGGTACCGCGGTGCTCTTCGTCAAGGTGGCGCGGCACGAGAAGCGGCCGCTGTCGGTGAAGCGCGTGGGGCTGTGGCTTGCGAGCTTGTGGCTGTGGCCGGCGCTGCTGCTCTTTGCAGCGCGGCCGCAGGCGGGCGTTGCTGAGCCCCGGACACCGGCGCAGCAGCAGGAGCAGCCGGCAACGATGACGCCGGCATCGACGCCGGGCTCGCCGCCGGCAGTGAGCGCTGCACCGGCGCAGGAAGGCGCAGCGCCGCCGCAAGGGCCGGCGCCGCCGCCCTCACTGTGACTGCATGATCCGCCGCCCGGCCAGTGCCTGCGGCGGGCGCGCGTTCATCGGGTAGATGCGCGCGAAGAGGTCCACCTGCGCCGCGGTCACCGTCACCGGCGTGCGCATCACGACCCACAGCACGCCCTCGGTGCAAGGCGGCGTCGTCAGCGAGCCCATGTAGGTGTAGTAGCGCCGGTCCTCGGGCAGCAGTTCGGCAGGGTCCAGCGGCGTACGCGCCGCCTGTTCCTCGTTGCG
>JAXMEZ010000106.1:0-5099 GCA_046348035.1 Rubrivivax sp. | reverse complement strand
CGCCTTCGGGCCACCCGATCGTCGGCCACGGCCTGGAAGACTGCATCCGCCGCGGCAGCGCCGAAGTCGGCTGGACCGCCACCGCGCGGCCGCCGAAGCGCGCCGCGAACGGCGCTGTGCGCTACGGCTGGGGCCTGGGCTGCGAGATGCACGGCTCCAGCGCCTACCCCGGCATCAAGGAACAGGGCAACGCGATCGTCAAGCTCAACGAGGACGGCAGCGCCACGCTGCTGACCGGTGCCGCGGGGCTGGGCACCGGCGCGCACACGGCGCTGGCGCAGATCGTCGCCGAGGAGTTGGGCCTCAACTTCGACGACGTGAGCGTCGTGCACGGCGACACCGACGTCGTGCCGTGGGACATCGGCGCTTTCGCGAGCCACACCACGTTCATGGTCGGGCGCGCGGCGCAGATGGCCGCGCAGCAGGTCAAGGCGCCGATGCTGGCGCGCGCCGCGGCTCGGCTCGAAGCGCCGGCCGACGCGCTGACCGTGCGCGACGGCGTCGTCAGCGTCGCCGGCGAGCCGCAGCGCTGCATCAGCGTGCGCGAAGTGATGATGCCTTCGCGCGGCATCCCTTTGGCGCACCTCGTCGGCCACGGCAGCTACGCGCCGACGAAGTCGTACTCGTTCGCGGCCCACTTCGTCGAAGTGGCCGTGGACACCGAGACCGGCCTCGTCGAAGTGCTGCAGGTGGTGCCGGTGCACGAGTTCGGCAAGGTCATCCACCCGGTGGCCGCGGCCGGGCAGATCGAAGGCGGCATCCAGCAGGGCATCGGCCACACGCTGACCGAGGACTACCTCGTCGACGCGAAGACCGGCCGCAGCCTCAACGCCAGCTTCGTCGACTACAAGATGCCGCTGTCGCTGGACATGCCGCCCGTCCGAACCATCATGCTCGAGACCGCTCCCGACCCCGGCGGCCCGTACGGCGCCAAGGGCATCGGCGAAGACCCGATCATCGCCATCGGCCCGGCCATCGCCAACGCCGTGCATGATGCGATCGGCGTTCGCTTCCGCGCCTTCCCGATCACGCCGGAGAAGGTGCTGGCGGCGCTGGAGGCGGCAGCCAGGCAAGAGAACCAAGCCACCGCATGAAGCTGCACCCCGAATACCGGCCGGTGCCGGTGACCATCCTCACCGGCTTCCTCGGCAGCGGCAAGACGACGCTGCTCAACCACATCCTCACCGAACGGCACGGCCACCGCATCGCGGTGATCGAGAACGAGTTCGGCGAGATCGACGTCGACTCCGACCTCGTGCTCAGCAGCGAGGAGGAGATCTACCAGATGACCAACGGCTGCATCTGCTGCGTGGCCGACGTGCGCGAAGACCTCGTGCAGGTGCTCGGCAAGCTGCTGGCGCGGCGCGAGCGCTTCGACCACATCCTCGTCGAGACGAGCGGCCTGGCAGACCCGACGCCCGTGGCCGCGACGTTCTTCATCGACAACGACGTGGCGCGCCAGGTGCGGCTGGACGCCATCGTCACGCTCGTCGACGCGCGGCATGCACTGGCGCACCTGGACGACCCGATGCTCGACGGCGCCGCCAACCAGGCGGTGGAGCAGGTCGTCACCGCCGACCGCATCGTCATCAACAAGACCGACCTCGCGAGCGAGGAGGAGCTTGTCGCAGTGGAAGCGCGCGTGCGGCGCATCAACGAGACGGCGGAGATGCTGCGCTCCAGCTACGCCAAGGTCGACGTGAGCCGCATCCTCGGCATCGGCGGCTTCATGCCGCCGCCGATGGTGCTGAACGACGCGCAGCTGCACGAATGCGACGCCGACTGCGAGCACGACGCGGAAGGCGCAGCGGGAATCGCCGGCGTCACCGGCCTCACCGGCCATTCTCACGACCCGTCGGTGGGCTCGGTGTCGCGCGTGCTCGAAGGCGCCTTCGACCGTGTGCGCCTGCTCGCCTGGCTCGACACGCTGGCCGAACGCAACGCCGAGAGCCTCTTCCGGCTCAAGGGCGTCGTCGCCATCGCCGGCGACGAACGCCGCCACGTGCTGCAAGGCGTGCACCGCCTCATCGACCTGCAGCCGGCCGACGCCTGGGGCGACCGCGCCGCCGCGAGCAAGATCGTCTTCATCGGCCGCGAACTCGACGCAGCAGCCATCGACGCGGGGTTGCGCGGCTGCCTGGCGGGCTGAAGCGCCCCGGCAATCGCCTTCACCTCCAGACGGAGAAGCGAAAAGGGGCTTCGTGCTGTCACTTGCCGACGAGCGTCCGGGCGCTCCCTCGTCGTTTCGGCCTCGACGCCGACGCTCCAGCTACATAACCCCCGCCGTGCAACGCCCAACGATCGCCTGGGAACCTTCCTTCGCCAGGATCGTGAGAAGGTCTTCGAGAGGCGTCATGTCAACGCTGAGGGAGAAGTGCATGTCCAGCTCGGCGTTGCGGAATGCTTGCGTGAAGTTCCGAGTCCGCACGGCAAAGACGCGCTCCCAGAGCTTCTCGCGAAGAAGCTTCTCCGCCCGCCGTGCCGAGAACACGCGCCACGTTGCGTTCGCGAGGTCGGTGCGCCACTTGGCCGCATGCACCTCGAAGGTCAGATCCTCGAGGAGACGATCGACTATGCGTTCCTCGAGTGTTCGCTTGCCCTCGGCCACGCTGGAGGCATGTACGTAGCGCACGAGGGTTCGGAACTCCTCTGGCACTTGCGCAGCGACACTCTCGGCCGTGATGGGCGTGCTGATCACAAGGAAGAGGTAGGGGAGATGCTCTGCATCTTCCTTCTGCCGCGCACTCCAGATCTTGTATGTCGCGAGTGGAAAGCAGTCCTCCGGCTCGAGGCCGACCATCTCCTTGGCCTGGCGAAACCGTGATCCATGGAACTTGCTGTTGATGCGGAAAAGGGGGCGACCACCGCCGTTGAGCACGCGGTAGTCGGTGTCGATGCGCACGCCTCGGTAGTCGTCGAGCTTGAACTCTGACTTGCCGAGTCGTTCTCGGTAGATCGCTTCGAAGGCCTGCTCGGCGAGGTGCCGATGATGAGCTGACCCACCATGGCTCGCCCTTCCTTGCCTTCTGTTGGACCTTGGCCGGGAGTGCAGCGAGGTCTACTTCAAAGGCCGCCTCGCGCGGATCGGCCCTGGTGTCGAGGGCTTCGACCCGCGCACGCAGAAGGTAGTGGAGACTCTTCGGGGTCGCGCTCCCGTTACGTACGCCCTGGAGCGCCACAAGGGCGTCGAGGGGCTTCGGGAGCTTGGTACCAGCGTAGACAGCGACCGCGGCCGCGGCAAGCTCGTCGAGCTTCATCAGGCGGCAGACGGGAAGCGCAGCTTCGAGTTCTCCACGTACCGGTCCTCGATCTCGAAGGAGAGCCAACGCCTCCCGAGTGACTCAGCGACCGCGCCCGTCGTGTTGCTCCCGGCGAAGGGGTCAAGCACGCAGTCGCCAGGGTCGGTGAGGAAATTGATGAAGAAGTCCGGGAGCGCCGCGGGGAACCGAGCGGGGTGCGGCTTCATGCCCGCCTCTGCACATCGCTTGATGTATCCACTGTTGCTCTCGTTGTTCCCCCGTTCGATCACATTCGAGGGAATGGAACCACCGTGGTTGGCCCGGAACTTGTGGGTGATCTTGTGGCCGCTCGGACGCTCCTTCGGACGGTACCCACGTTCGATGAGACGAAGCATGTCCGCGCTGTACTCAGTGAGCACGTTCCGGTTATTCGCCTTCGGGAAGGACCCCTTCGAGAGCCACCAGACGTACTCGACAGAATCCTTGATCCGCATGCGCCTCACGTTCACCCACTCGGCAGGCGTGGGAAGCTTCGCGGGGTTGTACCAGAAGCACTCCTGTGCGAGGTGGAAGCCGATCTCATCGCAGAGCATGATGAGCAGGCGGAAGTGATAGAGGGACCGCGTGGGACTTCCCGCGTTGTAGCTGCCGCCGATGTTGAGGACGAAGCTCCCGTCGTCGGCCAGGGCGCGATGGATGCCTTCTGCGAACGGTCGGAACCACTCAACGTACGCGGTCTTCGCGACGTTGCCGTACTCCTTCTTGAAGTGAAGTGCGTACGGCGGCGATGTGATGACGGCGTTCACCGAACCGGGCGCCAGGCGGCCAAGCAGCTTGGTCGCATCACCCTGGTACATCGCGCCGCAACCGGTGCGATAGGCAGGCGTTCCGAGGGCGATGTCGGTCCGCTCCGCCACTCCGGGCGGGAGCAGTACGCTTGCCGATTCAATCTTCATGGGCGCTTCCCGGGTCTCCTCGATGCCCTCGGGAGGGCGTTCACCGCTGCCTCGATTCTGACAGACTGGATAAACATCCAGCTAGGTGCGATCCCCAACGAGAAGAGCCATGCCGAGCGCTCCTCGTCCCCCGGCCGGTGCAGCAAGCCACTGCACGCCTTGCGCTTCGCCGTGCGCCGCACATGCGTCATCCAGCGCTGCGAGCGCGACATCGAGCAGGCGCGTGCTGGTGCCGGCGGCCACTGCCTCTTCGCGAGCGAGCCGCACGTCCTTGCGCAAGAGGCCGAGGGTGAAGGCGATCTCTCCGGTCACGCCGAGCATGCGCGTCGAGTAAGCGTCGAACAAGCGACCGCCCGCTGTGCCGTGCGCGAGCGAGCGCGTCAGCAGCTCGGCACGGAAGCCGCCGCTGCGCGCCAGCGCGGCGCCCTCGGCCAGGCCGAGCAACGTGCCGGCGATCATCGTCTGATTGACGAGCTTCATGCGGTAGCCGGCGCCCGCGTCGCCACAGTGCACGACGTGGCGGCCGAGCAGGTCGAGCAACGGCGCCGCGCGCGCCAGCACCGCGTTTTCGCCGCCAACGAAGATCGCGAGCGTTCCCTGCTTCGCACCGGCGACGCCGCCGCTCACCGGTGCGTCGAGCACGAAGGCGCCGTGGCTCGCCGCCAGCGCCGCGGAGTGACGCGCCGTGGCCGGCGCCGCGGTCGTCATGTCGATGAACACGGCGCCTGGCCGCGCCTGCGGCAGCATCTGCGCGTGCAGCGCCGTCACGTCGGTTGAGTCGCCGACGATGGTGACGACGACATCGCACTCGCGCGCCAGTGCCGCGGGCGAATCGACGGCCACCGCGCCGGCCGCGACCGCCGCCGCGCAGGCTTCGGGCCGGCGCGCCCACACGCGCAGCGGC
>JAXMEZ010000105.1:0-5211 GCA_046348035.1 Rubrivivax sp. | reverse complement strand
GGGTTGCGCAGCATCAGCACCGCCAGGGCGACGGCCAGCAGCAGGCCCAGCAGCCCGTACTCGAACAGGAGCTTGGCCAGCGTCGGGTCGTGGTACTCGTAGAACCAGGCCCAGGCGGTGCCGGTGCGGTAGATCGTCCCCGGGCCGTAGCCGATCCACAGGGTCCACGGCTCGCGCGTGATCGAGTCGATGATGAGCTGCATCGGCGCCACATAGCGCTGGTGGGCACTGGTGCGGGGGCGGCCGAACTCCTCGAGTCGGCCGAGCGTGAAGTCCAGGTTCAGCACGTCCCACAGGGCCAGTGCCGCCAGGCCGGCGATCAGCGCCACAACGCCCAGGCGCGCGAACGTGCGCGCGCGCAGCGGGAACAGCAGGCCGACGGCCAGCACGACGAGGCCCGAACCGCTATAGGTCAGCAGCAGCGCCGCGACCAGCACGGCCATGCGTAGCCAGCGCCGGAAGCGGCCGATCTCGACGAGCAACGCGAAAGCCATCGCCAGCGAGAACAGCGACGGCTCCTTGAAAAGGAAGCCGTTGGACTTGAACAAGCCGTTGCCGACCGGGATCACCGTGTTGTAGCCCCCGCTGGAGCGCAGGAAGGGCGGCAGGTACGGACTGAAGTCGAACAGCCAGTCGCCGCGGATCACGAACTGCGCCACGAACTGCATGATCCCGGCGAACGCGCAGAACAGGCCGACGTTGGCGAAGACGCGCAGGATCCATTCGCTGTCGATGTCCGTGTCGATGTCGCTGAAGACGCCGGCGCCGCCCGCCGCGGCGGCCGGCCGCACCATGAAGACGAAGGGCAGGTACATCAGCGCCAGCAGGATGAACGAGGTCGGCGACGAGGCGCCGTTCGCGCCCCATGTCTCGTTGACCACCCAGCTCAGCCCGGCCAGCGACAGCAGGGCGCACAGCGTCACCATGCGCGCCGCGTTGAGCGCGAGCCGGCCGCTGAAGAGCGCCGCCGCGAGCAGCGCATAGGCGCCGAAGTGAGCGGCATTGAGCGACGCGCTGCCCAGCGTCAGGCCGAACCGCTGCAGCGCCGTGCAGCCGAGCACGAGGCCGACGAAGGCGGCGGGCACGAGCGCTGCGCCGCGCGCTCGCTTCGCCTGCGCTGCCGGCACGGCCGCCGCAGTCGTCGCCGCCGTCGCGGCCGTCGTGGCCGGGGGTTCGAGAAGAACGGCGGACATCGAAGTCAGGAGGTCTGCCAGACGCGGATGGCCGCGATGCGCAGCTCGGCAGGCAGGACCTCGGGCGAAGGCGGGCCCGGCCAGCGTCCGCCGACGGCCAGGTTCACGAGCAGGTGCGCGTCACCCGCTTCGCGGCCGTCGTCGTGCCGCCACCGGTACTCGCGTTCGGCGACGAGCCGGTGGTCGACGAAGTGGCGCACGGCCTCGGGTGTCCACTCGACAGCGAAGGTATGCATGCCGTCGGCGAGATCGACTCCCGCATCGAAGGCGCCGTGCCGATCGAGCAGCGAGTGCTGCGTGCGGGCGCGCTCGAGCGCTGCCTTGCCGTGCAGGTGGTGGAAGCTGCGGCGCGTGTCGTCGCGGCCGTTGTCGACGACTTCGACGACGTCGATCTCCGGCGGCCAGGTGCCGTTCTCGGCGACGAGCCAGAACGCCGACCAGAGGCCGCGGCCGCGCGGCACTTTCCTCTCGGCCTCGAAGTAGCCGTGGCGGCCGGTCCAGCGCGAGCGCAGCATGCCGCTGTCGATCGAGCCGGGGCGCAGCTCGCCGGGCCCAGCCGCCCGCGCCACCAGCGCCAGCCCATCGTCACGGAAGACGTGGTTGTCGCGGTCGCGGTAGCGCTGCCACTCGTCGTTGACGAAGTCGAGTTGCCCTTGCTCCCAGACGTAGCGCGTGTGGAACTCGCGGCGCAATGCGTCGAGCGAGCGGATGCCGCCGCGAAAGTCCCATTCCTTGACCAGCCGGTAGCCGCTCTTGCGCGTCGCTCCGAGCGGCCGGCGCTCGGGCGCGGCCGGCGCGGCGACGGCGGGGCCGGCCATCAGCCACAGCAGCGAACGGCGGTCCATCAACGACGCCAGCCAACGAAGCGCGGCGACTCAGGCGCGCGGCAGGTCGCTTGCGTCGCTCGTGGACGCTGACGCCGCTGCCAGGCCGGCACTCGCCTGCCGCCGCGCGACCGAGCGGTAAAGGCGCAGGGTCGCCTCGCCGATGGCTTCCCAGCCGTCGGCTTCCAGCGGTGCGGCCGCTGTCGGCCGGCGGCGGATCGCATCGGCCATCGCTGCGGCCAACGCGGCGGCGTCCTGCGGCGGCACGAGCACACCTTCGGCGCCCTCGCGCAAGGCTTCGGCAAAGATGCCGACGCGGCTGGCGATCAGCCAGCGCTGCATCGACCGCACGAGGAAGAACACGCCGCTGGCGTCGATCTGGCGATACGGGAAGACGAAGCAGTCGGTGTGCGCGAGGAGGTCGGCCATCTCCTGCTCGGTCAGCCGCCGCTCGCGAGCTCGATCGTCGAGGCGAGCCCGTGCGCGGCGATGGCCGAGTGCAGCGGCGCGGTGTCCATCATCGGCCGCCCGGCGATGACGATCCTCGCCTGGCTGCGCAGTTCGGCAGGCAGCGCTGCTGCTGCCTCGACCAGCACGTCCAGACCCTTGTAGGCCTTCATCTCGCCGAAGGCGGCGAAGGTGACGCGCCCGTCGTCGCGGGCGAGGCCGGCGCTCGGCTGCTCGTTCAGTTGCAGGCGGGCCGTGCGCGATGGTCTCGATGCGCTCGCCGGGCAGGCCGCGCGACCAGCGCTTCGCGCCCGGCGCGCGTGTGCACGATGGGCCGGTCGGCCAGGCGCATCGGCAGGTCGAAGCCGAACACCACCGCGCCGGCGGGCTTGGAGCCGTTGTGTGCCGTCGTGTCGTGCACGGTGAGCACGACAGGGCGGACGAGGCGGATGAGCGCGATGGCCAGCGCATCGAGCAGCGGCACCGGCGTCCACTGGAAGTGCACGACATCGGGCCGCCGGCGCCAGACCCGCGCCACCAGCTTGGCCAGCCCGCCGATGTGCGCCAGCCCCTTGGCGAGGCTGCGCAACTTCGCGGGCAGCGTCATGTCGTCGACGCGCCGGTAGAAGAACTCGTCGCTGCGCGCGGCCGGGATCTCGCGCCGCTGGCCGGCACGCAGCGGCCGGATCGCCCAGCGCGTGCGGACGCCGGCGGCGGTGAGTGCGGCGTCGAGTGCGGCGTCGTAAGGCGCGGTGAACAGCGAGGGGTCCACGAGCAGCGCGTCGAGCGCGCGCTGCTTCATCGGCCGGCTCCGCGCGCCATGCTCGCGGCCAACGGTGCCGCGGGGCCGGGCCACGCCGGCTGCCGGTGCGTGAGGTGGCTCGTGATGAACCCGGTTCCCCAGGCGAAGTGCATCACTGCCGCCGCCGGCGCGCCGAGCAGCGCACAGATCGAGCCGTGCCGCACGGCCAGCGCCACGGCGTTGGCGCCAAGCGCCGCCAGGTAGGCGAGCGGGTAGACGAGGAACCACGGCGACGCGAACGCGGCGAGCAGTGATGCGAACGTCAGCACCACGTGCAGCGGCACCGCGAACTGGCGCAGCCGCATCGAGCCGGGGTGCCGCCGCACCGTGCGCGAGCGCGCGCGCCCGTAGGCCCGGTACTGCTTCCACAGCCGCGCCAGCGTCGGGCGCGGGTGGTACTCCATGCGGATCGCCGCATCGAGGTAGATCTTCGAGCCGTGCGCGCGCTGGCGGCAGTCCAGTTCGGCGTCCTCGTTCGGCGTGAAGGCGTCGTCGTAGCCGCCGGCGCGCCGGAAGCTCTCCATGCGGAACGCGGCGTGATGGCCGTGGTCGACGAAGCCGCTCTTGCGCCCGCCGCGGTGCGCCGAGCCGCCCGAGCCGACGAGCGTGTCCGACACCCAGGCCACGGCCTTCTGCAGGCAGGCGGTGCCCACCGAGTCCATCGGCACGACGACGGCGTCGGCGCCGACGCGATCGAGCGTGGCGACGAGGCTGGCGATGTAGCCCGCCGGATAGCCGGCGTGCGCGTCGCAGCGCACGAGGATCCCGGCCTCGTGGCCGAACCGTTCGACGGCCAGGTTCACCGCCGCGCTCTGGATGCGCTTGGGGTTCGGCAGCAGCGTCACGTTGCCCATCTCGGCCCCGAGCTGCTCGACGATGGCCTGCGTGCCGTCGGTGCTGCCGCCGTCGGCGACGACGAAGCGCGCGCGCGCGCCGGCCGGCAGGTCGGCATTCAGCGAACGCAGCACCGACTCGATGTGGCGCGACTCGTTCAACGTGGGAATGACGACCAGGATCGATGTCATGGGAGGCGTTTGCACTTCGGTGGGGAGCGTGAGAGCACGCGCGAAGAGGAGCGTGGCCGCAGGGCGCCGTTTTCGCGCTGGGTCGCAGTCAGTGTAGACGGCGGGGTCGGCCGGACGACGCCCCCGCCATGACGCAGCGGCCGAGAGTGTGATCGTCTGACGGTCGTTGTCGCAGTCCGATGGATGGGGCCGTTGCGCCTGCCGCGACCCCTCGAACATGGGGTGCGGACCGGGATGGCGCTCCTGTGGCGTGCAGCTCCTCGCGCTCGGGGGCATGGTCGAGCGGGGAGAATCGCCGGCTCGCGCTGACCCGCCCCACCACACCATTGCCCGGGCCGCGAGTTGCGAGCGTCAGCCAGACTACGCAGCGGCCCCATCGCGTCGGGCGCTGACGAAGCGTTCCCCGCACCACGAGCCTTCTCCGGAGAAGCGTCATGCGCCAGTACAACCCGACCAAACGCATCCTCGTCACCGGCGGTGCCGGCTTTCTCGGCAGCCATCTGTGCGAGCGCCTCGTCGCGCAAGGGCACGACGTGCTGTGCGTGGACAACTTCTTCACCGGCACGCGGCGCAACGTCGAGGCGCTGCTGGACAGCCCGCGCTTCGAGCTGATGCGCCACGACGTGACGTTCCCGCTGTATGTGGAGGTCGACGAGATCTACAACCTGGCCTGCCCGGCCTCGCCGATCCACTACCAGTACGACCCGGTGCAGACGACGAAGACGAGCGTGCACGGCGCCATCAACATGCTCGGGCTGGCCAAGCGTGTGCGCGCGCGCATCCTGCAGGCCTCCACCAGCGAGGTCTATGGCGACCCCGAGGTGCATCCGCAGGCCGAGGCGTACTGGGGCCGCGTCAACCCCATCGGGCCGCGCAGCTGCTATGACGAAGGCAAGCGCTGCGCCGAGACGCTGTTCTTC
>JAXMEZ010000104.1:0-5508 GCA_046348035.1 Rubrivivax sp. | reverse complement strand
TGGCTCCCAGGCCAGTTCGCTGAACGCGGAATCGGCCACCGGCTCGTCGCCCTTGGTCACGAAGTCGAGCTGCGACACCGACATGATCGGCCGCTTTCCGGCAAAGCGCGCGATGCGCTCCAGCAAGCCGATCGCCGCGTACGCCAACCGTTGCGGAATCACCGGCGGAACGAATGCTCCTGGCGCCTGGGCACGCACCGTCTGCGCGATCTCCTTGAGCGAGGTCATGCCTTCGCTGACGATGAACGCACCGGGATGGTCGAGGGCGCTGACGACGGCCTCGGCCAGCGAGTCGACGTGGACGACCGGAAACGCGCTCTTCAGAATCGTGGGGATGCTGAGGATGCGGCGGTTGAGCACGTTCTCGATCACGTGCGTCACGCCGTCTCCGGTATCGCGCCCGCCGTAAACGGCCGCCGGGTGGATGGTCGTCAGCGTCAGGCCCGCCGTCGCGGCGGTGTCGACGGCCAAGCGGTAGGCCTTGGTCATCGCCGAGAAGTACGGTGACAGCGTCTCAGGGTCGGCCACCGGGTGGCTTTCGCGTATGCGCTGCTCCACCGGCTCGAACACCTCGTAGGTCGAGATATAGACCAGGCGGCGCACCGGCGAGGCGCGCAGCGCCTCCAGGAACAACGCGAACAACCGGTGGTTGACCTCGTCGAACGTGTCGGGGTCGTGCACGTATTGCTCAGGCAGGCCGACGCCGTAGATCACCAGGTCCTGGCCTGCCAGCGCCTGCGCGAACGCGCCGAGGTCGAAGGCCGGCGCCTGGATGACGCGCACTGCGGCCGGGAAACCGAGACGGGCGCCTTCACGGACCAGCACCGTCAACGAGTGGCTCGTTGCCGCAAGCCTGCGGGCGAGCGCGAAGCCGATCTGTCCCGTGGCTCCAATGAGCAGGATGTTCATGCGTCCCTCGATGGTGTTGTTCGGGTCATCTGGCCGACGCAATTCGCGGCCAAGGCGCCGATCGTACCGGCTCAGCCGCTCAAGTTGACGCGCACACCGGCGGCCGCCCATTCGTCGTCACGGCCGGCTCCAGCGGTCGATGTGCTCGCGCATCAGCCGCAGGTAGTTGCGGCGGCCGAAGTGCAGCAGGTGGTTGCCGGGAAACCAGTGCAGCGTGCTGCCCGGCCAATGCCGCTGCAGCAGCTGCACGTGGTTCGGCCCGGTGACGCGGTCGCCAGCGCCGGCGATGATCAGCACCCGCTCGCCGGCCATCGGCGAGGCATAGGTCAGCGGGTTGTGGATGGCCACCAGCGCGCGCATCTCGGCCACGCCGATGCCATGGCGGCGCATCAGCGCCGCCAGCATGATGCCGGTGGGCTGCCACTCGAGGAAGGCGTCGATCGGCGTCACCGCCGGCACCACCGGCATGCAGTAGGCCAGCCGCTCGTCGACGCTGGCCAGCAGCGCCGCCGTGTAGCCGCCCAGCGAGATGCCGGTGATGCCGATGCGCTCGACGCCACGTGACTTCAGGTGGTCGATGAACACGCGCAGGTCGTGGATGGCGAGCAGCGTGACTTCGTTGAAGTGCAGCAGCTCGCTGCCGAACACGCCGTAGCCGTTGAACGGCAGGTTCAGCTCGGCGCGTGGCCCGTGGTGCGGGAAGGTCGACAGCAGGATGTCGTAGCCTGCGCGGTACAGCGCGCGCAGCCCCAGCGCGTGCGCGTTCAGCCACGGCGCGTCGAACGCGAAGCCGTGCGCCACGATCAGCGTCGGCCGCGGCCGGTCGCCATGGCACCAGTGCTCGGCGTGCGCGACGGCGCTGCGCTCCATGCGGGCGATGCCGGCCGCGGCGGCCGGGTTCAGCGCCGTGAAGGGGCTGGCGAAGCGCAGCTCGCGGCGCTTGATCTCGGTGCTGCCGGACCCGATCGACGGCAGCGCGCGTTCCTCGATGGCGATGCCCTTGCGCGGCGGCATGAACACGCGCGCGGCATCGCCGGCACGCGCCAGCGGCTCGTAGAAGCGCAGGGCCTCGAGCTCATGCGCCGCGCCGCCTTGCGCGGCAAGCGACCTCTGGGTCGCCGCGGCGACCATGATCGCCAGCGGCACGCGCGCCACGCGCTCGAGCGCGGCGACGCTCGCCACCAGCAGGCGGGGGCGCACCGCGTCGCTGTTGCTGCCGTCGTTGCCGTCGCGGCCGCCGCTACCGCCGCCTCGGCCGTGGCCGTGGCCTCTGAAGTCGTCGGGCAGTCGCTCCCACCAGGGAGAGCCGGTTGCTGAGGTCGCTGCTCGTGTCGGTCCCATCGGCTCGGCCGTCGTGGCGGTGCAGGTCAATAGAGAGGCGTCCACCATAGGTGCAAGGGGTCGCCGCCACGCCCTCCTTTTCGGGTGGGCGAGGCGAGCCGGCAACGGCGCCCGCCATCCCGAAAGGGTGGGGGCACGCGGGCGCGCGAGCCATAACCTGAAGGCCATGAACATCCAGCAGCCCAGCGAAGAGCAGCAACTGGCCGTGCAGGGCTTCCGCAAGTTCCTGGCGGCCGAGATCCGCCCGGCGGTGCGACGCCATCGCGATCACCCGATCCCGAAGGACAAGATGCGCGAGCTGACGCAGGCCATCGCCGAGTTCGGCCTGCCGGGCGCCACCGTCGCGGTCGAGCACGGCGGCATGGGGCTTTCGATCGTCACCGAGGCGATGCTGTTCGAGGAGCTGTGCGCGGTGTCGGTGGACGTCGGCCTTTGCGTGATGATCAACAAGGGCATGGCGCTGACGCTGGCCGAGCTGCCGCCGTCGCAGGCGCATCTGCGCGAGCGCTACCTGGCCGACATGATGGCCGGCCGCACCTTCGGGTCTTTCTGCATCAGCGAGCCCGACGTCGGCTCCAACGTGGCCGACATCAAGACCACCGCGCGCCGCGACGGCGAACACTTCGTCATCAACGGCGAGAAGACCTGGATCTCCAACGGCCACTACGCCGACATCGCGATCGTCACCGCGCGCACGGGGCCGAATGGCGAGCTGTCGCACCTGCTGGTCGACCGCGAGGAACACGGCTTCGAGTCGCGCAACATCGACAAGATCGCGCTCAACGGCCAATCGACGGCGCAGCTCTTCTTCAGCGACACGCGCGTGCCGCGCGCGAACATCGTCTGGGAGGAAGGCCAGGCGCTGAAGAACACGATGAAGCTGTTCGAGAAGGCGCGGGCCAACGTCGGCATGCTGTCGGTCGGGCTGATGCGCGCGGCGCTGGAGGCCTCGATCGAGTACGCGAAGGAGCGCCGCCAGTTCGGCAAGCCGATCGCCGCGCACCAGCTCGTCGCGGCCAAGATCGCCGAGATGGCCACGCTGCTCGATGCCTCGCGGCTGATGTGCTTTCGCGCCTTCTCGATGATGGACCAGGGCATCCGCTGCGACGTGCAGTCGTCGATGTCGAAGTGGTTCGCCACCGAGAATGCGGTCAAGGTCTGCCGCGACGCGGTGCAGCTGCACGGCGGCAATGGCCTGACCAAGGAGTTCGACGTCGAGCGCCTGGCGCGCGAGGCGATCGTGATCCCGATCCCCGACGGCACCACCGAGATCCAGAAGCTGATGATCTCGCGCGCGCTGACGGGCATCTCGGCGTTCGTATGAGCCACGCAGCTGAGGTCGCGCCGGCGGGCCGGGCGAGCGGCCCGCTGGCGGGCCTGCGCATTCTCGAGATCCAGGGCATCGGGCCGGCGCCGTTCTGCGGCATGCTGCTCGCCGATCTCGGCGCCGATGTCGTGCTCGTCGATCGCGCCCGCATCGGGCCCGAGGACCTCGACCTCGGCCGGCATGACGTCACCCACCGCGGCAAGCGCTCGATCGCGCTCGACCTGAAGTCGGGCGAGGACGTGCAGACGCTGCTGGCGCTGGTCGAGCGCTGCGATGCCTTGATCGAGGGCATGCGCCCCGGCGTGATGGAGCGGCTCGGGCTCGGCCCCGACGAGTGTCTCGCGCGCAACCCCAGGCTCGTCTACGGCCGCATGACCGGCTGGGGCCAGCAGGGGCTGGCGCAGGCCGCCGGCCACGACCTCAACTACATCGCGCTTTCGGGCGCGTTGTGGTACGCCGGTGCGCCGGGCGACGCGCCGGTGACGCCGCCGAGCCTGGTTGGCGACATCGGCGGCGGCGCCATGTATCTGGCCGTCGGCCTGCTGGCCGCGTTGATGCACGTGCGCGCGGGCGGCCCGGGCCATCGATGCGGCCATCGTCGATGGCAGCGCGAACATGAGCCTGCTGCTGGGCCTGGAAGTCGGCCGGGCAGTTCAGCCGCGAGCGCGGAGCGAGCCTGCTCGACGGGCCGCATTGGTACGCCACCTATCGCTGCAAGGACGGCGGCTTCGTCACCGTGGGTGCGGTCGAGCCGAAGTTCCGCCGCCTGCTGCTCGACAAGCTCGGCCTTTCGGCCGATCCGGTGTTCGCCGGGGCCGGCGACCCGCAGCGCTGGCCCGAGCTGCGGCGCGCCTTCGCCGAGCTGTTCGCCGGCCGCACGCGCGACGAATGGTGTGCGCTGCTCGAAGGCACCGACGCCTGCTTCGCGCCGGTGCTCGACCCCGACGAGGCGGCGGCGCATCCGCACATGGCCGCGCGCGGCGCCTACTGCCGCATCGACGGCGTGCTGCAGGCCGCCCCGGCGCCGCGCCTGTCGCGCACGCCCGGGCGTGCCGGCCACGTGCCGCAGCGCGGACAACATCAGCAAGAGGTCCTGGCCGACTGGCTGGAACGAGGAGACGAACGGTGACGACTGCCGAAGGCAATGCCGAACGCAATGCGGCCCGCTGGCCGACGCTGCTGCACCACTTCCTGCACTGGGAGGCGGCGCAGCCCGACGTGATCGCGCTGACCGAGCCGCGCCCGGACGGGCGCGTCGTCGACATCACCTGGCGCGAGGTCGGCGACCAGGCGCGGCGCATGGCGGCGTACCTGCTCGCGTTGGGGCTGCCGCCCGAGAGCCACATCGCGATCCTGGGCCGCAACAGCGCGCACTGGGTCATGGCCGATCTGGCGATCTGGATGGCCGGCCACGTTTCCGTGCCGATCTATCCCACGGCCAGCGCCGCCACCGTGCGCCATGTGCTCGAACACTCCGAAGCGCGGCTGATGTTCGTCGGCAAGCTCGACGGCCGCGCCGATGGCTGGAACCAGTCGCGCACGGCGGTGCCCGTGGGGCTGCCGCTGGTGGCGCTGCCGATGTCGCCGCTGGGGCACGCGCTGCAATGGGAAGACCTGACCGCCGCGACGCTGCCGCTCGGCGAGCCGCACCTGCCCGACGAAGGCGACCTGGCGACGATCATGTACACCTCGGGCACCACCGGCGTGCCCAAGGGCGTGATGCACAGCTTCGGCAACATGGCCCGTTACGCGCAGGGCTCGGGCGACTTCTGCCGTTTCACGCCGGCCGACCGGCTGCTGTCGTACCTGCCGCTGGCGCACGCGGCCGAGCGCTCGTTCATCGAATCTAACCTGCTCGCGCACGGCCTGCACGTCTACTTCAACGACGCGCTGGAGACGTTCGCCGCCGACCTGCAGCGCGCGCGGCCGAC
>JAXMEZ010000103.1:0-5710 GCA_046348035.1 Rubrivivax sp. | reverse complement strand
GCGGTGAACCAGTTCGTCTTCAAGCAGCCGGTGAGCCTGGGGGACCTGCTCAGCTTCTACGCCAAAGTCACGCGCATCGGCACCACCTCGGTCAGCGTGCACGTCGACGTCTTCGCCGAGCGCAACCCGGCCGACATCCAGGTGGTGAAGGTCACCGAGGCCGACCTCACCTACGTCGCCATCGACGGCGAAGGGCGGCCGCGACCTTTGCCACGCTGACGGCGGCCGTTCGGGGCAGACAATGCCCCGCACGATGCGCTGCCTGCTCGTCGACGATCACGGCATCTTCCGCGAAGCGCTGGCGCTGCTGGTGTCGCTGCGGCACCCGCAGGCGACCCTCGTGCAGGCGGGCACGCTGGCGGCGGCACGGGCGCATTTCGCCAGCGGCGAAGGGCCCGAGCTCGTGCTGCTCGACCTGGCCTTGCCCGACAGCCAGGGCCTGGCCACGCTGGCGGTGATGCGCGAAGCCGCGCCGACCTCGCGCCTGGTCGTGCTCAGCGCCGACGATCGCCTCGAGACCGTGCTCGCGGCCATCGAGCAAGGCGCGGCCGGCTTCATCCCGAAGACGGCCGACACGGTGCTGCTCGAGCAGGCGCTGGCAGTGGTGATGCAGCGCGGCGTGTTCATGCCGCCCGCGGCTTTGCTGCACACCGGCAACGGCAGCGGGAAGCTCGCCGACGCGCCGCCCCCGGCGCTGACGCCGCGCCAGACCGCCGTGCTGCGCATGCTCGTCGAGGGCCAGTCGAACAAGCTCATCGGTCGCGCGCTCGGCCTTTCGCCTTCGACGGTGCGCACGCATGTCGAAGCGCTGTTCGAGCGCCTCGACGTCCACAACCGCACGCAGGCCGTCGTCGCGGCGGCGCGGCTGGGGCTGCGGCTGTAGCACCCGGGCCGCGCCCCGCGCGGCTTTCATGCGCGCGGCGGCGTTTTCCAGCAGTTCACTGCTTCAGCGCGATGAACCTCAGCCCCTCGGTCGTCGTCAGCGCCAGGTCCGACCCGAAGACGGCCATGTCGACGATGATCGTGTTCGGGTCGATCTGCTCGACGATCTCGCCCTTGGCGATGTCGAACACGGTGATGACGTCGCTCTTGCCCTTCCAGGTGCGCTCGGCGCGGCTGGTGACGTACAGATAGGGCCCGGCGACGACGGCCTGGCGCCCGGCGGTGATCTGGTGCGCGATCGGCAACGTGCCGGCCTTCAGGAGGCCGCGATGCGTGCCCGGGATCAGCACCCCGCCCTTGCTGACGTAGCGCCATTGCTCTTTTCCGGCATAGGAGAACGCGGTGACCATCGCGTTGCTGACGGCGAAGATCGTGTCCTCGTTGCAGGTGAGGTCACTGGTTCCTGCCACGTCGTCGGGCGTCTCCTCGTACCACACCTTCTCGCCCTTGACGCTTGCGGCGTAGACGCGGGCCTTCTTGCCGCTGAAGATGTTGCCCTCCGGGTAGGCCGCTTCGGACAGGATCACCTTGTCCTTGCACAGCAGCGGGCCGGTGGTGAGCATCGTGAAGTTCTTGCCGAGCGACTTGGTCGCCACCAGTTCCTCGCCCTGCTCGTTGACCTTCTTCATCCAGCTCTGGTGCGCGGTGATGACGCCGCCATCCACCCACAGCGGCCGCATCACCGGCAGGCGCGAGTTCCAGGCGTCGGAAAGGCCCAGCCAGTTGGTGAAGGTCAGGATCTCGGTGATCGGCTTGCCGGTCGCGCGCTCGTACAGCAGCAGGTTCTTCGCTCCCTGCACGGCCAGCGCCTTGCCGCCGAGCGCCGGCGGCGACAGGCCCGTGGCCTCGGCGAGCTTCACTTGCCACACGGGCTTGCCGTCGGCACTGGCGACGACGCCGACCTCGGCCCGTTCGACGACGAGCTTCTGCGAAGGCGAGCCCCACATCAGCGCCGCGGTGAGGCCGCTGCCGCGGTCGAGGCCGGCGATCAGGAAGCTGCTGTAGGCCACGTGCTCGCCGTCGACGTCCACGGCCCGCCCGTCGGCCTCGGGCAACTCGGTCGTCCACAGGACCGTGCCCTTCTCGTCCAGCGCGGCCAGCCCTTTCGTGCCGCCGATGTAGAGCTTGCCGGCGCGCACCAGCAACGAATGCGGGCGGCCGATGTCCTTGATCTCCGGCGCCGTCAGCGTGCCCGGCGAGGACGGCACGCGCTTGATGTCCTGCGCGGTGACAGCGCTCATCGCGGCCAAGGCAGCGCTGCCGCCCAGCCTTCCTGCTCGGTTGCGACTGCTCTCGGGATGTTGGCCATGGCTTCCTCTCTTCCCTCGTTGCGACTTGCCGATCGTTGCGTCTCGCGACGCGCGTACCTTCGCGGCGTTCGGCGGGTGCAAGGGTGCTAGCGGGTTGCGCCGGCCAGTCCCTTGACCTGGCTGCAGATGCTGTTCATCGCTGCTTCTTCCGGTGTCCCGGCCCGCGCCGCCGACATCTCCGAGCGGCTGGAGTCGAGCGACACCACCGCGCCGCTGCCCATGGCGCCCTCGTAGAACTCGCCCGCGAGTGCCGCAGCATCCGGCGGCAGTCGTACTCGATGCGAAACCTCATGGAGCGCAGGCGCGGTGGGTAACGTCGCCGTTGTCGGGAGGTCCACCAGCTCCGGGGCGACGACCAGGTCTTCGCGCAGGGTCAGGCTGGCGCGGTCGAAATAGAAATCGGCCGGCGCACCGCTGCCGAGGCAACCTGGACCACACGGGGCGCGCCGCGGCGCGCATGTCCGCGGCCGCGCGCCGGCCGGCGCGGTTCGCGCACCCGGGCGTGGCGCGAGCAGCGCGTGGCCTCGACCTGCTCAGCTTCGAGCTGGCGAGTTGCTGCACGAGCGCGAGCGCCTGTTCTACGCCGCGTTCGCGTGCCGGTACGCGAAGCCCGGGTGTACCAGTCGATGGCCTGGTTCAGGTCGGCACGCACGCCGATGCCCAGCGCATGCACGCGGCGGTCCCGGCAGCGCTTCCGCATCGCCCATCCGCGCCCTGCGGTACAGTGCGGCGCGCGGCGGCGTTGCGCGGCACGCCTGTGCCCTGCTCGTACGACAAGCCGACCAGAGCGCGTCGCGCCGGCGCGCTGCCCGCGCCGGCCGCGCGTTGAGCGCGGCCTCCTCTCGCGGCCGGCCTGCCAGGCCAGCTGCGCCTGGCGGATCCACTGCGCCCCGGCCGGCGGCGGTACCCGGCGCCTTCGGCGGCTGGCTTCGTCGCTGCTCGCGTAGCCGCTGTCGGATTCGCCTGCGCGCCTCGAAGGCCTGCCGGCCGCCCTGGCGGCGCAGCCGTCGTCGTTGCGCCCGTCGACGGCCGCGTTGCGCCGCCGCGCCTGCTGCGTCTCGCGGCGGCTCTGCTCGATGCGGCGCTGCGTCTCGGCCTCGAGCTGGCGCTGGTTCTGCGTCGCCCGCTGGTAGGCGCTGTAGTCCACGTGCTGTGCCGTGCCGGCCTTGAGCCGGAAGCGGCAGCGAGACGAATGCGGCGCGCGGCACCGAGACCCACGAAGCGGCAACCTGCCGCGCGCGCCTGAACCGCGCCGGCGCGCGGGACCGACCCGACGCATGGCCGACATCCTCACCTCCGCCCCGAGGGTCCCGGAACTTCTGGATCTCCTGGCGCAGTGTGGATGCCGGCGACGGCGACCATCGGTCGAATGTCCGAACCGCGATCGCGGCCGCGTGCGCGACCGCGGGTCACCGTCGTTCAGCCCGGGGCGGCTGATGTCGCGAGGGCGGCCGCCTGAGCCGTTGCGAGAGGTTCGCAAGGGTCGGCATCGCGCCCCGCGCCGAGCGCCCCTGCAGCACGCAGCGAGCAGCGTCGGCCCGTCGAAGGGCTTGTGCAGCGCGCCGAACGCTGGCGCCCAGGTGCTGCAGGTCCTGCGGCACTGTGTCGCCGGTGATCAGCAGCACCGGCAACGCCGCCCCGAGCCGCTCGCGCAGGGGGCGGCCAGCTCGGTGCCGCGGCCGTCGGGCGACCGCTGATCGGTGATGAGCAGGTGCGGCGGCATGGTGGATGCGGAGGACGCGGGGGCCGCAAGGGACGTGGCGGCGGCCTACGCAGCGCGGCGGCAATCGCTGGCCAGGCCGAACGCCTGCACGCGTGCGCCCCACGATTGCAGCCGCATCTGCAGCGCCGTGCGCACGTCGGGCTCGTCGTCGACCACCCACACGTTGAGCCCGTGCAGCACGCCGTCGCCGCGCGCGGCCACGCTCGGCGCAGGTGCTTGCGCCACGTCGGCCAGCGGCAGCTCCACTTCGAAGCAACTGCCGCGGCCCACGCGCGAGCGCAGCCGCAGCGGCAGGCCGAGCAACTGCGCCGCCCGGCGCACGAGCGACAGCCCGAGGCCCAGGCCGAGCCCGCGCGGGCGCCCGGGCGCTTCCGCGGCATCGCGATCGAGGCGGACGAACTCCTCGAACACGGCATCCTGCCGGTCGAGCGGGATGCCGCGGCCGGTGTCGTAGACCTGCAGCCGCACCGCCTGCTCGCCGCGCCGCCGCACCGCGACGAGCACGCCGCCGCTGTCGGTGTAGCGCACGGCGTTGCCGACGAGGTTGCGCACGATGCGTTCGAGCAGCACGCGGTCGGTCTGCACCGTCCATGCGCCGCAGCGAAGGCGCAGCGCGAGGCCGCGGTCGTGCGCGGTCACGCGCTCGTCGGCGAGCGCCGCTTCGAGCAGCGGCCGCAGCGGCACCGCCTGGTGCTCGGGCCGGATGACGCCGGCGTCGAAGCGCGAGAGGTCGAGCATGCCGGCCAGCAGCCCGTGCAATGCCGCGACCGACTCGCCGATGCGCTGCGCCAGCGAGCGCGCCATCTCCGGCAGCGCCTGCTCGCGCAGCAGACCCGCGAGCAGGCTGATCGCCACCACCGGCTGGCGCAGGTCGTGGCTGGCCGCGGCGAGGAAGCGCGTCTTCGCCGCGTTCGCTTCCGCGAGTTCGCTCGTGCGCTGCGCCACCCGCCGCTCGAGCTCCGCCGCCTGGCCTTCGACGGCGCCGAGCGCGGCGACGAAGCGGTCGAGCAGCGTCCAGGCGAAGATGATCAGCGCCACCGGGACGACGAAGGGCATCCAGTACGTGTCGGTGATCGAAGTCAGGCCGCGGATGTAGAAGTAGTCGTGCAGCGGTGCCGCGCACAGCACGCCCACGGCCGCGAGCAGCGCCAGGCGCGTGCCGCCGGACTCGCGCCGCGTGCCGAGCCCCATCAGCACCAGCGAGGGCACGAGGCTGGCCAGCAGCAGCGGATACGTCAGCAGCCGCATCGCCTGCACGCCATCGACGAAGGAAGCGCCGACGCCGGCGACCAGCAGCAGCGAGCCGCCCCAGTTGACCGCGCGCCTGAAGAGGGGCCACTCGCGCCCGGCCCAGGCGATGGCGAACCAGGCGAGCAGCATCGCGCTCAGCACGTTGGCGACGTAGAAGATGGCGTCGAAGACGGCCGTGTGCGCCACCGTGCCGGAGCCGCCGTAAGCGACGTTGCGGATCGACAGCAACGCCATCAGCGCCGCGAAAAGGCCGAAGGCGCGCTCGCTGCGCCGCCGCCACCAGATCGACACCAGGAACAGCGCCAGGCCCATGCCGAACAGGTTCAGCGAGCGCGGCACGATGACGAGCAGCGCCTCGTCGCGCACGTGCGCCGGCCACAGCGCCTGCTGCGGCCCGATGGCGAGCGCCGACAGGCCGGCCCGGTAGTCGCAGTCGATCTCGATGTCCAGCACGTTGCGGCCGGGCTCGAACAGCGCCGGCGCG
>JAXMEZ010000102.1:0-6186 GCA_046348035.1 Rubrivivax sp. | reverse complement strand
AGCGGGCACGCGGTCCGGCACGTCGCCGCGCAGGGCGGCTTGCAGGCGTTGGCGAGGGGTCATTGGCAGGCTCTCAGGCGGCACGTCTGCGCCAGTAAGTCGGCCGACGCTTGAAGTGCGCAATCGCGAAGACGACGAGCTCCGTCGGCTCGATGCGGTAGACCACCGAAAAGGGGAAGCCCTTGGGGAAGACGCGCCGCGTCCGCAACCTCCAGGGCGACCCCAGCTTCGGGTGCGCAGAAGCAAGTGCGGTCGCTGCAACCACTGACAGGCGGAACCGCTCGCCCAGGCCCATCTGCCGTTCTTCGTAGTAGCTGACCTGTGCCAGGAACTCCGCCTGCGCTTCTTCGAGGAAGCGGACCGGCTTCACTGCGTGAGGCGCCTCGCGGCAGCGAAGACCTCTTCGGCCGGTATGAGCTTGGCTTCGCCTCGCTCGTACTTCGCGATCCGTGAGGCGATCTCGTTCTCCCAGGCCGCCTGAATGTCAGGGTCCGAGTCCCGCTCAACCGACTCGAGCAACTCCTGAGCGAGTTGCGCTCGCTCTTCAACGGAAAGGGAGCGGGCCTGCTTTGAAAGCTCGTCGAAGAGAGTGGACATCGGTGCTCCGGCGCAAGATCGGTCTCAGTCTACGCCGAACGTTCGCCGCCGCCACCGAAGACCCCGTCCGGGTCGTAGCGGAAGCGCGAATAGGCCTCCCCGCGCAGGAGCCAAGCGAAGTACGGCACTTCGTCTGCAAGAGCGTCAGCGATCGGGTGCACCGCAACGAGCCCCGCTGCCTCCGTGAAGTGCTCTCCACGTTTCACAGCCCGAATCGAAGAGGTGCGCGATGTGGGCGGCCCGCAGCTTCGCGATCAAGTGTGGTTCGTACAGGTGGAACCTGACGTCCCGTGTGCATCCGGGCATGAGAAGGAGCGGGTGACTCGGCCAACAGATGAACTCGTCTTTGCGGTCCCAGACCTGGTGAACCAGCGAAGCCACCTTGTGGTCGGTCCGATGTCTCAGGTGCGAGTACACGGACTGCTCTCTGTCGCTGCGCTGCCGCCCGCGCAAATCACGCCCTCAATCCACGAAGAAATCCGGCAGGAAGTTCCTGTTCCCCGGCGTCACCGCGTATCGGTCGAAGTCCGTCACGCCGTGCTTCGCAAGCAGCTCGTCGTCGATGAAGAAATTGCCCGTCGTCGCCTTCGCGTCGCTCGTCAGGATGAACCACGCGGCGTCGGCCAGGATCTCGGGCTTGCGGCACATGGCGATGTCGACGCCGGGGATCATCTGCAGCGCGGCGGTGGCGATCGCGGTGCGCGGCCACAGGCTGTTGACGGCGATGCCGTGGGGGCGGAATTCGCCGGCGTGGCCGAGGGTGCATTCGCTCATGCCGTACTTGGCCATCGTGTAGGCGACGTGCGGCTTGAACCAGTGCTCCTTCATCGACAGCGGCGGGCTCATGTTGAGCACGTGCGGGTTGCGGCCGGCCTTGGCGCTCTTGATCAGTTCGGCGAGGCACGCCTGCGTGCAGCAGTAGGTGCCGCGCACGTTGACGCCGAACATCAGGTCGAAGCGCTTCATCGGCGTCATCGGCGTCGGCGTCAGGCTGATGGCGCTGGCGTTGTTGACGAGGATGTCGATGCCGCCGAAGCGTTCGACCGCTGCGGCCACCGCGGCGGCCACGGCGTTCTCGTCGCGGATGTCGGTCTGTACCGGGAGCGCCTGGCCGCCGGCGGCGACGATCTCCTCGGCGGCGCTGTGGAGCGTGCCGGGCAGCTTCGGGTTCGGCTCGGTCGTCTTGGCGACGAGCACGATGTTGGCGCCGTCGGCGGCGGCGCGCTTCGCGATCGCCAGGCCGATGCCGCGGCTGGCGCCGGTGACGAAGAGCGTGCGGCCTTTCAGGCTGCGCCCGCTGGTCGCGCCGGGCGTGGCGGGTGAAGTTGCTGCTGCGTTCATCGTCGGCTCCTCGGTTCGTCTTGCTGTTCAAGGCGCCGGTCGCCGCGCTCGCGCGCTCGCGCGCCCGGCAAGGGGCGGCTCACCGCGCCATCAGCGCGGCGAGATGGATCGCGATGTCGTGCGCCACCTGGCGGTAGGCGCGCACGCCGGGGTGGAAGCCGTCGGGCGCCATCACGCCGCGGTTGAGCACGAGTTCCAGCGGCACGTGCGACACATCGCCGCGCGTGGCGGCCCATTCGGCCAGCGCGCGGTCGTGCCGGCGCGCGTCGGCGCCGGCGATCCAGCGCAGCGGCTGCGGCAGGCCGGGGAAGTGGTGCACCGGCGGCAGCGGCGCGAAGGCGACGTGGCGCACGCCGTGCGCGTTGCGCAAACGGTTGGCGAGTGCTTCTCGCGCGGCGACGGCGCGGCGCGAAGGAACCTGGTCGACGACATCGTTGACGCCGGTGACGATGACGGCGAAGTCGGCAGCGAATGCGCCCGCCGGCGCGGCGGCCAGTTCCTCGGCCAGGTGCTCGTGCATCTGCGCCGTCGTCAGCCCTGAGCGCGCGTGCAGCCGCCAGTGCACGCGCCGGCCGCTGAGCGCGGCGAGCGTCTGCGCCACGGGCATCGCCAGCGCATCGCGCTGGTGTTCGACGCCGACGCCCGCGGCGGAGGAATCGCCGGCGATCAGCACCGAGACTTCGAGCGGCCCATCGCCTACCGTACCGGCGCGTTCGCCTTCGGCCTCGGGCAGGCGCGGCAGCCGCGAGCGCGCCAGCAGCGCCTGCGCCACCAGCAGCGGGCTCAGCAGCAGTTTGGCCGTTAGCGACATGGACTGTGCATCTCCCCCTCTCCCGCAGGCGAAGCCGCAGGCTTCGCCTGCGGGTGCGGGAGAGGGCAGGGGTGAGGGTCGTTGTGGCGCACCGCCTCAGAACTTCGAGAAGTCCGGCTTGCGCTTCTGGAAGAATGCCTGGAACGCTTCCATCGCCTCGGGGCTCCGCAAGCGTTCGCCGAAGACGCGGCCTTCGGTGCGGATCGTCTGCTCGACCAGTTCGCGCTGCGGCGCGCGCATCAGCCGCTTGGCTTCGCGCACCGCGGCCGGTGGCATCGCGTTGAAGCGCTCGGCCATGCGGCGCGCGTGGTTGGCCACTTCGCCCGCGGGGATCACCGCGTTGGCGATGCCGAACTCCACCGCCTGCTCGGGCGTGATCGGCTCGCCGAGCAGCAGCTTCTCGGCCGCGCGGCGGCCGCCCATCAGCTGCGGCACGAGCAGGCTCGAAGCGAACTCGGGCACGAGGCCCAGGCTCACGAACGGCATCACCAGGCGCGCTTCGTCGGAGATGTAGACGAGGTCGCTGTGCAGCAGCATCGTCGTGCCCACGCCGATGGCCGCGCCGGTGACGGCCACCACCACCGGCTTGTCGAAGCGCGCCAGCGTGAACAGGAAGCGGCCCACCGGCGTGCCCTCGACGGCACTGCCTTCGCCGCCGCCTTCGCGGCCGCGGGCCATGAAGTCCTCGAGGTCGTTGCCCGAGGTGAAGATGCCCGGCTGCCCGGTGAAGAGCACGGCGCGCACCGCCTTGTCGGCGCTGGCCGAATCGAGCGCGTCGGCCATCGCCGTGTACATCGCCTGCGTCAGCGCGTTCTTCTTCTCGGGGCGCGCGATCTCGATCGTCGCGACGCCGTTGTGGAGCCCGGTGCGGATGGTCATGGCTGCCTCGCCTTCGCGTCGGAAATGCGTTCGATCAGACCCGTTCGAGGATGCCGGCGGCCCCCTGGCCCATGCCGACGCACATCGTCACCATGCCGTACTTGAGGTTCTTGCGCCGCAGCGCGTGCACGACGGTGGCGGCGCGGATCGCACCCGTTGCGCCCAGCGGGTGGCCGAGCGCGATGGCGCCGCCCATCGGATTCACCTTCGCCGGGTCGAGGCCGACGGTGTTGATGACGGCCAGCGCCTGCGCGGCGAAGGCTTCGTTGAGTTCGATCCAGCCGATGTCTTCGAGCTTCAGCCCCGCGTAGCCGAGCGCGGCGGGGATCGCCTCGATCGGGCCGATGCCCATGATTTCGGGCTTCACGCCGCGCGCGGCGAAGCTGACGAAGCGCGCCAGCGGCTTCAGGTCGAACTGCTTGACGGCGCGTTCGCTGGCGACGATGAGCGCGCCGGCGCCATCGCTCGTCTGGCTGCTGTTGCCGGCGGTGACGGAGCCCTTCGCCGCGAACACGGGTTTCAGCTTCGCCAGGCCTTCGAGACTCGTGTCGGGGCGCGCGCCTTCGTCGAGCTTGACGGTGCGCGTCTTCGTGGCCACTTCGCCGCTGGCCAGGTCGGGGAAGCGCTCGACGATGTCGATCGGCGTCATCTCGTCGGCGAACTCGCCCGCGGCCTGCGCCGCCAGCGCCTTCTGGTGCGAAGCGAGCGCGAACGCGTCCTGCGCTTCGCGGCTCACTTTCCACTGCGCGGCCACCTTCTCGGCCGTGAGGCCCATGCCGTAGGCGATGCCGACGTTCTCGTCGTTGGCGAAGACGGCCGGGTTGAACGAAGGCTTGTTGCCGCCCATCGGCACCAGGCTCATGCTCTCGGCGCCGCCGGCGATCATCACGTCGGCTTCGCCGATGCGGATGCGGTCGGCAGCCATCTGCAACGCGGTGAGGCCGCTGGCGCAGAAGCGGTTGACGGTGACGCCGCCCACCGAGTGCGGCAAGCCTGCCAGCACCACCGCCGCGCGGGCCATGTTCATGCCCTGCTCGGCTTCGGGGAAGCTGCAACCGATGATGGCGTCCTCGATCGCCTTCGGGTCGAGCGAAGGCACCTGCGCCAGCGCGCTCTTCAGCGCGGCCACCAGCAGGTCGTCGGGCCGCATGTTGCGGAAGAACCCGCGCGGCGCCTTGCCGATGGGCGTGCGCGTCGCGGCGACGATGTAGGCGTCCTGGACTTGCTTCGTGCTCATGTCGTTTTCGCTTTCGCGTTTCAGTTGCGCACCGGCTTGCCGGTCTGCAGCATGCCCATGATGCGTTCCTGCGTCTTCGGGTGGCCCAGCAGCGCGGCGAAGTGCCGGCTCTCGAGCTTCATCAGGTATTCCTCGCTGACGAGCGAGCCGGCATCGACGTCGCCACCGGTCACCACTTCGGCGATCAGGTTGGCGATGTGGAAGTCGTGCGCGCTGATGAAGCCGCCGTCGCGCATGTTGACGAGCTGGCCGCGGATGGTGGCCGCGGCGCTGCGGCCGGCCACGGGGAACAGCGTCTTCGCCGGTGCGCGGTAGCCGCTGGCGGCCAGCGCCCTGACCTGTTCCAGCGCGACGAAGAGCAACTCGTCCTTGTGCGGAACGACGATGTCGCTCCACAGCAGGTAGCCGAGCTTGCGCGATTCGATGGCGCTCGTGCCCACCTTGGCCATCGCGGCGTTCTGGAAGCCGTCGAAGAGGAACTTCTGGATGTCGGCATTCGCGTTGCCGGCCGCGGCCATCTCGGCCGCGCGGCGGGCGATGTAGGTGAGGCCGCCGCCGGCGGGCAGCAGGCCCACGCCCACTTCGACGAGGCCGACGTACGACTCCATCGCCGCCACGCGGCGCGCGCAGTGCACAGCAAGCTCGCAGCCGCCGCCCAGCGCCAGGCCGCGCACGGCGGCCACCACCGGCACCGGCGAATAGCGCATGCGCAAGAGCGCCTGCTGCAAGCCCGACGCCGCTTCGACCACGCCCTTGACGCCGCTCTTCATGAAGATCGGCATCACCTCCTCGAGGTTGGCGCCGGCCGAGAACACGTCGTCGGGCGACCAGATCACGAGACCCTGGTAGCCGGCCTCGGCGAGGTCGAGCGCCTTCACGAGGCCTTCGCCCACGGTCGGGCCAATCAGGTGCAGCTTCGAGGTGATGCTGGCGATCAGCACCTCGCCGTCGAGCGTCCACAGCCGCACGTGATCGTTCTTCCAGACCTCGGTGCCGCTCTTCAGCGCCTCGGGCGCGCCGGAGCCGAGCATCGCTTCGGGGAAGTGCTGGCGCTTGTAGACGGGCAGAGCGCTCCGCGGCACATAGGCCTTCTTCGCCGGGCTCCACGAGCCCTCGGGCGTGTGCACGCCCTTCGTCGGTACCGGGCCTTCGAACACCCACGCCGGCAGTGGCGCGTTGCAAAGCGCCTTGCCCGCTTCGATGTCTTCCTTCACCCACTGCGCCACCTGCGCCCAGCCGGCTTCCTGCCACAGCTCGAAGGGGCCCTGCTTCATGCCGAAGCCCCAGCGCATCGCGAAGTCGACGTCGCGCGCGTTGTCGG
>JAXMEZ010000101.1:0-6673 GCA_046348035.1 Rubrivivax sp. | reverse complement strand
TCGGCGCCGCGGTCGAAGGCACTTCGCGCGGCCCGGTGCTGCTCGACGCTGAATGCGCGTGGTGGGGCGACCCGGCGTTCGATCTCGCGTTCTGCCTGAACCACCTCTTGCTGAAAGCGCTGTGGGTGCCCTCGGCGCGCGCCGGTTTCGCCGCCTGCTTCGACGCGCTGGCGGCGACGTATCTCGCGGGCGTCGACTGGGAAAGCGCCGCGCAACTCGAACGGCGCGCCGCCGCGCTGCTGCCCGGCCTGCTGCTGGCGCGCGTGGACGGCAAGTCGCCGGTCGAGTACCTCACCGAGCCGGCGCAGCGCGACACCGTGCGCCGAGCGGCGCGGCCGCTGCTCTTGCACGCCGTGCCGACGCTGGCCGAAGTGCACGCGGCGTGGCAGCGCGAACGGGAGCGCCGATGAGCGAAGTCGTCACGCGCATCGAGCGCATCATCGCGCGCCGCGTGTGGGACAGCCGCGGCCGCCCCACCGTCGAAGCCGAAGTGCATCTGCACGGCGGTGCGGTTGGCCGCGCCATCGTGCCGGCCGGCGCCAGCAAAGGCCGGCGCGAGGCGCTCGAACTGCGCGACGGCGGCACCCGCTTCGGCGGCCTGGACGTGCAGGCGGCGCTCGGCCACATCCGCGGCGAGATCGCCACCGCGCTGGCGGGCATGGACGCCGGCGACCAGGGTTCCATCGACGCCCGCCTCGTCACGCTCGACGGCACGCCGAACAAGCAGCGCCTGGGCGCGAATGCGACGCTCGCCGTGTCGATGGCGGTGGCGCATGCGGCCGCGGCGGCCGAGCGGCGGCCGCTGTACGAGGTGCTGCTCGCCGCGGGCAACGCCGCGCCGGCGTCCGCCGAGGCAGCGCAGCCGCAGCCGCGGTCGCGGTCACAGTCGCAGCCGCTGCCGGGGTCGCAGCCGCAGCCGGCAATGCCACCGCAGACGCAGCACCCGCTGCTGCCGATGCCGCAGATCCAGATCTTCGGTGGCGGCGCGCACGCCGCGCGGCGCGTCGACATCCAGGACTTCATGGTCGTATGCCCCGGCGCGCGCAGCTTCGCTCAGGCGCTCGAATGGACGGCCGAGGTCTATCGCGCCGCCGGGGAGATGCTCGCCGAGCGCGGCGTGCGCCACGGCGTCGCCGACGAAGGCGGCCACTGGCCCGACTTCGCGAGCAACGAGGAAGCGCTCGCCGCGCTCGTGGCGGCCATCGAGCGCGCCGGCTTCGCGCCCGGCGCCGACGTGGCCATCGCGCTCGACGTGGCGGCGAGCGAGTTCGGCGAGCGCGGCCGCTACCGCCTCGGCCTCGAAGCGCGCGAGCTCGACAGCGACGGTCTCGTCGAGCTGCTGCTGCGCTGGTGCGAGCGCTACCCCATCGCCAGCATCGAAGACCCGCTCGCCGAAGACGACCTCGAAGGCTTCGCCCGCTTCACGCGTGCCGCAGGCTCGCGCATCCAGGTGGTCGGCGACGACCTGCTCGTCTCCGATGCGGCGCTCGTGCGCGCCGCCGCCGCGGCCGGTGCCGCCAACACCGTGCTGCTGAAACCCAACCAGCGCGGCACGCTCAGCGAGACGCTCGACTGCTGGCGCGCGGCGCGCGCGCTCGGCTATGCCGGCATCGTCTCGGCGCGCTCGGGCGAGAGCGAGGACACGACGATCGTCGACCTCGCCATCGGCTGGGGCGTGGGGCAGCTCAAGGTCGGCTCGTTCGCGCGCAGCGAACGGATGGCGAAGTGGAACGAGGCGCTGCGCATCGAGGAGAAGCTCGGCGCGCGCGGCCGCTTCGCCGGCGCGGCGGTGTTCGGGCGCAGCGCAGGGGCGGCTGGCGGTTCAGCGCCGCGCTGACGAGTTCGCGGCTTCGCGGGCCCGCGCGATGCGTGCGCGCAGGTCGGCCTCAAGCTGCGCCGCGCTCGTCGACTCGGGCGTCGTGTCGGGCACGCCCTGGAAGAACACGAGCAGCGCCGCGTCCGCGTCGGCCGCGGCCTCCGCGCCACTCGCGGCACCCGCGCCATTCGTGCCCGTCGCGAAGAAGCGCAGCTCCGTGCGCGGGTGATCGGCGAAGTGGCTGCGCGGCACATCGATCGTCACCACGCCGTCGGTGCCGCGCTGCGCCGGCAACGCGACCGTGTCGCCGCCGAACGGGTCGCGCCCGGTCGCGGTGACGCGTGCGTGGTGCCGCGGGTCGGCTTCGATGCGGATCACCACCCGTGTGCTCGCTTCATCGCGTCCGCGCAGCACGCCCCAGGCCAGCGCCAAGCCGGGCTCGGCCCAGGCATCGTGCGCGCCGTGCACCTCGCGCGGCGCGGCCCAGGCGCGCTGCGGAGCCGCGCCGAGGTTTGCGAATGCAGCGAGCGCCGTCGCGCGCAGCGCCGCGTGCAATGCGCCGCACGCGGCGACGAGCGTCCACGCCCGCCGCTTCATCGCCCCTCCTCGCGCGGCAGCAGCAGCACCGATGCCGGATCGACGCCCAGCCCCACCGCGCGCCCTTCGGGCAGCGCTGCACCGGGCCCTCCGGGCCGCACGGCCAGCATCGGTTGGCCGTCGCAGAGCAGGTGCAGCTCGACCTTCTCGCCGAGGAAGGTGCTCACCGTCACCGTCGCCGGCCACGCGGCCGGGTCGTCGGCGGCGAGCACGCGCAACGCCTCGGGGCGGATCATCAGTTGCACTTCCTGCCCTGCCGCCAACCCCGCGGGTGCAGATCCGATCGGCACGCCGATGCGCCGCCCGAGCACCGACACCTCGGCCGTGCCGCCGGCCACCGACTCGACGCGCGCCTCGAGCGCGTTGATGCGCCCGATGAAGCGCGCGACGAACGCGCTCGCCGGCCGCAGGTAGAGATCCTCGGCGCTGCCGACCTGCACGACGCGGCCCTGGTTCATCACGACGATGCGGTCCGATACCGCCATCGCTTCTTCCTGGTCGTGCGTGACGTAGATCGTCGTGATGCCCAGGCGCCGCTGCAGCGAGCGGATCTCGTGCCGCATCTGCACGCGCAGGCGCGCGTCGAGGTTCGACAGCGGCTCGTCGAACAGCAGCACGCCCGGCTGGATGACGATGGCGCGCGCCAGCGCCACGCGCTGCTGCTCGCCGCCGGAGAGCTGGGCGCTGAACTGCGGCTCGTAGCCGGCCAGGCCCACGAGTGCCAGCACGTCGCCCACGGCGCGGCGGATCTCGTCGTCGCTGCGGCCGCGCACGCGCAGGCCGTAGGCCACGTTCTCGAAGATCGTCAGGTGCGGGAACAGCGCGTAGTTCTGGAACACGAAGCCGATGTCGCGCTCGTTGGCCGGCAGCGACGTCACGTCGCGGCCGCCGAAGCGCACGCGGCCGCTGTCGGGCGCCTCGAAGCCGGCCACCATGCGCAGCGCCGTGGTCTTGCCGCAGCCCGAGGGCCCCAGCAGCGTCAGGAACTCGCCCGGCTGCACGTCGAGCGTCACGTCGCGCGCCGCCCAGATCTCGCCCTTCACGCGGTGCAGGTAGCGCTTGGAAAGGCCCTCGGCCGTCACACCCTGGGTCCCGGCTCTGGCCTCATGCAACGGCGTCGTCACTCAACCTCCGAGGATGTTCGTCACCGAAGCCGAGCCCGGCGCCTTCACCAGGCGCAGCGCACGTCCGATGAGCCCGATGACGATGAAGACGATCACGCACACCAGCACCGAGAAGGCCGCCGCCGGCCCGAGCGAGAGCTCGGTGATGTTCTCGAGGATCTTCACCGTGATCAGCGTCCACGACATCGAGACGAGGAAGATCGTGGCGCTGATGGCCGTCATCGAGCGGATGAAGACGACGCCCAGCCCGGCGAAGAACGCCGGCACGATGAGCGGCAGCGTGATGCGACGGAAGGTGGTGCCGCTGCCCGCCCCGAGGCTCGCCGAGGCTTCCTCGAGGCTCTTGTCGATCTGCGACAACAGCGCCACCGTGGCGCGGATGCCGGTGGGCCCGTAGCGGAAGACGTAGCAGGCGATGATCAGCAGCGCCGTGCCGGTGAGTTCGAGCGGCGCCTCGTTGAAGGCGATCAGGTAGGCGATGCCGACGATCGTTCCCGGCAGCGCGTAGTTGGCCATCGACACCAGCTCCATCGAGCGGCGGCCGATGAAGGGCTTGCGCGCGACGAGGTAGCCGACCAGCACGCCGTACAGGCCGCCGAGCGGCATCGCGAAGCCGGCGATGATGAGCGTGTCGCGCGTCGCCTTCAGGCCCTCGGTGAAGATGACGTGGTAGTGCGCGAGCGTCAGCGCGTGGTTGGCGCCCAGCGCCACCACCAGCGAGGCGTACAGCAGCAGCGCGTAGAAGTAGGCGATGGCCACCGTGATCAACACGCACAGCGCCACCAGGGCCCAGCGCATCGAAAGCGACACGCTGTCGAACGGCGTCTGCCCGGCGCCCTTGCCGGTGACGGTGACGTAGTGCCGCCGCGCCACCCAGTGCCGCTGCAGCAGGAACACCGCCAGCGCCGGCAGCAGCAGGATGAAGGAAAGCGCCGCGCCGCCGCGCAAATCGAACAGGCCCGTGATCTGCAGGAACGCCTGCGTCGGCAGCACCGGGAACTGGTTGCCGGCGAGGATCAGCGGCGTCGCGAAGTCCGCCAGCGACGCCGCGAAGAGCAGCAGGAACGCATTGGCCAGCCCCGGAATCGCCAGCGGCAGCGTGACGGTTCGGAACACGCGCGCGCGCGTCGCACCGAGCGACAGCGCCATGCCTTCGATGTTGCTGTCGATGCCGGCGAGGATGGGCTTGAGCGTCAGGTAGGCGATCGGAAAGTACGTCACCGCCTCCGACAGCATCGTGCTCGTGAGGCCGTAGACGGTGACGCCCTTGAGGCCGAGCAGGTCGTGCGTGATCAGCCCGCGCGGCCCGAACGAGAAGATGATCGCGATGGCGGTCGTGAACGGCGGCGAGACCAGCGGCAGCAGCACGCTCACGTCGATGGCGCGCTGCAGCCACAACGGCAGCTGCGCGCGCGCCGCGGTGAAGGCGAAGACGAAGCCCATCGCGGTGCCGATGAGCCCCACCAGCGTGGCCAGCACGAGGCTGTTGCCGAAGGCGCGCAGCTGATGCTTGTCGACGAGCAGCGTCCACAGTCCCGCGACCGTGAACTGGCCCTGCTGGATGAACACGCGGCCGAGCATCATCGCCAGCGGGTAGACGACGAACAGCGCCAGCAGCAGCCACAGCACCAGCGCCGTGGCGGCGACGAGCGGGTCGCGCCGGGCTATCGCGGGCCCGGGCGAGACGGCCAGCGTGAGGGCGGGAGCGGCCACGCCGCGCCGCTCAGGGGTTCAGCACCTCGGCGATCCAGCGTTCGACGATGCGCTTGCGGTTGGCGCCGGCGTAGTCGGCGTCGATCGGGAAGATCTTCGCGTCCTTCAGCACCGCGGCCAGGCTCGCCTCGGGCTGCACGTCGGGGTGCGCGGGCAGGAAGTTGATCTTGTGCTTGGCGAAGAGGCCTTGCATCGCCGGCGACGTGGCCCAGTCGATCAGCTTCTTCGCCGTCGCCGGGTTCTTCGCGCCCTTGATGAGCGCGATCGCCTCGGCGGCGCTGCCGATGCCTTCCTTCGGGAAGCTGATCGAGACGTCGTAGCCCTTGGCCTTGGTGTCGAGCGCATCGACGATGAAGAAGATGCCGCCGCCCGCCTGGCCCAGGCCCACCGGCAGCGTGCCGCCGCCGCCGCTCTTGGTGTAGAGCTGCACGTTGGGGCGCAGCTTCTTCATGTAGTCGAAGGCGCGCGCCTCGTCGCGGCCGTTCACTTCCAGCACCGAGAAGATGCGCGTCACCGCGGTGCCCGACGTGCGCGCATCGGCCATCTGCAGCATGTTCTTGTACGCCGGTGCCAGCAGGTCGGCCCAGCTCGCCGGGGGCCTGAGCTTGTTGTCGGCGAGGAACTTGTTGTTGGTCATGAAGACGAGCGGGTCGTCGGCGATGGCGACCCACTGCCCGTCGGCATGGCGAAAGCGCGCCGGCAGCTTGGCGAACGACGGCGGCTTGTAGGGCTCGAACACGCCTTCGGCGATGCCGGCCGCGTGCGTCTCGACCGGGCCGCCGAAGAGCACGTCGATCTTCGGGTTGCCCTTCTCGGCGATGACGCGCGCCAGCGCCTCGCCCGACGAGAAGCGAACGAAGTTCACCTTGATGCCGGTGGCCTTCTCGAACTCCTCGAACATCGGCCGGGCCCAGTTCTCGGGCCAGATCGAGTAGACGTTGACTGTCTCGGCGGCGCGCGCGGGCGGGCTCGTGAGCAAGGCAGCACCCGGCAGCATGGCGGCGAGCGCAGCGCTGACCAGCAGGCGACGAGTGGTGGAGGACGTGGAGAAGGCGGGCATGGCGGACATGGCAGGAGTTGTTGGAGTTGGGCCCGAAGGCGATGCATTCACCTTACACCGCGCGCTTCGCGCCGGGCAATGGGGGCTAGTCCCGCCGCCGCACCGCTGATGCGGCCGCGCCACCGGCATTGACTGCGGCGCCGCCTGCGCCACCTGGGACCGCCTCGCCGCCATGCACGATTCGCGCGTGCCGCTGGTAGGTCCAGTAGGCCCAGGCCCAGTTGACCAGCACGATGAGCCGGTTGCGAAAGCCGATGAGGAAGAACACGTGCGCGGCGAGCCAGAACCACCACGCGACGAGGCCCGACAGGCGCAGGCCGCGCAGGTCCACGACCGCGGCCATGCGGCCGATCGTCGCCAGGT
>JAXMEZ010000100.1:0-7312 GCA_046348035.1 Rubrivivax sp. | reverse complement strand
GCGTCATGACGGCGAGGGAGTGGGTCGGCTATACCGAAGGAGCTTGAGCCGGCTCAGGCGATCACGCGAGCCCGAGTGAAGTTCATGAACTTCCCTACCGAGATGCGCCGGGCCGCCATGACTTGGACGACGCCAAGCCGCTGCAGTGCACCCGGTTCACGCAGGGCCGGATGAGCAAGCAGGGCCAGGATGCCATGCAGGGTTATGGCGTCGCGCCAGATGGGCCAAGCGATCGAGAACCCTTCGCGGTCCCGCGCTCCTCCCACGACGGCCGGGCGAGCGCGCCCAAGTCGTGTCTCGCACACCATGGTCAATGCGCCCAGACCGAGTGCCGCCAGGCGATTTGCGCCGTGCTGCGTACCGCCCTTGAACGCGGCGTCCGTGGGGTCGCATGCCATCGTTGCATAGCGGACGTCCTCGGCCGGATCCCAACGGAACGACTTCGTCGGATCGTCTCTGCGCCAGGGAGCAAACAACGCTGCTGAGAGGCATTCGGCAGCGCCGATAGCAGACGCGGCATTGCCGCGACCACGCGGCGGCGGTGCCGGCAGGCTCGGCACCTCGGCAAGCCGTTGCAGAAAGTGCTGATGTCCTTGTCCGAAGAGCAGGCACAACGGCGTGGCATCGATCCGATCTTCCTTCCCCTCCTTGACCGCGGCGTCGTGCATCAGCGAGGCAAGCAAGTCGGAATGCGTCCGGTTGCGCAGGGACGCAACGCGCGCCGAGTCCCATAGTGCGACCCGGCACTCGGCGGCGGTGAAGTCGAGGTCCGCGCGATTGCCGAAGACGTGTGCTCGCGCCAAGTGCTCCGCACCTCGAGTCAATCGCTCGAGCAATGCCTCGCGCGACATTGCTTCTGGGACGTGAAGTCGAGGTCGCAGCGGTGGGGCATCGATTGACCACGAAACACGTCCATTGAGTGCGGGGTCAGCAGCACCCAGCGCTCGGAGCGCTCCGAGCAGTGCCAGAAAGGCGAGCAGGTTGTCCGGCTCCAGGCCGTGCAGGGTATGCACTCGCTGCTCTGTCACGTTTCGCCCCCTCGGCTCGCCGCTTCTTCCGAGGCCCGGTGATCGGCCAGCCGAAGAATCGCCTCCATGCGCGCCAACTCCCAGACGCCGTAGCGTGCCTTGACGGTTTCATGCAGCGCCGGCCAGTCCATGCCCCGCCAGTCGAAGGCGAGCGATTGCGGGCCGATCTCGGGCGGTGTCTCCAACGGGTCGGCATGCGGGAACAGAGGCCGGCCATGACCATGGTGCGTGCCGACGAGCCACAGCACGAGATCGGCGTCGGCAGCGCCCTCGAGGCCTTCGCTCGCGCGCGCCAGGCGCACCGAGAGCGCTTCATGCCGCCAGTGCGGCGGCAGGCCGGCCTTGTCTCGTGCCGCGGGCGGCAACACGCGGCCGGACTTGGCCAGCACGGTGCTCTCGTCGCTCGGGTCGGCCCCCAGCGGGTCGCCGAAGTGCAGCCAACGCTGGAAGCGCGCGTCGCGCTTGCCCTGGTCGTGCAGGAAGCCGGCGAGCCGCAAGTCCCGCACGCGCTCCGCCGGCAGGCCGGCGACGCGCGCGAAGGCGTCGGCCTTGGCCTCGACTTCGGCGCTGTGCTCGGCCAGCGTCTGCGCGAAGCCGCTCAGCGAGCCGCTGGCATCGTCTTCGGTGGCATTCGGCCGCCCTTCCTCGCCTTCGTCGCCGGCCACGAGCCCACGCACGGCCACGAAGAGAACGCCGCGCGGTTCGCCGTTCGCTGTGGTGCCGTACGCGTCGAGATCCACTTCCACGGAACCACCGCTGCGCCGCGGCCGTGCGCCATCCAGCAGGCGCAGCAGCGCGCGGCGTTCGTCCGGCAACGCCATCCTCGCGAGTGCGTCGCGCAGACCCTGCCACGGCTCGTGCTGCAGCGAGGCCAGCGTCGTCGCCAGCACGTCGGGCGACACGTCCTGCCCCAGCAAGCCCGGAGCCACTCGCGCGACGAACCGCCGCCCGCGGTACCCGGCCGCGGCTTCCTCGGCCACGTCGGTCGCCACTGCCGTGGAGCCTGGATGCCAGCCGTACTCGTCGATGCCGCCATAGGAAGCCGGAACGACGACGGTGTCTCCTGGGCGCAGATCCTGCGCAGCCACCCAACGCGAGCGCTCGTCCAGCCCCCTCCAGCGGAAGGCGCGGCGCCCGCGCGAAGGTCGTCCGTCTTCCTCCGGCTCGGCGGTCCCGATGTCCGCCAGAGGATCATCGAGCGGGCCCTGCTCGGCGCCGGTGTTCCAGTTCACGCGGGGCACCAGCCACCGGCGAACCGCCCACACGGGCAGCGCAATCGCTTCGGCGCTACGTGGCGGCACGAGAGCGAGCAACCGCGCGGTCTCCAAGTCACTTGCATCGGCCGCGATGTCCGCGCGCCAGACGACGGTGATCGCGTCGGGTTGCCGCGCCGGCCCGTGCAGGTACAGGGCCACTTCCGGGTCGGCGGCCGGTATCGGCGCGGTCTGCGCGAGCAAGTCCAGGTGTGCCGGCATCAACACCGGCGCATCCGGCCGTGGCGACAAGGCAGCGGCCGTCATCGGCACGCCGAAGTGCGCGAGGCCGAAGTCGACGACCGGGTCGTCCCCCTTGCGCGGCGGGCGTGCCGTGGCCTGCAGCGCCTGCCATGCCTCGCGCAGCGCCTCGCCGTAAACCGCATCGGTGGCGCGCGTGCCCACTTCCTCCTTCACAGCCACGATGACGGCGGCCGGCACGACCGGGCGCCCGTCGCGATTGAGGCGGCCGAAGCGCTGGCGCAGTGCGTCCAGCGGTGCCGCTTCGGTGAACAGGGCATCCAGGTCGATGTCGACGCCGGCTTCGATGCACTGCGTGGCGACGATGACCAGCGGCCGCGCGAGCGCGCGGTCGGCACCGGTGCGGATCGGCGCGAGGCTGGCGGCGATCTGATCCCGCTGCACCGGCCGCGCCGGGCCGATCAGCAGGACCACGTCGGCCGCATCGGCCTCGAGTTCGGCCTTCAGCGCCTCGAACAAGTCGCGGGCGCGCGCCACTCGATTGCTCACGACACCGATGGCGCTCGTGCCGGCGGCGAGCGCCTCCTTCACTTCATCGACGAAGCGCCGCCGGCGCGCTGCTTCGTCGCCCGCCTGCACCAGCCGCGCCGGCTTGCTGGCTTGCAGCCGCCGGCGGAGCACGGGATGGTCGCGGTCCCTGTCCTGCGGGTCCTGGTCGAGCGCGAAGCGGGCGGCCTCTTCCGCGCCCGGCGTGGCAGTCAGCAGCGCCACGCCCCAGGGCGCGGCATGCTCGCTTTCGCGCCATGCCGGCCCGCGGTAGCGCTGCACCCAGCCCAGCGTCTGGCGAAAGGGTTCGGCCAGGTGCGCCTCGTCGAGCAGGATCAGGCAGTCGCTGCCCAAGAGGCCGGCGTGCACGGGCTTCATCGAGTCCGAGACGCCGTAGCCGCGGAACAGCAGCCGCGAGCCCACCTGGTCCACCGTGGAGCACAGCACGGTGGGCTGCGAAGGCGTGCGCGCCCAGTCGTCTTCACGCGGGATGCCCCCGCGCAGGCGACGCACGATCAGCGGTGGGCCGTCGAGCGCGAGTCCGCTCAAGGCGCCAGCGACTTGCGCCGCTACCGGCCCCGGCGGTTCGCGCAAGGCGCGCTCGATGCGGCGGGCGCGCTCGAACGCATCGTCCACCACCAGCCGGCGATCAACGACGAAGGCGATGCGCACCGGTGCCCGCCTTGCGGCACCGCCGCCTGCCCGCCCGGCCTCGAGGGCCAGGTGGAACACCGCCACGTCGATGGCCGCTGTCTTGCCCGAGCCCGTGGGCAGGTCGAGCGTGTCGGGCCATTCGCCGCGCGAGGCCACGCGCTCGAGGAGCAGCCGTTGCCATGGGAAGGGTGCGTGGCCGTGCACCTCCTGGAAGAACGCGGCGAAGTCCTGCGGGCCGAGCATCACGCGGGCTCCCTTGTCCAGCGGCAGGCACAGACCCAGGCCGTGGAAGCGGCCGGCGCCCAGCAGCACCGGGCCTTCGACGGGCTCGGCAAAGCGGATGACGGCATGGGTGAGCTGTCTTCCCGCCAGCGAGCCGGGGAGTCGCCAGCCGAGCCACGCGGGCCCCTTGCCGGAGGGCTAGGCCGACGGCGCACCTTGCACGGCCGAGTGCTTGTCGGCGGCCACGACTTGCGGCGCGGCAGGCCGATGCGGCCGCACGCCGTCGCGATCTGCTCGGCAACCTCCTCGTCGCGTGCGGCACCCTGCCGCTTCAGATGCTGATCGAGCACGATGGGCGTGACCGTGGCAACGTGCGTGCCCGGGCCGCGTACGGCGCCGGGTCGAGTGAGCGGCGTTCGCCGCGGGCTCGAAGGTCGGCGACAGCGTCAGCGCGAGGCGCTGCCCGGCGCGGAGCCGGCCGGGGACTTGACCTCGACTGCGCGACGAACCGTAGCGGCCATCGCGCGCTGCGAGCGCACGCAGCACGTCGAGGAAGCGCTCGTCGCGCAGGAGGTCGTGGGTGCCTGCGGCGGGACGAGGGCAAAACCCAGCACGCGGCCATCCGCGTGCGGAAACCCGGCGAACGCCAGCGGCACGATCGCCAGGTGCGGCGCCACAGCCGGGCTGCCGTCGGGCTCGTGGCCGCTGATGCTGCCGGGTACGGCCTCGCCGAGCCGGCCGTAGCCGCTCATCAATGCCTTGCGGATGCCTCGTGCGACGAGGGCACAGGCGCGCAGGTCGGGCATCGTGCCGCCCAGGTGCTCGAGCACCAGCCAGCGTACGGCGAAGACGTTGCGGCGCGCGACTTCTGCGGTAGGCCGTGGCAAGACCGGTGCTCCCGGGCTCGGCCGGTCCTTGCGGTCACCCGACTGGTGAAAGCGGGCATGGGCGGCCCGCAACTCGTCGAGACGTCCCGGGTAGATGGCGCGCCGGGGCAGGGTCAGCGGTTCGGGCTTGGCGGAATCGGTGAGCCTGAATCGGCAGCGCGTCAGGCTCGCGGAGTGACCGACGTACGAGGTATCGCGGGCCAGACGATCGAGCGCAGCGAGCGTCGACTCATCGGGCTCGGCTTCCCAGAAATGACGGACGAGTGGCCGTTGCGGACGGGTACCTGGAAAGCGCCGCGGCTGGCGGTTTCGAAGCGCCGGCATGACGCCCAGCGCGTTCTTGGCGCGATCGAGCCGCGGGTCGTTGGGAGGCACGAAGGCCACAGGGGCGGTGCGATCGGTGCTCGCCGAGGCCTCGCACTGCGGTGACGGCAGTCGCTCCAGCCATGCGAGCGCACGGTGCTCGTCGTCGGGCTCACCGTGCGCGCCCCAGGTGGCCACCAGCGCGGAGAACACACGGTCGGGCTGCGGCGGCCAGTCGGCGGCCTCGCTGTCCGGGCCGACCGCCGCGAAACACACCCCCGCCAGGTACTCGATCTCAAGTGCCAGCGCCATCGTCGTCGGCTCCTTCACCTTCGCCGCTGAGAGCCAGCTCCTGGCTGCGGCGCACGATCTCCACGAGCTTGGGTTGCGGAGTCAGGCGCAAGGGCTCGGGCCTGAAGTCGAAGCCGGCCCGGCTCGCCGCAGCCAGCGACTCCGCATAGAGGCCGCGCGCAGTGTTGCGGTCGATCGTCACGGCTTCGACGCTGCCGTCGGCGTGAACCAGCTCCAACGGCGCTGCGCCGTCGCAGACGAGGTCGCAACGCGAGCGAAGCGCGTAGCCGCGCGCGTCTTGCTCGACGAGCGCCAGCAGGCCGAGCGCGGCGAGCGTTGCCCGCCCGGCGCGGCCCTTGTCGGGGTTGGTGCCGAAGCGCAGCCGGCGAAGGGCTGCGAAGCTGAGCACGAACACGTGCTCGACGTGCGCGCAGGTGATGCCCAGCGGCTGGATCGTCGGTGCGATGTTGCCGTGGTTGATCTCGGAGGGCTTGACCTCCTTTGCCGCCTTGCCCGCGGCCTCCTTGGTCAGATCCCAGCCTTGCGCGCTCTTGAAGACGTGCACCTTGCTGAGCACACCGAGCGGGTCGATGCGGCTGCCGGTACGGCGGCCGGCGGTTCGCACGTCGATCTCGCCGCTGCGTCGATCGACCATCTCCTCGGCCGGCACGTTCACCGCCACCAGTTCGGACACCAGGCAGCGTGCGAACTTCGCGCCCAGGCCGCCGCCTTGGCCCGTGGAGTTCCAGGCACCGAAGAGCAGCGCGTTCGGCGACACCTCCAGCAGGGCCGACGCGTCCGCGGCGCTGGCTTCGAGCAGCCGCTTGCCGACCGGCGAGTCCTTGTTCAGGAACGGCTTGCCGTCCAGCAGGCTGTCACGCAGGATGGCGTCGTAGACGCGGTGTGGCGCGTCGAGCGAGGTGATCTGCGCGACACCCGCCAGCCCCGAGGCGGAGAAGTCCACCACCACGTGCGGGATCTTGATGCCGTCGCGCGCCGCGTCGCGCAGGCACTCCTCCAGCCGGTTGGCCTGCGACTGCACGCTGTCCACGAGGACGCACCAGACTTCGCCGTCGCCCACACGCCGGCGTTCGAAGACGTGGCGCGGGGGCACGTTCTTGCCTTCACCGGGATAGGTGGGCGGGAAGATCTTGTCCCCCTTGCCGCCCACGGGCTGGAGCACCTGCCGTCGCCTCAGCGCAGCGTCTTCGGCAAGGGCTCGGTCGAGGTCATCCAGCTTCATTCGTGCTTCTCCTTCCACGTTGAGAGATCTCGTCTGCCACCGATGGTGCTGGTCGCCGGGCTCAGGACATGGCCCTGGCTGCCCACGGCCGCCTGTTCATTCATCCAGCCCTGCATGCGCCTGCAAGCCCGCGCGCAGCCGCCGCGCGACCTCGGCCTGGAGGTCCTCCGGCCCGATCACCTCCACCTCCGGCACATGGCGCAGGATGTCCATCACCAGCTCGCGCGGGTCCGAGTACGGCACGCTGAGCATCCAGCGCCCTTCGGCGTCCCAGCGCCCGTGTTGTTCGGGGTGCCAGCGCTCCGCAGCCACCCAGCGCGCGCGTTCGCGGCTGAAGCGCAGAGTGGCCCATTGCACTTCGCGGCCGCCGAAGATGCCGTAGCCGGCGCCGAGTGCCTCGTCGAGCTCGCGCTCGGGCACGTCGAGCGAGCGCCGCTCGAGCACCTGTACCGCAGTCACCGCGTCGACGCTGAAGCTGCGCAGCGCGCCGCGCAGGTGGCACCAGGCGTCGAGGTACCAGTTGTCGCGGTAGTGGATCAGCCGTTGCGGCGAGACCTCGCGTTCGCTTTCTTCGTCGCGGCCGCGCGAGCGGTAGCGCAGCACGGCGCGCTGCCGGCGCAGCAGCGCCGTGCCGATGGCCTGGAAGTGCGGCAGGTTCATCGGCCGCGCCGCGAGCGTGGCCAC
>JAXMEZ010000010.1:0-98264 GCA_046348035.1 Rubrivivax sp. | reverse complement strand
CTCGCGCTATCAGCCGGTGGGCCCCGGTGGAACGGTCAGTGCAGCGAGCGCAGCAAGCGCTGCATCGGGCTCGGCCTCGGCGCCGGCCGCCTCGACATCGGGCGCCGCGGCAACGAGCGCGGCAGCGTCCACCGTCGCCGTCACGCAGCTGGAGAACATGCGCATCGAGCGCGCCGGCCAGCAGCGCTGGCTCGTCGTCGCGCAGCAGACGCCCGAGCAGCTGTGGCCGAAGATCAAGACCTTCTGGGAGAAGAACGGCTTCACGCTGACCGTGGACAACGCGGCCGCCGGCGTGATGGAGACCAACTGGTCGGAGAACCGCGCCAAGCTGCCCGCCGACGCGGTGCGCAACGTGATCGGCTCGATCGCGCGCAGCCTCTTCGACACCGGCGAGCGCGACCTGTACCGCACGCGCCTGGAGCGCACGGCCGACGGCGCGGTGGAGGTCTACATCTCGCACCGCGGCATCGAGGAGGCGTTCGCTGGCCCGATGCGCGAGCAGACCACATGGCGCGCGCGCGAGAGCGACCCCGGCCTCGAAGCCGAGATGCTGGCGCGGCTGATGCTGGCGTTGGCCGCGTCCACCCCGTCGTCGCCCGCTGCCGCGGCCGAGGTCGCCGCAGTGAAGCCACCGGCGCCGGCCGTCAACGCCGCCGTGGCGACCGTCACCGCTGCGCCGCAGCCGCCGGCGCGCGCGCGCGTCACCACGGCCGCCGGCAGCGACCGCGCCAGCATGGAGATCGACGAGCCGTTCGACCGCGCGTGGCGCCGCGTCGGCCTCGTGCTCGACCGCGGCGGCTTCACCGTCGAGGACCGCGACCGCGCGGCCGGCGCCTACTTCGTGCGCTACTCCGACCCCAAGGTGGCCGGCCAGGACGAGCCGAACTTCTTCGCCCGCGTCTTCGGCGGCGCGAAGGACCCGCAGACGCCGGTGCGCTACCGCATCGTGCTCAAGGGCGCCGGAGCGAAGACGACTGTGGACGTGCTCACCTCCGACGGCGGCGCCGCCAGCGGCGAGAACGGCCGGCGCATCGTGGCGCGGCTGGTCGAAGACCTGAAGTAGGGCTGAGGGCCGCCCAAGGGCGGCAGACAAACGAAAGGGCCGCCCGAGGGCGGCCAACCAAACTCGAAGGCCGCCCGAGGGCGGCCTTGTGTCGTGCGCTTCGTCGGCCCGCTGACACCCGCGGCTGCGGGCGGCGGGCCAGCGAGATCACTTGCTGGCGGCAGCGGCAGCGGCCGAAGCAGCGGCTTGCACGGCGCCGGCAGCGGCCGACGCGGCACCGGCCACGGCACCAGCGGCGCTCGAAGCGGCGCCGGCGACGGCCGAAGCGGCTTCGCTGACCGCGGCAGCGGGCGCGGGGGCAGCGGCGGGCGCCGGAGCCGGCGGGGCGGCCGGGGCCTCCTTCTTGCCGCAGGCGGCCAGCGCCACGGCAGCAACCAGGGAAGCCAGAACGAGCGACTTGTTCATTGCGTGTGTCCTCAGGAGTTTTGGAGTGGAAGGCTGAGTCGGGGAATCGCAGGTGCCACCGGACTGCGCCGGCCCTTCGCGGACTCGGGACTGAGCGGAAGAACCTGCTGGCCCGATGGCCTGACGAACCAAGATAGACAACGAGCCAATCCGGGGCGGGTCGCCTCGCATGCCTAATCAAGCATTATAGGCAAGGCCCGGGCTTTCCCTTACAGGCCGAGCGATTGCGCCGGAAAGCCGGGCTCCGAGCGTTGCAGAACCGCATCGATCTGCTCGCGCCAGGGCAGCACCGTGCGTTCGTCGGCACTGGCGCGGCCGCGCCAGTGCACGGCATCGATCAGCCGCACGAGCGTGCCGTCGTCGTCGAGCAAGAGCGTCGGCAGCGCGCCCGCCAGGTCTTCGGGCGCGACGAAGGGCGACACCGCATGCGTGAAGAGGCGCCGCCAGGTGACGAAGCGCGGGTGCCGCCGCGGCACGTCGTCATACGTCGCTGCCAGCAGCACGAGCTGCCGCTGCTCACCGCCCTTCAGCCACGCGGTGAGCGAGGACAGCAGCGCCGGCTCGTCGAGCGGCCACAGCGCGAAGTCGCGGTCGATGCAGACGATGCGGCGCGAGCGGCCGCCTTCGCGCATCGCGCGCGCGAAGCCCCACTGGATGGCCGCCGCGAACCCGGCACGCGAGTCGATCGCGGGCGGGTCGGAAGGGAGGTCTTCGCTCATCTGCTGTCCTTCGCGTTGCGCGCGCTGGCCGCCTTGCCCGGCACCGCTGCGGCGGTCGCGGCGTGCAGCCAGCCCGCCTCGGCCCATTGCGCGAGGCAGCGTAGCGCATCGGGGCCGAGCCGTGCCACCTCGGCGGCCGAGAGTCCGCGCCGGTCGGCCAACCGCCGCAGTGCCTTCGCTTTGCTGCCCTCGGCGCGCAGCGACTCGCCGTTGATGAACACGAAGCGAGCGTCGTAGAGCATGCGCGTGCGGGCATCGAGGCGCACGCCGCAGGGCAACGGCAAGGGCTGCCCGGCCTCGAACCACACCTGCGGCTTCGGTTCGCTCAGCGCTCGCCGAGCGCGCGCGCCACCGCGTGCAGCTCGCCAGCGCGCGGCCCAGCGCGCTCGGCGAAGCGCTGCAGGGCTTCGGAACCGCGCGCCCGGCGTCAGCGTGGCCGGCTGCGCAGCATCGGTGTAGTGGCGCGCCGGTCCGGGCGCACTCGATACGACGGCTGCGGTGTTGGTCGCGACGCCGGCCGCCGCATCGGCCAGCCGCGCAGCAGTTCACCCGCAGGCCTCCGGCCGAGTACGAAAGCCGACCGAGCAGGTCATGCGGTCGTCGCCGACGGCGACGCCGTCGTGGCCCACAGCGGCGGCAGGTAGCAGGTCGCCCGGTTCGAGCACCCAGTCGTGCGCCGGCGCGAAGCGGCGAAGAATCTTCAGCGGCAAGCCTTCGACGAACGCCGCGTCGCCCGGCGTCGGCAGCGCCGCACGCCAGCGCCGCCGGCCCGAGACTTGCAGCAGAACACGTCGTAGGCATCGACGTGCAGGCCGACGCCGCCGCCGTCGCTGGCCCACGACACCATCAGGTCATCGAGCCGCGCCGCGGGCAGGAAGCGAAACGGCGCCAGCATCTCGTGCGCCGCGCTCGTGCAAATCCATGCCTTGCACGAGCAGCGTCGTCCAGCGCGGCTGCGAGGCGGCGGCAGCGCGCGGCATGAGCCCGTAGCGCACGCAGTCCGCATGGCCGCGGCCGGTGCGCTCGACGAGGCGCGACTCGACGCCGTCGCTGGCCGCCAGCGCGAAGAGCCGCGGCCGCAGCAACGGCGGCGCGGCGCCGGGCCAGGCCTGGCGCACGAGCAGCGGCCGGCGCTGCCAGTACCGGCGCATGAACGCCTGCGGGCTGAGGCCGCCGAAGAAGCGGCGTCCGGATGTCGGATGTCGATGTCGGTGGCGAGGAGAATTGGGGCGCATGTCGGGCCGCATTGTCGGCGCGCTGCGCAGTCCATCAGGTTCGCTGCTTGCCACGCACCGCGACGCTCGCGGCCCGGCGCCGCGGACAAGCCACGGGAGCCTCGAAGGCCTGTGCCATGATCGCCCGCATGGAGATCGCCAACCCCTGCGTCGTGAGCCTCACCTGGAAGCTCTCCGACGCGCAGAACCGCCCGCTCGACGAACTGGCCGAGCCGGTGGAGTTCTTCTACGGCGGCGACGACCTGCTGGCGAAGGTGGAAGAAGCACTCGCCGGCCACGTGACCGGCGACGAGCTGCACTTGCAGCTCGAACCGGCCGACGCCTTCGGCGACTACCGGCCCGAACTCGTGTGCTTCGAGGAACGCAAGCTCTTCGCCGAGCCGGTGGAAGCCGGCATGGCCTACGAAGGCTTGCCAAGGGCCACGCGACGAAGGGCATGCCGGCCGACGCGGTGTACATCGTCACCGAGGTGTACCCCTCGCGTGGTGCTCGACGCCAACACCCGCTGGCGGGCATGGCGCTGCGCCTGCACGCCAGGTGCGCGACGTGCGCAAGCCACCGAGGAAGAACTGAAGCGGGCAGCGTCGGCGAAGCGCCGGTGACGGTGCTGGGCAGCGGCGCGAACATCCGCCCCGGGGCGCCGGGCGCACGCTGCTGACTTTCTCCCTCTCCCGCCGGGCGGGGCAATGATCAAGCCCGGCCGGTCGAGCCGAAGCCGCCCTCGCCGCGCGCGCTTTCCTCGAAGCGGTCGACGACGCGAAAACGCGCCTGCACCACGGGCACGATGACCATCTGCGCGATGCGGTCCAGCGGCTGGATCGCCACCGCCGCGGTGCCGCGGTTCCAGCAGCTCACCATCAGCGGCCCCTGGTAGTCGCTGTCGATGAGGCCGACGAGGTTGCCGAGCACGATGCCCTGCTTGTGCCCGAGGCCCGAGCGCGGCAGCAGCATCGCGCACAGGCCCGGGTCGCCGATGTGCATCGAAAGGCCGGTGGGCACGAGCACCGCCTGGCCCGGTTCGAGCACGAGCAGCGCGTCGATGCAGGCGCGCAGGTCGAGGCCGGCGCTGCACGCGGTGGCATAGGCAGGCAGCGTCTCGGCGATGCGCGGGTCGAGCACGCGCGCGCAGGTCGATGGTCATCATGGATCTGTCGCCGGGCGGCGCGGTGAGCGGAAAGAACGAAGAGGAACGGATGCGGCGAGCAGCAGGCGGCGCCGCTGCGCCGCGGCGCGCGCCGCGATGCCGTTGCCAGCAGCAGGCCGGCGTCGCCGGCGGCGTTCGCCAGCACCGCGTCGACGGCGGCGTTGTAGTCGCGCCCGAAGGTGGCCGGGCCGTTGTTGGCCACGATCAGCGGCACGCCTTTCCGCGCCAGCTTCTCGCGCGTGGCGCACGATGTCGTGGCTCTCGGCCGCGAAGCCGACGCAGAACGGCCGCTCGCCGGCCGGCAGCTTCGCCACCGTGGCGAGGATGGGGTTCTCGACGAACGCGAGCGCCGGCGCACTGACCCGAGCCGTCCTTCTTGAGCTTCTGCTCGGCGGCGTTCGCCCAGGCCGCCAGTCGGCTTCCGCGAAGCCGTGGCGACGAAGACCTCGGCGTGCCGCTTCGCTTCGGGCAGCACGGCGGCGAGCATCTGCTCGGCGCTGCACGTCGATGCGCCGCGCGGCGCCGCGCGGTGTGGCCAGGTGCACCGGGCCAGCGACGAAGCGGCGACGCAGGCGCCGGCCTCGGCCGCGGCGCAGGCGATGGCGAAGCCCATCTTGCCGCTTGATTGGTGATGCCGCGCACCGGGTCGATCGCTTCGAACGTGGGGCCGGCGGTCACCACGTCGCGGCCGGCCAGCTTGGGCTGGAAGAAGGCGATCAGGTCGTCGCGCAGCTCGGCCGCTTCGGCGAGCATGCGGCCGTCACCGACCTCGCCGCAGGCCTGGTCGCCGGCGCCGAGGCCGAGCACGGTGGTGCCGTCGGCGCGCACCTGCTGGCGTTGCGCGTAGCGGGTGCGCCCACATCTCGCGGTTCATCGCCGGGGCCAGCAGCAGCGGCACGCGGTTCGCTCCCAGCGGCCGCGCCAGGCACATCGGCGAGCAGCTCGTCGGCGCGCCCCTGCGCGAGCTGGGCGATGAAGTCGGCGCTCGCCACGGCCACCACCACCGCATGCGCGCCTTCGCGCGTGAGGTTGATGTGCGGCATGTGGTTGGGCTCGCGCTCGTCCACTGGCTCGTGAACACGCGCCGGTTCGTCAGCGCCTGCATCGTGGCCGGCGTGATGAAGCGGCACGCGGCGTCGGTCATCACCACCTGCACCGTGGCACCGGATTTGACCAGCTCGCGCGCGAACTCGGCCGCCTTGTAGCAGGCGACACCGCCCGAAAGCCCGAGCACGATGTGCTTGCGGAAAGCGGCAGGGCCGAGGTGAGCAGGGCTTCGAGCATGGCGGGCGGCAGCGCTTTCGGCGCGGGACTCCTGGCGGGCATGGGCGGGCGGCAGGCTCAGCCAGGCCGCCAGCAGCGTCGGTGCGCCGCGAACTCGGCCCGCCAGCGCGCCTTCACCGTCCTCCACCCAGGCGCCGGCGATGCCGTTGAAGGCATGAAGCACGCAGCGCCGGCGCCGAAACCGAAGTCGGCGTGCATCTTGCGCCTGGCCACGCTTCCGTGGGCGTCACGGTGCAGCGTCGGGTCGTCGGTGTTGCGGGATGGATCACCGATCCCGAGCCCGGGCATCGCGCGGATCAGATGGTCAGGCGCCAACGCTCCTTCGGCAAAGTGCGCAGGTAGTACGAGTTCGTCGGCACCACGGTGAAGACGATGGCGCGCTCGCGGCAGCGTCGATGAAGGCGCGCTGATCGCCTCATCGGCACTCGTGCCGTCATGCGCGAGCGCCGCGTCAACGACGGTGTAGCCGTGGTCGATGCGGTCAACGTGCAACAACTCCACCGCGGTACGCACGTTCTGCCGTCCACGCGCAGCCGAACTCGCCGGCGTGCGCCGTCGCCTTCAGCCCATGCCGGCGCGCCAGCGCGTAGGCCTCGGCGAAAAGCTCCGGCGGCCGGTCGGTCTCGCGGTAGTCGATGCCGACGCCGGCGACGACGCCTCGCTGCCGCGCAGGTGGCCGACGACCCACTGCACCATCTCCAGCGCCTCGCGCGGCGTACCTTCACGGTGATGGCCAGGATCAGCCTCGACGTGATGCCGTGCTCGCGCTCGGCTTCGCGCATCGCTTCGGCGATCGCGGCGAGCCATCGGCGTAGGCGTGCCGCTGTCGCGCACGGCGCCGGTCAGGTTCCAGAAGAACTCGGCGTGGCGCACGTTGTGCGCCGCGGCCACCGCGGTACTCGCGCGTCAGCCGCGCCGGGTCGTCGGCATGGCGCATCAACTGCCGCTCGAGTGCACGCAGCACGCGCAGCACGCCCACCGGCTTCTCGCCGCGCACGTAGAACGACTCGATCTCGGCGCTGCTGATGGCGGCGTTCTCGCGCCGCACCCACTCGGTCAGCGTCGCGCGCTGCACGGTGCCGAGCAGGTGCGCCGGTGCAGCTCGACCTTGGGCAGGTCGCGGAAGAAGGCTTCCGGGCAGCAACGTCGTCGACATCCGCGGACTCTTGCGCGCTGAGCACGCCGCGCAGCAACTCCACGGCCCAGGCCATCACCTCGTCGCCCTTCGCCGCCACCGCCACTTCCGCATTCGCCACCGCGCGCCGCGGCACGCGCAGTTCGCACACGGTCATGCCGCGCGTCAGGCTGCCTTGCAGTTCCACGTCCACGCGCGCCGGCTGCAGCGTGAACGCCGGTGCGCGAGCCGAGCCTGCCGGCGTCCGGGTCTACATCGGCGCGCTGGCGCGGCCGTGCCGGCGCGCGAGCGCGATGTAGCCGTCGGCGAGAAGATCAGCACGGTCGCCAGCGTCGCCGCTGCCGCCACGATCGCAGCTCGCCGCGCCTCAACTGCGACATGCGCATCGCCGCCTTGCACCTGGCGGCACACCTCCAGGCCGAACATGCGCGTGCCGGCGCCGCCCGCGACCACGGCTGCCTGCGCGAACACCTGCGCCGCGGCCTCGGGGTCGGCATAGATGTTGAACTCGGCTTCGGCGTCGTATTCCCCGCGCCCTGGCTGCCGCCCATGATGACGAGGCCCGCCAGCAGCGAGGGCAGCTCCGGCGCCTTCGCGAACGCCAGCGCCACGTTGGTGAGCGGGCCGATCGCCAGCAGCGTGATGCGCCCCGGGTGCGCGCGAACGCAAGCGATCATCGCGTCGACGCCGTGGCCGGGCTGAAGCGGCGTCGCCTTCGGGCAACAGGGCGCCGCTCGTGCGCAGGCCAGTCGAGCCGAGGATGTCCTGCGCCGTCACCCCTGCTTCTGCACGAGCGGCCTGTCGGCGCCGGCCCACAGCGGCGTGCGCCAGCCGTGCAGCGCGTGGATGCGTTGCGCGTTCGACAACACCAGCGGCAGGCGCGTTGCCCGCGACGACGCTGACGCCGTGCAGCCGCACGGCCGGGTCAGCCGAGCAGCGCCCAGGCGAACCAGTCGTCGAAGCCGGGGTCGGTGTCGAGCCAGATCTCCTTCTTCGTCGCGGTTGGCGTCATCATGAGGCGGCTCCTGTGCTCATGCCGTTCCCGCACCCGGAGCCTCCAGATCGGCACCGCCCGCGCGAAGTCGAGCTGCACGGCCACGGCATCGCCTTCCTGCCACGCCGTCTCGGGGCCGGCGCTGCCGATCGGCCCGAGCGCGGCATCGACGAGGTACTGCACCGCGTCGCCGAGGTAGCTGCGCGCCAGCACGCGGCCGGCCCAGCGCCGCTGCAGCTTGCGGCCCCAGCACCGGCACCTGCGCCGGTCGCCAGGCGAGGTGCGTGACGGCGCGCGCCTCACCCGGCCGCGGCCGCTGCTGCGAGCACGAACGGCACCGACCCGCGCGCCGTACTGGTGCCGCCACTCGAACTGGATTCTCGTAGCCCATGAACGCGGCGACGAAAGGCGTCGCCGGGCGCTCGTACAGCTCGGCCGGCGTCGCGTCCTGCTCGATGCGCCCGGCGCGCATGACGACGATGCGGTCCGACAGCGCCAGCGCTTCGTCCTGGTCATGCGTCACGTACAGCATCGTCGTGCCGCTGGCACGTTGCAGCCGGCGCACCTCGGCGCGCGCATCTCCAGGCGCAGCGCCGCATCGAGGTTCGACAGCGGCTCGTCGAGCAACCAAGAGGCGCGGCCGGATCACGAACGCGCGCGCCAGCGCCACCGCGTGCTGCTGGCCGCCGGAAAGCTGCCCCGGCGCCCGCTGCACGAACTCGGCCAGGTTCACCGACGCCAGCGCTTCCTCGGTGCGCCGCTGCAACTCGGCCCCGTTCACCTTGCGCAGCCTGAGGCCGAAGGCGACGTTGTCGAAGGCGCTCAGGTGCAGGAACAGCGCGTAGCTCTGAACACGAGGCCGATGTCGCGCTTGTGCGCCGGCATCGCGGTGATGTCCTCGCCGCCGAGCACGATGCGCCCGGCCCGCGGCGCCAGCAGCAGCGACGGCGCGCATCGTCGTCGTCTTGCCGCAGCCGCTGGGCCCGAGCAGCGAGACGAGCTGGCCGCCGAGGCACGTCGAGGGTCCAGCTCGCGCACCACTACCGCCGCCGCGTTGCGGTTGCTGCCGTAGGCGATCGTCGAGCCGCGCAGGGACAGCTCGCTCACGGCAGCAGCAGCCTCATACGTAGTGGCTGATGCCCAGCAGCCGCTCGGTCAGCGACGAGCACAACCGTGAACAGCACCGAGCAGCGTCGACAGCGCCGCGATCGGCAGGTCGTAGCTCGTCCATGGCAGAGCCCATCATCTCGATCGGCAGCGTGCTGACGCCGGGCCCGGTAAGGAACGAGCTCACCGGCACCTGGTTGAAGCTGGTGATGAACGCCAGCACCGCGGCCGCTGCGATGCCGCCGCGGATGTTCGGCAGCACGACCTTGAAGAACGCCTGCGCCCGCGTGGCGCCGAGCGTCACCGCGGCGTCGTCGATGTCGGCGCGCAGGTTCGCCAGGCTCGCCGACACCACGCGCACCGCGTAGGGCAGCAAGAGCGCCGTGTGGCCGACGAGCAGGCTCGCCAGCACCGGCAGGTCGTAGACGAGCACCATGTGATTCAGCAGCGCCAGGCCGACGATGATGCCCGGCACGATGAGCGGCAGCGTCACGAGCGTGCGCACAAGCTCCTGGCCCGCAGCTTGCGCCGAGCGAGTGCATAAGCCGCAGCACGCCGAGCACCAGCGCGCCGAGCGTGCTGCCCACGCCCACGGCCATGCTCGTGGCGAAGCTGCGCCGGAAGCCGTCGACGGTGAAGACGTGCGCCAGCCAGCGCCACGAGTACGTCTGCGGCGGGAAGGCGAGCGTCTCGTCGCCCGAGAAGCCGGCGACGAAGACGACGACGAACGGCCCGAGCAGGAAGACGAGCGCCGCCGCGAGCATCGCCAGCGCGGCGCGCGAGGGCGGTTCGTGCAGCCTCCGGCGCCGCGGGCATGGGCCGGGGCGGCTGCGCCGCCGGCGAACGGCCGACCCGCCGCAGGCCCTGGTTCACCGCCACCGTCGTCACGAGCAGCAGCACGGTGATGACGCTCGCCGCCGTCGTGTCGGACGCGACGTTGACCTTCTGGTACAGCAGCGTCTCCAGCATCAGCACCTTCGGGCCGCCCAGCAGCGCCGGCGTGATGTAGGCGGTGACGCAGCCGGTGAAGACGAGCGTGCCGCCGATGATCAGCCCCTCCTGCGTCAGCGGCAGCGTCACGCGGAAGAACGTCTGCCAGCGGTTCGCACCGAGCGTGGCCGCAGCGGCCAGCACGTCGGCGGGCAGGTTCTCCAGCGCCGAGACGAGCGACACCAGCATCAGCGGCATCATCAACTGCAACAGGCCGACGAAGACCGCGCCTTCGGTGAAGAGCAGCGTCACCGGCTCGTCGACGACCCCGGCACCCACGAGCAGCGCGTTGGCGAAGCCGTTGCGCCCGAGCAGCACGATCCACGAGTACGTGCGCGCGATCGGGCTCACCATCAGCGGCAGGATCACCAGCGCCGTCAGCAGCCCGCGCCACGGCGGTCGCACCTTCACCATCGCCATCGCCGCCGGGTAGCACACCACCGCGCTGACGACCGTGGCCAGGAGCGCGATGCGCAGGGTGCGCCAGTACACCTGCTCGTGCAAAGGCTCGGCGAAGAAGGCGACGAAGTGCGCGAAGCCGGCACCGCCGTCGACCTTGAAGGCGCCGGCCAGCAGCGCCAGCACCGGCAGCACGAAGAAGAGCGTGACGAAGGCCAGCGCCGGCGCCAGCAGGCCCCACGCGATGCGCGGGGTCATCGGGCGGGCAAGCCGGCGGCGGCAGCGCGGGTGGACACGGGCGCAATGCTAAGAGCGCCGGGAGCCCAAGCGTGGGGCCCCGTCCTACAGGGCAAGACAGCCGTCGCTGACAGATCGGCCGCGGACGGCGGCCTAAGGTCATGCCCGGCCGGTCGCTTTGCAGATCGGCTGGCGAGGCCTCGAAGACGGGCACGCCAACCACCCAGTATTGGACCCTGCTCAGGGACCGAACCACCAGGAGTCAGTAATGACGATGAAGAAACCTTTGGTCGCCGCGGGCGCGGCCGCGGCGCTGGTCGGCGCGATCGCGCTGGCCTATGCGCAGACAAGTTCGACAGGCGCGGCGCCGGCGACGGACACCGCCACCGCGGGTGCGGCCTCGCCGACCTCGCCGAGCGCTTCGCGCCCCGACGCGACACCCGGCACCTCCAGCGCCACGCCGCCCAGCGGCTCGAGCACCTCGTCGAGCACGTCATCGAGCAGCTCGACCGACTCGAGCACGAGCTCGACGGCGCCCGGCAGCACGAGCAGCAGCACCACGTCGCCCAGCACGTCGAGCAGCACGACGTCGCCGAGCACGTCGAGCAGCACCTACCCGAGCGGTTCGACGAGTTCCTCGACGAGCACCGACTCGAGCAGCAGCACGGCACCCAGCGGCTCGATGAGCGGTTCTGCGAGCGGCACGATGAGCGCCTCGCCGAGCGGCTCCGCGAGCAGCTCGACGGGGATCCGTCGGCGACTTCGTCGTCGTCCTCGTCCTCCGCGGCGCCGTCCGGCACCGACAGCACGATGGACTCGCGCGCAGCGCGCCGGTCCGCAACGGCGCCTTCGGCTCTGACGTGGGTCGGACCATGAGCACCGTTTCGCCGGCTCCGCGGCACCTGGGCTCCCCCGCCCGTCGCCCCGGGCAGGGAGCTGGCAACCGCGGAGCAGAGCGATCGGAAAGCGTCGACACCCCGTCTCGCTCGGCAAGGCCGCGGCGAAGCCTGAGCCGAAGGACACGCAGGGGCTGTAGAAGTGGGCGCTACCGCCGTGGCTGCACCCGCAGCACCCGACGCTCGATGGCGAGTTGCGCCGGACACCAGCAAGGCGTGCTCATCGCGGTTTCGCTGCTCGCGCTGGCGCTGCCGCCTGCTTCGCCACCGCGATTCAGCGCCCGCCCCGTGGCGCCCGCCGCCGTACCGGCGTCCGTGGTGCCTGCGGCGCCGCCTCCGTCGCGCGCCGCCTCGACTTCGCTCGAAGCCCAGCGCTGCAGCGCGGCGGCTGGCGGAGTGGGTCGTCGCCGCGGGCGACAACGGCAACCGTCCCTTCGCCATCGTCGACAAGCACGACGCGCGCGCCTTCCTCTTCGAGCCCGGCGGGCGGCTGATCATCGGCACACCGGTGCTGCTGGGCTACGCGCACGGCGACGACAGCGTGCCGGGCATCGGCCTGCGGCCGATCGCGCAGGTGCGTCCCAGCGAGCGCACCACGCCGGCCGGCCGCTTCGTCGCCCAGCCCGGCCACAACACGCTCGGCAACGAAGTCGTGTGGGTCGACTACGACAACGCGGTGTCGATGCACCGCGTGCGCCCCACCGACCCGCGCGAGCGCCGGCTGCAGCGGCTGGCCACGCCCAGCCCGCGCGACAACCGCATCAGCTACGGCTGCATCAACGTGCCCGGCGACGTGTTCGACCGCCACTTCTGGCCCGTCGCCGGTGCCGGCCCGAGCGTCATCTACGTGATGCCCGAGGCCAAGCCGCTGGCTGCCGTCTTCCCCGCCCTCGCCGCTTCACCGCTGCCCGGCACCGTGGCGCGGCTGTGAGGAGCAGGTGAGATACCACCGGAGAGAAGCCCGAACCTGCCCGCGCCATACCTGCCCTTACGAACCGCCACATAGTTCGACCCGGATTGCCCATCCCTCCGGCTGGGATTGCTTCTGCCTAGCGCCCGGTGAGGTTTCCGGTGCCGCGATTCGGCATCGGAGCATCGGGCGAGATGGTGGGAACGGGAAAGCGGGCTTGGGCCCGCTGGGCGGCAGCGTGCATCGTGGCCGCGGCGGCAAGCAGCAGTCCATTGGCAGCGAAGCCTCGAGGAGAGCCTGCGCTCACTCGGCATTTCCCCGCAAGCGCGCGAGGCGGTGCACCGCGCCCTCGTTGGCGGCGACGCGCAAGGCCGGCCGTTCGCGGTGGTAGACAAGCCGCAGGCGCGGCTGCTGGTCTTCGCCGGCGACGGCCGCTTCCTCGGCAGCGCCGCGGCGCTCCTCGGCCAGGCCACCGGCGACTACTCGGCGCCGGGCATCGGCCGCCGCCTGCCCGGCCAGATCGCGCCGCACGAGCGCACGACGCCGGCCGGGCGCTACGAGTCCGAGCCCGGCCGCAACATCCACGGCGAGGCGATCGTCTGGTTCGACTACGAATCGGCGCTGGCCATCCACCGCCTGCGCCCGGCCGCGGCCAGCGAGCGGCGGCCGCAGCGGCTGGCTTCGGCCACGCCGGACGACAACCGCATCTCGCTCGGCTGCGTGGTCATCGACCCGCGCTTCTTCGACACCGTCGTCGCGCCTTCGCTCGGCCGCCAGCGCGGCGTCGTCTACGTGCTGCCCGAGCGCGACGGCGCCGACCGCCGCCTGCCGCCGCCGGCTGGCTCGTACGCCGGCCGTTAGCCGTTCGCCACTCGTCGGCAGGCCGCGCCGCCTGCCCGGCCGCGCCCGCTGCGCGCATTGCTCAACGCCGTAGCAGGTACAGCCCCGCGCCGAGCATCAGCGCGATGCCGGCCCAGGCCAGCGCGTTGGGCACTTCGCCCCACACCGCCCAGCCGATGGCCACCGCCAGCAGCAGGCCGCTGTAGCGGAACGGCGCCACCACCGAGATGCTGCCGGCGCGCGTGGCGCGGATGATGAGCTGGTAGCCGCTGGCAAGGAACGCCGCCGCCGCGGCCAGCAGCGCGAGTTGCGAGCCGCTCATCGGCGCGAGCCCTTCGGCCAGCATCAGCAGGCCCGCTTGCAGCGTCACCATCACCGCCGTGGCCAGCGTCACGCCGATCGAAGGCATGTCGCTCGCGATGCGCAGCGTCACCAGGTCGCGCGCCGCGTGCAGCACGGTGCCCAGCAGGCACAGCCAGGCGAACGCGTTGAAGCCCTCGGCGCGCGGCTGGATGACGAGCAGCACGCCGGCGAACCCCGCCGCCACCGCCAGCCACTGCAAAGGGCCCACGCGCTGGCGCAGCCACCACACCGCCGCCAGCGTGATGAACAGCGGCGAAGCCATGTTGATGGCCGTCGCGTTGGCCAGCGGCAGGTGAAAGAGCGAGATCAGGTACGTCAGCGACGCCAGCCCGTCGAGCAGCGCCCGCAGCGCCACCCAGCCGCCGGCCAGGCGCCGCAGCGGCACCGCGGCGCCGGTGCCGCGCATCACCGTGAGGCGCATCACCGCGAGCACCAGCGCCGTGGCCATCAAGCCGCGCACGAAGATCAGCTGCCCCGCGGGCAGCGACTGGCTGACGAACTTCACCAGCGCGTCGTTGACGACGAAGCAGGCCATCGCCGCCACCATCAGCCGGATGCCGCGGCGGTTGGCAGCGGCGGCGGCGCCCTCGGCCGTGCCTTGCGGCATCAGGCCGCTGCGGCACCGCGGCGCGTGGAGCAGGAGAGGTCCATCGAGCGGCGTGCGTCGTGATTGAGCGTGGGGTGCGGGCGCCGCGACGATAAGGCCTGCCGCGAAGTGCAATCCTCGGCTTCGCATCAGTGGCACTTCGGTTGAAGCGGCCGCGCTTGTCGGCCATGATGCCCCGCACCCCTCTTGCGCCAGGAAGCGAACCCCCGTGATCACCGTCCTGCATGAGCAGCGCGAGACACCGCTACCGTCAACGATGAACGCCGGTGATCCGCATCAGCGATGCCCATGAGTGACGTGAGCAAGACCTTCCGCCCGCCCCTGCCGCCCCGGAGATCGCCATGCTGATGTCCGTCGTGCGGACCGCGCTCAGGCGGCCGTACACCTTCGTCGTGCTGGCGCTGCTGCTGGTCATCGTCGGGCCGCTGGCTGCCTTGCGCATGCCCACCGACATCTTCCCGGAGATCCGCATCCCGGTGATCTCGGTGGCGTGGCAGTACACCGGCCTGCCGCCGGAGCAGATGGCCGGCCGCATCGCCACCGGCTTCCAGCGCGGCCTCACGACCACCGTCAACGACATCGAGCACATCGAGGCCACGTCGTACCCCGGCATCAGCATCGTCAAGGTCTTCTTCCACCCCGGCGTCAGCGTCGCCGTGGCGAATGCGCAGGTGACGGCGATCGCGCAGGTCGCGGTGCGGCAGATGCCGCCGGGGACGACGCCGCCGCTGATCCTCAACTACAACGCGGCCACGGTGCCGATCCTGCAGCTCGCGCTGTCGGGCAAGGGGTTGTCGGAGCAGGCGCTGTTCGACCTCGGCGTCACCACCGTGCGCACGCCTCTCATCAGCGTGCCCGGCGCGGCGATCCCGTTCCCCTACGGCGGCAAGCAGCGCCTGGTGCAGATCGATCTCGACAACGCGGCGATGCAGGCACGCGGCCTCTCGGGTGCCGACGTGGCGCAGGCGCTGGCGGCGCAGAACCTGCTCGTGCCCATCGGCACGCAGAAGATCGGCGCGCTGGAGTACACGCTGCAGCTCAACAACGCGCCGTCGGTGATCGCCGAGCTCGGCAACCTGCCGATCAAGGTGGCGGGCGGCAGCACGATCTACATCCGCGACGTCGCGCACGTGCACGACGGCAACTCGCCGCAGACCAACATCGTGCACGTCGACGGCGGCCGCTCGGTGCTGATGTCGGTGCTGAAGAACGGCGCCACCTCCACGCTCGCCATCGTCGACGGCATCCGCGAGCGGCTGGCGCAGATCAAGCCCACCTGGCCCGAGGCGCTGCAGGTGGTGCCGATCAACGACCAGTCGATCTTCGTGCGCGCCGCCGTCACCGGCGTCGCCGTCGAAGGGCTCGTCGCCGCGGCGCTGACGAGCCTGATGATCCTGCTCTTCCTCGGCAGCTGGCGCTCGACCATCATCATCGCCATCTCGATCCCGCTGTCGGTGCTGGGCTCGATCATCGCGCTGGCGGCGATGGGCGAGACGCTGAACATCATGACGCTCGGCGGCCTGGCGCTGGCCGTGGGCATCCTCGTCGACGACGCCACGGTGACGATCGAGAACATCAACTGGCACCTCGAGCAGGGCAAGGACGTCGAGACCGCCATCCTCGACGGCGCGCGCCAGATCGTCACGCCGGCGTTCGTGTCGCTGCTGTGCATCTGCATCGTCTTCGTGCCGATGTTCTTCCTGCAGGGCGTCTCGCGCTTCCTCTTCGTGCCGATGGCCGAGGCGGTGATGTTCGCGGTTGCGTGCTCGTTCATCCTCTCGCGCGCGCTGGTGCCGACGATGGCCAAGTACCTGTTGCGGCCGCACGCGCCGCACACCGACATGCATGGCACGAATGCGGCGCTCGGGCCCTCGCGCAACCCGTTCGTGCGCGCGCAGCGCTGGTTCGAAGCGCGCTTCGAGGCCCTGCGCGAGGTCTACCGCGGCGTGCTGCGCGCCGCGCTCGGCGCCCGCTGGGCGTTCGTCGCCGGCTTCATGGCGCTGGTGGCCGGCTCGTTCGCGCTGGCGCCGATGCTCGGCAGCAACTTCGTCCCCGCCGTCGATGGCGGCCAGATCCTCATGCACGCGCGCGTGCCGGTGGGCACACGCGTGGAGGAAACGGCCATCCGCTTCGCGCGCATCCAGGACGCCATCCGCCGCGTCATCCCCGCCGAGGAGATCACGACGATCGTCGACATCATCGGCCTGCCGCCTTCGAGCATCAACCTCAGCTACAACAACACCGGCGTCATCGGCACGGCAGACGGCGACATCCAGATCGCACTGCGCAAAGGGCACCGGCCGAGCGCCGACTACGTCCGGGAGCTGCGCGAGATGCTGCCGCGCGAGTTCCCCGACACCGTGTTCTCGTTCCCGCCGGCCGACATCGTCAGCCAGATCCTCAACTTCGGCGCCCCGGCGCCGATCGACCTGCAGATCCGCGGCGGCAACCTCGAAGCGAACTTCGCCTACGCCAACACGCTGCTGAAGGCGATCCGCCGCGTGCCCGGCGTTGCCGATGCGCGCATCCAGCAGAGCAACCGCGCGCCGGTGTTCGCCGTGAACGTCGACCGCTCGCGCGCGCAGGAACTCGGCCTCACCGCGCGCGACGTCACCAACAGCCTCGTCGTCAGCCTCGCCGGCAGCAGCCAGGTGGCGCCGACCTACTGGCTCAACCCCGACAACGGCATCTCCTACTCGGTGGTGATGCAGACGCCGCAAGACAGGCTCGACTCGCTGGCGGCGCTGGCCAACCTGCCGGTCAGCGGCAGCGCCGGCAGCGCCGGCAGCAACCCGCAGGTACTCGGCGGCCTGGCGCAGTTCAGCCGCGGCACCGCCAACGCGGTGGTCAGCCAGTACGACCTGCAGACGATGGTGCAGATCAACGCCACCACGCAGGACCGCGACCTCGGCGCCGTGGCCGCCGACATCAAGCGCGTCATCGAAGAGCATGCCGCCGACGTGCCGAAAGGTTCCAGCGTCGTGCTGCTCGGCCAGGTGCGCACGATGGAGCGCGCCTTCTCCGGTTTGCTGTTCGGGCTGCTCGGCGCCGTGGTGCTGATCTACCTGCTCATCGTCGTCAACTTCCAGAGCTGGCGCGACCCGTTCGTCATCGTCACCGCTTTGCCGGCGGCGCTGGCCGGCATCGTGTGGATGCTGTTCGCGACGCGCACCACGCTGTCGGTGCCGGCGCTCACCGGCTCGATCATGTGCATGGGCGTGGCCACCGCCAACAGCGTGCTCGTCATCGCCTTCGCGCGCGAGCGGCTCGACGCCGGCGCGAGCGCCTTCGATGCCGCACTGCAGGCCGGCTTCGTGCGCTTCCGCCCGGTGCTGATGACGGCGCTTGCGATGATCATCGGCATGCTGCCGATGGCGCTGGGCCTGGGCGAAGGCGGCGAGCAGAACGCGCCGCTCGGCCGCGCGGTGATCGGCGGCCTCGTCGTCGCCACCGTCGCCACGCTCGTCTTCGTGCCGGTGGTGTTCAGCCTCGTGCACGCCAATGATGGACGGCGCCGCAGCGCGCCCGCCTCGCCCGCCCCCGGAGATCCCGTTCATGTCGCCTGAACCGAAGCGGCCTTCGCGCCGCGCCTTGTGGATCGCGGGGCTGGTGCTCGCCGTCGTCGCCGGCGCTGTCGTCGTCGGCGGCGTGCAGGGGCGTCGTTCGCAGGCGGTGGACCTCCGCCAGCGCGCCGAGGCGCAAGCGGTGCGCACCGTCAACGTCATCGCCCCTGTCGCGGCAACGGGCGCCGCCGGCGCGCTCGAACTGCCCGGCCGTATCGACCCGTGGGCGCGGGCGCCGATCTACGCCCGCGTCAGCGGCTACCTCAAGTCGTGGACGGCCGACATCGGCACGCCGGTGAAGGCCGGCGCGCTGCTCGCCGTGCTCGAGACGCCGGAACTCGACCAGCAGTTGCTGCAAGCGCAAGCCGAACTCGCCAGCGCCAAGGCCAACGCCGCGCTGGCGGCCAGCACCGCACAGCGCTGGCAGGAACTGCTCGCCAGCGGCATGGTCACGCGCCAGGTGGCCGACGAGAAGACGAGCGAGCACGCCGCGAAGCAATCAGTCGTGAACGCGCTGCAGGCCAACGTCGACCGGCTGCTGGCGCAGAAGGGCTTCGCGCGCCTCGTGGCGCCGTTCGACGGCGTCGTCACGGCGCGCAACACCGATGTCGGCGCACTCGTCAACGTCGGCAGCACGCCGGGCAGCGAGCTCTTCGTCGTCTCCGACACGCGCCGGCTGCGCGTCTACGTCAGCGTGCCACAGGCGCAGGTAGCAGCGCTCCGCCCGGGTTCGGCAGCGCGCCTCACCGTGCCCGAGCGGCCGGGCAGCGTCCACGCCGGTACCGTGCAGAGCATGGCGCGCGCGATCAACGCCGCATCGGGCAGCATGCTCGTGCAACTCGCGGTGGAGAACGCCGCCGGCGAGCTGCTGCCCGGCGGCTTCGCCAGCGTCTCCTTCGATCTGCCGCGCAGCGCCGGCACGCTGAGCGTGCCGCCGAGTGCGCTGGTGTTCGACAAGGCCGGCCTGCGCGTGGCCACCGTCGGCGCGGGCGACAAGGTGGTGATGAAGCCGGTGACCGTGGCGCGCGACCTCGGCACGAGCATCGAACTGGCCAGCGGCCTCGAGCCGGGCGACCGCGTCATCGAGAGCCCGCCCGACGGTGTGGAGAACGGCGACACCGTGCGCGTGGCCGAGAGAGCAGCCATGGGCGAGCGGCCGAAGCCGTGAGCCGACCGCGCCGCACGCGAACCGGCGAAGCGCACGCCACTCGTCACTCGTCACTCGTCGCGAATCGAACGCCGATGAGCTTCCTCTGGCCCCAGAACCTGTGGCTGCTGCCGCTGGCGCTGGCTGGCCTGCCGGCGCTGTACCTGTGGCTGCTGCGCCGGCGCGGCAAGCCGTCGCTGCGCCTGAGCAGCCTGCGCGTCGTTCGCGCGGCAGCGCCCGGCGGCTCGTGGCGGCGGCATGTGCCGCCGGCGATCTTCCTCCTCGCGTTCGCCGTGCTGCTCGTCGCCTTCGCGCGACCCACCGCGCTGGTGACGCTGCCGTGGGCCAAGTCGACCATCATGCTGGCGATCGACGTTTCGCTGAGCATGCGCGTGCGCGACGTGAAGCCCACGCGCATGGTGGCGGCGCAGGAAGCCGCGCGAACGTTCCTCGGCGAACTGCCGCGCCACATCGAAGTGGGCATGGTCACCTTCGCCGGCACCGCGCAGGTGGCGCAGCAGGCCACGCTCGACCGGCCGGCGCTGCTGAGCGCGATCGACGCCATCCAGATGCAGTACGGCACCGCGGTGGGCAACGCCATCGTGCTCAGCCTGGCGGAGCTGTTCCCGGACCACGGCATCGACCTCACCGAGATGACGTTCGGCCCGCGACAGCGCGCGCGCAGCCTCGACGAGAAGCCGAAGCCGAAGCCGAAGCCGAAGCAGATCGCGCCTGTGCCGCCCGGTTCCTACGACGCCGCGGCGATCATCCTCCTGAGCGACGGCCGCCGCACCACCGGCGTCGACACGCTCGAAGCGGCGAAGATGGCCGCCGACCGCGGCGTGCGCATCTACGTCATCGGCCTGGGCACCGTCGACGGCCAGGCGATGATGGGCGAAGGCATGGCGATCTACCTGCAGCTCGACGAGCCGACGCTGCGCGAAGTGGCGCGCATGACCGGCGGCGAATACCACCACGCCGGCACCGCCGAAGACCTGCGCAGCGTCTACCAGAACCTCGGTTCGCGCCTGCAGGTGAAGACGCGAGAAACCGAACTGACGGCCCTCGTCGTGTCGCTCGCCGCAGCGTTGCTGGTGGCCGGAGCGGCGCTGTCGGTGCTGTGGTTCGGGCGCGTGGCCTGAGCGCCGCCGATCCCGTTCAATCCGGCCGCGGCAACCTGCGCTCTTGACAGCGCCGTTCCTCGGACCAGTCGCTGGCGAAGTCGGTGCTGCATTCCTTCAGGATGACTGCCCTCGCGAGCACGCCGAGCGCAGCCTTCTGGGCTTGTGCCGCCGGCGCGTTCGCCTGGTTCACGAGCCAAGGCGTGATCCGCCGCGGCAGCGCTTCGGCCATCGCTTCGCTGGCAGTCGAGCCGAACCGTATGCCCGCTTCGGGAACCACCTCCGCGCTCGGGTGCCGGGCGTAGGAAACGACCAAGGCCTTCAACGCCTGGTCGTCACGCGTGCGCGCGACGACCTTCACGAGCCTCACCAACGCAGCGAAGGAGATCTCGTCCAGATGCTCGAAGCGTTCCGGGAAACGCTCACTCGGGGCGAGCGTCGAGGCGAGGTAGTCCAGCACCTGAAGGCCGCGCGGCTCATGGCGGAACCAGGGCCCGGCGCCGAATTCGAGGAAGCGGCGGCTGCGCTGCTCGCGCAGCAATTCGAGCGTCGGCGCGAGGCTGCGAACATCGCCTCGCATCGCCAGCGCCAGCGCAGCGTCCAGGCGCGGGTCGCTGTCCGCGCCGGCGAGCAAGGCGGCCAGCCAGGGGGCATCGGCCGCCGACAGGACTGCCGCCGCGCGCGGCGCATCCTTGTAGCGCGGGTCGGCCGCCTGCCGCGCCAGTTCGGCGAGCAGCGCCACACTCGGTGCCGCACCGGCGACGCGGGCGCGCATTTCGTCAGCCGTGGCGTAGACGAAGGCCATCTGCGCGGCGTACGCCGCGGCCACATCGCGATCGGCCAGGAAGCGGTCGAGGGCGCGCACATCGAGCCGGCCCTTGCCTGCGCCTTTCAGCATTCGCTCCAGGTGCGGGCGCACGCGTGCTTCGTGCGGGTTGGCCATGCCGCGCTTGAAGCTCATCGTGGCGAAGTCGAGGAACGTCGTCGGTTCCTGCTTGGCAAGGGCTTCGAGGAGGACGGGCACGACGCGCAGTTCGTCTTCGGCCGCGAGCCGGAAGGCGGCCGTGAAACGCGCCGCCTCGCTCGGCGCCGCGAGCAGCGCGGCGAAGATCTCCGTCGGCATGCCTTGGTAGGCCGGCTCGAACAGCGCGTCGATCTCGCGGTCGAACGCCATCGCCGGCAAGGCACGCATGCAATCCATGTAGTCGGCCGCCGCCGGCGCACCGAGCCGCTTGACGAGGTCGCGCACGGCGTTCGCTTCGGCGCGCGCGTCCTCCCGGCTGCCCGCGTTCGCCAGTTCGACCAGCGGCCGGATCGTGCGCCGGTCGCCTATCGCGGCGAGTCCGTCCAATCCGCGCCGGCGCGGCACCGAGTCGTCCGAGCGCGCGTACGCGAGCAACTGCGCCCTGGCCTGCTCGGGGAAGTCGCGCTGCATCCGTTCGAGTGCGGCCCTCGACGCTTCGCCGTACAGGTACGCCTGGTACACCTGCCACCGCCACGGTGAACGGCGGGCGGTGAACTCGCTGAAGACATAGGGCGCGCTGGCGACGACGGCGGCCGCCGCCAATGTGCCCGACCATCCGAGGGTGCCCGCGACGCTGGCCAGCGACGACACGAAGGGCGGCGCCGGTGCCGGACCCATCGGCGCGACCAGCCGCTGCACGACGCTCTCGCGCAGCGCGGCCGGATCAGCGACGCCGCGCTTGTCGTACCACCAGACTGGCACCGGCTCGATCTCGGGATGCTTCGCCGCGATGCCGGCGAGCCATGCCCGGCTCTCGGCTTCCGTCGCGCGTGCCCCGAGGAAGATCATGCGCCCGGCCAGGCCGCGACCGAGGCCCTGCGTGATCTCCCACAGCAGCGTGTCCCGCGGCACCGACACGTCGACGACGACGAGATCGGCGTGCTCCAGCAGCGCCGAGACGCAGCGCTGCCAGTACTCGTCGGAAGCGCGCACGGGGAAGATCTTGCGCAGCGAGACGAACCAGTTGATGTTCAGCCAGCGCGGTCGCCCGAGCAGCCGCTGCAGCTCGAGCAGCTTGCGGTCGCTGTCCACCGTGCGCGGGCGGAAGTTGACGAGCGCCAGCTGCCCCAGGAACACCGGCACGCGCACGGTCCACGGCACCTTGATCGCGGCGTCGGCGAGCGTGAAGACGTGGCCGAAGCGCGCGAAGCCGGCATTGATCAACCGCTGCAGCTGCGCCCCCTCGCGGCCGCGGTTGAAGCGGCGGAAGACGACGATGCGCCGCGGCTGGCGCCACGCGAACGCCAGCGGCAGCAGCAGCGGCAGCGACTGCAGCACCGGCAGCACGAAGAACGCGAGGTAGCCGAGGAACGGATAGACGATGAGCCTGGGGCTCGATCCGGTCTCGAACGCATCGACCAGGAGCCCGGCCAGGAAGCCGCCGGTCAGCGCGGCGACGCCGGTGACGAGGAACAGCAGCGTCGTGACGACGATGAGGCCGTTCGACGCGGCCCAGCGCAGGCGCGCCCATCGTTCGAGGCGCTGCGTCGGGTCCGTCGCCATGTCGTCGAAGCGGTCCCGGCGCGGCGGCGATCCGGCGTGCAGCGCCTAGTTCGCCAGCCCGTACTTCTGCGCGTTGTTGCCGACGATGGCCGCGGCCAGCACGCGCGGGACGTACTCGCGCGTCTCGTCGGGCAGCAGCTTCATGCGGTACAGGTGCCAGAAGTCGCGCTTGTCCTTGCGAAAGCCGCCGGGCTCGCGCGCCACCTGGCGCAACACGCGGCGCACGCCGTTCTCGCCGCGGTTGTAGCTGGCCAGCACGAGCATGAACGAGTCCTCGCCGAACTCCGACATCAGGCTCGCCAGATAGGTGGCAGCAGCCTTGGTCTGCTTCTCGGGGTCGAGGCGCTCGTCGACGCTGCCGTTCACCGTCAGGCCGAGCGCCTGCGCCGTCGTCGTCGTCATCTGCCACAGGCCCACGGCGCCGGCGGCGCTCTGCGCGGCGGGATCGAAGCCCGATTCCACCCAGGCGATGTAGGCCATCTCCTCGGGCAGGCCGAGGGCGCCGAACTCCTTCGTGATGGCGGGCCAGTGCCGCTGCTTGCGCGCGTACATCGCCTGCCGGTTGCCCGCCGTCGTCAGCTCGTCGATGTGGAACTGCAGCCGCTCGCGGAAGATCGGCGGAATGGCGTAGGTCGAAGCGTTGAACTTGACGAGGATCTTGCGGATCTCGCGGTCGAGCTCGTCGCCGCCGGCGGCCAGTTGCGCCGCGCGCGCTTCGTCCTTGCGCTGCAGCTCCGCCAGCGCCGTCTGTGCCGAACCGGCCAGCGCCGCGAGGCTGTCTTCCATCGCCGCCAGGCGCGCCGTGTCGTTCTCCGACTGCATGCGCTCCTGCAGGACCTGGATCTGGCGGTCGATGGTGGTCTTGGCGCTGACCAGGCGGTCGATCTCGCGCTGCTGCCAGAACACCACGCCGGCCAGCACGCCGATGACCGCGAGCGCGCTGCCGCCGACAGCCGCGAGCACCTTGATCCACCGGCGCGTCGTGTGCCTGCGCACCGTCTCGGTGACGCGGTTCATCGCCTGCGCGAGGATGATCACCGTGTCGCCCGAGCTGCGGCCGCCGGCCTTGGCGCGGCGCTCGGCCACCTTGCGCGCGGCTTCGTCGGCCACACGGTGCGTGCCGGCGTCGCGCGCGCCGGCCTTCAAGGCGCGCGCCATGCGCTCGGCGTCCTGCTCGGCGTCGTAGGCCGGCAGCGTGCCTTTCGGCGAACCGGCCACGGTCTTCGCATAGGCGTTGGCAAACGTGCCGCCCGCCGGCGGGACCGTCTCGTCGGCTTCGATCTCGACGTCGGCCTCGGGCCCGCCGGGAAAGCCGAAGCAGATGCGGTCACCCGCTCTGAGTTCCTGCTTGGTGATCTTGCGGCCGTTGAGCAGCGTGCCGTTGGTGGACCCCGTATCGACGAGGAACCAGGCGCCGCGCTCGAAGACGATCTGCGCGTGGTGCGTGGAGACGACCGCATCCTCGACACCGGCGAAGCGCAACTCGGCGCCGGCGCCGCGGCCCACCCGCACCGGCTCGCGGCCGAAGCCGACCGTGGTGCCGCTGCGACTTCCCGAGACGATCTTCAGACGGATCATCGAGGCACCTGTGGCCGGGCCGGGCGGCCCGGGGCGCGATTCTATCGACGGGGCATGCGACGGCCTGCGCACGCCCGAGCGCAGAGCGCGCGGCCCCTGGCGCTTACTTCGGCGCCGAAGGCGCGCTCGACGCAGCGGCCGAAGCGGCGCTCGATGCAGCGGCGGCCGTTGCCGCGCCCGATGCGGCGGCAGCCGCGGGCTGGCGCCCGAGCCGCGCGATGAGATCGTCGATGTACGGCCGGTCCTTGGCGCCGCTGCGCGAACTGGGGAAGTACAGCAGCACGATCGAGGCCGTGCCTTCGTCGCCGTCCCAGTGGTACTCGTTGATCATCACCGCGATGCGCTCGGTGCGCGAGACGCGGCTGAAGTTCGTGAGCGGGAAGTCGTAGGGGTCGAGCCAGAAGCTGAGCGGATGCTCCTGCGCGCTCCCGTCGATCTTGATGAAGAGGCGCCGGTGCTCGGGGTCGTGCTGCAGCACGGTGACGGTGAATTTCGGCGGCGGCGCGCCGGCCGCTGCGGCGGCGCCGTCGTCGGCGACGTTGCGCTCGGCGGTGAAGCTGCGGCTCTGCGGCGCCTGGCCGGGCGAGACGAATGCGAGGTCCAGATCCCAGCTGCCGCGCCAGCCGTCGATCTCCAGCATCGCCGCCTGGCGGGTCTTCAACTGGCGCGCGATGCGGTCGAGTTGCGCACGCAGCTCGCGGCCTCGCGACCGGCTCGTCGCTTCGCTGTTGATCTCGCGGTCGAGGTCCCAGAACAGCGGGCTCAGGTTCAGCGAATCGTGGAAGTTCAGCGACAGCAGCTCCAGCGCCACCAGCCGCCGGCCGGGGTCGCCGGGGCGCGGGTCGAGATAGCTGCCCACGAGCTTGTCGAAGAGGCCACGGCGCACCGCCGTGTCGGCTTCCTCGCGCTTGCTCATGAGGTCGGTGTAGAGGCGGAACTGCTGCTCGGCGGCCTCGCGGCGCTGGTTCTCGGCGGCCGCAACGCGCGACATCTCGCCGGCCTTCCACTGGTACAGCAGCGGCAGCGCCACCAGCGCGATGGGCATCGCCAGCGTCTGCAGCACCCACTTGGCCGATTCGCTGCGCCGGCGCTTCGGCTCGCCGGCGGCCGGCGCAGTGGCGCCCGGCCCGCTCGACTTGTCGGCGGACATCGCTGAAGGCCGCTACGGCAAATGCTTCGACAACAACGATCCGCGCCGTCTACAGCGGGCGCAGCGGCGCGTCGCCGGCGGGCACCTCGAAGTCCTGGCGCTTGGGCTCTTCGCCCAGCTGCACGCTGGTGCTCTTGCTGTCCACCGTCAGCGTGCAACTGCCGCCCTTGGCGATGGAGAGGCTGTAGTTGCCGCGCATCGCTCTGGCCGGCGCTGATGGTGCCGCCGCACAGCAGCTTGATCGAGGCGCCGGTCACCGGCTTGCCGGCCTGCTTGAGCGAGCCGTAGATCGAAGCGGCGTGCGCCGGCAGCGCCATGCCGAGCGTCGCGGCCAGCAGCAGCGCGGCCTTGAACGCCCTCGACGAAGGGGCGGTGCGAGCAGTGATGAAGGGAACGGTGCGAGGTCATGGTCGCGAGCGAAGTCGCAGAAAGTGAAGTCGCGCAAATCACGCCGGTTCGAGTCTACGCCGCAGCGCCGCCCGGGCCGCGCGCCGGTCTCACGCCCCGCGGCCCACAGGGGTTCGCCGTTGACGATGACGGTGTCGATGCCGGCGGCCGCGCGCTGCGGGTCTTCGTAGGTGGTGGTGTCGATGCGCGCTCGGCGTCGAAACGCGGCGCGGTGCCGTCGATCACCGTACCGCCTTCGATGACGAGGTCGAATTCCGTGGCAGCCATGCACTTCAGCTCCGCTTCGTTCGCCCCTTGCGTTGGATCCTGTCGCGTGGACGGGAGGGTAACCGCTCGGCGAACGGTCGCGGCAGGCGCGCGATCATTCGCGGTGCCGAAACGGCATCGAACACCCCCAGCGAGGCCCCGCGCCATGGACACCGCCACCTTGTGCCCGCTCACCGAAAGCGAGATCGTCGCCGCCGTCGCCGCGCAGCGCGACGAAGCCGTGGCCTTCCTGCAGGCCCTCGTGCGCGAGCCTTCGCTGCTCGGCCACGAGGCTTCGGCGCAGGCGCTGATGAAGCAGCGCTTCGAAGCGCTCGGTCTGGCCGTGCACGAGCTCGTCATCGACGAAGCGAAGCTGCGCGAGCACCCGGGCTACTCACCCTCGATCGTCTCCTACGACGGCCGGCGCAACGTCATCGGCGTGCACGAGCCGGTCCACGAGCCGAGGCCGGCCGCGGCCGGCGCGAACGGAATCGCCGGCGCGAACACCGTGCGCGGCCGCTCGCTCATCCTCAACGGCCACATCGACGTGGTGCCGGTGGGCGCCGAGCGGCTGTGGACGCGGCCGCCTTTCGAGCCATGGATCGACGGCGACCGCCTGCACGGCCGCGGCGCCAACGACATGAAGGCCGGCATCGCCGCCTACACGATGGCGATGGCGGCGCTGCAACGGCTGGGCTACGAGCCGGCGGCGCGCGTCACGCTGCAAAGCGTGATCGAGGAAGAGTGCACCGGCAACGGCGCGCTCGCCTGCCTGCTCGCCGGCTACACGGCCGACGCGGCGATCATCCCCGAGCCGTTCGACGAACTGCTGAGCGCGCAGCTGGGCGTGATGTGGCTGACGCTCGACGTGTACGGAGTACCGGTGCACGCCGCCGTGGCGCAGACCGGCATCGGCGCCATCGAGTTCGTGCAGTATCTCGTGGCCGAGCTGCGCAAGCTCGAGGCGAAGTGGAACGAGCCGAAGCACCGCCACCCGATGTACTGCGCGCACGAGCACCCGATCAACTTCAACCTCGGGCGGATCGAGGGCGGCGAGTGGAGTTCATCGGTCAGCACGCATTGCCGCGCCGACCTGCGCCTGGGCTTCTACCCGGGCGTGAAGCCGGCCGCGGTGCGCGCGGAAGTCGAAGCGCTCGTCCGCGCCGCGCACGCTGCGCACCCGGCGCACGCAGCCGTGAAGGTCGATGTCAGCTACCACGGCTTCCAGGCCGAAGGCTGCGTCGTCGATCTGCAGCAGCCGGCGATGCGCACGCTGATGCAGGCCCACCATGACATCACGGGCAAGCCCGCAGCCACGCGCGCCGCGACGGCCACCACCGACGTTCGCTTCTTCCACCTCTACGGCAACATCCCCGCCACCTGCTACGGCCCGCGCGGCGCCAACATCCACGGCGTCGACGAATGGGTCTCGATCGACTCGATGCAGCAGGTCACCGCCGTGCTGGCGCTGTTCATCGCCCGCTGGTGCGGCGTGCAGCGCGTCGAAGACCGCTGAGCTGCTGCGACCTGCCCGTCACCAGCTACAGCCCCGGACCGGACTCCCTCTCGGAGCCCCAGCACGCCAGGACGACCAGCTTGCCGTCCTTCACGTGGTAGTAAACGTGATGGCGTACGCGATCGATCTGAAAGCGGCGCAGCTGCGGGTACTGCTTGCTTCGGGTGCGTGTGCCGATTCGTGGCGCGAATGCAAGCAGTTTCACCGTCTGCTCGAAGTCCTCGACCACTGCCTCCGGAGCCGCGAGGCGGTTCGCACGCCACCACATCGCGGCGCGCTGAAAATGCTGCAACGCTCGAGGGGTGACCTCGATCTCGAGCACCGGCGTCAGGGCGCGCGAAGCTGATCGAGGGCCTCGGCCAGGGGGATCGCTTCGCCCCGCGCGGCCTCGGCGAGCGCGATATCCAGCTCGGCGGCCAGTTCGGGCGAGACTTCAAACGGCTCGTCGTCCCCACGCGCAAGAACGGTCACGTGAGAACCCTCTGGCAACGAAGCGCCGTCGATGACAACCTTGCCGTCGACCACCGTACCTGTAGCGACCTTCATGGTCGGCGATGGTACAGCTTGAACTGCGCAAGGGCTCGACGGCGGCCACAGGAAACGACGCTGCGCTTCGAGCGGCGGCGCCAGCGCAGACCGCCGGCCACGCGTACCCCGCGTGGCCGGGCCGTCAGGCAGAAAAGGCCGCTCAGGCCTTCGCGGCCCGTGCCTTCTTCGCCGGCGCCGCCTTGCGCGCGGCGCTGGCGCGGCGCTTGGCGGCGGCAGGCGCCGCGGCCCGCTTCACCGCCGAAGCCGTGGCGACGCTGCGCTTCTCGGCTTGCGCCACCGCCTTGTCGAGCGCCTTCTGCGCGCCGACGATGGCCTTGTGCAGGCGCGATTCGGTGGTCTTGAGCACCGTCTCCACGCGCTCCTGCGCGACGCCGGTCTTCTTCAGCAGCGCCGCCTTGGCCTTGCCGATCTCGGTGGCGGCGACGCCTCGCAACTGCCCCACGCGCCCCGTGACGGCATTGCGCAGGTGCTGCGCGGCCTGGCGCAGGCTGGCCACAGCCTTGGCCAGTTCGGGGTCGTTGATCTTGCGGGTAGGCATGGTCGTTTCGCTTTCTTGGGTTGTGGAAGGAAGCCGAGGGTGCGCTCGCGCGCTGCCCTCGCCCTCGCCCTCGACCATTGTCAAGGCGCGCCGGGGTCCGGCCTGGGGTGCGCTCCCTACTTCGCCGCGCTCATCGGCTGGCGCTGCGTCGGCCACGCGCGAACAGCGACGCGCTCGCCCGCCGCGCGCCAGGCCGATGTCCGCGCCGAGCCAGGGCCTTCGAGCACAGCCAGCGCCGTCCAAAATGCAGCGGCACTGCATTTTGGACGGTAAACTGCGCCATGCCCGCCGCCCGCCGATCCAGCGCCCGCCTGCCGCCGGCCGCGCTGCCGCGCCACGCCGCGCGCACGGTGGCGGCCGCTTCGCGCCAGTTCCCCGTGGTTCTGGTCACCGGCGCCCGGCAGGTGGGGAAGACCACGCTCTTGCGCGCATTGGCCGGCGCCGGGCGCCGCTACGTGACGCTGGACGACCCGCTCGTACTGCGGCTGGCGCGCGAGGATCCGGCGCTCTTCTGCAGACCTACCCGCCGCCGGTGCTGATAGATGAAGTGCAGTACGCACCGCAGATCCTGCCGCACATCAAGATGGCGGTCGACGCCAGGCGGCGTGTCGGCGCCTTCTGGCTCACCGGCTCGCAGCCGTTCCACCTGATGCAGGGCGTCTCGGAGTCGCTCGCGGGGCGCGTGGCCGTGCTTCAGCTCATGGGCCTGTCGCGGCGCGAGGCGCAGGCTCTGCCCGCCGGCGCCAAGACGGACCCTTCCTGCCCACGCCTTCGCGGCTGCGCGCGCTGCGTATTCGCCGAGCCGCTCGGCCTGCACGATGTCTACGCACGCATGTGGCGCGGCAGCTTCCCGGCCCTGGTGACGCAGCCGGCGCTCTCGCGCGACCTCTTCTACGGCTCGTACCTGCAGACCTACCTGCAGCGCGACGTGCGCGACCTCGCGCGCGTCGGCGACCACGTCGCGTTCCTGCGCCTGCTGCGCGCCGCCGCGGCCCGCACTGCGCAACTGTTGAACATCGCCGACCTCGCGCGCGACGCCGACGTGGCCCCCAACACCGCCAAGCAGTGGCTCGCGGTGCTCGAAGCGTCGGGCCTGGTGATGCTGCTGCAACCGTGGCACAGCAATGTCACGAAGCGCCTCGTCAAGACGCCCAAGCTGCACTTCCTCGACACGGGCCTCGCGGCCTACCTGACCCAATGGTCGAGCCCCGAGACGCTCGAAGCAGGCGCGATGTCCGGCGCGATGTTCGAGAGCTGGGCCTTCGGCGAGATCCTGCGCAGCCACGTGCACCGCGGCTCGCAGGCGCCGATGTTCTACTACCGTGACAAGGACCAGCGCGAGGTCGATCTGCTGATCGAGGCCGACGGCGTGCTGCACCCGATCGAGTTCAAGAAGTCGGCCTCTCCCGGCCGCGACGCGATCGCGGCATTCCAGGCGCTGGCGCACCACGGGGCGCCGGTCGGCCCCGGGGCCGTCGTCTGCATGGTGCAGAGGCCGTGCCGCTGCAGCGCTCGCCGCTGGTCACGGCGCTGCCGGCCGGGTGGCTGTAAGCGGCGGCGACGACGCGGGCCGGGCACAAGCGTCGTGCCCGGGCCGTGCCCAGCGCCGTGATGATCGCCGTGACAATCGCCGTCGATGGCATCGAACGAGACTCCAGGACGCGTTCCACGCGTCCTCCTCGTCAGCTACGGCTCTGCCGGCGACCTGTATCCCTTGCTCGGGCTCGCAAGAGCCTTCGAGTCGCAACGGCGAGACGTGCTGCTGCTGGCCTCGGCAGCCCACGCCGAGGCGCTGAAGGCGAGCGGCGTGCGGTGGCAGCCGCTCGGCGACGGCGAAGACTACAAGCGCATGGTGGCCGACCCCGAGCTGTGGCACCCGCGCCGCGGCATCCGCGTGCTGTTGCGCGACTACGCCGAGCACACGGCACGCTTGCGCGATGTGGTCCTGGCTCGGTTGCCGGCGCACGAGCCTGCGCTCGTGGTGTGCCACGCCTCGGCCTGCCGGCGCTCGATCTCGTGCGGCGCGAGCGGCCGCTCCTGCGCGTGGCGGGCGTGCATCTGGCGCCGGCGACGTTGCGCAGCGTGCGCGACCCGATGGTGTGGGGGCCCATTCGCATGCCGCGCTGGATCGGGGCGTCGTTCCGGCGGCGCCTGTGGCGTTTCTCGGACGCGCGACTCGTCGATCCCTGGGGCCTGCCCGCGCTGAACCGGCTGCGCGCCGCGCAGGGCTTGCAGCCGGTGCCGCACTTCTTGCCGCACCTGGCCGAGGCGGCCGACTTCTGCGTCACGCTGTTCCCGCCCTGGTTAGAGCCGACGCAGCCCGAATGGCACGCCCCGGTCGTCGAAGGCGGCATGGTGATGTTCGACCCCTTCGGTGCGGCGGCCGACTCGGGCGCCGCGACTGCGTTGCCGCCGGCGCTGCGCGATTTCCTGGCCGCGGGTGACGCACCGCTCGTCTTCACGCCCGGCTCGGCGAACGCCCACGCAACGCGCCTGTTCGCGCTGGCGCTGCGCGCGGTGCAGGCCCTCGGCCGGCGTGCCGTGTTCCTGACGCCGCATCGCGCCCAGGTGCCGCCCGAGCTGCCGCCGCAAGTGCTGTGGCTGCCCTATGTGCCGCTGGCCGCGCTGCTGCCGCATGCGGCGCTGCTGCTGCACCACGGCGGCATCGGCACGCTGGCGCACGCGCTCCTGGCCGGGGTGCCGCAGATGGTGGTGCCGTTCGGCTGGGACCAGTTCGACAACGCCGTTCGCTTGAAAGCGCTCGGCGTGGCGCGCAGCTGCCCGGCCTACCGCCTTTACGCGCGCCCGTTGCAGCGCCACCTGGATGCGCTGTTGACCGACACCGACGTGCGCCGCCATTGCGCGGCCGCGGCGGCGCGAATGGCCGCCGACGCCCCGACGCAGCCGGGCAGCTGGATCGAGCTGTGCCGGCGCATCGAGCGGCAGGCATTCGGGCTGGCAGTCCTCGGTTGAACGGCCGAGGCTTCGGCACGATGCCGTCCAAAATGCAATGCGATTGCGTTTTGGACGGTAAATCCCGGAATGCCGTTTGGCGGCCCTTCGGGTGGCATGGTGGGGCGCGCGTCGCTACGCTCGGCGCTCCCATCGTTTGCTTGGAGACTGACATGGAAAGCCGCGACCTGGTGGTGCTCGTCACCTACGGCATCGATCATGAACTCTCTTCGGCCGCCTTGACGATCGCGCTCGGCGGCATGACCGCGGGCCTGCGCGTCGCGATCTTCCTCACCAGCTCGGGCGTCGACATCGTCCGCAAGGGCGCCGCGGCGACGACACACGTCAAGCCGCTGGAGCCGCTGGCCGAGATGCTTGCGAGCTTCATCGCGCGCGGCGGCACGCTGTGGGCCCGCACGCCGTGCGTGAAGAGCCGCGGCTACGAGCAGAAAGACCTGATCGAGGGCGTCGTCATCACCGGCGCCAGCGTGATGCACGAGCGCATCAAGCAAGGCGCCGCCACCTTGAGCTTCTAGAGCACGCCTTCGCGCCCTCGCGCGCCGCCGCTCGTCGGTGTCGGGCAGCGCCTCGCTGCCTCTACTTCCCCGCGATCATCCGGTTCCACTGCGTCACCCAGCCGGCGCGCTCGCGCACCACGGCTTCGGGCTTCATGAAGACGAGCGAGTCGATCTGCGCCTTGCCCCAGGTGAGGCCGTCGGCCGCTTCGGGCTTGATCTTCACCGCGCGGTTCACCGGCGAATCGGCCAGCTCGTTGGCCAGCGCCTCCTGCACTTCGCGGCTCAGCCAGAAGTCGATGAGCTGGTGCGCGAGGTCGGCGTTCTTCGTGCCCTTGACGATGCTCATCGTGTTCATCATGCCCACTTGGCCCTCGGCGGGCACCACCCACGCCAGCGGCTTGCCGGTCTTCTTCAGGTTCAGCCAGCCGAAGCGGCCCACCGGCGCCACCCACGCTTCGTCCTGCGCGAACAGCGCCGTCATCTGCGCCGTCTGCGTGTAGTAGGTGACGACGCCCGCCTTCAGCTCGCCGAACTTCGCGAAGCCGGTGCCCATGTCGCCGCCGAAACCGCCCCAGGCGCGGTCGGCCATGAACAGTTGCGCCAGTCCCTGGTTGCTGGTGATGTTGGCCAGCATCACGCGCCCCTTCAGCGCCGGGTTCCACAGGTCCTTCCAGCGCTTGATGTCGCGGCTCGCCTTGTCGGTGCGCACGACCAGGCCTACCGAATAAACGGTGTAGGCCACGGCCTCGCCGTTGCGCAGCGGGTCGCGGCCGAAGTCGTAGATCTGGTCGAGGTTCTTGAGCTTCTTGTAGTCGATCGGCTGCAGCAGGCCGCGGTGCGACGCATCGAGGGCCAGGAAGTCGGTGATCTGCAGCACGTCGACATTCGGGTTGGCCTTGCGCGCGTCGAGCTTGGCCAGGCGGTCGGCGGCGTTGCCGGTCTCCAGCACGATCTCGCAGCCGCAGACCTTGCCGAACGGCTCGTAGACGATGCGCTTGAAGAGGTCGTTGTTGAGGCCGTAGGTCGAGAGCACGAGCTGGCGCTTCTGCGCCCAGGCCGGCGCCACCGCCGTCGCGAGGACCAGCAGCGCCACGGCGATCGCCAGCGCGCCGCTGCCGCCCGGGACCTTGCCCATCGTCATCTTCGAACCCTTCATCCTGCTCGCTCCTCGTTGCACTTCGAGTTCCTGGTCGGCCGCCGGGCACTGCCGCAGGGCAAGGCGCGAACGGCCCCGCAGACCACTGCGCCTTGCCGCGCGACGCATGATAGACAGCGCGCCTGGCGCCACCCTGCGCGCGCCGACGAAGGGACGTCACCATGCTCAAGCTCTACGGCTTCTCGAAGGTCAACCCCGTCGCGCGCGGCCACACACGCGACCTGCGCGTGCTGTGGGCGCTGGAGGAGATGCAATTGCCGTTCGAGCTGGTGGGCATGGACCACCCCGCGCACGACCTGAACAGCGAGGCGTATCGCCGCCTCAGCCCCTTCGAGCAGATCCCGTCGATCGACGACGACGGGCTCGTGCTGTCCGAGTCGGCGGCGATCCTCGTCTACCTGGCGAAGAAGGCGGGTCGCCTGATCCCCGCCGACAGCGCCGGCGAGGCGCAGGTGCTGCGCTGGTGCTTCGCGGCGATGAACTCGGTCGAGCCGCCGCTCCTGAGCCTGCTCGTGCTCGACTGGACGGCCGACGGCAGTTGCGGCAAGCACCGCGCCTTCCTGGTCGGCTGGGTGAACCGCGTGCTCGCGAACCTCGAGCGCTGGCTCAGCGGCCGCGACTTCGTCGCGACGACCGACTTCACCGTCGCCGACATCCTGATGGCGCACGTGCTCTCCTCGGGCGTCAAGGACGAGGCGCTGCTGGCGCCGTATCCGCGGGTCGTGTCGTATCGGAACCGCTGCCTGGCGCGGCCGGCGTGGAAGCGGACCTGCGAGGCGTATTGCGAGCGGGTCGAGGCGGGGTAGTCGCGCTCCCTGCGCGCTTCACGCGTCGCCGGCTTCGCCCGCTGCGCCCGCGCCGAACGCCGCATCGAGTTCGGCGCGCGTGGGCATCCCTTCGCGGGCGCCGGCACGGCGGCACGACAACGCCGCGGCGCGGTTCGCTTCGCCAAGCGCGGCTTCGAGCGCCTGCCCCGCGGCCAGCGCAGCGGCCAGCGCGCCGGCGAAGGTGTCGCCGCCCCGGTGCTGTCCACCACGCGCACGGCGACGCCGGGCACCGTGACGACGCGGCCGCGCTGCCAGGCACGGCAGCCGCGGGCGCCGAGCGTCGTCACCACCGTCGCCGGGCCGAGCGTGGCTTCGCCGCTGGCGCCGCTGCCTTCGCCGCTGCTGCCGCACAGCACTGCCAGCTCGCCCTCGTTGACGAGCAACACGTCGCAAAGCGGCAGCAGCGCCTTCGCTGCATCGCTCGCCGGCGCCGCATTCAGCAGCACCGGCACGCCGTGCGCGCGCGCCGCCTCGGCCCAGGCGCGGTTGGCTTCCGGCGCGATCTCGAGTTGCAGCAGCAGGCCGTGCGCGCCGCCGAGCGCCCGCGCTGCATCGGCAGGCGTCGGCAGCGGCACGCGAGCGTTCGCTCCGGCAGCACGGTGATGGCGTTCTCGCCGGCATCACTCACCGTGATGAGCGCCGCGCCGCTGGCGACATCGGCCAGGCGCGCGACGCCGTTCGCGTCGATGCCTTCGCGCTCGAGGCCTGCGAGCAGTTCATCGCCCGCCGCGTCGCGGCCCACGGCGCCGAAGAAGCGCACCGCCGCGCCCAGACGCGCCGCGGCCACGGCCTGGTTGCCGCCCTTGCCGCCGTGGAAGCGCGCGAGCGTGGTGCCGAGCACGGTCTCGCCGGGTGCGGGAATGCGCGGCGCGCGGCCGACGAGATCGAGGTTCAGCGAGCCGGCGACGACGAGGACCGGCTTCATGCCGCCCCGTGGCACTTCTTGTACTTGCGCCCGCTGCCGCACGGCAAGGGTCGTTGCGGCCGGGCGGCGCCTCGACGCGGCGCTGCTCGGGCTTGGGACCGTGGTCGAGCAGGAACACGCGCAGGTCCTGCAGCGCGGCAGGCGTCCTCCAGCAGCGCGTCGCGCGGCAGCGGCGCTTCGGCGCCGCGCATTTCGGCCAGCGCGCGCTCGTGGTCGCTGCCGGGCTCCACCACCAGCGCTTCGATGTCGCCGACGATGTTCGACCAGATCTCGTCGAACTCGTCGTCGCCCTCGGGCAGGCCGCCACAGCGACAGCATCGCCCAGCCCCGCCAGCACGCCGCCGGCCCAGAGCACGCCGGGCTGCATCGCCGCGGCGTCTTCGGCGCTCATGCCGTTCTCCTCGACGAGCCGCTGCCGGTCGACGTCGTCCCACTCGTCGAAGTACGGGTCCAGGCGCAGCACGTCGGGGCCGGCGAGCAGCGCCTCGGCGTCCAGCTCGTCGTGCAGCACGTCGAGGCGCTTTGCAGCGCCGCCAGCGCCTGCGCGCGGTCGGGCGGGTCGGCGAAGGCGCGGTCGAACGCGTCGCCGGCCAAGAGCGGCAGCCAGGTCTCGGCCGGCGGCCGCACCGGCCCGCAGGCGAACGCGATGAGCCAGCCGTCGACGTGGTACGGCGTCAGCGTGTGGTCGAAGCCGGCCAGGCGCATGCACGCGTCCTCGAACGCGTCGAGCTCGGCTTCGCTGTTGCGGCGAGGCGGTGCCACCGCGGTGCTGCCGGGGATCATGGCGAGAGCTTCCAGGTTTCGCGCAGGAAGCGGTCGAGCCGCTCGCTCGGCGGCGGCGCGCTGCCGGGTCAGCGCCGACATGCACGCCTTGGCCGGGGTGCACGCCGTTGGGCACATCGCGGCGCAGGCGCACCGGCGCCGTGCCGTCGAAGCCGTGGTAGGCGCCTTCGTAGGACTGCCACTGCGGCGCCGGCACCGGCGCCGCGTTCGGCCAAGGCGGCGCCGGTGCCGGCGCCGCGTTCACTGCCGCCGCGGCCATCGCCTTGCACGGTGCGGCGGCCGTCCAGTCGTCGACCTCGCCCAGCAGCATCAAGAGCGCCGCGCTCGGGCGGTAGCCGCGTTGCGCCTCGGCCTCGCAGCCGGGGTAGTAGGCCACGGCGAGGCTCGGCCGCACGGCCGCCTTCGCCACTTCGGGGTGGGCGAGGTTCGTCGCCGCCAGCACGGTGCTGCCGCCGTTGCTCCAGCCCAGCAGCCCGATGCGCGCGCCATCGACGCCCGGCTGCGCCGCCAGCCAGGCCAGCGCGCCCAGCGCATCGCGGCGGCGGCTCGGCCGGCCGTCACGCGGCGCTGGCCGGTGCGCTGCGTGCAGCTCGCGCTCGCCGCGCGGCGTGAGCGAATCGGTGACGAGCACGTGGATGCCGAGCGCGTTCAGGTGCGCGGCAAGCTCGGTGTAGCGCGGCGCCAGCTCGGGAGCGGCTTCCGCGCCGCTGCCGCGCCGGCGTTCGCCGCGCTCGAAAAGGCCGCCGCAACCGTGCAGCAGCACGATCGCCGGGGCCGCCTTCGCTGCGCCTTCAACAGCCGGCGCGGCCGCCAACCACGTGCCCGGCAACTGCACCGGGCCGCCGCCATCGCGCGGCACGTCGAGGCTCGGCACCGACACCGCCACCGGCGCGGCGAATGACGGCGCGCACGTGAACGTTGCGAACGACGCGACCGCCGCGAGCATCACCGATGACACGGACGACGCGAACCACGCACCAGGTGCGCTCCGCGCCGGCGCAACGGCCGCCATCGCCTTCACGCGGCGCCCTCGTCGCCCGGCCACGCCGCCAGCGGCGGCTTCGGATGCAGCCGCGCCATCGACAGCACGTCGGCGTAGGCGCCGTCGCGCAACGCGTAGGCGCGGTGCGTGCCTTCGACGCGGAAGCCGAACTGCCGGTAAAGCGCGATCGCGCGCTCGTTGTCGGTGAACACCGTCAGCTCGATGCGCGTCACGTGGCCCCAGCGGTCGGCCCAGTCGCACAGTGCCGCCATCAGCGCCTTGCCGACGCCGCGGCCCTGCGCCTGGCGCGCCACACCGATGCCCAGCACCATCGCATGCCGCCGGCGCAAGCGCGCCGAGACCGGGTGCAGCCCGGCGCAGGCGACGACCTGGCCGCCGAGCTCGGCCACGAGTTGCAGGTCGCCGCTGCCCGGCTGCTGCTGCTCGACGAGCCGGGCGCGCATCGCCTCGACGCTGGCGAACGGCGTCTGCAGCAGGTTCGCCAGCACGTCGGGCTCGCCGTTGAGGCGCACGATCGCCGCCGCGTCGTCGGGTGCGGCGCGGCGGATGGTCGGGGCCTCATGGACGGCTGAGGCGGCCGGGGCAGGCGCTTGTGACACGGCGCGGCTCTTCGCTGGCGTTCGCGGGGTGTTCGTCGTGCGTTCGTTCGGCCTTGCTGCGCTGGGCCGCAGCGCCGGCGCGGCAAGGCGGTCGGATTGTGCCGCCGCTGCCGCTGCGAATGGGCCGGGTCCGCGGCGCGGCGACGACCGGTGCGGCGGTGCAGCCGCGCATGGGCCATCGTCCTACGCGGCGCGCCGCAAGCGTCCGATGCAACGGCCGCGATGCCTCGGCGAGAGTCGCAGCCATATGCTGAACAGAATCCGACTCACCCCGGGCCTCGTCGTCGCCACTTTCGGCTTCGGTCTTTTCATCGCCATCGGGTTGATCAACCTTTTCGCGATGTGACGGCAGGCGCGGTCGTGCCGTTGGCGGCAGCCGCAGCGTCTGACCGGTACGGCCGTTCGAGCATGTCCTCGACGTACAGGCGCAGCACGAGTGTGCGCGCCGCCACCACGAGCGGCGTCGCGAAGACCGCGCCGAACGGGCCGAAGACGAGCCCGGCGGCGACGACGCCGAGCATGCCGAGCGCGGGCGGCAGGGAGACGACGCGCTTCTGGATCCACGGCTGCAGCACGTAGCTTTCCAGCATCTGGATCACGAGACAGACGAGCGCCGCGGCCCAGGCCTGATGCGCACCTTCGGCGAAGGCGAGCAGCACGATCAGCAACGCTGCCGCGGCGGTGCCGAAGAACGGCACGAACTCCAGCAGCCCGGCGATCACCGCCAGCAGCGGCGCCAGCGGCATGCCGATCGCCGTGAGGCCGATGCCGGTGAGCAAGCCGACGGCGGCCATCGCCACGAGCTGGCCGCGCAGCCACAGCGCGAGACCATCGCCGGCTGCGAGCAAAGCCGCATCCACGCGCTCGCGGTGGCGCAGCGGAACCAGGCGCACGAAGCCGCGCCGGTAGCTCGCGGGCGTCGCCGCGAGGTAGACGCCGAGCACCAGCATCAGCAAAGCCGTGCCCACCGCGCTCAACGCGCCACCGGCGAAAGCCCGCGACGCGGCCCACTCCCGATGCCGCCCAAGGCCGACTCGACCCAGCTCCACAGCGATGCACCGTCGGCCCAGGTCGCGAAGGCGCCCAGGCACAGCGCCGCGACGGCGCGCCCGAGGCGTTGCGCAGGTCAGCGATCTCGCCGGCCACGCGGTCGCCGGTGAACCAGGCCAGCAGCACGATCGCCACCAGCGCGGCAAGAACGACCAGCGCCAGCGCCGCGCGCTCGGAAAGAAAGGCGAAGCGCCGGTGCAGCGGCACGCTCGCGCCGCGCAGCGCCGCGGCGACGACGACGCTGCCGAAGACGAGCAGTGCCACCGGCAACAGCTTCAGGCCGTAGTACGCCAGCACCGCGATCGCCACGGCGATCACCACGCGCGCCGTGTAGCCGTGGCCGCTCGCTTCGGTCGTGGTGCTCGCAGTGCCGGCCATCCACCGGCGCGGCACGCCGTGTGCCCGGTTCGCCGCTGTGCCGCTGCCGATGCCGTTCCGCCCCGTTCGCTCACGAGCCGCTTGCGCGCTCGCCGCCGCAGGTCGCTGCGGCCGCTGCGGCCGCTCAGCGCAGCCCGTTGAGGTAGGCCACGATGTCGCGCGTGTCGCGCGCCGTCAGGCCGAGCGCGGGCATCGCGGTGTGGGCGTCGACGGCGCGCGGGTCGCGCAGCCAGCGCTCCAGGTTCTGCGGCGTGTTGGGCAGGCCGCCGGGCAACTGCGTGCGGCGCGCGAACGCGGCCAGCGGCGGCCCCACCTGCGGCTTCGAGCTGGTGACGCCGGGGATCGTGTGGCAGCCGTTGCAGCCGTACTGCGCCAGCGCCAGGCGGCCGCGTTCAGCGTCGGGCGCCGCGGCATCGGCGTTGCCGGCTGCGCCGGCGGCAGCGGCAGCGGCCGAGGCGGCGAACCGTGGCGACGCGATCGCGGCCGTGCCGTCGGGCACATCGCAGCGCTCGTTCGCCACGGCCGCTTGTGCGGTTGCGAAGTCGGCCGGTGTGAACCGCGCCAGCTGCTGCACGAAGAAGACGACGGCCCACAGGTCGCCGTCGCTCAGGCGGTGCTGCCACGCCGGCATGCCGGTCATCTTCAGGCCGTTGCGCGTGATCCAGTAGATCTCCGCGGTCTTCCACTGCGCTGCCGCGGCCACCAGCGGCGGCGGCAGCGGCTGCATGCCCAGGCTCATCGGCTCGGGCGCGACGCCCGGCCCGCCGTGGCATTGCAGGCAGTGCACGCGGTAGCAGGCGGCGCCGCGCCGGGCCACGAGCGCAGCGTCGGCACCGGCGACGATGGGCACGGCGATGCCGCCGGCATGCCGGCGCACGGCGCGCTTCACGGCGATGTCGAGCAGCGAATGCACGGGCTGCAGATGCGGCTTCGTCGCCGCCACGTCGTAGAGGCCGGCGAAGACGACGACCGCCGCCGCGCCGACTGCGCCGAGCAGCATGGCGGCGGCGAACGCGACGACGCGTGGGCGCGCATGCCCGGCGCGGGCAGGCGCTGTTCCCGTCGCCGCTGTCGGGGCTGCGGCGTCCGTGCGGCCTCGCCGGCCCGCGAGCGTTCGCCGCGGTTGCGGCAAGGTTTGCAGCGGCGACTGTGGGAACGCTGGCGGCGTTGTTTGCGCCGCCGGGCATCGCACCGGCTCTCGGCGCGCCGGCAAGCGATGCAGCCGCCGCGGCGCGTGAACGCGACCAGGGCCGCGAGTTGCTCGCGCAGTACCAGTGCGGCGCCTGCCACGTGATCCCCGGCGTTGCCGCGGCGCGCGGCGGCGTCGGTCCTTCGCTCGCAGGGTTCGGGCGCCGCAGCTACATCGCCGGCACGCCGCCGAACCAGCCGGCAACGCTCGTGCGCTGGCTCGTCGCGCCGGCTTCGCTGGTGCCGGGGACGCCGATGCCGAGCCTGGGCGTCGGCAAAGCCGACGCGCAGGCGATGGCGGCCTACCTGGCATCGCTGCGCTGAAGGGCCGTGGAGGCTAACGACGCAATGAATGCGCTGCTGCCGCAGGCTGCGGCAGCCGGCCCGGCAGCGCGCCACCTCGCCGACTGGAGCCTCGCACTGGCCGCCGGCGCGACGGTGGTCTTCGCCATCGCGATGGCCGCGTTGTTGCTGGCGTTGCGACGAGCAGGAGCCGCAGAGGGAACGGACGCCGACAACGGTGACGACGCCATCGTGGCCGCCGGCCGTCGCACCGCGCGCCGGTGGATCCTTGCCGGCGGCATCGTGCTGCCGCTCGTCGTGCTGGTGCCGCTCTTCGCCGCCAACGTCGCCGGCACGGCGCGCCTGGCGGCGCCGGCACCAGCGGGCGCGCTGCAGATCGGCATCACCGCGCGCCTGTGGTGGTGGGAAGTGCGCTATGCCGACCCCGAGGGCGGCGGCGCGATCGTCACCGCCAACGAGATCCACATCCCCACCGGCCGCCCGGTGCTGCTGGGGCTCGTCAGCGCCGACGTGATCCACAGCTTCTGGGTGCCCGCGCTCGGCCCCAAGCGCGACGCGGTGCCCGGCCGAGTCGCGCACCTCGTCCTCGAAGCCGACCGGCCCGGCACGTGGCGCGGCCAGTGCGCCGAGTACTGCGGCGACCAGCACGCGCGCATGGCGCTCGCCGTCGTGGCGCGCGAGCCGGCGGCGTTCGACCGTTGGCTCGCGGCGCAACGCGAGCCGGCGGCAGCGGCCTTGCGCGAAGACGCAACGCCGGCAGCGGACAAGGCCGCGCGCGGCCGCGCCGCGTTCGTCGCTTCGGGCTGCGTCACCTGCCACCGCATCGGCGGCGTCGGTGGCGGCGGCACGCCGACGCGCGGGCCCGACCTCACGCACGTGGCGAGCCGGCAGACGATCGGCGCCGGCACGCGCGCCAACAGCGAAGCGGCGCTGCGCGAGTGGATCGCCGGCGTGCAGCATGCGAAGCCGGGCGCGCGCATGCCTTCGTTCGCGCACCTCGACGCCGCCACGCTCGACGCGCTGGCCGCGTACTTGTGGAGCCTGCGATGAGCGCTGCGGCCGGCAGCGCCGGCGCCACCGGCACCGGGGCCGCGGCGCTACCCGACACGCTGCCCGACACGCTGCCTAGCACGCTCCCCAACACGCTGCCGCGCCCCGAAGGCGAACTCGAGCGGCTCGACGCAGCGTGGCTCGCGCCGCGCGGCTGGCGAGTGCTGAAGTCGGTGAACAACACGCACGTGGGCCTCTTCTACATCGGCACCGCGTTCGTCTTCCTGCTGCTGGCCGGCGTGCTGGCGCTCTTGATGCGCGCGCAGCTCGCCTGGCCGGGCAACACGCTGCTCACCGAGCGCACCTACAACCAGGTGTTCACGATGCACGGCACGGTGATGATGTTCCTCTTCGCCGTGCCGATGGTGGAAGCGATCGCGGTGTACCTGCTGCCGGGCATGCTCGGCGCGCGCGACCTGCCGTTCCCGCGCCTGTCGGCCTACGCGTTCTGGGCCTACGCGATCGGCGGCATCGCGTTCTTCTGCACGATCTTCTTCGGCCTGGCACCCGACGGCGGCTGGTTCATGGTGCCGCCGCTCAGCAGCGCCACCTACTCGCCGGGCCTTGGCGCCGACTTCTGGCTGCTGGGCATCGGCTTCATCGAGATCTCCGCCATCGCCGGCGCGGTGGAGTTGATCGTCGGCATCCTCTTCACGCGCGCGCCGGGCATGACGCTCGCGCGCATGCCGGTGTTCGCGTGGGCGATGCTGGTGGTGGCGTTCATGATCGTCTTCGCGTTCCCGGCCGTCATCGCCGGCACGGCGCTGCTCGAACTCGAACGCGCCTTCGACTGGCCGTTCTTCGTCGCCGAGCGCGGCGGCGACCCGCTCTTGTGGCAGCACCTGTTCTGGTTCTTCGGCCACCCCGAGGTCTACATCATCTTCCTGCCGGCGGCGGCGCTGGTGTCGACGATGGTGCCGGTGATCGCGCGCGCGCCGCTCGCCGGCCACGGCGCGGTGGTGGCAGCGCTCATCACCGTGGGCGTTCTCAGCTTCCTGCTGTGGATCCACCACATGTTCACCGCGGGGCTCGGCACGCTGGCGATGCTGCTCACCTCGGCCGCCAGCCTGGCCATCGCGCTGCCGAGCGCGGTGCAGTTCTTCGCCTGGCTGGCGACGCTGGCCAACGCGCGCGCGCGCATCGCCTTCACGACGCCGGCGCTCTTCATCCTCGGCTTCCTGTGCCTGTTCGCGATCGGCGGCCTCACCGGCGTGATGGTGGCCGTGCTGCCGTTCGACTGGCACGTGCACGACAGCTACTTCATCGTCGCGCACCTGCACTACGTGCTGATCGGCGGCATGGTGTTCCCGGTGTTCGCCGCGCTGTACCACTGGTGGCCGCTCGCGCGCGGGCAGCGCTTGTCGGAACGCGTCGGGCGCTGCGTGTTCGGCCTGATGTTCGCCGGCTTCAACGTCGCGTTCTTCCCGATGCATCTGGCGGGGTTGGCGGGCATGCCGCGGCGCGTGGCCACCTACGAGCCGGGGCTCGGCTGGGAGCCGTGGAACGCGGTGTCGTCGGTGGGCGCGTTCGTGCTCGCGGCCGGTGTCGCGCTCTTCCTCCTCGACGCCTGGCGCACGCTGCGCGCACGGCCCCGGCGGCCGCACGGCAACCCGTGGGGCGCTCCGGGTCTCGAATGGCTGGCCGCGGCCGGGGCGGGCAACGGCGGCCGCGCAGCATCCCGCATGTGCGCGGGCGCGATCCGCTGTGGGTGCAGGCCGGCCTGGCCGACGAGGTGGAAGCCGGCCGGCATTGGCTGCCGGGCAGCGCCACGGGCCGGCGCGAAACGCTCATCACGACGCCGCTGGCCGCGCGGTTGTCGCACCTCGTCGTGCTGCCCACCGACAGCCTGGCTGCCGCTCGCTGCCGGTGCCGGCACGGCCGGGTTCTTCCTGCTGCTGACGGTGAAGCTCACGGTGCTGGCGTGGGCCAGCGGCCTGGCGGGACTGGCCGCGGTGCTGGCGTGGCTGTGGCCGGCTACGGGGCCGCCGCACGCAACGGCGACAGCGCCAACAGCGGCAGCACCGGTGCCCATCGGCAACGGCGTCGCTGCCGGTGGGGCCGCCGACGCGAGCCATGTCGCACCATGGGTGGGGCATGGCGGTGCTGGTGGCGGTGCTGGCTTCGGTGTTCGCTTCGCTGCTGTTCGCGCACGTGTGTCGATGGCCGCCGGCGTGTGCCCGCCGCCGGGGGCGCGCCTGCCGGCGGCACCGTGGCCGGCGCTGGCCGCACTCGGCTACGCGCTGGCCATCGTCGCGACAGCGTGGGCCGCGCATCGCCCATCGCCGCTGCAGCGCCGCTGGCTCGTCGTGCGCCTTGCGCTTCCCACCACGCTGGCCGTGGCCGCGTTCGGCTGCCAATGGGCGGGGCACGCGGCACTGCAGCCGAGCGCCGAAGCGTGGAGCGCCACCATCGCCGTGATGCTCGGCTTCGAGGGCCTTTGCATCGCGGCACTTGTGCTGATGAACGCGACGCTCGCCGCGCGCGCCGTCGCCGGCCGCCTGCACGAGCACACGCGCGGCGCCCTCGACGCCTGCGCGCTCTACGCCTTCGGCGTGCTCGCGCAGGGGCTCGTGCTCGAAGCCGCGGTGCAGGTGCTGCCTTTGCTGCTGAACGGCACGCCGTGACTCCCGGCCGCGGCTCTTCCCGGGCATGTCCCTTGCCTCGGGTCGGGACCCCGCACCCCCGACAACCGAACAAGAGCCGCCGCCATGCCAGCCGATCTCCGCATCGATCCCGCTCACGCATCGCCCGGCCGGGCGGCCCTCGTTCTCGGCGCAGTCATCGTCGCCCTCGCCGGCTGCGGCGAGATCTCCAAGCTGCCACCCAGCGCCGGGGTCGGCCCGACGCCGACGCTGCCGGAGCCAAACCGCACCCTGATTCCCACCGTCAACGTCGCTCCGGTCACCGCCTGGGAGCCCGGCGAGACGCCTACGCCGGCCACCGGCCTGGCGGTGAAGGCGCTGGCCACGGGTCTGTCGCATCCGCGCTGGGTGCACGTGCTGCCCAACGGCGACGTGCTGGTGGCCGAGAGCAACGCACCGGCGCGGCCCGAAGACGGCAAGGGCGTCAAGGGCTTCGTGATGAAAAAGCTCATGCGCCGCGCCGGCGCCGGCGTGCAGAGCGCCAACACGATCACCCTCCTGCGCGACGCCGACGGCGACGGCGTCGCCGAGGTGCGCACGCGTTTCATCGAAGGCCTGCACTCGCCGTTCGGCATGGCGCTGGTGGGCGACCAGCTCTACGTGGCCAACGCCGACGGCGTGGTGCGCTTCCGCTACACGCCGGGCGCGACGAAGCTCGAAGGCACCGGCGAGCACGTCGTCGAGCTGCCCGGCGGGCCGATCAACCACCACTGGACGAAGAACATCATCGCCAGCCGCGACGGCAAGCGCCTCTACGCCACCGTCGGCAGCAACAGCAACGTCGCCGAGAACGGCATCGACAAGGAAGAAGGCCGCGCCGCGATCTACGAGATCGACCTCGCCGCGGGCAGCAAGCGCCTCTTCGCCACGGGTCTGCGCAACGCCAACGGCATGGTGTGGGACCCCACCACCGGCGCGCTGTGGACGGTGGTGAACGAGCGCGACGAACTCGGCAGCGACCTCGTGCCCGACTACCTCACCTCGGTCAAGGAAGGCGCCTTCTACGGCTGGCCCTACAGCTACTACGGCCGCCATGTCGACGACCGCGTCAAGCCGCCGCGGCCCGACCTCGTGGCGCAGGCCGTGGCGCCCGACTACGCGCTCGGCACGCACGTGGCGCCGCTCGGCCTGGCCAGCAGCGAAGGCGCGAAGCTGCCGGCGCCGTTCACCAGCGGCGTCTTCATCGGCGAGCACGGTTCGTGGAACCGCAACCCGCGCAGCGGCTACAAGGTGGTGTTCGTGCCTTTCGCCAACGGCTCGCCGCGCGGGCAGCCGATCGACGTGCTGACCGGCTTCCTCGACGGCGACGGCAAGGCGCGCGGCCGCCCGGTGGGCGTGGCCGTCGACCGCCAGGGCGCGCTGCTCGTGGCCGACGACGTGGGCAACACGATCTGGCGCGTCGCCGCGGCGCGCTGAAGGCAGGCGCGGCAAGAGGCTCTTCGCGCCGCCTTCGCGCGTTCACGCAACGTCCAAGCGTCCGCGCCTTCGCGCCTTCAGCGCGACGGCGCGGCGTCCTACGAAGCGAAGGCCTCATCGCCGGCTGCACGGCCCGGCGGGCCACAGAAGCATCGCTGCAACGCCATTCGACCGCGGAGCCGCCATGCTGACTTCTGCCTACGCGACCCTGATGTCCCTTGACGAACTCGAACGGCAGCGCCCGTTCGGGCCGCGGCCGTCGCCGGCCGCCGCACGCTCGCTCGGCTTCTACCGCTGCGGCGACGGACCGCTGCAAGGGCACGACCTCGCCACGCGCGCCGAAGTGGCGCGCCAGCTCGCCGCCGTGCTCGGCTACCGCTTCAGCGGCGGCGTCGTCACCGCTGCCGAGCTGCCCGAAGGCGCCTACGTCGTGCCGAGCGACACGCTGACCAGCGTCGAGGAAGCGCGGCGGCTGAACATCACCGGCCCCGAGGACCTCTTCGGCGGCGTCGTGCCGCATCCGTTCGTCGCCACCAAGCTCGTCACGCACCCGCTGGTGTCGCGCCGCGCCGCCGCGCCTGCGCACTGGGTGCACGAACTCGGCCACGAGCTCGCCGGCTGCGTGCTGCCGGGCTACTCGGTGTTCGGCCGCGACGACGCCATCGAGGCCGCCTGCCGCCTGCTGCCCGCGGGGCCGGTGCGGCTGAAGGATGCCGGCGGCGTCGGCGGCGCCGGGCAATGGGTGGCGGCGACGCTGCACGAGCTGACGGCGCAGCTCGACAAGGTCGGCCCCGACCGGCTGGCCGGCGGCTTCGTCGTCGAGCGCAACCTCGCGCGCGTGCAGACGTGCAGCGTCGGGCAGGTGCGCGCCGGCCGCTGGCTCGCCACCTACGCCGGCCACCAGCGCCTGGTGCGCAACCACCGCGGCCACGAGGTCTACGGCGGCTCGACGCTGACCGTGGTGCACGGCGACTTCGACGCGCTCGCGCAGCTGGACCTGACGCCGCAGGTGCGCCTGGCCATCGAGCAGGCGCGCCAGTACCACCGCGCCGTGCACGAAGCCTTCCCGCAGATGTACGCCTCGCGCTGCAACTACGACGTGGCGCAGGGCCACGACAGCGGCGGGCGCTGGGTCAGCGGCGTGCTCGAGCAGTCGTGGCGCATCGGCGGCTGCAGCGGCGCCGAGGTGGCCGCCCTGCGCGCCTTCAAGGAGCGCGGCACGCACGCGGTGCAGGCATCGACGCACGAGGTCTACGGCGACGTGGCGCTGCCGCCGGGCGCCGTGGTGCTGTTCGACGGCCACGACGGCCACGACGGCCAGGCCGGCGGCCGCCTCGTCAAGTACGCGCTCGCGCACGCGCATGTCGACGCTTGAGGAGACCGTCGCCATCGCGGTGGACGGCAGCGAACGCATTGCCGGCGCCTTCATCGCGCCGGGCACGCTGATGCCCGGCGTGCTGTTCGTGCACGGCTGGGGCGGCAGCCAGGAGCAGTACATCGCCCGCGCCCGCGCCGTGGCGGCATTGGGCTGCGTGTGCCTGACGTTCAACCTGCGCGGACACGCCGAGACACTGCGCCAGCACGAGACGGTGTCGCGCTCGACGAACCTCGCCGACCTGCTGGCCGCCTACGACCGCCTGGCCGCGCGCCGCTACGTCGACCGCAACGCCATCGCCGTCATCGGCAGCAGCTACGGCGGCTACCTCGCGACCATCATGACGACGATGCGCCCGGTGCGCTGGCTCGGCCTGCGCGCGCCGGCGCTGTACATGGACAGCGGCTGGGACGTGCCGAAGCTTCAGCTGCGCAAGAACCAGGACCTCGTCGCCTACCGCAGCAACATCGTGCCGCCCGAGAGCAACCGGGCGCTCGCCGCCTGCCGCGACTTCCGCGGCGACATGCTGCTCATCGAGTCGGAGTTCGACGACATCATCCCCGCTTCGGTGCTGGCGAGCTACCGCCAGGCGGCCACCCACACGCGCTCGCTCACCTTCCGCTGCATCAAGGACGCCGACCACGGCCTCACCACCGAGGAAAGCCAGCGCGCCTACACGTCGCTGCTGACGCAGTGGCTCAAGGAGATGGTGGCCGGCGCCCGCGTGGGCCAGGTGCCCGCCGCCGCGGCGCCCACCGAAGCGGCGCCGGAAGTGCCGCCGGAGGCGATTCACAACGACGGGTGAGTCGGGCGACCACAGCAGCCTTTGGCGCGCGCACTTCCAACCTACGTCCACGGTTGGCGCGGCAAGGCCGCGGGCGCGAGCCCGGCGGGGCTTATTTGCGGCGGTCGGGCCCCGGGGGCCCGACTCCCTTGCGCTGCTCGGCTTGGGGTCGCGCGGCCAACTCGCTTCGCTCACTTCGTTCGCTCCGCTCAGACAGTGGCCGCGAGTCAGTTTACGAAGCGCGCGAGTACGCGCGCCGACCCCAAGCCTGCGCCGCTCAGCGCCGCAAGTGCGCCCCGCCGGGCTCGCGCCCGCGGCCTGCGTGCACCGGCGGTGGCCTTCGTTCTTTCCCCTCTCCCGCTTGCGGGGAGAGGGCAGGGGTGAGGGCCATGGAACGCCACCGCCGGTGCCGCAAAGGGCTGCGCGGGCAGGGTGCGGCGCGCACGAGAGGCGCCGAGCAGCGCAGGACTCCTGGCCGCGCGTGTACTCACGCGCATCCACAACTGACTCGCGGCCACTGTCTGAGCGCAGCGAACGCAGTGAGCGAAGCGAGTTGGCCGCGGGCCAGGAGTTCGAGCAGCGGAGGGCAGTTCCGAGCGCCAGCGAGGAACCGCCGAACATAAGCGCCGCGCCCTGCCCGCGCAGCCGCACGCCGACGACCTTTGCCGCCGGCGGCCGTACCGAACACCCGTCAGAGATCCGGCGCGTAGCGTAGCGCCAGCTGCTCGGGCGTCTCGTCGGCCACGACGATGCCGGTCTGATCGCTGATCATGCGGCCGGCGCTGGGCAGCGCCGAGCGCGGCACGCGCGCCGCCGGGTCCCACAGGCGCGAGCGCATGAACGCCTTGGCGCAATGCAGGTACGCCGCCTCCACGGCCACGCGCACCACGAGCTTCGGGGTGCGCCGTTCGTTGCGGCAAGCCTCGAGGTCGGCGGCAGCGCGCGACAGCACGGCGCGGCCGTTGACGCGCAGCGTCTCGTCGAAGCCGGGAATGAGGAAGAGCAGCCCGACGCGGCCGGTGGCGACGATGTTCTCGAAGGTGTCGAGCCGGTTGTTGCCCGGCGCGTCGGGGATCAGCAGCGCGCCGTCGCCGGCCACCTTCACGAAGCCCGGTTCGCCGCCGCGCGGCGAGGCGTCGAGGTCGTGCCCTTCGCTGCCGGTGGCGACGAGCACGAACGGCGACAGGGCGATGAAGGCGCGGCAATGGCCGTCGAGTGCGCCGATCTGCTTGCGCACGGCGCGCTCGGTGGGCGCGGCATAGAGCCGGCGCAGCTCGGCGAGCGTGGTGACGGTGTCCGGCTTGTCGTCCATGGCGGCCGATTGTGGCCGCTGGGGTCGGGAGTCCGCACGTATGCCACCGCCGGCGGGCACACCGCTTGCCAGCGGCAGCCGGGGCCGGACGCCGGCCGGCGCGGCCTGCGACTAAGATGCCGGCCCCCAACCTGGAACACCCGGAGGAGGCCCGCCATGCACAAGTCACTCTTCGCCCCCTCGGCGCCGCAGCGCTGCTGCTGGCCGGCACCGCGGCGCAGGCCGCCGGCTTCACGCTGTCGAGCCCGACCATCAAGCCGGGCAGCATGCTCACCGACGCCCAGGTCTTCAAGGGCTTCGGCTGCGAGGGCCAAGAACGTCTCGCCGGCGTTGAAGTGGAGCGGCGCGCCCGCCGGCACCAAGAGTTTCGCCGTCACCGTGTATGACCCCGACGCGCCCACCGGCTCGGGCTGGTGGCACTGGGTGGTGTTCAACCTCCCGGCCGGCACGAACGAGCTGGCAGCAGGTGCCGGCAGCGCCGACGGCAAGGGCCTGCCTGCCGGTGCGGTGCAGGGCCGCACCGACTTCGGCGCCCCCGGCTTCGGCGGCGCCTGCCCGCCCAAGGGCGACAAGCCGCACCGCTACATCTTCACCGTGCACGCGCTGAAGACCGACAAGATCGAAGTGCCCGCCGACGCCACGGCGGCGCTGGTGGGTTTCATGATCAACGCCAACCGCATCGGCAAGGCGAGCTTCGAGGCGAAGTACGGGCGCAAGTGATTCGCGAGTCCTTGGCGAGTGCTTCGTCGAAGTGATTCGCAAGTGAGCCGCAAGTGAGCCGCCGGCCGAGGCGCGGCGCGGCCACGACTGGGGAAGCGTGTTGGCACTGCTCGAGCATCGCCGGCGTTTCCTGATCGGCCTGCCGGCGCTGGCCGCCGGCGCTGCGCGGCGCCGGCACCCGCGCCCGCGCCCGCTCCGCCACCGGCGCCCGCTGCCACGGCGGTGCCGTTGCCGGCGCCGACACCGCCGCCGGCTGTGCCGACGCCCCAGCCGGCACCGCCGCCGCCAGCGGCCACCACGGCGCCGGTCCCCGCGCCGGTCCCTGCGCCGCCACCTGCGCCGACGCCCTCGCCCGGCGGTTCGGCGATCACGTCTCCCGTGCCCCCTTCGCCGGCACCGCCGCCGGCCTCGCACGACCGCGGCTGGACCAGCGAGCCGGTGTTCTCGATCGTGCGCGTGCAGATCCACGACATGCGCGGCTTCGGCGATTACCTCACCGGGCATCTGCCGACGATCGGCGCTTTCGGCGGCCGCTTCCTCGCCGCCGGCGCGATGCCGCAACCGGTGGAAGGCGACTGGCCGCTGCGCCGGATGATCGTGCACCAGTGGCCCGACGCGCAGGCGTTCTACCAGTGGTACGAAAGCTCGCCTTACGTGCCGTGGCGGCAGATCCGCCAGCGCGCCGCCGACACCGACATGGTGCTGCTGCAAGGCATCGCGCCGGCCGTCGCCGCGGCGCACGGCAACACGCAGCGGCCGGCCTTCGCCATCGCCGACGTGGCGGTGCACGACGACGCAGCGTTTGCCCGTTATGTGCAAGGCGAGGCGCCGCTCGTGCGCACCGCCGGCGGCACGCTGCTGGCGACGAGCGGGCACTTCGAGGTCATCGAAGGCACGTGGCAGCCCCGGCGCCTGCTGCTCGAGCGCTGGCCCTCGATGGCGGCGTTCCGCGCCTGGTACGACTCAGCCGCCTATCGACCCTGGCGCGACCTGCGCTGGAAGGCCGCGCAGGCCGACATCGCGCTCTTCGAAGGCCTGAGCGAAGCGGAAAAAGGCGAGCGCTCGATGCCGTGAGACCGAGACGCAGCCGCGCGAAACCGGCAGCGGCATGGAGGCACCCACCGAGTCCTAGGGGGCTCGCGCATCCTCCCTCTTGAGTAGCCCTTCCCCCCTTTGCGCGTGGCACGGCCGCGCCCGCGAGCGCCCAATCCGCATCCCCTGCAACCCGCAGGGATGAAGAACCAGGAGGCGGGCCATGCGAAGGAGAGAGGTTCAGGAACAACGGCAGCAGCAACAGCAACAGCAGCCGCTGCGGCTGCGACAGTGGCGCCCGTTCGCCGCGGGCTGCTTCGCGGCGCTCGCGCTGGCGGCCTGCGGTGGTGGCGGTGGCAGCGCGCCTTCGTCGTCCGCGGATGCACAAGCCGCAACGCAGGCCCCGGCCGATGCGCCGGCAACGAAGCCTGATGCCGGCGCCGACGCCGGCACCACGGCCGAGAAGGCCCGCAGCAGCGAACCGGCCGACCCCGCCGTCGTCGCCGCCCTCGACGAACTGGTCGGCGTGCTGAAGGGCACGCCCGACGAGACCCTCGGCCGCCGCGAACGCGAACGCCTGCTCGCCGACCTCGACCAGGCGCGGCGCTTGTACGTCAGCGGCTGGATCTGCACCGCGCACGCGCACCTCGGCCGCTTCATCGAGCAGGCGCGCTCGCATCGCAAGGGCCGCAACCGGGGCCTGGCCGAGGACTGGTCCAACCGCGGCTACCGCCTGCGCGCGAGCCTCTTCGACCACTTCTTCCACCACCCGCTGCGCCCGCGCCCGCACTGCTTCGACAGCGATGCGCGCCGCGACCCGCAGGTGTCGGTCGAGGCTTCCGACAACACGCGCCTGCGCGCCACGGTGTCGTTCGGCCGCCCGAAGCTCACGACCGTTGCCGCCGGCGGCGAGACGTGGACCCAGCTCGCGGTGCCCGGCCTCGAAGGGCAGATCGGCCCGCGCGGCCAGCCGGCGCTGCCTTCGTGGCAGACGCTGATCGCGGTGCCGCGCGGCGCCACGCCCGAGATCGTGCTGCCGCGCGGCGGCGTGCGCGTGCGCGAGCGCATGGAGGTCAACCTCTATCCGTTCCAGCCGCAGCCGGTGGACGCCTCGCGTGACGACGAGACACTGCCGCCGCCGCCCGAGACGTTCATGGACCGGCCGTTCACGAAGGACGAGAAGGCCTACGCGATCGACGCCTTCGGGCCCGGCGACCCGTGCGTGGCCAAGCTCGTGGGCTCGATGCGCGACCTGCACATCGTGCAGGTGCAGTGCATGGCCGGCCAGTACAACCCGGTGACCAACGAGCTGCGCCTGTTCGACTCGGTGCAGTTCGACGTGCGCTTCCGCGGCGGCGAAGGCACCTTCGCCACCAGCCAGAGCCTGAGCGCGTTCGAGAAGACCTCGCAGGTGGGCATGAAGTCGGTGCTCAACCGCGACGCGGTGAGCCGCTACGTCAAGTTCGTCGACCCGCAGCTCTTCCGCTGCCTGGGCGAAGAGCTGCTGGTGCTGACGCACCCGAACTTCCGCACCGCCTCGGACACGCTGGCGACATGGAAGCGCACCAAGGGCATCTCGACCACCGTGATCGACGTCGGGCCGAACACGACGTACGACACCGCCGACAAGATCACCCAGCTCATCCGCGAGCGCTACGACACGTGCCTGACGCGCGTGTCGTACGTGCTGTTGATGGGCGACTCGGAGTTCGTGCCGCCTTCGCGCACGGACTACCCGAACTCGAGCGAGCCCGACAGCACCACGGGTTCGGACTGGAACTACGCCACCTACCCGCACCTGGCGCTGCTGTACCTGGACGCGCTGTTCCCGTACTTCGCGGTCGGCCGCATCCCGGTGGACACGCTCGCCGAAGCGAACACGGTGGTGGGCAAGGTCGTGCAGTACGAATCGAACCCGCCGTTCATCAACTTCCTCGGCGGCGGGCCGTTCTACACCACGGCCAGCACGGCTTCGTTCTTCCAGTGCTGCCGGCGCGACGTGAGCCAGGCCGGGCGCGACATGCGCTCGTTCGTCGAGACTTCGGAGACGGTGCGCAACACGCTGCGCGGCGCCGGCTACACGGTCGAGCGCATCTACACGAGCAACACGAGCTTCGCCAGCGGGCCCGTCTCCGACACGACGCCGCGGCGCTTCTTCGACGGCGACTCGCTGCCGGCCGACCTCGCCCCCGGCAGCGGCTTCGCCTGGAACGGCACCGGCACCGACATCGTCAACGCCTTCAACGCCGGGCGCTTCCTCATCACGCACCGCGACCACGGCGGCCCTTCGCAGTGGGTGGACCCGGCGTTCTCGACCGGCAATCTCGCGAGCCTCACCAATGGCGCACTGCTGCCGGTCGTCTACAGCGTCAACTGCAAGAGCGCCTACTGGGACAGCGAGACCGACGGCGGCGGCTCGACCGAGTCGCTGCTGGAGCAGTTGCTGCTGAAGGCCAACGGCGGCATGGTCGGCGGCATCGGCGACGTGCGCAACAGCCCCACGTGGCCCAACAGCGCCATCCTGCGCGGCTTCGTCGACGCCACCTGGCCCAACCTCGCCTCGGGCTTCGGCGACGGCACGTCGAAGCGGCGGCTGGGCGACATCCTCAACCACGGCAAGCTGTACCTGGCCACGCAGATCGGCGTCGCGCAGCCGGCAGGGGACATCACCGTCACCGACTACACCGACGAGATCATCCTGTACCACGTGATCGGCGACCCGACGCTGGAGATGTGGACGCGCAACCCGCACCGGCTGCACCTGGCCGACGACTTCGCGCTCACGGTGCTGGCCGGCGCCTTGCGCGTGGACTACCCGCACGAAGGCGCCGAGATCACCGCGCTCGTGCTGCAGGACGACGGCTCCGCCGTGCCCGTGGGCCGCGGCGTCGTGCGGCGCGGTGTGGCGACGCTGCCGTTCGTCTCGCCGTTGCTGCAGCAGGTGGACCCGGCCAAGCTCATCCTCTCGGCGAGCCTCGACAACGCGGTGAGCGTGCCGCTGCGCACCAACCGCACGCCGGTGACGGTGAAGTAGCGAACGATGCGCGCGCCGGTTGCGGCCGGCGCGCGCGTTTGATGGATCGCGAGGGGTGGGCTCTCATGCGGCGCCCGGTCAGGCCGGCATCGCTGCGGCAGGGCGGCGCGTTCTCCGCCCCGCGTGGCGCCCCTCAGGCCGGCATCGCTGCGGCAGGGCGGCGGCGTCGCCTGCGTTCTCCGGCCCACGCTCGCGGGGATGCGCACGTTGCCCGGCACGGCCGTGCCATCCTCACCGGCGTGCCACCGGTGCAGCCAGCGTACCGCGAATGGGGCCTGCGCCCGCAGGCGCCACCGCCACCCTGCAACCACCGTCGTTTGTCTCCCGCGACGGATGCCTCGGTGGTGAGAGGGCGTGCGGCTTGCGCGAACGGGCGCAGGCCCCATTCGCGGCACGCTGAACGGTGCCCCGCCGCGGCGGTGATGACGGCACGGCCTTCGATCACAACAGGCGCGTCCCCGCGAGCGTGGGCCGGAGAACGTTCGCGCGGGCCGCGCGCCACGCTGAACAAGGCGGGCCCGGTGTCGCTCATGCTCTCGCCCGAGCCCCGTTCGACGGCTGGCGCAAAATCGCCCTCATGCAAGCCTTGCGCGGTGCCATCGCCGGCTTCGTCCTCGGACTCAACACGCTCGTCGTCGCGTTGAGCCTGGTCGTGCCTGCACTCGTCAAGCTGCTGTTGCCGCTGGCGCCCGTGCGCCGTGCCGCCGACCGGGCGCTGACGGCGCTGGCCTCAGGCTGGGTGGCGACGAACAACGCCTGGATCGCCGCCGTGCGCCCCGGCGCACGCTGGGACGTGCAAGGCACCGAGAGCCTGGACGCGCGCGGCTGGTACCTCGTGGCGAGCAACCACCAGACGTGGGTCGACATCCTCGTGCTGCAGCGCGTGTTCCACGGCCGCATCCCGTTCTTGAAGTTCTTCTTGAAGCGCGAGCTGATCTGGGTGCCGGTGATCGGCCTGGCCTGGTGGGCGCTGGACTTCCCCTTCATGAGCCGCGGCAAGAGCAAGGGGGCGCTGAAGAAGGACCTCGAGACGACGCGCCGCGCCTGCGAGAAGTTCAAGCAGATCCCGACCTCGGTGATGAACTTCGTCGAAGGCACGCGCGCCACGCCGGCCAAGCGGGCGCAGGAGAAGAGCCCGTACCGCCACCTGCTGCGGCCCAAGATCGGCGGCCTGTCGGTGGCGCTGGCGACGATGGGCGAGCAGTTCCAGGCGCTGCTGGACGTGACGATCGTCTACCCCGCCGGCACGCCGACCTTCTGGGATCTGCTCAGCGGCCGGCTCGACGCGGTGATCGTGCGCGTGCAGCCGCGCGCCATCCCGGCCGAGCTGGTGGGCGTGGAGCACGCCGCCGAGCGCGCGCATGTCGTCAAGCTCGGCCGCTGGGTCGAGCAGTTGTGGAAAGAGAAGGACCGGCTGATCGGCGAGCTGCTGGGGGAAGTGCAGGCGCCCGCGAATGGCGGGGGGACGCAGCCCGCGCCTGCCGCAGGCCCGGCGCCGCGCGAGACGCGCGCTGCTTGAGGCGCGGGCGGCACGTCGCGCCGCCCGATTGGACGCGACCGGCAACACGGCAGAATCGGGCAACATGCCCGAGCTCGGCTACAGCCCGCACCAACTCGCGCACGTCGCGCACAAGCTCGCGCTGCGCGGTGCCATCCCGAAGATGGTGATGCAGAAGTGCGAGTGGGCAGCCGGGCAGCGCGCCGGGCAGGCAGGTCTCTTCGATACCGACGAGCCAGGCCATGGCGAAGGCGTCTGAGGCCTTGCCGCGTGGCCGCGGCACCGTCCTGTCGGCGCCACCCGCAGCGCTGGTCGGCCGCATCCGCGAGATCCTGCAGGCGGCGCGCGCCGGCGTGGCGCGCACGGTCAACACGACGCAGGTAGCGGCCAATTGGCTGATCGGCCGCGAGATTGTCGAAGCCGAGCAACGCGGCCGCTCGCGGGCCGACTACGGTTCGCGCTTGCTGGCCGGGCTCTCGGCCCGGCTCACGCAGGAGGATGGCCGCGGCTGGTCGGTGGACAACCTGGAGGCTTTCCGCCAGTTCTACCTGCTCTATCCGCGCCTGATTTCCGAGACGATGTCTCGGAAATCCGAGAACGTGTCGATGCCGGCTGGCGAGATGCTGGCGCGAATCCCGGGGCACGAGACCGGGGCCGCTTCGTCCGGGATCGCAAGTGACCCGTGGCGGCCCGGCCAGTTGCACACCGGCCTGTCGTGGAGCCACTACCGTGAGCTGCTGCGGGTGCAGCGGCTGGAAGGGCTCTACTACTTCCAGAACCAGGCGGCGCGCACCGCCTGGTCGGTACGCGAATTGTCACGTCAGACCGCGAGCCTGCTGTTCGAACGGCTGCTCAAGAGCCGCGACAAGGCGGGACTGCTGGCATTGGCCCAGCGCGGGCAGGAGGTCATGCAACCGATCGACGCGCTGCGCGACCCCGTGGTGATGGAGTTCCTCGGCCTGCCCGAGACGCCCCGGCTCGTGGAGTCGCAGCTCGAACAGGCGCTGATCGACAACCTGCAGCTCTTCCTGCTCGAACTGGGCAAGGGCTTCGCGTTCGTCGCGCGGCAGCAGCGCATCACCGTGGACGGCGACCACTTCTACGTCGATCTGGTTTTCTATCACGCGGTGCTCAAGTGCTGGGTGCTGGTCGATCTGAAGATCGGCAAGCTCACCCACGCGGATCTGGGCCAGATCCAGTTCTACGTGAACTACTTCGACCGCGAGCGCCGCACGGCCGGGCGACAACCCGACGCTCGGGCTCATCCTGTGCTCGGACAAGAATGATGCCGTCGTGCGCTACACGCTGGGCGAGCAGCAGGAGCGCAACATCTTCGCTTCGCGCTATCAGCTCTACCTGCCGACGGCCGAGGAGTTGCAGCGCGAGCTGATGCGCGAGCGACGGCTGATCGCCGGCGTGCCTGCCATCGCCGGGGTCGGGCGCCAGCGCGGAGCAGTGGGGGTGGCGAAGGCAGCCAAGAAAGCCCGCGCTTCTGCGGGAAGAAAGCGATGAGCCTGGAGCAGACCTTTCGTGCCGTACAGGGATACCGCGAAGCGCCCCTCACTTCCACCGCTGCGGCTCGATCTGCATGCTGCCGCGCTCGCCGTGCAGCGCCAGCGTGCCGTCCTGCACCGTGGCCTGCAGCTGCATCGTTCGCTCGGCCCAGCCGGCGAGTTCGCGCATGGCCTCGGAGGGCAGCCGCCACACCGAGAGCTTCGACAAGCGGCTGACCTTGGGCTCGATGCCGCGCCACCAGACCTCGGCCGCGGCGCCGAAAGCGTAGACGCGAACGATCTCGGCTTTCGAGCAGGCGCGCGCCAGCGGCTTCTCCTCGGGCTGCCCCACTTCGACCCACAGCCGCTTCGCGCCGGTGAAGTCGGTCAGCGACAGGTCCGGGTCGTCGGGGTCGGAGAGGCCGGCGCCGAAGGCGAGCGTGCCGTCGCCGCCGCACAGGTCGGCCAGCTCGTGCGCGTTGAGCGCCAGCGCCACCAGGCGCACCATCATCCGCTCGTCGGTCTCGCTCGGGTGCCGCGCCAGTGTCAGCGAGTGGTCGGCGTAGTAGCCGTGGTCGATGTCGGCCAGCTGCAGCGTCGCCTTGAAGATCGTGCTCTTGAGTGCCATGCGGCACTCTACGCGGGAGTGCCATGCCGCACTCTACGTGGCCGCTGCGGTCCGGGCCGGCGCGCAGGCGCCGGGCGGCTTGACAGCCCTCGGCCGCGCATGACAGCCTGCGCAGCACGATGTCTCGTACCGCGCCTGAGCATGTTCGCCATCGCTGGGCCGGGGTGCCCCGTCTCGTGGCCGCGGCGCTGGCGCTGGCCGGTGCCGCCGCTGCCGCGCAGCCGCGGCCCGTGGTGCTCGTGCACGGCTTCTTGTCGAGCCCGCTCACCTGGAGCGCCTACACCGCGCCCGACGGCTGGCTCGCCGCGCAAGGGCTCAAGGGCTACGCAGTGGGCGACGGCCAGGCCGAGGGCCGCATGGACTTGGGCGGCCTCGGCCGCCTGACGGCGCCCACAAAGACGCTGCCGCAGAACGCGCTCGAGCTGGCGCGCTACATCGCCGGCGTCAGGCAGGCCACCGGCGCGAAGCAGGTCGACCTCGTCGCGCACAGCATGGGCGGGCTCGTCGCCCGCTACTACATCGCCCGCGTGATGGCGACGCGCGATGTGGCGCAGCTCATCATGCTCGGCTCGCCGCACGGCGGCTCCGAATGCTCGGGCCTGGCGACGGCGCTCGGCGTGCTGGCTCCCGCTTCGCTCGAGCTGCGCCCGGCCTTCCTGCGCCAGATCTTCAACCGCAGGATCACCGAGCGGCGCGGCGTGCCGTTCCGCATGCTGGCCGGCGACCCGATCGCCGACGGCTTCAAGGCGCCGTGCACCGGCGTGCCCAGCGACAGCATGGTCAGCGTGAACAGCGTCGCCGCGATCGAGGGCGAGGTGCAGCACATGCCGGTGATGCACATCGGGATGACGCGCTCCGAAGAAGTCTTCACCCGTTTCGTGTTGCCGCGCCTGCGCGATCCGCACCCGGCCGCGGGGTCGTCGGCGGCATCGAGGCCATCTTCGCGTTCGCCGCCCACGCAGCCGGCCGGCGACGAAGACGAAGCCCAGTTCACGCAGGTCTTCAGCGGCCGCGTCGAAGGCGGCAGTACGGCCGAGATCGAAGTCAACCTCGACGAGGTGGCCGTCGCGAGCTTCGCGCTGTTCGATCCCAGCCGCTCGCTGGAGGTGACGGTGCGCGGCGCGAGCGGCCGCACGATCGAGCTGAGCGCGCAGGCGAACGGCCTCATCCGTGTCGACGACCCCGCGTCGCTGCTGACGCTCGGCTACGGCTTCGACAAGCCGCGGCCGGGGCCCTGGCGGGTGACGCTGCGCGCGCCGCGCGAGAGCACCGACTACGCGCTGTCGGCGCGCGTGGTCGGCGGCGCCGTGCTGCGCTCACGCGCCGCGCCGTTGGCGCCGCGGGCCGGGCAGGTGGTGACGTTGTCGGCGGTGCTGGAGCGCGCGCGCGAGCCGCTGACGGGCCTGACGATGCGGGCCGTCGTGCGCAGCCCGGACGGCCGCACCGAAACGCTCGCACTGCGTGGCGAGGGCACCGAGCGCACGGCCATCTGGCGCGCACGCCTGCCGGGCCTGCACGGCATCGACATCGTCGCCACCGCGCAGGCCGGCGACCTGCGCGTCGAGCGCACGTCGCTGCTGGCGGTGGACGTGCGGCCCTGAGGCCTTCGGTCTTGCGGGCGCGGCCCGGCGCGCCGCGAGGCGCCGAAGGCTTCAGCCTTCGAAGCGCGCGAACACCAGCGAAGCGTTGGTGCCGCCGAAGCCGAAGCTGTTGGACATCACCGTCGCCAGCGGCGCGTCGCGGCGCTCGCGCAGCACGGGCAGGCCAACGGCCGCGGGGTCGAGGTTGTCGATGTTGGCCGAGGCGGCGGCGAAGCCGTGCTGCATCATCAGGAGCGAGTAGATCGCTTCCTGCACGCCGGCAGCGCCGAGCGAGTGGCCCGACAGGGACTTCGTCGAGCTGATCGCCGGCACGCTGCGGTCGCCGAACACTTCGCGCACCGCGTTCAGCTCGGCCGCGTCGCCCACCGGCGTGGAAGTGCCGTGGGCGTTGATGTAGTCCACCGGGCGCTTCACCGTGGCCAGCGCCTGGCGCATGCAGCGCACCGCGCCTTCGCCCGAGGGCGCCACCATGTCGTGGCCGTCGGACGTGGCGCCGTAGCCCACGAGCTCGGCCAGGATCGGCGCGCCGCGCGCCTGCGCGTGCTCCAGCGCTTCGAGCACGAGCATGCCGCCGCCGCCGGCGATGACGAAGCCGTCGCGGGCCGCGTCGAAGGCGCGCGAAGCCTGCTGCGGGCGGTCGTTGAAGCCGCTGGACATCGCGCCCATCGCGTCGAACAGCAGCGAGAGCTCCCAGCTTTCTTCCTCGCCGCCGCCGGCGAAGACGACGTCCTGCTGGTCCCAGGCGATGAGCTGCGCGGCGTGGCCGATGCAGTGCGCGCTGGTGGCGCAGGCCGAGCTGATGGAGTAGTTGACGCCCTTGATCTCGAAGCTCGTCGCCAGGCAAGCCGAGACCGTGCTGCCCATCGTGCGCGTGACCATGAACGGCCCGACGCGCTTGATGCCCTTGGCGCGCAGCGTGTCGGCCGCCCACACCTGGTTGAAGCTCGAAGCGCCGCCCGAGCCGGCGACGAGGCCCGTGCGCGGGTGCGACACCTGCTCAGGCGTCAGGCCCGATTGCGCGAGCGCCTGCTGCATCGAGAGCCACGCGTACGCGGCCGCGTCGCCCATGAAGCGCAGCGTGCGGCGCTCGATCGCCTGCTCCAGCTCGATGGCCGGGCGGCCGCTCACCTGGCAGCGCAGGCCGCGCTCGGCGTACGCCGGGCTGAAGCGGATGCCCGAGCGCCCTTCGCGCAGGCTCGCGGTCACCTCGGCGGCGTTGTTGCCGAGGCTCGCGACGATGCCCGCTCCGGTGACGACCACGCGCCGCAGCATGTTCAGAAGTCCTCGGTCGAGGTGAACAAGCCGACCTTGAGGTCGGTGGCGGCGTAGATCTCGCGCCCGTCGGCGAGCACGCGGCCGTCGGCGATGCCCATCACGAGCTTGCGCTCGATGACGCGCTTGAGTTCGAGCCGGTAGGTGACCTGCTTCACCGTGGGCAGCACCTGGCCGAAGAACTTGATCTCGCCGGCGCCCAAAGCGCGGCCGCGCCCCGGGTTGCCGCGCCAGCCGAGCCAGAAGCCCACCAGCTGCCACAGCGCGTCCAGGCCCAGGCAGCCGGGCATCACCGGGTCGGTCTCGAAGTGGCAGGCGAAGAACCACAGGTCGGGGCGGATGTCGAGCTGCGCTTCGAGCAGGCCTTTGCCGTGCGCGCCGCCGGTGTCGTCGATGTGGACGATGCGGTCGAACATCAGCATGTTGGGCAGCGGCAGGCGCGCGTTGCCGGGGCCGAAGAGCTCGCCATGGCCGCAGGCCAGCAGATCCTCGCGGCTGTACGAATGGCGGCCGAGTTCGCGCTGGCTGGCGCGCGGCGGCGTTGGCGACATGGTCGGCGGTGCGTTCGGGGTCGGGCGGGGCAACGGCAACTGGGGGGTGGCTGGAGGCGGCCCCTGCGCCGGTTGTTGCCGCTGGCTGTTCTGGCGTGCCAGGAGGGCCAAGCGGGCTCGGGCGACATTGTGCCCGCACGGCCCGCGGCCGGGCCAGGGGCGCGGATTGCGTTACCTCAACCCCGCTGGCGCGATGCGGGAAAGCCCGAGCCCGCACCCGCCGATGGGCTTGCCGCCCGCGCAGCGCGCGCCCGCGGGCGGCGAAGCGGGATACGCTCCTGCGCCGGAATCGTGCCGATGAAAAGCCGCACCGCAGCATCCTTGGCGACGTCATCCGCGCCGTCATCCGCGCCGTCGTCCGCGCCGTCGTTCGCGCCGTCGTTCGCGCCGTCGTTCGCGCCGTCGTTCGCGCCGTCGTTCGCGCCGGTCGTGGCGGCGCTCGGCGGCACCGCCTTCGCGGCCGAACTGCTGGCCGCGCTCAACCGCGTCGTGGCGGTGGATCACGCCTGCCTGATGCGCTTTGCCGGCCCCTCGCGGCCGCCGGTGCTCGAATCGGCCAGCTGGCGCGGCGGCGAGCACGTGGCCGAGGTGCAGCAGGCGTACCTCGCAGGCCTGTACAAGCACGACCCCAACCTGAAACTCGCGCCGGCGCGCGGCAGCGTGGCGGTGCTGCTGCAGCGAAGCGCCGGCATTCGCGAAGGCGCCTACCGCGAAGCCTGCTACGGCCGCTTCGGCCTGCTCGAGCGGCTGACGGTGGCCGCGAGCAGCGAAAGCGGCCAGCTCGTAGCGCTGAACCTGTACCGGCTCGAAGCAGGCGGCGCGTTCGTCGCGGCCGAACTCGCGGCCATCGAAACGCTGGCGCCGCTGCTGGCCGCGCTGGCGGTGAAGCACGTGGCAATGATGGGCATGCGGCTGCGCTCGCGCGAGCGTGCCGACCGCATCGCGGCGGCTGCCGCGCGCCTGGCGGCGCTGAGCGTCGCATTGACGCGGCGCGAACGCGACGTGCTGGCGCGCGTGCTGGGGGTGAGGGTGGGTCGCGCAAAGAGCCCTCACCCCTGCCCTCTCCCGCAACCCGAAGGCGCGAGCCTTCGGCTCGTGCGTGCGGGAGAGGGAGGAAGACGGCGCTGTCCTCTCCGCTGAGGACAGACACCTGGCGCGCCGTCGGGCGATGCTTCGCGGCGGGCATCCCGCTCGAACGCCCCCATCACTCCGCCCGCTAGCCGCGAGCCCCTGCCCATGGACGAGCCCGTCTACGCACGACCCAACCGCATCACGCCGGGCAACCCGGTGCTGTTCGACGAAGCCGTCTGCGACGGCTGCAACCGCTGCCTGACGGTGTGCCTGGAGGACGTGTTCATCCCGAACCCCGAGAAGGGCAAGCCGCCGCTGATCCTGCACCCCGACGAGTGCTGGTACTGCGGCCCCTGCGTCGACGACTGCCCGCGGCCGGGCGCGATCCGCCTGAACCACCCGCTGCAGCAGCGCGTGCGCTTCAAGCGCAAGGCCACCGGCGAGCACTTCCGCGTCTGAAGGAGACACCGCGATGCCCACGCCCAGCAACGGGAAGAGCACGAACGGCGCGACCGACGCGACCGGCGCGAACAACGGAAGCGGCATGAACGCCGGCAGCGGCCAGCTGCTGCCCTGGCCCTACGCCATCGCCTACGGCCAGGAGCGCCGCATCGACTGCGACGTGCTCGTGCTCGGCGGCGGCATCGCCGGCGTCTGGGCCGCCATCGCCGCGGCGCGCTGCGGTGCGCGCGTCGTCATTCTCGAGAAGGCGGCCACCGAGCGCAGCGGCGCCGGCGGCGCTGGCGTCGACCACTGGCAGTGGGCGGCCGACAACCCCGCCTCGGCCGTGCCGCCCGAGGAGTTCGCGCAGGCACTCATCGACAACCAGGGCGGCTGGCGCAGCGGCATCTCAACCTACATCCAGTGCGCCTCGGCCTATGAGACCTTGCTCGAGATGGAGCGCTATGGCGGCAAGGTGCGCGACGACGAAGGCGAGTTCGCCGGCGCCGACTTCCGCGACCCGGCGAGCAAGCTTCTCTTCGCCTACGACTACGCCAACCGCACCGTGCTGCGCGTGTGGGGGCACGACTACAAGCCGCTGCTGCGCGAAGCCTGCCGGCGCTTGGGCGTGCGCGTGTTCGACCGCGTCGCGGTGACGTCGCTGCTCACCGAAGGCGGCGTGAGCGGCACGCGCGTCGTCGGCGCCACCGGCGTGCATGGGCGCAGCGGCGCTTTTGTCGTCGCGCGCGCCAAGTCGGTGGTGCTGGCGGCGAACCGGCCGCAGCGCATCTGGACCTTCTTCCGAGCTGCGCGGCTTGTCGACCTTCCGCCCGCCTTCGTGCTCGGGCCTGGGCTACGCCATCGCGTGGCGCGCCGGCGCCGAGTTCACGATGATGGAGAAGTCGATGCGCTCGCCGTTCGGCAGCGGCTACTCGTACCCGCCCTACGGCAGCGGCAACGCGATCAACACCTGGTATCCCTGCACCATCGTCGACGCCAAGGGCAAGGAAGTGCCTTGGTCGACGCCTGGGGCCGGCCACTGGCCACCATCGCCGAGCGCTGCCGCCCGGTGGCGGGGCAGAAGTTCTTCATCATGGGCGGCGGGTCGAGTTCGCACCCGCACCCGGGGCTGCGCGAATACGCCGGCCCGCGCCCCATTCCCGACCTCGAAGCGCGCATGCGCGCCGGCGAGTTCACGCCGCCGTTCTATGCCGACCTCGCCGGCATGCCCGAGATGGAACGCCGCGCGATCTGGGGCGTGATGGTGGGCAACGAAGGCAAGACGCGCATCCCGGTGAAGCACACCTACGAAGCGGCCGGCTTCGACCCCGAGCGCGACATGCTGCAAAGCTACGACTTCCTGCGCGGCCACGGCATGCGCGAGCCGGTGCTGCCGCAGGAGCGCACGTTCGGCGACCAGGGCGTGTGCGGCGGGCTGCTCGTCGACTGGGACCTGCAATCGAACCTGCCCGGACTCTTCGGCGCCGGCGACGGCCTCTTCGGCGGCCAGGACCACTCGCACGCCGCATGCAGCGGCCGCTACGCCGGCGCACGCGCGGCGCTGGCGGCGCGCGCACTCGCGAACGCGGGGACGCCGGACGCCGCGCAGGTCGAGCGCGAGAAGGCGCGCGTCTATGCGCCGCTGGCGCAGCCGGCCACGGGGCCGGACTGGAAGGAGCTGAACGCCGCCACCGCGCGCGTGATGCAGAACTACTGCAGCGAACCGAAGCACGCCGAGTTGCTGGCGCTGGGGCGCACGTGGCTTGCGGACCTCGAAGCGAACGAGGCGCCGCGCGTCGCGGCAGGCGACCCGCACGAGCTGATGCGGGTGCTCGAAGTGCAGGACATCCTCACCTGCTCGCAGATGATCGTCAGCGCCTGCGAAGCTCGCCGCGCCTCCAGCGCCTACCTGCACTTCGAGCGTTTGGACTTCCCGGCGATGGACCCGCCGGAGTGGCACAAGTGGCTCGTCATCGCGCGCGGCGGCAGCCGCGGCAGCAGCAGCGACGGTGAAGTGGCGGTGAGCGAACGGCCGATCGCTTTCGGGGCGACTTCGAATCGAACTACCGCCCGCGCCACGCCGAGAACTTGGCAGCGATGGGTGCGGCGAGCGCGGTGGCGCAGCGCAGCGCAGCGGCAGGCCAGCCCGCGGCGAAGCGCGACCCCGCCGGCGCCAGCACGGCGGCCGGGTAAGCACGCGAACGACGGCGCGCTCGCCGTCGATATCCTGCGCCCGAGACCTCGTCGGGGTGTTGCCCCGCTGCCCCGCTGCCCCGCTGCCCCGTTGCCCCGTTGCCCCGTTCGAACAGGAGACGCACGATGAAGCCCGCACCATCAACCCGCCAGCCTGCCGCGCCCTGCCACGGGCGCCGCGACGCCGTTGCATCGCTGGCGGCGTTGGCGTTGGCCCCGATGTCGCTGCTGCCGGCCACCGCGAGCCGTGCGCAAGGCAGCAGCGCTGCCTGGCCGACGAAGCCCATCCGCCTCGTCTCGCCGTTCAACCCCGGCGGCGCGATCGACGTGCTCAACCGCGTCATCGCCGACAAGCTCAGCGCGCGCCTGGGGCAACAGGTCAACGTCGAAGCGATCCCCGGCGCCAACACGATCAAGGGCGCCGAGGCGGTGGCGCGCGCGCCCGGCGACGGCTACACGTTCATGATCACCACGATGTCCACGCACGTGAACAACACGGTGCTGTTCCCGAAGATGCCGTTCGACCCGGTCAAGGACTTCACGCCGATCACGCAGGTGTCGCTGGGCAGCGTGCTGCTCACGGCGCCCGGCAACGCGCCGTACAACGACCTCAAGGGCTTCGTCGCCTGGGCGAAGCAGCTCGGGCGACCGGTCTCGTACGGCAGCTGGGGCATCGGTTCTTCGGGGCACATCTACGGCGGCATCCTCGTGCGCGACCACGGCATCGCGCTCAACCACGTGCCGTACAAGGGCGAGATCCCGGCCATCACCGATGTCATCGGCGGTACGCTGGACGTCACCTTCGCCAGTCCCGTCGGCGCCCGGCCGCAGGTGGCCGCGGGCAAGCTGAAGGCGCTGGCGATGGCCGGCCCGCAGCGCTCGGCGGCGATGCCCGACGTGCCCACGTTCGAGGAGCAAGGCTTCAAGGGCATGGACCTGCCGATCTGGGTGGCGGCCTACGCGCCGGCCGGCACGCCGAAGGAGATCGTCGAGCGACTGCAGAAGGAGATCGCCGCCGTGATCCGCCTGCCCGACGTGATGCCCAAGCTTGTCGAGCAGGGGCAGACGCCGCTCGGCAGCACGCCGGAGGAATTCGCCGCCGAGTTCGCGCGTTCGGCGCCGCGCTGGATCAGCCTCATCCGCGCTTCGGGCGCGCAGCCGCAGTAGCTCGCGCAACGGCGCCAGAAAGCGCCCACAAGCACGAGAGCGCGCGCGCAAGGAAGCACGCACGGCAAAGCCGCGGCGCAGCAACGATGGAGACCCGCTTGCAGGCCAGCGACATCGACCAGGGCACCGCCTACGGCCTCGCGCCGGGCGTGCACGACAAGAACCTCACCGAGGTCGGCGCCGGCACGCCGATGGGCGAGCTGCTGCGCCGCTACTGGCACCCGGTGGGCCTGGCGCGCGATGCCGGCAGCGAACCGAAGCCGGTGCGCGTGCTCGGCGAGGACCTGATCCTCTTTCGCGACGGCCACGGCCGCGCCGGCCTGCTGCACCCGCGCTGCGCGCACCGCGGCGCCTCGCTCTACTACGGCCGCGTCGAAGCCGGGGGCCTGCGCTGCTGCTACCACGGCTGGCTCTTCGACGCGCAAGGCCGCTGCCTCGAGCAGCCTTGCGAGCCCGATGGCGGCGCGGCGCGGCGCCACAACATCCGCCAGCCCTGGTATCCGGTCGAGGAACGCTACGGCCTCGTCTTCGCCTCCCTGGGCCCGCCCGAACGCAAGCCGCTGCTGCCCGCCTACGACGTGCTCGACGCGCCCGGCGCCGGCGAATTCATCGAGGCCGACGACACGAGCCTCGGCGGCGGCGGCCCGCCGATCATTCCGTGCAACTGGCTGCAGCACTACGAGAACGTCGTCGACAGCTACCACGTGCCGATCCTGCACGGCACCTTCTCGGGCACGCAGTTCGTTCCGGCGATGGCGCAGATGACCAAGGTGCAGTGGAGCGACGTCGGCCGCGGCGTGCAGGCGCTTTCGTGGCGCACGCTCGAAGACGGCGGCCAGCTCAGGCGCGTCACCCAGGCGGTGCTGCCGACGCTGCGCGTGGTGCCCAGCCCCCGCCTGCACCGCTTCGGCCCGGTGGAATCGATCGGCTGGGTGCTGCCGATCGACGACACGCACTTCCGCATCTACGTCGCCGGCCGCGTGCGCGAAGCGGGCGAGATCGGCCGCATGCGCTCGAAGATGAACGGCAGGTTCTGGTGGGAGCTGAGCGAGGAAGAGCACCGGCGCTTCCCCGGCGACTACGAAGCGCAGGTGAGCCAGGGCGCCATCGCTGCGCACTCGGCCGAGCACCTGCGCACCAGCGACCGCGGCATTGCGCTCCTTCGCCGGCTGCTCCGGCGCCAGCTCGACGTGGTGGCCGCCGGCGGCGACCCGGTGGGCGTCGAGCGCGACCCGGCGCGCGCGCAGGTGCTTCTGGCCGACTGCGGCAATTTCCGCGAGTGAGCGGCGGCTGAGCCGCGGGTCATCAGCCGGTGATCGGCGCGTGAGCGGCGCGTGATCGGCGCGTGAGCGTCGAGTAATCCGCAGGCAGGCGCGGGCCCCCTCCTCTCAAGTCGGGCCGAGCCCTGGCCGAAATCCAGGGCTACCCCGGGCGCAGCCGTCGCTGCCCGCCCGACCCACTCGACTCGCAGCAAGGACCGAGCCCCATGAACAAGCGCACCTGGATGAAGCTGGCCGCCGCCGTTGCCATCGGCCTCGGCACCGCGTTGCCCGCCACCGCCGCCGAGACGCCGGCGGCGCTGGCCGGCGCGAAGGTGGTGAACGCCGAGGAAGTGAAGAAGCTGCTCGACGCCGGCGTGCCGGTGATCGACACCCGCGTCGCCGCCGAGTACGCCGAGAAGACGATCAAGGGCGCCAAGAGCGTTCCGTACAAGGAGAAGAGCGCCAAGGCGGCCGACTTCGACGCGGCGCAGGACCATTTCGACCTCTCCAAGCTGCCCGCCGACAAGGGCGCGCCGGTGGTCTTCTTCTGCAACGCCGGCGAATGCTGGAAGAGCTACAAGGCCTCGGTCGTGGCGGTGAAGGCCGGCTACAGCAAGGTGCAGTGGTTCCGCGGCGGCTTCCCGGAGTGGTCGAGCAAGGGCCTGCCCACGCAGTGACCGGCCCGCACCACGGGCCGAAGAGGCAAGCGCAACAGGGCACGCGCCATCGCGCACGCGCCGCAGGGCACGCGTCACAAGGCACGGAACAAGGCCGCCATGAAGTTCTCGCTGTCGATTCGCGCCCGCCTGGTGGCGCTCACCGCCCTGGCGCTCGTAGGCATCGGCGCCCTCGCGGCGCTGGCCGCAGGCTCGAACCAGGTCAATCAGCGCGCGCTGGAGGGGCTGTACGAGCGCGACATCGATGCGCTCACGCGCATGCAGCGCATCGAGAACAGCCTGCTCGAGGTGCGCTTCCGCGCCGCCGCGGTGCTGCTGGAGCAGATACCGGTGCCCGGCTCGCTGAACCACCTGCGCGAGACGCGCAAGGCGGTGGAGGCGCAATGGTCCGCGCTCGGGCAGCACGCTGCCGCCACCTTCGGTGAAGGCGAGGCGCAGGCGGCCTACGCGCAGTTGCGCGAGCAGTGGAAGCTCGTCGGCGCGACGCTCGGCAAGCTCGAGCGCGGCTACGTGGCCAAGGACAAGGCGGTGCTCACCGAAGTGCTCGAGGAAGACTGGGCCGTGCTGCACAAGGGCGCCGTGAAGCCGTTGCAGGCACTGATCCCGCTGACGCAGGCGCGTTCGGCGACGAGCTACCAGGCAGCCACCGCCACCAGCCGCACGCTGCTGGGTGCCGGCGTCGCCGCGGGCCTGGCGTGCCTGCTGGGCATCGGCATCGCGAGCGTGCTGACGCTGCGTTCGCTGCTGCGGCCGCTGCGCGAGGTGGAGCATTCGATGAGCCGCATCGCCGAGGGCGATCTCGCCGCCGCGCTGCCGGCGCCGCGGCACGACGAGCTGGGGAGCATGATCGTGGCGCTGGGCACGATGCAGCAGCGGCTGTCGCAGCTCGTGGGCACCGTGCGCGAGACGGCCGAGAGCGTGCGCCTGGCCTCGGGCGAAGTGGCCGTGGGCAACGACGACCTCTCGGCGCGCACCGAGCAGACCGCGAGCCATCTGCAGCAGACCGCCAGCTCGATGGAGCAGCTCACCGGCACCGTGGGCGCCAGCGCCAGCGCCGCCCGCCACGCCAGCACGCTGGCGCTGTCGGCCGCGCAGGTGGCCGCCGAAGGCCGCGGCGTCGTGACGCAGGTGCAGTCGACGATGCACGACATCGACCAGGCCTCCAAGAAGATCGCCTCGATCATCGGCGTCATCGACGGCATCGCGTTCCAGACCAACATCCTTGCGCTCAACGCCGCCGTCGAGGCGGCGCGCGCCGGCGAGCAGGGCCGCGGCTTCGCGGTGGTGGCCGGCGAAGTGCGCAACCTGGCGGGGCGCAGCGCCGAGGCGGCGCGCGAGATCAAGAAGCTGATCGGCAGCTCGGTCGAGCGGGTCGAGTCGGGCTCGCGGCTCGTGGCCGGCGCCGGCGCGGTGATGGACCGCATCACCGCCGCGGTGCGCGAGGTGTCCGACCGCATCGGCGACGTCACCGCCTCGGCGGCGCAGCAGTCCGAGGGCATCGCCGGCGTCAACACCGCCGTCAACCAGCTCGACCAGATGACGCAGCAGAACGCGGCGCTGGTGGAACAGTCGGCCGCCGCGGCGCAGAGCCTGCGCGACCAGGCCGAGCGGCTGAAGTCGGCGATCGACGCGTTCAGCGTCGATGCGGCTGCGACGGCGGCAGCTGCGTCGCGCTGATCGGATCGTCCCCGGCGTCTACGGCGCCGGCGCGACAGGCAGCCGTTGCCCGCAAGGCGCGAGACGGTAGGCACGAGACGGTCGCCCCCAAGGCGGCGAACCACTCGACACAGCTTGTTCCAGCGGCGCCGGCCGCAGTGCTGCATGCTCGGCAGGGCATGCGTTCCTCCTCGATCAAACCGCGCGCAACGCTGGCGCTGCTGGCGCTGGCCGTCACCGTGCTGGCCGTCGCTTGCGGCGGGGATTCGGCCGGCGGCAGTGGCGACACGGGTGCCCCGGCGCCCTCACCTTCGCCCTCCCCGTCTCCCTCACCTTCGCCCTCACCTTCGCCCTCACCAACGCCTTCACCGGCGCCCGCACCCGCCGGCGCGGCGATGCTCGGCAGTTGCCCGTCGTTCCCGGCCAGCGCCGTCTTCAACACCCGCATCGACGACGCGGCGCGCTTCCCCGCGCACGCTTCGAGCGCGACCTGGATCGCCGCCATCGGCAGCACGCGCGCCTTGCACGCCGACTGGGGCACGAGCGAGAACGCGTCGGCGGCCGACTACTACGGCATTCCCATCAACCTGCTGGCCGCGGCGAGCCCCGAGACCGACTGGCCGGCGCTCGCCTTCACCGCCGACGGCGCGCCCGACGAGAGCGACTGCGCCGTTGCGTCCCGGGCGCGGCAAACGGCTTCACCATCGCGCGCAACTGCCAGGCACAGAGCCCGGCGGCGCTGCGCTTCCCGATCCCGCGCGAGGCGGTGCTGAAGGCCGAAGGCGGCACCTGCAACGACCCGACGACCTGCGGCGACCGGCACGTGCTCGTCGTCGAGCAAGGCGCCTGCCGGCTGTGGGAGAGCTACGCCACGTACAAGTCCGCCGGCGGCCAGTGGAGCGCGTATTCCACCGCGGCGTGGGACCTCGCCAGCAACGCGATGCGTCCCGACACCTGGACCTCGGGCGATGCGGCGGGGCTGCCGATCACGCCGCTGCTCGCGCGCGCCAGCGAAGCCACGGCGGGCGAGATCGCGCACGCTTTGCGCGTGACGTTCCGCGACGCGGTGATCGCCGACAGCTACGTCTGGCCGGCGCGCCACCGCGCCGGCAACAGCGCCGGCGGCATCCCGTTCGGCGCGCTGCTGCGGCTGAAGGCCGGCTTCACGATTCCCGCCAACTGGACGATGCAGGCCAAGGCGATCGCCACCGCGATGCAGCGCTACGGCCTCTACGTCGCCGACATCGGCAGCGACCTCTACGTGCAAGGCGACCCGAGCACGGCCTGGAGCGGCTCGACGATCACCCAGGTGCAAAGCCTGCGCATGAGCGACTTCGAGTTCGTCGACCTCGGCGCCGTGACGCGCGATGCGCGCTTCAGAGCGGATTCGTTCGCGGCGAGCTGGTGAGCGTCGCCGAGCGGGAAGGGGCTTCGATACCTCAGCCCGAACGGTTCTTGTGCGATCGAAGGCAAGACCGTATCAACGTGCGGCCCGCGGCCGGGGGTGCTCCATTTCCACCTCGGCGCGCAGGCTCTCGATGTCGCGGTGCACGGTGGCCACCGCGAGCACGCGGCCGGCGCGCCGGTAGCGCAACGCGCAGTCGCCGGCCGCGACATCGCCGTCGATGGCGATGTCGTCCCAACCTTCGGCGTGGCCGACGTAGCTGATCGGCACGTCGTAGTGCTGGCTCCAGAAGAACGGCGCCGCGTCGAACTTCTCGGCGCCGCCATCGAGCATGTTCGCCGCGGCCACCTGCCCCTGACGCTCGGCGACGACCCAGTGCTCGACGCGGATGGCGCTTCCACTCGCGGCATCGGGCCAGCGCGCGATGTCGCCGGCGGCGAAGATGCCGTTCGCGCTCGTGCGCATGCCGTCGTCGACGACGACGCCGCGGTCGATGGCGAGGCCCGCCTGCTCGGCCAGTCCGAGCCGCGGCCGCACGCCGACGCCGACGACGACGAGGTCCGCGGCGAGCGTGCTGCCGTCGTCGAGCGTCACTTCGCGCGCGCCGATCGCGGCCGGCTTGCGGCCGAGGTGGAAGACGACGCCGTGCTCCTCGTGCAGGCGGCGCACGAAGTCGCCGAGCTGCGGCCCGAGCACGCGCTCGAGCGGCCGCGCTTCGGGCCCGACGACGTGCACTTCGATGCCGCGCGTGCGCAGCGACGCCGCCACTTCGAGGCCGATGAAGCTGGCGCCGATGACGACGGCGCGCTGCGCCGAAGCCAGGCCGGCGATGATCGCGCGGCAATCGGCGAGCGTGCGCAGCGTGTGCACGTGCGGCGCGTCCATGCCGGGCAGCGGCAGCCGGACCGGCTCGGCGCCGGTGGCCAGCAGCAGCCGGTCCCAGCCCAAGCGCGCGCCGCCGTCGAGCGCCACTTCGCGCGCCGCCGTGTCGATGCGCGACACGCGCGTCGCAAGCCGCAAGTCGATGCGCTGCTCGCGGTAGTAGCCGTCGTCGCGCAACGGCACCCAGGCCTCGGGCGCGGTGCCGGCGAGGTAGTCCTTGGAGAGATTCGGCCGGCCCACAGGCGGCGACGCGTCGTCGCTCAGCATCGTCAGCTCGCCTTCGAAGCCGAGCCGGCGCAGCCGTTCGGCCGCCGCGAAGCCCGCCGCGCCGCCGCCGACGATGACGATGCGCTTCGGGGCCGAGTCCGTCCCCTTTGAACGCGCGCGCGCCGCTTCTGTCACCTTCGCAACCTTCCCCGCCGGCTCCTTCCGGTGCAGCACGACGACCTTGCCTGCGCGCACATCCGTGTTCCAGCACGCGAGCGGGCTCAACGCCGGCGCGCGCAGCGCCTCGCCCGTGCGCAGGCTGAAGCAGGCGTGGTGCCAGGGGCAGCGCACCGTGTCGCCGACCATCAGGCCTTCGGCGAGCGGGCCGTGGTAATGCGTGCACGCTGCATCGACGGCGAAGTACTCGCCGCCACGGCGCGCCAGCAGCACCGCTTCGTCGCCGACGTGGCCGGCCAGCATCTGCCCGTCGGCGAGAGTCTCGACGGCCACGCCCTGCGCGAGGTCGGGACCGCGGTCTTGCGATGCTTCGTCGGCCATGTCGAACCTCTTTCGAAGAAGCCAGGGCGCGCATTGTTCGGCGCAACGCATCGCCCCGGCCGCGACCCGGGCGCTCGCAACCTGCGCCCGGCTAACGCCGCTCGAGGCGGCCGACAGCTAACCGGCCAGCATCCGCAGCGCGAGCCAGCCGGGCACGCCGAGGTACAGCGCGGCGAGGCCGAGACGTTCCAGCGCGCGCCGAACCGCGAGCACTCGCGCCGGCCGCCACAGCACGGCGGCCAGCGTGCCGGCCTCGATGAGCCCGCGCAGCGCTGCCGCCGCCGCGACGATGCCGATGCTCCTGCCGCCCACCACATCGCAAGGCCCCGGGCGTAGGCCGCGAAGCCGAAGAGGCGCGCTTCGCCGAAAGCGCTGCCGAAGGCGATGTGCTGGCAGCGTGAAGGCCGGTATCGCGAGCAGGAAGGGCAGCAGAACGAACCTGGTGAGCCGGTGGTGCGGTGCGGCGCTGCCGCGCGGGGCGAGGAAGGCCTGGCCGTAGCGAGCGGCCCAGGCCGGCGATGGCGATGGCGATGGCGATGGCATGGCCGTGCCAGGCCCGCGCCCGCGCCCGCCCCGAGCACCGCTTGCAGCGCCACCGCATCGGCACGCGCGAGCGAGTACGACCAAGCCCCGCCCGAACGCAGCATCAGCGTCGCGCCGGGCACCGGCAGCGGCAGCGCCCAGGCCCGCACCGCGACCACGTCGCGCGCGGCCAATCGATGCGCCGCTCGCCGCGCGCCAGCGCGAGCACGCCGCCTTGCACCGACAGCGTCGCGCGGCTGGCCCACAGCAAGGCGAGCGCCGCTGCTTCCGGCGCGAGCACGAGGGCCGCGAAAGCCGCGCAGCTGCGCCAACGTATTCGACGCCAGTGCGCCATCGCCCGCCAACACCTTCGCCGTTAGGCCAGGCCAGACCGCCGTAGGCGAACACGCGCAGCAGCGCCGCCGTCCAGCGCGCTGCGGGCGTGAGCACGGCCACCGCCATCGGGGCGGCGGACGCCGAAGGCGTTGCGGATGCGGCGGCGTTCGCTGCCGCGTCGGCCTTGCCCGCACGCGAACGCCAGGCCTGGAACGCCGCCACCATCATCAGCGCCAGCAGGAACACCGCGCCGGCTCGTCCGACCCAGTCGCCCCACATCACCATCAGCGTGCGGCGCGGCTCGCGCGCCGGCAGATCGCCGACGACCAGCGTGCGTTCGCCCATGCGCGTGCCGGCCAACACCTCGCCGCGCGCATCGATCACGGCGCTGTAGCCGTTGGACGTGACGCGGAACTGCGGCAGCCGCGTCTCGATGCTGCGGAACGCGGCCACCGCAAGATGAAGCTCGGCGCCTTGCGCGTGCTCGGTGAACCACGAGTCGTTGGACATCGTGACGATGAGTCGGGCACCGAGCCGGGCACCATCGATGGCGAGCTGCGTGTCGACGTCGTCCAGGCAGATGAGCGGCAGCACGGGCACTTCGCGGCCATCGGCCAGCAGCAGCGGCAGCACGCGGGCGCCGTCGCCGGCCTTCCAGGCGCCGGCCCACGGCAGAGCGTTGCGCAGCCACGGTGTCTCGAGCCACGCCGGCAAGGCCTCGGTGAACGGAAAGAGCCGCGTCTTGCGATAGAAGCCGACGAGCCCGCGCCCCGGCGCGAGGAAGGCGGCGGCGTTGTACTCGGCCGCTGCGTTGCTGCCCGCCGCGGCGGGATCTCGCGCCGCGCCTTCGTAGGTGCCGAACACGAGCGGCACGCCGGCGGCGTTGACGATGGCGGCGATCTCGCGGTCGAGCTTCGGCGCCGGCTTCGCTCTTCGGCCGCCCGAAGTGGTGGGGTAGACCGTCTCCGACCACAGCAGGGCCTGCGCTTGCCGCCGCTGGACTGCGTCGTGGCTCATCGCGTAGTGGGTGTCGAGCACTTCGCGCACCACCGCACTGGCTCCCCGCGCGCCGCAGCCGCTCGTAGTCGACGATGTTCGATTGCACGAGGCCCATGCGCACGCGTTCGCCGGCGTTCGCGGGCGGCTCCGTGGGCACGGCGAGGCCGAAGAGCGCCAGTGCCAGCGGTAGCGATACGGCCAGCGCCAGCGGCCGCGCGGCGGCGCGCCAGCGATCAGCGCCGCGCGCTCGATGCGCACCATGCACCGCATGCGCACCGCGCCCCGCGTTCCCACGCGGCGGCAAGCGCCTGTTGGCGCAAAGCAGCGCGAACGTCAGCCCCGCCGCGCCGCCGACTTCGGCCCCTGCCGCAGCAACAGCGACGGGTACAGCCCGTGGCCGAGCGTGTCGCCCAGCAGCTTCGGCCACGCCCACTGGTGGCACCTTGCGCGGCGCTGCCGGCGAGCGCGCCGATGGCCACGCCGAAGCGGCGCCGCGCGAAGTGGCGCGCGAGCGCGAACACCAGCACCTGCGGCTGGAACAACGGCGCCAACGCGAGCAGCAGTGCGAGGCCTGCGGCACCGGGCCCCTGCGCGTAGCCGGCCATCGCCAGGCCGAACCAGGCGAACATCGCCGCCGTCAGCGCCAGCGACATGACGATGGCCGACAGCAGGTGCCGGCGGCGGATGCGGCCAGCCGCTTTCGCATCGAGCGCTCGCAGCCACGGCACGAGCGCCACGAAGCCGAGCGCCCACGCTGCGCCGCCGCGCGCGAAGAAGAAGAGCAGCACGGCGCTGGCGGCGATGCCGGCCGCGGACAGCAGCACGGCCCTGCGCGCGCTACCGGCCGAGAGCGGTGGCGCGCGGCTGGCGCTGCCGGACCCGCGCGATCGAGGCGCCGGTTGGAGGAGAGAGGGCCGCGCCGGCGCGGTTTGCGAGGGTCCAGGGCCGGCGCCTGCTTCCTTGGCGGTTCAGCGCTGCCGCGCTACTTGCGCGGCTCGCTGCCGCGCTCGCCGCGATCAGTGCCGGCCTCGCTGCCCGCGCCGCTGCTCGCGCCACCGCTTGCAGGAGGTGGCACGACGACCTGGCGCACCGGCAGCCCCGGCGGCACCGCCGCCGCCGGCACCACGCGGTCCTGCGGCCGCGCCGGATCGAGCCCGCGGCGGCGAGCAGCGGATGGTCGGGTGCGTACATCAGGATCGGCTCGATCGGCCGGCCGTCGTCGGTGAACTGGTGATGGCGCACGTAGCCTCGGCGGCAACTCGTATCCGCCCGCCACGGCGTTGCTGACGAGCGGCGGCCGCGCCCGGCGCGTTGAACGCGGCCAGCCCGCTCGTCGCCGGCGGCGCGCAGGCGGTTGATCACTTCGGCGATGCTTGGCACCTCGCCATTGTTGATGAAGTCGGTGATGTCGGGCGACTGGTCGCCGTTGGGGTCGCGCACGCGCGGGATCAGCTGGCGCGCCGGCGCGGCCTGTTGCTGTGGTCGCGCTTGCGAAGGCGAAGCCGATTGCGATGGCAGCGCAGGCGCAGCGGCAGCGGCCGCTGCACCATGGCCACGGTCGCCGCGCTCTCGCGCGGCGCTGCTACGGGCACCCCATCATCGGCCGCCGGCGCAAGCCAGGCCCAGAGCAAGGGCGCACCCGCACCCACGGCGAGCGCAAGGCCCATGTGCACCCATGTCAGGGTCCACGGCCTCTTGCGCTGGCGCGAATCGCTCATCGCTGGCCCGCCTTCATCATCGAGACGCGCTGTCGGCTTGCCTGTCGCCGCACGGCCATCAAGGCGCCACCGGGTTCGCCACCGACAGCGCGTAGCCCATGCGCTCGTGGCCGAGCTGGTTCCAGATCGGGCTCTTGCCGCCGCTGAACGACGTGTAGCGCGCCGCGCCCGTCCCCGTCGTGCCGCCGAACAGGCCCGCGCTCACCGTGCCGCCCGTGTACGTGGGGTGCGTGTCGTCACTCTGGATGTAGTCGTAGCTGCTGCTGGCCGAGACGAAGTGCGTGTTCGAGTCGCGGATCGTCGCGCGCAGCGTCGCGGTGATGCGCGTGACGTAGCTCTCCTCGCTCTCGCCGGCCACGTAGCGCAGCGCGTCGGAATCGACCTGGCCGTCGCCGTTGCTGTCGTAGTCGGCGCCCATGTACTGCGCGAAGTTGTCGGCGCACTGGAAGCCCTTCTGGCGCGCGTACTCGCACATCCAGTAGTTCATCTGCGCGATGCGCGGCAGGAGCGCGTTCTGCACGTTCACCGTGGCGCCGGTCGTCGCGTCGCGGCAGCTGCTGGCCACGTTGTCGGCGGCGTAGCCGGGGTAGTAGAGGTTGGAGATGATCTTCAGCTTCGTGCCGGCGTAGGCGTTGGCGTTGATGTAGTCCATCGCCGCGGCGACGTAGGTCTTGCAGCTCGCCACCGCGCTGTCGAGCCCGGCGTAGCTGCAGGTGCCGCTCTGGCCCTTGAACGACGAGCGCGCCTGCAGGCCGTCGTTGCCGCACATCTCGAAGGTGACCACGCGTGTGGAAGCGGCCTGCATGTACGAGCGCTCGGCGACGATCTTGTTGTTGTAGATGTCGGAAGCGACGGCCCCCGACTTGGCGCGGCGGACGCTCTCGATGTCGGCATTCCACAGCGCCGCGAGGTACTCGGCATCGACCGTCGGCGCCGAGTACTTGGCCGCGTTGAGGATCGAGCCGTTGTAGCCGGCGTAGATCGAGTCGCCGTAGGCGACGATGCGGTACTTCGTCGATGTGCCGGCGCGGTCGATCGTCCACGAGACGTTCTGCGTCAGCGTGCTCGCCGAAGCCGCCTGCGCGCCCAGCAGCAGCAGGCCGAGCACGGCCAATGCGGGCCGCAGCACGACACGCCATGCCGCAACACGCCATGCCGCAACACGCCATGCCGTTTGGAAGCATGAAGTCATCGGTTGTCTCCTGTTGGCCGGTGCCTGCGCTTGCGCGCCGCGCCGGGGGCGTTCTCGGGCGCGAAAGGTGTAGCAGAAAGCCCGGCGCGGTCCAAGGCGTGCAAGCCCGGTGAAGACCCCGGTTGCGGGGGCTGCGCGCTGCCCGCGCGCCGGCCGCTACGTCGCCGCTCGCGGCAGCCCGGAGTCCGGGGCAGGCGCCGGCACGTCGGCCAGGTCGAGATCGACGGCCGCGGTCGTCACCGGCTCCTGTTCCGCGGCGACCGCAGCGGCGAGCTCGAGGTCCACCGCATCACCGGCGGCGGCCGCGACGGCCTTCACCAGCTCGGCGGCGAACTCGGCCGCCTCGCCGAAGCGCTGCTCGCGGTCCTTGGCCAAGGCGCGCTCGAGCACCGCGTCCAGCGATGCCGGCAGCCCGGGGACCAGCGACGACACCGCGGCCGGCTCCGTCATCAACGCGTTGCGAGTGATCTCCAGCGCCGTGGCGCCGGCGAACGGGTTGCGGCCGGCCAGCATCTCGTGAAGCATCACGCCGGCCGCCCACAGGTCGGCGCGGCCGTCGGCCGGCAGGCCGCGCAGCTGCTCGGGCGACATGTACGCCGGCGTGCCCAGGAGCGTGCCCATCTGCGTGAACGCGGCCGTCTCGATGCGGGCGATGCCGAAGTCCATCACCTTGACGTGCAGGCCTTCGAGCACCATCACGTTCGAGGGCTTGATGTCGCGGTGCACGACGCCGTGCCGGTGCGAGTGGCCGAGCGCGTCGAGCACCTGCAGCGTGACGGTGACCGCGTCGTCCAGGCCGAAGCGGCCGCGCTGGCGCATCAGCGTGCGCAGCTCCTGGCCGTGCAGCAACTCCATCGCGATGAACTTGATGCGGCCCTGCTCGCCGTATTCGTGCACGGCGACGATGTTGGGGTGATGCAGCCGCCGCGTCGCCTGCGCCTCGCGCTCGAAGCGCGATGCGGCCGAGTCGGCGCGATGGTCGGGCAGGTGCTCGGCGCGCAGCACCTTGATCGCGACCTTGCTGCCCGTGGCCGGGTCGAACCCCTCGTAGACCGTGCCGACCGCGCCCTGGCCGATCTCGCGAATGACGGGGTACCGCCCGATGCGCTTGCCCAGCGACATGGTCCCTGCCGTTCACCGCACAGGTGAATGGGAGGGTGTGCGGCGGCGCGATGTTTCGGCGCTGCCGCGGTGTTGTCAACCCCTGTGCACGGGTCACATGGGGCAGACGGGGCATGCACGGCCGGCGGCTCGGGCCGCCACGACCCCCTCTGGGCAGAAGCCGGCGGCTGCCTCAGGCGCGCTCGGCGACGTAGCCCTTCACGCTCGCCAGCGCCTCGGCAGCCCGGCCGCGTCGGTGCCGCCGGCCATCGCCATGTCGGGCTTGCCGCCGCCCTTGCCGCCCACCTGCTGGGCGACGAAGTTGACGAGTTCGCCGGCCTTCACCTTGGCCGTGCTGTCGGCCGTCAGCGCCGGCGGCGAGCTGACCTTGCCGCCATCGACCGCTGCCAGCACGATGGCCGCGGTCTTGAGCTTGTTCTTGAGCTGGTCCATCGTGTCGCGCAGCGTCTTCGCGTCGGCACCGGTTAGCGTCGCGGCGAGCACCTTGATGCCGTTCACGTCCACCGCCTGCGCCAGCAGCTCGTCGCCCTGGGCGCTGGCGAGCTTGCCCTTCAGCGCCGCCACTTCCTCTTCTCGAGCGCGCGCACCTGGTCGAGCACGTCGGCCGCGACGCGGCCACCGACCTCGGCCGGCGTCACCTTCAGCGCGCCGGCGACGTTGGCCACCGTGCCCTCGAGCTGCTGCAGATAGGCCAGCGCGTTGTCGCCCGTCACCGCCTCGACGCGGCGGATGCCGGCGGCGATGCCGCCTTCGGAGACGATCTTGAAGAGGCCGATGTCCCCTGTGCGCTGCACGTGCGTGCCGCCGCACAGCTCGCGGCTGGTGCCGATGTCGAGCACGCGCACCTTGTCGCCGTACTTCTCGCCGAAGAGCATCACCGCGCCGAGCTTCTGCGCTTCGTCCATGCCCACCACGCGCGCCTGCGTCGCGGCGTTGGCCAGCACCTCGGCGTTGTCGAGCGCCTCGATCTCGGCCACCTGCGCGTCGGTGAGCGGCGCGTTGTGGCTGAAGTCGAAGCGCGTGTGGCCGGCGTTGACGAGGCTGCCCTTCTGCTGCACATGCGCACCCAGCACTTCGCGCAGCGCCTTGTGCATGAGGTGCGTGACGCTGTGGTTGCGCATCGTCTTCGCACGCTGCTCGCCGTCGACGCGCGCGACAACGCCGTCGCCGACCTCGATCTCGCCTTCGACGATGCGGCCCTGGTGCCCGTGCACCGCGGCCTGCACCTTCACCGTGTCCTCGACGAGCACGCGCGCGCGCTGGTTGCGCAGCTCGCCGGTGTCGCCGACCTGGCCGCCGCTCTCGGCATAGAACGGCGTGTGGTCGAGCACGATCACCACGTCGTCGCCGGCCTTGGCTTTCGCCACCGGCGTGCCGTCGATGTAGATCGCCACCACCTTGGCGTGCTCGCACACGAGGTGCTCGTAGCCGTGGAACGTGGTGTCCACGCCGGTGTAGGCCAGCCCTGCGGCCATCTTGAACTTGGCGCTGGCGCGCGCCTGCTCGCGCTGGCGCGCCATCGCGGCGGCGAAGCCGGCTTCGTCGACGGTGACGCCGCGCTCGCGGCAGACGTCGGCCGTGAGGTCGAGCGGGAAGCCGAAGGTGTCGTGCAGCTTGAACGCCGTTTCGCCGTCGATCTGCCTGGTGCGCTGCACGTCGCCCGAGGCGAGCGCCGCTTCGAGGATCTCCATGCCGTTGGCGATCGTCTGGAAGAAGCGCTCTTCCTCCTGCTTCAGCACGTCGGTCGTGCGTGCGGCTTCGCGCGCCAGCTCGGGGTACGCCTCGCCCATCTCGGCCACCAGCGGCATCACCAGCGTGTGGAAGAAGGGCTTGCGCGCACCGAGCTTGTAGCCGTGGCGGATGGCGCGGCGCGTGATGCGCCGGAGCACATAGCCGCGGCCTTCGTTGCCGGGAATGACGCCGTCGGTGATCGTGAACGCGGTGGCGCGGATGTGGTCGGCGATCACCTTGAGCGATGGCGAGCCCGCATCGACCGCCTTCGCGCCGGCGTACTCGACCGCGTTCTTCGCCGCCGCCAGCAGGCGCACGAAGAGGTCGATCTCGTAGTTGCTGTGCACGTGCTGCAGCACCGCCGCCAGCCGCTCCAGGCCCATGCCGGTGTCGACGCTGGGCTTGGGCAGCTGGTGCATCACGCCGTCTTCGGTGCGGTTGAACTGCATGAAGACGTTGTTCCAGATCTCGATGTAGCGGTCGCCGTCCTGCTCGGCGGAGCCCGGCGGGCCGCCGGCGACCTCGGGGCCGTGGTCGTAGAAGATCTCGCTGCACGGGCCGCAGGGCCCGGTGTCGCCCATCATCCAGAAGTTGTCGGACATGTAGCGGGCGCCCTTGTTGTCGCCGATGCGCACGATGCGCTCGGCGGGCAGCCCGATCACGTCCTTCCAGATCGCGTAGGCCTCGTCGTCCTCGGCGTAGACGGTGGCCCAGAGCTTGTCCTTGGGCAGACCGAAGTTCTTCGTCAGCAGCTCCCACGCGAACTGCAGCGCGTCGCGCTTGAAGTAGTCGCCGAAGCTGAAGTTGCCCAGCATCTCGAAGAACGTGTGGTGGCGCGCCGTGTAGCCCACGTTCTCGAGGTCGTTGTGCTTGCCGCCGGCGCGGATGCACTTCTGGCTCGTGGCGGCGCGCGAATACGGCCGCTTGTCGAAGCCGAGGAACACGTCCTTGAACTGGTTCATCCCGGCGTTGGTGAACAGCAGCGTCGGGTCGTCGCCGGGCACCACGGGCGAGCTGGCCACCACGGCGTGGCCCTTGCTCTCGAAGAACTTGAGGAAGGTGGAACGGATGTCGGCGAGCTTCATCGGCGGACTCATCGGCGGACTTATCGGCGGTGCGATTCATCGGTGGCCTCGACGGCCACTTGCGGGGCGTGCACTCTCGCAAAGCGGTTCGAGCGGCGCAGAGCCCGGGATTATCGCTGCCGCCCCCTCGGCGACCGCGGTATGGGGCTTGCCGCTTGCTATCGTCGCTTCCCTTCCATTTCCAACGCTGCCCCGAGCGCCCGATGATGGACACCCAGACTTCACCGCTTGCCACGCTGGCCGACCCGGGCCTGCTGAAGACCGAGGGTCAACGGCCAATGGCTGGCCGGCCACGGCCGCTTCGACGTGCACGACCTGGCCACGGGCGCGGCCCTGGCGCAGGTGGCCAACCTCGGCGCCGCCGACGCCGAAGCCGCCGTGCGCGCCGCCGAAAAGGCCTGGCCCGCGTGGCGCAAGCGCAACGCGAAGGAACGCGCCGCGGTGATGATGAAGTGGTTCCACCTCGTGCACCAGCACGCCGACGACCTGCGCGCATCATGACCGCCGAGCAGGGCAAGCCGCTCGCCGAGGCGAAGGGCGAGGTCGGCTACGGCGCCAGCTTCGTCGAGTGGTTCGCCGAGGAAGGCCGGCGCGTCTACGGCGAGACGATCCCCAGCACCGACAACAGCAAGCGCTATCTCGCGATCAAGCAGCCGGTGGGCGTGTGCGCGGCGATCACGCCGTGGAACTTCCCGATCGCGATGATCACGCGCAAGGTCGCGCCGGCACTCGCCGCCGGCTGCCCGGTGGTGATCAAGCCGGCCGAGCAGACGCCGCTGTCGGCGCTGGCCGTGGCCGAACTGGCGCAGCGCGCGGGGATGCCGGCCGGCGTGCTGAACGTGCTTTGCGCCGACGCCGCCAACAGCATCGCCATCGGCAAGGTGCTGTGCGCGAGCGACGTGGTGCGGCACCTGAGCTTCACCGGCAGCACCGAGGTCGGCCGCATCCTGGCCGCGCAGTGCGCGCCGACCATCAAGAAGCTGAGCCTGGAGCTCGGCGGCAACGCGCCCTTCATCGTCTTCGACGACGCCGACCTGGATAGCGCGGTGGAAGGCGCGATGGTCAGCAAGTACCGCAACGCCGGCCAGACCTGCGTCTGCGCCAACCGGCTGTACGCGCAGGACGGCATCTACGACGCCTTCGTCGCCAAGCTGGCCGACAAGGCGCGGGCCATCAAGGTGGGCAACGGCTTCGAGGCCGGCATCCACCAGGGCCCGCTGATCGACGCGCAGGCCATGGCCAAGGTGGAGTCGCACGTCGCCGACGCGCTGGCCAAGGGCGCCAAGCTGGTGGTCGGCGGCAAGCGCATCGGTGACCGCTTCTACACGCCCACGGTGCTGGCCGAGGTGACGCAGGACATGCTGTGCGCACGCGAAGAGACCTTCGGCCCGGTGGCGCCGGTGTTCCGCTTCAAGACCGAGGCCGAGGCCGTCGAGCAGGCCAACGCCACCGAGTTCGGCCTGGCCAGCTACTTCTACAGCCGCGACGTGGGCCGCATCTTCCGCGTCGGCGAGGCGCTGGAATACGGCATGGTCGGCATCAACACCGGCCTGATCTCGACCTGCGAGGTGCCCTTCGGCGGCGTCAAGCAGAGCGGCCTGGGGCGCGAGGGCGCGCACCACGGCATCGACGACTACGTCGAGGCGCGGCCTGCTCTGGGGGACTTGCAGAAGTAGCCGTACGCGCGCCGGAACGCGCGCCTGCAAGCCCACAGGCCAGCAGGGCCGCGTCCCGCAAGCCCGCAGGCCGGCTCAGGCCTTGCCGCCCACCGCCTCGCCGTGCGCGTGCCCTCGGTCAGCGTGTGCACATGCGCGGCGCTGTCGCCGCCTTGCCTGAGCGCCTGCACGGCCGACAGCGCCCCGCGCATCAGCAGGCCCAGGTCGCTGGCGATCGCCACGTAGTCGAAGCCGGCGGCGCGGTAGCGCGTCACCACGTCGGCGCAGCCGACGGTGCCGATGGGGATGCCGATGGCGCGCGCGCTGCGCCGCGCCGCCCATCATCGCCATCACCGCCGCGTGCGTGAACTGGCCGGGGGTGGCCGAGCGCGCCCGAGACGCCGGCCGGCCCGGACGAAGAGGTCGACGCCGGGCACCGCGGCGATCTCCTCGAAGCCAGCGGACAGTGCGGCGGCCTGCAGCACCACGCCGACCGCCTTGTTCGCGGCGCGGTAGTAGTCGGGCATCGTGCCGAAGCGCTGGGCACGGCCCATCGCCGACAGGCCGCGCACCCCTTCGGGCGGATAGCGTGTGGCGGCCACGGCGTTGCCGCCGCCGGCGGCGTCCTGGATGCCGGGGAACAGCAGCGTCTCGGCGCCGGCATCGAGCACGCGCTTCACCGTCACCGCGTCGTTGGACGGATGTGCACCACCGGCACCATCTTCGTGTTGCCCACCGCCTGCAGCAGGTGAACGAGCGTCATCATATCCAGCGGCGCGTGCTCCATGTCGAGCACGCCCCAGTCGAAGCCGGCCTGGCCGACGACCTCGGCGACGATCGGACTGGCCGAAACGACCCAGGTGCCCACGGGCGCCCTGGCGCCGCGCGCGCAGCAACAGGCTGAAGGGGTTCATGAAGGAGCCTCGAGACAGAGAGGTGAAGGACGATGCAGCCGGCAGCCAGCGGCTGCGAATGAAGGGATCGGCGGCACCGGCCAGCGGCACGGCCAAGCGCGCAATCCTGCGCCGGGCACGCGCGTCCCGCCCGGCAGCGCCGCGCCGCCTCAGAAGCTGATCCGCACCCCCAGCCCCGCGGCCCACAGGTGCGTGCGCGGCAGCGTACGCTCGGGCCGGGGCCAGAAGCTGCCGAACGTCACTTCGCCGACCAGCCAATCGCGCAGGAAGGGCTGCTCCCACTTGAGCAGCACGCCGGCGTCGTCGAGGGCGACGCCGTTGCCCTCCACCGCATTGGCCAGCAACTCGAGCGACAACAGCCGCCGGTCGCCGAACGAGCGGTAGGCGCCGAGCACGCTCGAGGTGTCGTAGCTTCGCGTGCGCTGCGTGATGGTGGCCGCCGTCAGCCAGCGCAGCGTCAGCACGGGCGACGAAGCGAGCGCGACCGACAGCGCCGTCGTCGAGCCGAGCTGGTCTTCTCCTGCTGAGGAAGAAGGTCTGCCGGAACTCGACGAGGTACCCGTCTCCTGGCTCCCATTCCTCGTGGTAGCGCGCCTGCACGTAGGGCTTGAAGCCACCGCGCAGGCCCAGTCGCACGTCGAAGGCCTCGCGCAGCGCGACGCCGATGCCGGCGAGGAATTCGCGGTCATTGCGGGTGTCTCGCGGCAGGCGCTCCTGGCGCGCGACGGCGCCGGGCGTGTCGGGGATCACCTCGCGCGGGTTGTCGCGGCCGATATGGAAGGCGCTCTCGCCCAGGCCGGGCAGGCGCAGCCGCGCATGCAACCGCACGTTCACGTCCAGGCGCCTCGCCTTCGCGCTGGAACAGGGCGATGCCCAACTGCCCGTCGCTGACGGCGCCGGCATCGAAAGGGCGGTCGCCGAACCAGCTGTCGATGCCGCGCGCCAGCCACACGGTGGTGGCGCGCACGGCTTCACGCGCGGTTTCGAGGGCCGGTTCGGAGGGCGTGGCGACAGGGCCGACGCCGACGCGGCAGGCGCCGCAGCTGCCTCAGATGCAGCAGGCCCGCCCTCGCCCGCCTCCTGCGCGAAAGCCGCGCCGGCGGCGGCGGCGAGGAGCGTGCAGCAGAGGAGCGAAGCGCGCAGCAGCTGGGCAATGCACGCAGGGCCATGCGTGCCCGATCAATCCGCCCCGTCAGTCCGCCTTCGCGCCGCTGTCGCGCACCACCTTCCCGAGCCGCGGGACGCTGCGCACCACCGGTACCTGCCCGGCCGGCGACATCCCGGAGAGGTCGAGGCCGAGGTCGGTGAGCTTCTTGGCCACGTCGGGCATCTTGAGGATCTTCGCGATCTCCACGTGCAGCCGCTCGACGATGGCCTTGGGCGTGCCGGCCGGCGCGAACACCGCCTGCCATGAACTGAGCTCGTAGCCCGCGAGGCCCTGCTCGGCCATCGTCGGCACGTCGGGCGCGACGCCGGAACGCTGCGCGCTCGTCACCGCCAGCGCGCGCACCTTGCCGGCCTTCATGTGCGGGATCGCGGTGGCGATGTTGTCCACCGCCACCGGCAGCGTGCCGCCGAGCAGCTCGGGGATCATCGGGCCGCTGCCGCGATAGGGGATGTGCTGCAAGTCGATGCCGGCCATCGTCTTGAACAGCTCGCCCGAGATGTGCTGCGAGGTGCCCTGGCCCGCCGAGCCGAAGCTGTACTTGCCCGGGTGCGACTTCACCAGCGCGATGAACTCCTTCAGGTCTTTCGCCGGCACGCTGGGGTGCACGAGCAGCACGTTGGGCTGCGTCGCGTACATCGTGGATCGGCTCGAAGCTCGTCACCGGGTCGCGGTGAGCGCGCGCCCGGCGTACAGCGTGGCGTTGATCGCGTGCGAGCTGATCGTGCCGCTGCCGATGGTGTAGCTGTCGGGCGCAGCGCGCCAGTTCGCCGGCACCGGCCGAGCCGCCCTGCCCGGGCTTGTTGTCGACGACGATCGTCGCCGAGCGCCGGTTCAGCCGCCGACGAGGGCGAGACGCCACTGGTGGCCGGGCGGCCGGCACCGAACACCGGGGGCAACGTCACCGCGGCGCTCGCCTACGCGCCCAAGCTCATCATCGTTGCCTACCCCACGAACGACACGGCCAACGGCTACTCGGTGGCCGAGCAGGTGCAGAACATCCTCGCCATCCGTGCCACCGCAGCGGCCAACGGCGCCGCCGTGCTCGTGCAGGGCACGCAGCCGCGCAACCTGAGCGACGCGCAACGCGCGCTGCTGGCGCAGGTCGACGCGAGCCTCGCTTCCAGCATCGGCGCCTGCTTCGTCGAAGTGCGCAGCGCCGTCGCCGCGGCCGACGGTCGCATCGCCGCCGCCTACGACGCCGGCGACGGCGTGCACCTCAACGACGCCGGGCACGCGCTGATCTACGCGCGCATCAAGGCGGTGCTGGACGGCGGCAACTGCGTCAAGGTGCGCTGACGCCTCGGTTCTTCCGCGCGTTGTGCGGCGCCGAGGCGCTGAGGGCGCGGCGCCCTAACCGACGAAGTACCGCCTCCGCTTCGCCTTGTAGCTCCTGGCGTCGAAGTGGGCGCTCGTCCATGCATCGGTGGTCTTGAGGTAGCCGGCGTCGGGGTCGGCGCGGCCGGCGTCGTTCAGCTTGCTCGCGACGTAGCGCGCGTAGTGGTGGTCGAACACGCGCATGTACTCGCCGAAGTAGATGTCGGCCACGCGCGTTTCGCCGCGGATGACGAGCATGTTCTCGTCGTTGCTCCACTGCGAGGGGCGGCTGAAGTTGGCCGAGCCGGTGACGACGAGCGGGTCGTCCGAGAGCGGGTCGACGAGCAGGAACTTGGTGTGGATGTAGTCGTTGGAGTTGAGCGGGTTGTCGCGCTCGGCGAGGAAGTTCGACCACCAGCCCGGGCCCAGGTACGAGCCGCTGGCGAAGATCACGTCGCGGTCGACGCCCAGGCTCTCGCCGCTGCCCAGCGGGTCGTCCTTGATCACGTAGCGCAGCACGTCGCTCTCGCGCGCGAGCACCTGCTGGAACACGGCGTCGAGGTTGAACGCCACCGTGAAGCAGACGATGCGTTTCGCTTCGGCCATGCGGTCGGCGTACCACTGCAGCGTCGCCGGCGGCGGGGCGCTGGCGGCGGCGGCCGGCGGCTTGGTGTCGCGGGCGCTGAAGAGCGCGGTGACGCTCTTCTTCGGCGGCTTGCCGTCGGGCGTGGGCGTGGCCGCGTTGTTCAAAGGCCTGAGCTTGTTGTCCGTCAGGTTGTCGGCCAGCCTTTCCCAGTAGGCGAGGTACTGCGCGGCGATGGTGCGGTCCCAGACGATGTGGCCGACGTTGGAGTGGCCGAAGAGGCCGCCGGCCGAGATGTTGGTGCTGCCGGTCCACACCGCACGCGGCTCGCCGCCTTGCAGGAGGACGATGAACTTGTTGTGGCGGATGCCGCTCGTCACCGTGCGCGCGACGACAGCGCCTTGCGTGTCCAGCCCCGCGGTGGCGATGGCGGCCTCGTTCTCCTCGCGGTACGAACTGGCCGCGTCGTAGACGATCTTCACGTCGGCGCCGCGCTCCAGCGCAGCGGCAAACGCGTTCACCGCCGGCTGGTAGTGGAACTCGTACACCGCCGCGCGCAGCGCGAAACGCTGGTCGGCCGCCAGCGCGATGAAGCCGAGCAAGCCTTCGAAGAGGCCGTGCGAGAGCCACACCATGGCCGGCGAAGCCGGGTTCGCCACGTCGGGCAGCGCATTGCCGAAGTCGCGCGCATACGCCTGCGAGCCGATGACGCCGCGGTTGAAGTGGATGTCGTGGCGCGTGGCGTTGCCGGCCGCGCTGCCAGCGCTACCGGCCGGCGCCGCATCGGGCTCGCTGCGCACGGTGAGCACCAGCGCCGCGGCGTTGTCGAGCACCAGCTTCTTCGGCTGCCCGTACGCCGGCACGATGCGGTAGCGGTAGCGGCGCGCCGCCTTCGCGGTGTAGTCGCCCCACTGGAAGGTCTGGATCGGGTGCTCCGCCGTTGGCACCGGCGTTCCCGCGGGCAGGCCCTTGTCCTTGTCGCGGAAGCGCTTGATGCCGCGCAGCCAGTACGTCTCCAGCGGCGTGCCGTCGGCAGCGAGTTCGCTGCGCTCGATGGCGAAGCCGAGCAGCCCGGCCAGGCGCTGCTTGCGCACCGCGGCCATGAAGTCCCAGGCCAGCACGACGACGTGCGTGCCGGCGATGGCACGCGCCTTCAACACCGCGTTGCTTGCGGAAAAGCGCATGGCTCCCTCCGGGCTTCGTTCAGATCGCTCGGCTCGTTCAGCTTCGCTCAGCGCGGTTGCAGGTAGCGCGCCGCCAGCCGCGCCCGCCGCTCGCGATCGAGGCCGATGACGCGCTCGAGGTAGCGCTCGGGCCCGCCGTGCTCGCGGTCGATCATCTCCAGCGCCGCATCGAGGTACTCCGCCTGCACGCCCCACAAGGCTTGCATCACTTCGGGCGGCATGCCGGGACGCGGCGCCCAAGGCGGCTTGAACACTTCGTTCGTTAGCAGGTAGTCCTGCATCACCGTCTCGCGCGGCACGCCCAGCGCCAGCAGCACCAGCGCCGCGGCGACGCCGGTGCGGTCCTTGCCGGCGGTGCAGTGGAACACCAGCGGCGCCTCGGCGCCGAGCAGGTGGGCGAAGAACTCGGCGAAGCGCGACGCGCGCTCGTCGACGAGGCCGCGGTACAAGTCCTTCATCAGCCCCTGCACGATGGGGCCGGTGAGCGCGCGGCCGCTGTCGGCGATGGCCTGCATGTGCTGCGCCACGGTCGGCTCGATGGCCAGCGAATGCTGCGCGAGGCCGGGCACCACATAAGGCGCCGCGGCGCGTTCGTCCTTGCCGCGGAAGTCGAACGCCGCCGCAACGCCGAGCGCCGCCAGCACTTCGTGGTCGGCCGCGGTGAGCGCGCCGAGCTGTTCGGAACGGAACAGGCGCCGCCAGCGCAGCGGCCGGCCTTCGTGCCCGCGGTAGCCGCCGAGGTCGCGGAAGTTCGTGGCGCCCGACAGCGACAGCACGCGCGGCGGCGAGGTTTCCTCTTCTGCCATCCGGTGCATTGTGCCGGCGCGGCGCAGCGCTGCGTCCGCGGGCGGTGGGAGGGAAGGGCCGCCGTTGAATGGCGGCAAGTGCAGCGCTTCAGGCCCTTCAGGGCCTTCAGGGCCTTCAGGGCCTTCAGGGCTTCAGCGCTTCAGCGGCTTCAGCGCTTCACCGCTCTTCGTCGTTGGCCGCGCCGCCGCCAAGCACGGTGAAGCTGCTCGGCACGGCGCCGACGCCGTCGTCGCCTACCGTGCCCACCATGCCCGCCTGGGCACTGGCGCGGGCCAGCAGCTCGGCCGCCTGCTTGCCGTGCGCCGGGTAGCTCGCAAGGCCGAACGCGGCCGAGAGGCTGCACGGCTGCCCGGCGAGGATGAACGGTTGCTCGAGCGCGCGCAGCAGCTTGGCGGCGACGCCGTCGCCGTCGCTCACCATGTCGACGCGGCCGAGCATCACCGCGAAGAGATCGGGCCCGAGCGACGCCACCACGTCGCTGGCGCGCAGGCCGCCGCGCAGCCGCACGGCCACCTTGCGCCGGAGCACGTTGGCCGCCTCGCCGCCCAGCCGCGCCGCCGCCTGCGCGACACCATCCACGCGCAGCACGATCAGCACCAGCGGCGCCGGCTCGCGTTCGCGCAGCGCGATGAGCTGTGTCATGTGTTCGAGCAACTGCGCCTGGTGCGGCAGGCCGGTGGCGAGGTCGGTGGCGTAGGCCGTGCGCGACATGCGCTCGACCTGCTTGCGCACGAAGGCGTGGCGCAGCGCGCGCGCGATCTCGGCGCTGTGGCCGTCGCTCACCAGCGCCTCGACGCCCAGGCGCAGCAGTTCGGCCTCGGCTTCGTCGTCGTGCGCAGCGAGCGCCACCACCACCGGGCGGTCGTGCGCGATCTCGGCAAGGCCGGCGCGCGTGGGCAGCGCGAGCAGCGCCGCGCGGTCGGCGGCGTGCAGCAGCACCAGGTCGGCCTGCTGCGCGCGAGAGGTCGGCGAGACTCCTTCCTGCACGTCCAGCCCCGGCATCGCCGCCAGCTCGCGCAGGCGAGCGGCCACGGCGCCGGCTTCGACAGCCAGCACGGAGACGGTGGGGAGGCGGTCGGCGCGTTCATCGGGCTTGGCAAGCCTGCTTGCGCCGATGATGCCTGAGGCCGCGGCCGGTTCCCATCGGGGGGAACGGGAGGCTGGCTGGGGCTGCCCGACCAGACTCGCACAGCACACGGCGCCGAGGTTGCCGCAGTCCGCCCTCGCCGGCCACGCGGGCGAACCGCTGTTCATTCGGGCTCGGGTCCTGGGCTCGGCGGAACTGCAACGCCGAGTCCGACGCCTTCGTGTCGGGCACGCCGGTCGAATCGCGGACGCAGGCCGTGCAACTGGCCAAGCATAGCCTCGCGCAGCAGGTTGCGCAGTATCAGCGTTCGCTGGTCGAATCGAGCGCAGCGGCGCGCGAGGAACTGCTGGCCGTCCTGCGCGTCGCGGCGGACCAGGCCGAAGTGATCCAGGCCCGTCACCCGCTCGCCCATCGCGCTGCTTGCGCGTGTAGCCCTCGGTGACTCCCGGCGGGGTGCGCTCATCGCGCAACTAAGCCTCGCCGGGCCGGTGGAACTCGAACGGCACGCCCGCGCGGCTGTGATGGGCGAAGACCTCGTGCTGGGCAGCGCCGTCGCCGCAGTCGTCGCCAGCAACGCGAAGGCCGATCAGCCGTTCAACCCCATCGCGCTCGCCGAGCGACTCTTGGGCGACCTTCACGCGCGCATCGCCGGCAAGCTCATGCAAGTGGTCTTCAACTCCCGCGCTGCCGGACAGGCTGACCGCGAGTCCGCCACCGGCAAGGTGAAGACGGTTGATAAAGTTTCGTTTGCTCCGGGGCGCGCGCTCGGGTCGCGGTCTTCTTCGCCCTGGGCTACGGTGCAGACTGACCCCTGATCGTTGCGCCTGCGTGGAATCCGCCAGCCGGCGCCACAAACGAAAGAAGCCCCCGAGGAACCTTCGTTGCGTCGCGCAGTCGCGGGGCGCTACTCGACCTTGACTAACTGGCGCTTGTAGATGTCGCGCTTCTCGACACTGTCCCAGTAGCGATGCGTTTCGACGCGGATGCGCGCGGGCGAGGTGATGGTCAGGCGCTGCACTTGATCGGTCAGTTGCAGGGGGAAGCGAATCGATACTTTGCCGTCATCGGTTCGTACGTCCAGGCGGCCAGTGTCCGTGATCCCCGCGACGCGGCCCTCAATCACCTCTTCGTACTTCTCCGGCTCGCGCAGCGTGTCCAGCAAGGCGCGAATCCGCGTGATCTCGTCGGGCCGCCCTTCCCAGAACTGGCGCCCCTTCGGCGACTGCCAGGCGACTTGCGCGGCAAGGCCTGCTTCGTCCAGCGCCTTCATGAACTCGCTCAACTGGTGGGCCGACTTGCCGCCCATCGCGTCCACCGCGTCATAGAAGTCTTCCTGTCCCGCATTGAGCAGACGGAAGGTCTGCGTCAGCGTTGCCTGCAACAGACTTTCGCCCGTCAGGTCGGGCATGGCGTTGCCGGTCACGAAGATGCGCGTTGACCCGTAAGCGAGTCCCGCGAGCTTCAGATTCAACGCACTGACAACGTCGGCGCCGACACCTCGTGCCGGCTCATGGCCGTAGCGCAGGCGATGGGCTGCCAGCTTCCAAGCCTTTGACAGCGGCCCCATCGCATTGACGAACCAATCGAGCGAGATGCTGCCATCCGCACGCGGCCCGATGAGCCGCACGTCCACCAGCTCGCCCGCCTCGTCGGCTTCTTCCAGCGCGAGCGCCCGCGTTGAATCGTGGGCCGCATCTTCCTGGGCCTTAGCCGCGAGTTGGAGGAAGAAGTCTTCCGGCGCGGCGCCAGCACGCTCGCGTATCTCCTTGGCGAAGTTCGTCAAGGCTTCGGTGTGATCGCGGAGAAACTTGCTGGTCATACGTGAAGCTCCGCAAAGCCCTTGGCCGTCAGCCTGTCGTGTGCGAAGCCCAGGACTCCGCGCCAGTAGGCTTCCCTGTGGAACACCTGATCGGGTGCTGGCATCTCAAGGTAGAAATCTAGTGCGTAAAGCGCCCTCGCGGTCGGTCGATCAAGGAGGCGTCGCAGTTGCTGCTGATTCGCTGCGGTGGCGCTCGCGGGAGTGGCCCACACCGGGCTCCACAGCACGCAATCAATATCGTCAGGCCCCGGCTTCTGCGTCAGGAAGGAGCCATCGAGCCACAGGATACCCCTCGCTTCTGACGACTGGACGGCCCCCACCCAAGTGGAGAGCTTGTCGAAGAGGTCTTGCCGCCGAGGGTCCAGCGGGAAGGGCGCCACCGCCAGCGCGTGAAGCTCGGGCAGCGTCAGTGTGTGGAGTCCCGGCGCGAGCAGCGCCGGGAAGTCGGGCTTCGCCATCCGGCGCTAACTCCCCTGTCTTGTTGGCGTTCTTCGCGCAAGGCTGCCAGCGCGCGGCGGATCGCGCAATCCGCGTTGTCATGGGCCGCGCGCAGCGCGCCACGCGAAGAAGCAAGAAGGCCACCGCGAAGGGCGGCCTTCGCTTGGACTTCCAGCAGTTCCGCTTAGAACAGTACCCAGCAAAGGTGGGCTAGGTGGAGCGGGTGAAGGGAATCGAACCCTCGTATGAAGCTTGGGAAGCTGCCGTTCTGCCATTGAACTACACCCGCAGCACCCGGCGGATTCTAGCGGGCACGCGCGTGTGCAGCGCATGCGTGCCCTTCACCCGCTGTGCGCCGCCGGCGTTGCGTGCGCCGCCGCCGTTGCGTGTGCCGCCGCCGTCGCGTGTGCCGCGGACAATGCGCGCGATGGACGATGAACAACCGGGGGCGACCGCACCACCGGCCGCCGGCAGCGGCCGTGGGCGCGAACACGCGCGCGTGCGCAGCTACGTTCTGCGCGGCGGCCGCCTCGGGCCGGGGCAGGAGCGGGCGCTCGCCGAACTCGGGCCGCGCTTCGTGCTGCCGTGGCAAACGCAAGCACCGGACTGGGTCGCGGTGTTCGGCCGCGGCGCGCCGCATCCTCGAGATCGGCTTCGGCATGGGCGACGCAACCGCGCAAGTGGCCGCGGCGATGCCGCAGCACGACTTCATCGGCGTCGAGGTGCACGAGGCCGGTGTCGGCGCTCTGCCCAAGCGCATCGGCGAGCAGGGCCTGGCCAACGTGCGCCTCGTGCGCCACGACGCCGTCGAGGTGCTGCGCACGATGGTCGCGCCGGGCTCGCTCGCCGGCATCCACGTCTGGTTTGCCGACCCGTGGCCGAAGAAGCGGCACCACAAGCGGCGGTTGATCCAGCCGGCGTTCGTTGCCGAACTCGCCGCGCGGCTGGCGCCCGGCGGCTACCTGCATTGCGCCACCGACTGGCAGCCTTTATGCCGAGCAGATGCTGGCCGTGCTCTCGGCCGAGCCGATGCTGCGCAACAGCGTGGCCGCCGATGCGGGCGTTGCGGCTGGGGTTCCGCCTGTTCCTGCCGAGGGCCGCGCAGACCGCAGCAGCCGCAGCAACCGCAGCAGCCGCGGGCCGCGCAACCACAGGCTACGCGCCCCGGCCGCCGTGGCGGCCGTTCACCGCTGAGCAGCGCGGCGAAGCTCGGCCACCGGTGTGGGATCTCGTCTTCGTGCGCCCGCTGAGAACGGCCGCTGCTGCCACCCGCAGCGCGGCGAATGCGCGGCCTACGCCTTCCACTCCACCCACCCCGTGTACGCGGTGAGCAGCACGACGCCGCCGAAGACGATGCGGTACCACGCGAACGGCGTGAAGTCGTGCGTGGCCACATAGCGGATCAGCCAGCGGATGCACAGCCACGCGGCGAAGAACGAGACGACGAAGCCGACCGCGAACGTCGGCGCGTCGTGCCAGTGCAGCGCCGCGCGCTCCTTCCACACCGAGTAGGCGCCGGCGGCCATCAGCGTGGGGATGCCGAGGAAGAAGCTGAACTCGGTGGCGGCGCGGCGCGAAAGGCCGAACAGCATCGCGCCGATGATCGTGGCGCCCGAGCGGCTGGTGCCGGGCACGAGCGCGAGGCACTGCACGAGGCCCACCTTCAGCGCGTCGAGCCAGCTCATGCCGTCCACCGTCTCGACGCGCGCATGGCGGCTGCCTTCGAGATCGCGCTCGCCGTAGCGGCGGTGGTGCCGGCGCTCGACCCACAGGATGACGAGGCCGCCGATGACGAACGCCATCGCCACCGGCACGGGATGGAACAGGTGCGCCTTCACCGTCTTGCCCAGCAGGAGGCCGAAGAAGGCGGCCGGCAGGAAGGCCACCAGCAGGTTCAACGCGAAGCGCTGCGCCACCGGTTCGCTGCCGATGCCGGCCACGGTGCTCCACAGCTTCGCGCGGTATTCCCACACCACGGCCAGGATGGCGCCGGTCTGGATGGCGATGTCGAACACCTTGGCCGCCTCGCCGGTGAAGTCCAGCAGCGAGCCGGCGAGGATGAGATGCCCGGTGGACGAGATGGGCAGGAATTCGGTCAGTCCCTCGACCACCCCCATCAGGGCAGCCTTGATCAGCAGCAGCAGGTCCACGATGGGGCGGCGGCCCCTCGTGAAAAGGGCTCTCGGTTGAAGTGGCGCGCATCATAGGCAGGCGCCGCACCCCTCCGCCTTGACCGAAGCGAGCGCTGCCGAGTAATATTACTGACCAGTCAGTCATTAGCGCAATGCAATCCCACCACCCGGCCGCGATCTCGGCGCGCGCTTCCGGTGCCTCCGAAGAGGCGCCCGCCCGCCAGCGGCGCAAGGAAGCGCGGCCGCAGGAACTGCTCGACGCCGCGCTCGAGCTCTTCGTCGAGAAGGGCTTCGCCGCCACGCGCGCCGAGGAAGTGGCGCATCGCGCCGGCGTCTCCAAGGGCACGCTGTACCTGTACTACCCGAGCAAGGAAGAACTCTTCAAGGCCGTCGTGCGGCAGAACCTCGGTTCGCTCATCGCCGAGGGCAAGGAAGTCGTGGCGCAGTTCCAGGGCAGCACGAGCGAACTGCTGGTCACGCTGATGAAGGCCTGGTGGCAGCGCGTGGGCAGCCGGCGCGCCGCGGGCATTCACAAGATCATCCTCGCCGAGGTGCGCAACTTCCCCGAGCTGGCGCAGTTCTATTCCGACGAGGTGATCGAGCCGGCCGACGCCCTTTTCTGCTCGGCGGTGCAGCGCGGCATCACGCGCGGCGAGTTCCGCGCCTTGCCGCTGCACGAGACGGCGCACGCGCTGATGGCGCCGATGATCTTCCTCGCGCTGCACCAGCATTCGGTGGGCGCCTGCCCGGTGCGCGGCTGCACGACGGTCGAGCCGACGCAGATGCTCGACATCCACCTCGACCTCGTGCTGCGTGGGCTCGAAGCGCGGCCGGGCGTGGCGGCCGTTGCGACCGGCGCCGCTGTCGCCGGCGAGGCGGGCAGCCGATGAGCCGCCGCGTCCGCTGGATCGCCGCCGTCGCGGTGCTGCTCGTGCTGGGCGCGCTGCTGGCGCGTGGGCTCGCAGTGCGCAAGGACGATGGCGCCGCCGGCTCGGCCGCCAAGGCCGCGGCTTCGGCCAACGCAGCCGCCGCGGCACCGGCCATCGAGCTCGCACCGAGCGACATCGCGCGCGTCGAGACCACCGAACTGACGCAGACGCTCGCCGTCAACGGCAGCCTGAAGGCGGTGCAAAGCGCCATCGTCAAGGCACGCGTCGCCGCCGAGGTGAAGTCGCTCGCCGTGCGCGAAGGCGACCGCGTCAGCGCCGGCCAGCGCATCGGCCAGCTCGACACCACCGAATACGACTGGCGGCTGCGCCAGGCCGAAGACCAGATCGCCAGCGCCGAAGCGCAGCTCGACATCGCCGAGCGCACGCTCGCCAACAACCAGGCGCTCGTCAACCAGGGCTTCATCTCGCGCAACGCGCTCGACACCTCGGTCAGCAACGCCGCCGCCGCACGCGCCGCGTTGCAGGCAGCCAAGGCAGCCGCCGAGATCGCGCGCAAGGCGGTGAAGGACGGCGAAGTGCGCGCGCCGATCGCCGGCCTCGTCTCGCAGCGGCTCGTGCAGCCGGGCGAGCGCGTCGCGGTGGACACGCGCCTCGTGGAGATCGTCGACCTCTCGCGCATCGAGCTCGAGGCCGCCGTCGCGCCCGAGGACGTGCCGACGGTTCGCATCGGCCAGCCGGCGCGCGTGGCGATCGACGGCCTCGCCGAGCCGGTGCCGGCGAAGGTGGTGCGCATCAACCCGAGCGCCAGCGCCGGCACGCGCACGGTGATGGCCTACCTGCTGCTGGACAACCACCCCGCGCTGCGCCAGGGCCTGTTCGGCCGCGCGACGCTGGAAGTGCAGCGCCGGCGCGCGCTGGTCGTGCCCGCTTCGGCGCTGCGCTTCGACCAGGCGCTGCCGTATGTCGTCGTCGTGCGGCAAGGCGTCGCGGTCGAACAGCCGGTCACCGCCGGCCAGCGCGGCGATGCGGCTTTCGGCGCCGGCGCGAAGCCCGAGCCGGCGGTGGAAGTGACCGGCGGCATCGAGGCCGGCGCCACCGTGCTGCGCGGCACCGTGGGCAGCCTGCGCGCCGGCACGCGGCTGGCGCTGCCGGCCACGGCGCCGTGAACGGCGCGCAGAACGCCGGACAGCGCCGCATAGCGCCACACAGCGCCCGATAGCGCCGCAGCCGTCGCGCCCGAGCCCCACGCCAGCCCGCCACCGCGCCATGTGGTTCACCCGCCTCTCCATCGCCAACCCGGTGATGGCCGTGATGGTGATGCTCGCCATCGTCGTGCTCGGCCTCTTCAGCTACCAGCGGCTGGCGATCGACCAGTTCCCCAACATCGACATTCCCACCGTCGTGGTGGTGATGGAGTACCCGGGCGCCAGCCCCGAGATCGTCGAGACCGAGGTCACCAAGCGTGTCGAGGAAGCGGTCAACACGGTGGCGGGCATCAGCTCGCTGTACTCGCGCAGCTACGAAGGCCAGTCGGTCACCATCATCGAGTTCAACCTCGACGTCGACGGCCGCAAGGCGGCCGAGGACGTGCGCGAGAAGGTGGCGCTGATCCGCCCGCTGCTGCGCGAGGAGGTGAAGGAGCCGCGCATCTCGCGCTTCGACCCGGCGAGCCAGCCGGTATTCAACGTCGCCGTGCTGGCCACGGAGGCGGGTGTCACGCCGCAGCAGCTCACCACCTGGGCCAGCCAGGTGCTGCAGAAGCGCCTGGAGAACGTGCGCGGCGTCGGTGCCGTCACCGTGGTGGGCGGCGTCGCGCGCGAGATCGGCATCCAGCTCAAGCCGCAGGCGATGGAGGCGTTCGGCGTCAGCGTCGACCAGGTGGCCGCGGCGCTGCGCAGCGAGAACCAGGAGATGCCTCTGGGCACGCTGCGCTCGCGCGAGCAGGAGCGCGTGGTGCAGGTCAACGCGCGCCTGGCGACGCCGCGCGACTTCCGCGACATCGTCGTCGCGCGCAAGGCAAGCAGCACCGCCGCCGGCGGCTCGGCCGGCAACACCGTCGTCAAGCTGTCGCAGGTGGCCGAGGTCGTCGACGGCCCGCAGGAGATCGAGAGCCTGGCGCTGTACAACGGCCAGCGCACGGTGCTGCTGTCGGTGCAGAAGAGCCAGGGCGAGAACACGATCGCCGTCGTCGACGGCCTCGTGCGCGCGCTGGCCGAGGCGCAGCCGCTCGTGCCCAAGGGCATGAAGACCGAGATCAACCGCGACAACTCGCGCTCGATCCGCGTCTCGGTGGCCAACGTGCAGCGCACGCTCCTCGAAGGCGCGGCGCTGACGATCCTCATCGTCTTCCTGTTCCTGAACTCCTGGCGCAGCACGATCATCACCGGCCTCACGCTGCCGATCGCGCTGATCGGCTCGTTCCTGTTCATGTACCTGTGGGGCTTCACCATCAACGGCATCACGATGATGGCGCTGAGCCTGTGCGTGGGCCTCCTGATCGACGACGCCATCGTGGTGCGCGAGAACATCGTGCGCCACGTGCAGATGGGCAAGAGCGCGCGCGCCGCGGCGCTCGACGGCACGGCCGAGATCGGCCTGGCGGTGCTGGCCACCACGCTGTCCATCGTGGCGGTGTTCCTGCCGATCGGCTTCATGGGCGGCATCGTCGGCAAGTTCTTCCACGAGTTCGGCATCACCATCGTCGCCGCGGTGCTGATCTCGATGTTCGTCAGCTTCACGCTCGACCCGATGCTCTCCAGCGTCTGGCACGACCCGGCCGCGCACGGCACGCAGCGCGGAGCGCCGGTGACGCTGTACGACAAGACGCTGGGCCGGATCACGCTGCTGTTCGACCGCTTCACCGAGTGGCTGGGCGACGTCTACCAGCAGCTGCTCGGCTGGTCGCTGCGGCACAAGCTCGCCACGCTGGCGCTGGCCGCGGCCACGCTGGTCGGCAGCTTCGTGCTCATCCCCATCCTGGGCGCCGAGTTCGTGCCCAAGGCCGACCTCTCGGAAACGCAGATCAACTTCTACACGCCGGTGGGCTCCTCGCTCGAGGTCACCGAGCAGCGCGCGAAACAGGCCGACGCCGCGCTGCGCGAGTTCCCCGAGGTGCGCTACACGGTGGCGACCATCAACAGCGGCGGCAGCTCGGGCAAGAATGTCGCGGCGGTCTACGTGCGCCTGGTCGACCGCAAGGACAGGCAGCGCAGCATCACCGCGCTCACCGTGCCCTTCCGCGACCGGCTGGCGCGCATTCCCGGCATCACCGTCACCAACATCGGCCCG
>JAXMEZ010000001.1:0-1817 GCA_046348035.1 Rubrivivax sp. | reverse complement strand
TGGCGTTGGTGTTCACGTCCGGCGCCGGGATGTCCTGCTGCGGGCCGATGATGATGCCGATCTCGCTCGTGTAGCGGCGCGTCAGCTTCTCCAGCTCCTTCTCGGAAAGCTTGCTCGGGTCGACGCGGATGCCGCCCTTGGCGCCGCCGTAAGGCAGGTTGACGGCGGCGTTCTTGATGCTCATCCACGCCGCCAGCGCCATCACCTCCTCGAGCGTCACGTCGGGGTGGTAGCGCACGCCGCCCTTGCCGGGGCCGCGCGTCAGGCTGTGCTGCACGCGAAAGCCCTCGAAGTGGCCGATCGAGTGGTCGTCCATCTCGATGGGGATGTCGACGATCAGGCTGCGCTTGGGCCGGCGCAGCGTGTCGGCCCAGCGCGCCAGCTTGCCGAGGTACGGCACGACGCGGTCGATCTGCCCGAGGTAGGTGCCCCACGGGCTCTGCTCGGTGGGATGGACGTAGGAGAGGTTCGAGAAGCTCATCGTGTGGTCTCGTTGGATGCCGCGGGGCTGAGAGTCGCCTCGGAAGGAAAGGCCGGCACGCGGGATCGCCGCGTGCGGGCCCGGCGAAGGCAGGCACTGTAGCGGTGCGCGTTGCGGCTGTGTTCGCCCGCCGCGGCAGCGCTCCATGCCGGCTTTGCATGCGTCGCTACACTGCCCGCATGCCCGCGCCGAACCCATCGAACGCAGCATCGAATGCCGCGCCGTCCTCGACTTCCGCCGAGCGCAGCGAAGGCGCCGTCGCTTTCGTCGGCGGCGGCAACATGGCCTCGGCGCTGATCGGCGGCCTCGTCGCCGCCGGCACGCGCGCGGCCGACATCGTCGTCGTCGAGCCGTTCGAGGCGCAGCGCACGAAGCTCGCCGAAGCCTTCGGCGTGCACGCGCTCGCCGCGCCCGACGAGCGCCTGGCGCGCGCCGGCACCGTGGTGTGGGCGGTGAAGCCGCAGCAGTTCGGCGAAGCGGCGGCGCCCTGCGCGCCTTTCATCGGCGGTGCCTTGCAACTCTCGGTGATGGCCGGCATCCGCAGCGATGCGATCGCGCGCGCCTCGGGCAGCGCGCGCGTCGCGCGCGCGATGCCCAACACCCCGGCGCTCATCGGCCGCGGCATCGCGGGCCTGTATGCCACGGCGGCGGTGGATGCTGGCGGCCGCGCGCGCGTCGAAGCGCTGCTCGCCCCCACCGGCCGCACGCTGTGGGTTCCGCGCGAGGAAGACCTCGACGCGGTGACGGCGCTGTCGGGCTCGGGCCCGGCGTATGTCTTCTACGTGCTCGAAGCGATGATGGAAGCGGCGGCGCAGATGGGCCTCGGCGCCGAGGCCGGCCGGCAGCTCGCCATCGCCACCTTCGACGGCGCCGCTGAACTCGCACGTCGCTCCGACCAGCCGCCCGAGGCGCTGCGGGCGCAGGTCACGTCGAAGGGCGGCACCACGCACGCGGCCATCACGTCGCTCGAAGCCGACGGCGTCAAGGCCGCGTTCGTGAAGGCGCTCTTCGCCGCGCAGAAGCGCGCGCGCGAACTGGGCGACGAGTTCGGCCGCGCCTGAGGCCAAACGCCGGCGCCGCGCCGGCTTCAGGCCAGCATCACGGCGTCGGCCTCCGACAGCAGGCGCTTGACGTCGATCTCCGAGGCGTTGGCGATGACCACGCTCGCGCAGCCGCGCTCGACGTGAACGCGCAGCTCGCAGTGAAAGCCCGCGCCGCCGCCTTCCTTGAACAGGAACCCGTCGCCGACGTGCAGTCCGGCCGTCATCGGGATCGAGCGGCCGGATGCCAGCCGCCGCGGTTCGACCAGCGCGCGACGTAGCGCTTCTCCCGACTC